>NZ_JAHESF010000009.1 GCF_018598225.1 Chryseosolibacter histidinae | reverse complement strand
CGGCCGGGTGAGCGCGGGGTTTTTTTTGGGGGGCGGCGGCGGCAGACCAGGGATGGGGGGAACGAGTTTGGGGGCTGGGGTCTGACGACTGCATCGGTACCATTGCGCATGCCGTTTGAATCTTAACCCTTAAAAAAAAGCGTGTATATTGCACGCCCGGATATTGTCAAAACAACGAAGAAGTCAGCAATACATCCGGTAATCACACTGCAAATCACTTCAACTTATCAAATCAATGAAATCACTACGGAATCTCTACTGCCTTTGCTTATTGGTATGGGTTACTTCAACTGCCTCAGGTCAACTGTATATACCCGGAACGGTACAGGCTGCCGCCGGAACGACGACTAATGTGGGCGTCGGTACCTCTACTCCGGAAGGAAAATTTACCATTTCGCAAATTGGCAATGGATGGAATGATGGGCTGCGGATAAATCGTGATGCAACAAACTGGCTGACCTTAACAGAAGACGTTTCGGATATACGCCTTAAAAACTGGGGAACCGGTGGAATTTTCTTTTATACTTCTTCCGGACTGGTAACGATTTTGAATAACGGCAACCTGGGCGTTGGAACGGCTGCTCCATCAGCTCCATTGGAAGTCAGGGCCGCCAATAATCCCCTTGGGACCATACGTGTTAATACGCTGGCTTCCGGAGAGTATTCATCGTTCGGCCTATATGAAAATAATGCTAAGCGGTGGGCATTCTATAACCATCCCGGGCAGTCAAATAATTTGGTTTTCGCCAACAAGGACAATCAGGATAAAATTTTCTTTACACAAGATGGAAAAATCGGAATAGGCACTGCCCCTCAGGCACCGATTCATGCTGTAGGAGCTTCGGGTGAAGTAATGAGATTGAGCATGCCGAATACTTATGTGGCCAACGCTGGTCCTGCGCTCGTTTTCTGGAATGGTATAAGCGAAGAACTCGCTTCTATCAGTGGCGTATTCAAAGACAGTAACCAGGGCAATTACGGCAATCTTGTCTTTAAAACGAGAACAAACGACCAGGTGAAACTTGAAACCAAAATGGTTATACTATCCAATGGCAACGTGGGCATTGGAACCAACGAGCCCGGCACCTTCAAACTTGCCGTCAACGGAAAGATCTGGTCTCAGGAAGTGAACATCGCCATGACCAACCCCGGTCCTGACTACGTCTTCGAAAAAGATTATAATCTTCTCTCCCTCGCCGAGCTCGAAGCTTACATCAAAGCCAATAAACACCTGCCCGAAGTTCCGTCAGCAAAGGAGATGGACGCCGAAGGCCTCAACATAAAAGAGATGAACCTGATCCTGCTGAAGAAAGTGGAGGAGCTGACGTTGCATTTGATCGAAGCGAATAAAAAGATCGAAGAGACCAACGAGAAAGTGAAAGCCCTCGAAGAGCGGGTAAAGGATAAGTAGCGAATTCCCCGCTAAGACCGGTATCCTGAGCGAAGCCTGTGGGCAGGAGCTGCGCGGAGCGAAGGATCTCCAGATTACGGAGTGCATACGCTTGGTACTGTGCGCTAATGAGTGTGTAGCGATGATCTGGGGATCCTTCGTTCCCTCAGACCCGCCGCGCTTACCGCCACTCTGGATATCGGTTACTGGGAATGATATAGGTCTTCGTTCGGCCTAAGGCTTGATGCCTTTGTAAATGATCTCTCCATTCACCAGCCCATACCGTTGTCTTTCTTCCGCGGTCTTCTTGTTCACGAACGGATCTTCAATGGCCTTCAGTCCGGCGCGTTCCATGCGCTGCGGATAATCGTTTCCATATTTGCGTACGTGGTCATCCTGCCCGAAAGCCTTTTCACGCGCTTTCGGATCGGTAATGCTGGCGTCTTCGAACGTCTTTTCAGGTACGGGATTGAAAAACGGCACCTGCAGAATAGCGAAGCCTCCCGGCTTCAGCACGCGCCTGATCTCGCGCATGGCCCTGATGTCGTCGTTTACATGCTCCAGCACATGGTTGCAGAGCACGGCGTCAAACGTGTTTTCAGCGAACGGGATGTCATGGATATCCATCTTCACTTTGGCCAGTGGCGATTCGATATCGGCGGTGATGTAACCCGCACCGTGCTGCGCTTCGAAACGTTTGATAAAACACGCTTCGGGAGCAATATGAAGCACTTGTTTTTTGCCACTGAAAAAGTCTGTCTCTTCTTTCAGGTACAGCCAGATGAGGCGATGGCGCTCCAGCGACTGGCAGTTAGGGCATAAGGCATTCGGGCGCGGATTGATCCTCCCGTAAGGTAAAAACTTGCCATACTGCTTGCCGCAAATGGGGCAGGTAACATTGCTGCCGGAATAAAAGAAACCTAATATTTTCAACCCGACTCCCGCCACGCGTTGCAGGTATTTACGCGGAACGTACCGGATGATGAATGCGATCAGTTTTTTCATGCGACGGCAAAGATAAAAAAGTTGCCGGTTACCGGTTGCCGGGTGGCCAGTTTCGGCGAAGCATAGCATTAACAGGGACGGTATTTATACCAAATTGACCCCATTGCTCACACGTCTGAAATCACATACCCTAAACCGGCTAGCTGGCAACTGGCAACCGGTAACCAAAAAAAATCTCCTTGTCTAAAACTATTCCCCCCTCCGTGCCATCTTTATATCATGAAACGGTGAAACTGTCCCGGAAACGGGCGGAAGGGCTGAAAATGGCAGCTATGCATGCAGAAACTCTACTGGACATCGCGATGATGCATTCCGAGACCCTGATCGTAAGGGCCAGGCAGGGAGACCAGGGTGCCCAGGGCAAACTGGTTCAATTGTGGTATAAACGGATCTACAATTTCGGGTACAAATTCTTCCTGGACCACGATCTGGCCATGGAAGTGTCGCAAAAGACCTTTATTTCCATGTGCCGGAACCTGGCGGGTTTACAGGATATTGCCCGTTTCAAGTCGTGGCTTTACAAGATCGCCGTGAACAACTGTCGCGAGGAAGCCCGGAAAAACAAAAACAGCCGCTCGCTTTCCTTTGACCAGGTATGGAACAGGGAAGCCGAAGAATCGCCCGCATGGGAAGGATCGGGCCAGCGGCTTGATAATCCCGAACGGCAGCTGGAGCAGGTTGAGCTCTCCGATATTCTGCAGGAGGCACTGCTGGAACTGAACGAAGAGCAACGTGAAGTGGTGATCATGAAAGAATACGAAGGATTGAAATTCAGGGAGATCGCGGAAGTGCTCAACATTTCTGAGAACACAGTGAAGTCAAGAATGTATTACGGACTTGACGGGCTGAGAAAAATACTGGAAAAGAAGAACATCAATAAAGATACGATCGGCTATGAACTATAAACCAGACGAAAAAGATTGGATGGCTTACCTCTACGGTGAGCTCGAGGGGCAGGAGAAGGAGAAGATAGACCGGTACCTGCTGGAAGATGCTGAAGCCAGGGCGGAGTTCGAGAAGTTTCGCAGGCTGCGTAAAATGATGAGCACGGTGGAAGATCAGGAGGTGATCGCGCCCCCCATTTTTATAGGCGACACACGGCAACGCATGCTCTGGAGCAGCCCTTATTTCAAAACCATTGTGAGCATTGCGGCATCGCTGCTGCTGATCATTCTGGTTGGCAGGATCACGGGTACACGCATCAGCGTTTCGAACCATGAGTTCCGGCTGAGCTTCGGTGAAGAACAGGCGCAACCCATCCGCGAAAGCGCTCCTCCAACACAAGCGCTGACCGCCAGTGAAGTACAGCAGATGATCAATGCATCGCTGAACGAGAACAACCTCGCACAGCAGGCCAGCTGGAAAGAGACGCAGGCAAAGCTGGATGTTTCCATCCGGAGGAACCTGAACGCAAGCTCGGCCCGCATCGATCAGCTTGTACGCCAGGCAGCCACCGCATCGCAGGATCAGATCAGGCAATATGTGTCCACTATCCAGACAGAGAACGCGCAGATGGTGAAAGATTATTTTCAACTGACATCCGGTGAACAGAAAAAATACATTGAAGACCTGCTGGTGGATTTTGCCCAGTATATGCAGCAGCAACACACCAACGATCTGCAGGTAGTACAGACACAGCTCAACAGCCTGCAGCAGAACACGAACATCTTCAAGCAGGAAACGGAGCAGATCCTGACGAGCATTATCACCACCGTTGGGGCGCCGCAGGAGTCGAAGGAGATAAAGAACTGAGACCAGGATTTACAGGATTAAAGGATTTAAAGGATTGATCGGGACCAACGGGATAAAGGATTAACAGGATTAGAGGACTGACAGGATTAAATGCAGGCGGTCCCATAGCAATGCAGAATCGCGCTTATAATATTATAACAGAGATAAATAAAACTTTTAACGACCAATACAGAAGGATATGAAAAAGATGATAAAGATCTGGGTGAGTGGAATACTGGCGTTGTCACTGCACTCGCAGGTTTTAGTAGCTCAGAAAATTGATGAAGAGCGCATGACGCGCGATATTGAAGTGGCGGAGAATGTGCTCGCTACGCTGATCAAGCACGAGGTTAGCCCGGATAAGCGCTACATCGGCATTGATGTGAATGGAAGGTATCAGGAAGGATACGGCGTTACGTTCCGGATCCCCGGAGATTATGCAATGCCCATGGCCTTTTCGATCAGCGGTAACGGTGTGACCGTACGCTCTGGTACTTATTACTACTCCGATGATCAGGCCCCCGTGATCGTGAATGGGATCGGCGAAGTGAAAACGACAAAGCCCAACCCTCCCGCCAAAGAGAAAGAAGATGACGGCTACAAGCTGAAGGAAAAGGTGAAGGAAAAAAGAAGGGTTGTCAATGACAGCCTCCGCGATGAATTCAACAACAGGATGATCAAAGCTTCGAAAGATTTCATTCTCGACTATGGCGACCTCATCAGCCAGCTGGGACCGAATGAAAGGATCGTTGTCACCAACCAGGATGAGCCCGGCAGGTCATGGTACTTCAGGGGACAGCGGACCCACATTTCCGTCGAAGGTACCAAAGCAGATGTTGTTGCTTTCAAACAGGGTAAAGCTACCCGTGAGCAGACCCTTGCCAAGCTGAAAGTGGTGAACACTGAAACCGTGGAGGTGAAAGAACCGGACCTGGAGCTGCTTTCCAGCATCATCAACAGGCTGTATCGCCCTGACCTTTCCAAGACTTATTTCGGTGAAAACAATATCTACTACGAACGCCTCAAGGATTACGGTGTGATCTACTACATGAGGGTTTACAGCAGCAGCGAAGATCGTGACTTCAAACGGTTTTCAATGCCTACCCAGGGGCTGGAAGATATGGATCAGGCCACCCGTAACAAGAAGGTGAAGGAGCTCTATCCCCAGTTTGAGCGTGAGTTCAAGGAGAACATCCTCGAATACGGCCGCACCCTGAAAACACTGGGCGATGAAGAAGTGCTGGTATTTAATATTTCGCTTACCAAATGTGAGGGCTGCGGTATACCCTCAACGTTGGAGCTTGGCATAAAAGGCTCAGTACTGAAGGATCTCAATATGGGTAAGATTGATAAAGCGGCCGGAATGGCAAAATTCTCGGTAAAAAAGGGACCCGTTCAATAACTTTAGGTATAGTATAAACGTTGATGTTGAGAGCGGCTGGCGTATGGCAGGGAGACCTTCACTATACGCCAGCCTTTTATTTTACACTGCGGGGAAGGAAATTATCTCAATGGCTGAAGCAAGTGTAACCATTGCGCTATCTTAGAGTAATCATTTTTTGACCAAATAAAAAAGACATGAAAAGAAACCTGATCATTGGTGCTGGCGTGATAGCTGTGTTGCTTATTGCCTATTTCATCGTGAAGGGCAACAAGTCCGGCGAAGTGGCCGATATCCTGGCCAATGTGAAACGCGGTCCATTCAAGGTGGAGATCGAGACCACGGGGGAGCTGGAGGCCAAAAACTCCGTGAAGATCCTCGGGCCGGCAAGCCTTCGCGATTTCAGGATCTGGCAGGTCACCATTCAGGACATTGTCGATGAGGGAACCGTTGTAAAAAAAGGTGATTGGGTGGCCACCCTCGACCGGTCAGAGTTTCAGAACAGGTTCAATGAAAAACAGATCGAGCTCGAGAAAGCCAATTCGAAATTTGTACAAACACAGCTCGACACCACCCTTCAGCTGCGCCAGTCGCGCGATGAGCTCATCAACCTGAAATATGGTGTGGAAGAAAAAGAGATCATCCTCGAACAATCCAAGTTCGAGCCTCCCGCCACCATCAAACAGGCCGAGATCAACCTCGATAAAGCAAAACGCTCATACGAGCAGGCGCTTGAGAACTACAAGATCAAACGTAACCAGAATGTGGAGAAGATGCGTGAAGTGTCTGCCGAGTTCAGAAAAGTGCGGAACGAGTTCGACGCCATGACCAAGGTGCTCGAAGCGTTCAGGGTTCTGGCTCCCGAAGACGGCATGGTGATCTACGAAAAAGGCTGGGATGGCAAACCGATCAAAGCAGGTTCTCAGATCCAGATGTGGGATCCCAAAGTGGCCATGCTGCCTGACCTGACCAAAATGCTTTCAAAAACTTATGTCAACGAAGTGGATGTGCGCAAGGTGAAAGCGGGACAGAAAGTGGAGATCGGTCTCGATGCCTATCCTGATAAAAAGCTGGCGGGTTTTGTGATCCGCGTAGCCAACGTGGGCGAGCAGCGCCCCAACTCCGATGCCAAGGTGTTCGAGGTTTCCGTGGAGATCAACGGCACCGACCCAACCCTGAGGCCTTCCATGACCACCAGCAACAAAGTGATCGTAAGTGTGAAAGACAGTGTGCTGTACATTCCGCTCGAAAGCCTTCACAGTCATTTCGATTCCATCACCTTCGTGTACAAGAAACAGGGTATCAACACCATCAAGCAGGAAGTGATAGTAGGGGAGACCAACGCCAACGATGCCGTGGTAGTGGGTGGCCTTGAAGAAGGCGACCGTATTTTTCTCTCCGTACCGGATGGCCTCGAAGACAAAGACTTCAGCCTGTTACCTGAAATGAATGGCAAGCGCAAGAAGAAAGAAGAGGAGCAGAAACCTGACGATAGAATAGTGCCTTCAGCGCCGGCATCACCCAGCGTAAAAAATGAAGCGAAGCCAGTGGGCAAGGAAGGAAAGGGAAAAGGTTAACCACTAAACCAGCACACCATGCAAGCACGCCTGATGGCTAATCTCTATATCGCGGTAAACGCGGTGGTAGCCAATAAAGTACGTTCGTTGCTCACCGCCCTCGGCATCATATTCGGCGTGGCCGCAGTGATTGCCATGCTGGCGATCGGTAACGGTGCACAGCAGGAGATCCTGGACCAGATCAAGCTGGTAGGGGTCAACAACATCGTGATCAAGCCAATCATCGAGCAAAAAGAAGAAAAGGTAGAGGAAGAGGTAGGCCAGAAAGACAAGAAAAAATTCTCCCCCGGCCTCACCATCCGCGACGTCAAAAGTATCCAGTCTATCATCCCCGGGCTCACGAGGTTAAGTCCTGAGATCATCCTGGAGACCAACGTGATCAGGAAGGGATACCGCAGATCGGCCAAGCTGGTGGGCGTGGAGCCTTCGTATTTCGATATTTATAATTTCGAGCTTCAGGAAGGCCAGATGTTCAACGACGAGCAGCGCAGGCTCGGATCGCCTGTTTGTATCATCGGCCAGTCCATCAAGTCGCGTTTCTTTCCTACAGAAAATCCCATTGGAAAAAATATCAAGGTAGGGCCGCACTGGCTTACCATTACAGGTGTGCTGAAAGAGCGTGTGGTATCGCAGAACAGCATCAGCAAGCTCGGCATCCGCGATTTTAACATGGATGTTTACACGCCACTGCAGTCGATGCTGATCCGTTACAAGAACAGGGACCTCATCACCGCGGATGAGCTGCGCCAGGAAGCCATGCGCAGCAGGGGAATGGTAGTGAACAGCCAGAACAATAACGAGTCTACGTCTGCCCAGCTGGAGCGGAAGAACTATCATCAGCTCGACAGGCTTGTGGTGCAGGTTGACGAAACCACAATGCTGCAGCCGTCAGCGGAGATCATGTCGCGCCTGCTGCAGCGGAGACATTACGATGTGGTGGACTACGAAATTGAGATCCCTGAATTGTTGCTCAAGCAGCAGCAGCGTACCAACGATATTTTCAATTACGTGCTGGGCGCGATTGCAGGCATATCTTTGCTGGTGGGTGGCATCGGCATCATGAACATCATGCTGGCTTCTGTGCTGGAGCGTATCAAGGAGATTGGCTTGAGACTCTCCATCGGCGCCAAAAAGAGCGATGTGGTTCAACAATTCTTGTTCGAGGCGATCATGATCAGCGTATCGGGCGGCATCATCGGCGTTATACTCGGCGTATCCATGGCCTATATTGTTTCGGAGGTGGCGGGTATTCCCACCATCATCAGCTTTACTTCTATTCTGCTCTCATTCGGTGTAGCCGCAACGGTAGGGCTGATCTTCGGCATAGCCCCGGCACGCAAGGCCGCCAACCAGGACCCCATTACCTCACTTCGTTATGAATAAGATGTTTTTACGGATATTTTTAATTGTTCAGATCACGTTCATTACCTTTTATGCTTCGGCTCAGCAATCTTTTCCCCTGGAAGAGATCATCGTGCGTGCCAAAGCACAATCCCCGGCGGCCAAGCAGGCAGAAACGCGGAAGGAGAACCGGTACTGGGCCTACCGCTATTACAAGACCAATTTCAATCCACAGCTTCGTTTGAGCGGACAGCTTCCTTATACCAGGCGGGTTACGCAGGCCCCGTTGTCTGACGGAACCTTCACTTATGCCAAGGTGAACCAGTTCAACAGCTTCATGAACCTGGGCCTGGAGCAACCCATCCCCTGGACGGCGGGCACCGTGTCTGTGAACTCGAGCATTGGCTACTTTAATAACTACAACCACGCGCCTGAATCGTTGAGCCCCAAGGAGCAATGGAGTGGAACCGTGATGAGCGTTGCCCTTAACCAGCCTATCTTTTCGTTCAACCAGCTCCGCTGGGATAAGATGACCGAACCTTTGCGATTTGAGGAATCTAAAAGAGAGTACGTGGAGCAGATGGAATTCATTTCGCGTGAAGCGGTAACAAGATTCTTTAACGTGTTGCAGCAGCAGATCAATCTGCAGATCGCGCAGTTCAACCTTGCCAACAATGACACGATCTACAAGATCGAGCAGGGGCGCTACAACATCGGCACAACATCGCTCGATAAACTTTTGCAGGTAGAGCTTCAGTTGCTGCGGTCAAGACAGGCGGTGGCCGAAGCAAGTCTTCAGCTGGAAACAGCAAGGCTTCAGCTGCGATCCTACATCGGCTTGAACGACGGAGAGCAGTTTCAGCTTTCCTTGCCTGAGATCATCCCGACTTTTATGGTCACGGTTGACGAAGCGCTGGAATATGCCAAGCAGAACAGGGCGGCGTACATTGCTTTTGAACGACGAAGGATCGAGGCAGACCGGGAAGTGGCCCAGGCGCGGGGACAACGATGGCAGACGGAGCTCACCGCGGCGTACGGGCTGAACAACAACGGCCTTGCCCTCAATGACATTTACGTAGACCCCACCGAACAACAGCAGTTCAACCTGACATTAAGCGTTCCCGTGCTGGACTGGGGCAGGAATAAGTCGCGCATGCGCACTGCGATCGCCAATAAACAATTCAACGACTTCGCCATCGCTCAGGAGGAAGTTAATTTCGAGCAGGAGATCATGACGCAGGTAAGGCAGTTCGAGATGCTGAAGCTCCAGATCGAGATCACCAAGAAGTCGGATCAGGTGGCCGCAGAACGTTACAACGTGGCACAGAACCGTTACCTCATCGGCAAGATCGACATCACCAACCTTAATATCGCGCTCAACGAAAAAGACGATGCCAAAAGAAGCTACATCCAGGCTTTGAAAGATTTCTGGACGGCGTACTATGACCTGCGGAGGTTAACGCTGTATGACTTTGCGTTGAAGCAGTTGTTGTATAAACAAGAAGAATAGAATTTAGGAGTTAGAATTTAGAATAAATACCGCCGGTGACCATACTCATTCTAAATACTAAATTCTAAATTCTTCTATATCCCAGTGTAGTTAAACGGCGTGATCTCCTTCAACCTTTTCTTCAATCCATCCTTGATGTTCAGCGTATCGATGAAATCAGCAATGCTTTGCTGGGTGATCTTTTCATTTTTCCGTGTGAGCGCTTTCAGGGCCTCGTAAGGATTCGGGTAACCTTCTTTTCTGAGGATGGTCTGGATCGCTTCGGCTACTACGGCCCAGTTGTTATCGAGGTCGCTGTCGATGGCCGCCTTGTTGAGCTCCAGCTTGGAGAGTCCTTTGATCAGCGATTTAAACGCGATGTAAGAATGGGCCAGCGGAACACCGATGTTTCTAAGCACCGTAGAGTCAGTGAGATCGCGCTGCAGTCGTGACACGGGCAGTTTCGCCGACAGGTGCTCGAAGATGGCGTTGGCAAATCCGAGGTTGCCTTCTGCGTTCTCAAAGTCGATGGGGTTCACCTTGTGGGGCATGGCAGATGAGCCGATCTCGCCTTCTTTGATCTTCTGTTTGAAATACTCCATGGAAACGTATTGCCAGATATCGCGGCTCAGGTCAATGAGGATGGTATTGATGCGCTTGAGGTTGTCGAACAGTGCGGCGAGGTTGTCGTAGTGTTCGATCTGTGTGGTGGGGAAGCTGCGCGAAAGACCGAGGTGGTGGCAGAATTCATCACCGAATTTGTTCCAGTCGGTCTCCGGATACGCCACGTGGTGAGCGTTGAAGTTGCCGGTGGCGCCACCGAATTTAGCGGAGTGGGGAACGGTTTTTAAAAGGTTCAACTGTTTTTCGATGCGTGCGGAAAAAACGGCGATCTCCTTACCCAGGCGGGTCGGCGATGCGGGCTGACCGTGGGTGCGGGCAAGCATGGCCACGTCACCGTAATTTTTGGCAAACAGGTTCAGGTCGCGGATAAGGTCTTCCAGCAGGGGCTGGTAATCGCGCTGCAGAAAATCTTTGATGGAAAGGGGGATGGCCGTATTGTTGATGTCCTGCGAAGTGAGCCCGAAGTGAATGAACTCCTTCAGGAAGCCGAGGTTCATCGCCTCGAATTTTTTCTTGATGAAATATTCAACCGCCTTTACGTCGTGGTTGGTGATCTTTTCAATCTCCTTGATCTCCCGGGCATCCGCTTCCGTGAACTGCTTGTAGATCTTTCTTACATCGCTGATCTGGTGTGCGGGAAAATCAGTGAGCTCAGGCAGCACGGCCGACAGGGCAAGCAGGTATTCGATCTCAACCTGCACCCGGTAGCGGATCAGGCCATACTCCGAGAAATAAGCAGAAAGGTATTTGGCAGTTTCAAAATATCGCCCGTCAACGGGAGATATGGCATTCAAAGGATTTAATTGCACGGCATCTGTGTTAAAATGTAAAATTAATGGCTTATGCAGGATTGCCAAAACCTGTGAGGCCTTAAATACCGCGAAAATAGGGCTCAGAACGCCGAATTTGAAGCTTCCGGCTTTTTGTTAGTTTTGCGGGGAGAATAGTTGCCGGTTACCGGTTTACCGGTTGCCGGTTTAGTGCAGTGTATTTTTCGAAGCCTGAGTATATTGGGCCCAATAATGGTTACACGCTTTATGGTGGATGTTGTTGACAGCACTTCATCAAACCGGCTACCCTGCAACTGGCAACCGGCAACTGATCCTAATTTTGTAAATCGTAGATCAATCGTTCTATATGGCTTTTAGTTTTTTTAAGAAATCAGACAAGACCGAGAACAAAAACAAAAAGGAAGAATCCAAAGGCGGGCCGAGATACTTTGAGCTTAAGGTAAAGAACATCATCAATGAGACCAAGGAGGCGATCTCCATCGTTTTCGAGCATCCTTCCGATCAGAAGATCGACTACAAACCGGGGCAATTCCTTACCCTCATCATTCCAGTAGACGGTAAGGAAGTGCGCAGGTCTTATTCACTCTGTTCGTCACCCTATGTCGACCAGGACCTGGCCGTTACAGTGAAACGTGTGGAAAAAGGTCTCATGTCTAACTGGCTGGCCGATAACCTGAAAATAGGGGGTAAGGTGAAGGTGATGGAGCCGATGGGGCAGTTCACCACCGAATATAACAGGTCGCGGAAACGCCACATCATTATGTTTGCAGGCGGGTCGGGCATTACACCCATGATGTCCATCATCAAAAGTATGCTCACCCAGGAGCCTGAAAGTATCGTGTCCCTCATTTATTGCAATCGTGACATCGACAGCATCATTTTCAAAGAAGAGCTGGAGCGGCTCCATACTACCGACGAGGGAAGGCTGCATGTGGTGCACGTGCTTGACAACGCGCCCATGAACTGGCAGGGCTACTCCGGTCTGCTGAACCACGACATGCTCACCAAGCTGTTCGAACGCATTCCTGACTGGGGTATCGAAAATTCAACGTACCTGATGTGCGGTCCTGAAGGCATGATGAAGAACGTGGAGACATTGCTGTCCATGCGGCACATCCCCAAAGAAAAGATCTTCAAGGAAAGTTTTGTTCAGGGCACGATCGACAAAGATCTGAAGAAAGAAGCGCCGGTAGTCGAAGCCAGTGAGCGCAAAACCAGGGAAGTTACCATTCGTTATGACGGCCAGGAGTACAAGGTGATGGTGCCGCCGGATAAGGCCATTCTCGAGACGGCCCTCGATCAGGGCATTGATCTGCCGTATTCGTGCCAGAGCGGACTCTGCACCGCCTGTCGTGGAAAGGCGCTGTCAGGCAAGGTGAAGCTCGATGAGGAAGAAGGGCTGTCGCAATCAGAGCGCGCCGAAGGTTACGTGCTTACCTGTGTGGGCCACCCGCTCACGGATGATGTGGTGATCGAGATCGGTTAGAATAAGTTTTAAAATTTAAGGTTTCAAGTTAAAAGTTGCCAGTTAGCCGGTTGCCAGTTACCGGTTAGACTGGGTGTAATTCACTTGCTGGTTTCTGTTCAATTGTTTCCAATAGTTATCGCGATTGCTTTGTCTACTGCTTGCCCGCCGAAGCTTTAGCGAAGGAGGGCCTACTGCCTACTGCCTACTACCTTATTCGAGTTCATTCGTTCAATGCCGGCGAGGGCATCGACTGACAGGGGTTTGGAAATAAAACCCTTTACAACGCTGTAGGTATTGGCTCTTTCGATCTCGCGCTGGTTTACGGTGGATGAAAGTACGATCACCTCACATTTTGCAAGCACGAAGTCCGGCAGCTTTTCATACTCGTTGAGAAAATCCCATCCATCCATGTGCGGCATATTGATGTCGACAAATATCACTTCCGGGAGCTGCTCTGCCTCGGCCGGCGTATAGGCCTGCAGTGTCTCGAGTGCTTTTGCCGCCTCTGTGAACTCAACGATATTGAAATTGAATCTTGAGGAAATCACCCGCCTGTGGATGTAGTTCGTTAGCGCATCGTCATCGATCAAAAAGAGTGTTTTGGGTTGCATATCATTTTCTGTTTTCAAAGGAAGATGTACCGCTGTGTAGACTCCTGTGTAATTTGTCATAACTGGATATTTTTGAGTACTTCCGACACCTTGTCGAAATCATTGGATTTGTCGAAGAAATAGTCTGCTCCCAACGTCATACACGTGCGGCGGTACTGCGGATCCGTCAGGTTGGTAAGCATCATGAGCTTCATCCGGCGATATTGTCTGCGCAAAGTGATGAGCAGGTGTAACCCGTTCCCACCGGGATGCTGCTCACCCAGGTGAATGTCCAGGATCACAACGTCGGGTTTTTTACTGCTGATCAGCTCCAGCGCCTCAGGTACGCTGCGGGCATTACCCAGGAACCTGATATTGGCCAGCTCGACGAGCAAGGATTGAACCCTTTCCGCTACCACAAGCGAATCTTCAACAGTCACAACCTTTACTATCGTGGCAGCGGATTTAGGGCTCATCTATGCTGTAATTACAGTACAAATAACGCAAGGAAAGCAGCCGTAGTTAATAGGATAAAATGTGAAAGCGTTGTAGTGGTTTGTACTACAGAATAGTCCACGATCCACGGTCGACGGTCCACGGTCGAAGCCTCCTCAAAACCGGTATCCTGAGTGGTGGTTTGGCGGTAGACGTTGAGCGAGCGAAGGATCCCCCGATGGTTACTGCGAATTTGATACGAGCACCTGTGCCATGCTTTCGCACGCTGCTACCCGAGGATCCTTCATTCCCGCACACCTTACGCACTGCCATCGTTCATGATGACGGTCCCGCGGGCTGACTTGCCGTGGACTGTGGTCTGTCGACTGTGGACTCTAAACAAGGTGGTTATCTATCGCATACCTTGTCAGCTCGGCATTGTTGTTCAGGCCAAGCTTGTCGAGGATGCGGGCGCGGTAGGTGCTGATGGTATTGACGCTGAGCGAGATCTCTGTGGCGACCTCTGACACTGTTTTGCCGGAGGCGATGAGCTGGAGCACCTGCATCTCACGGTCAGACAACAGCTCGTGCGCAGGTTTGTCTCCGTCTGCTTCTGCCAGCTTTTCAGCAACGAATGGTGTGATGTATTTTTTTCCCGACAACACGCGGTGAATGGCGTGAAGCAATTCGTCTGTGGCGCTTTCCTTATTTAAAAAGCCGGAAGCGCCTGCTTTCAGTACCCGCACGGCATACTGGTCTTCCGGATGCATGCTCAGCATCAGTATGGGGGCATTGACACCATTTGCCCTGATCTGTTTTAATGTTTCGATGCCGTTTCTCCCGGGCATGGAAATGTCGAGCAGGATGGCATCCCAGGCATGCCTGCCCGCTTCCTGGATCGCATCACTGCTGCTGGCTACTTCCGTTACCTCCGAGGCTGGAAATTCTTCGCGTAAAATGTCAACCAGCCCTTTGCGAACGATGGCATGGTCATCGGCTATCAAAAATTTCATTGTGCGATCTTTTGAGGGTTAGCCACCCATGGTACTTTCAGCATCACCACGGTGCCTTGTGATCTTTTACTATTGATGGTAAGCTCGCCTTTAAACATGCGTGCCCGTTCTTTCATTCCTACCAATCCCAGCGAGCTCTTTTTGACCCCGTCTGTATCAAACCCCTGGCCGTTGTCTGACACCACGAGCTTTACACAACCGTTCACCACCTCAAGCTCCGTGGTCACCAGCGATGCATGCGCATGCCGCGCAATGTTGGTGAGGGCCTCCTGATAGACCCTGAAGATATTGGTGGAGAGCTCTCTTTCCGGATTGAAGTCATTGATCGCAGCATGGAACAACGTTTTGATGCCCGTGCGTTTTTCAAATTCCTGCGTCTGCCATTCCAGGGCTGGTATCAACCCAAGATCATCCAGGATGCCTGGCCGCAGCTCCGATGAAATACGCCGCACGGTTTTCATGGTCTCGTCCACCAGCGCGATCATCGACGAAAGTTTATCGGCCACAAGCTTATCTTCCGTTTTGTTCTTTCTGATGATCCATGAGATATCCATTTTAAGGCCCGTGAGCTGTTGCCCCAGCTCATCATGGATCTCGCGCGCCATCCGTGTTCTTTCTTCTTCGCGGATTCGTTCCAGGTGTGCCGTAAGCTCCTGGATCTCCTCCGTGCGCTGGTAGAGCTCGCGCTCGGCTTTTACGCGGTCTGTAATATCGATGCCCATACCGATCAGGTAAGTGATGCCATTGAAATGCACACGCCGTCCATTGAAATAGTAAGGGATCCTGGTTTTGTTTTTGGTAAAGAAATGCGCGGTAACATCCGAGTCTCCATCGATGAATACGGTTTTGATCTTATCGCCGACGATCCTTTTCTCATCGCGGTCGAAGAAATCCAACGGATGCATGCCACGGATCTCCTCTGCGCTGTAACCGGAAACAATTTCGAAATTGTTGTTCCACCGGATGAACTTCCCTTCGTGGTCGTACATGTAGAAGATGCCCGGCAAGCTGTTGATGATGGAAACGGAAAAATTTCGCTCCATGATCACATCCTGTTCTGCCTTTTTCCGGTCGGTAATGTCTTTGTAGTAGATCGTGAGCCCGCTTCCGGAAGGATACACCTTGACCATGAACCACCGTTGCATAGGAGGGTAGTAGTCTTCAAGTTCCTGTGTTTGCCGGGTGCGCATAGCCTCCTGGTATTTTTCCCAGAAAGAAGAGCCGGCCAGGTCGGGGTGTGCTTCCAGCATGGTCTTGCCCAGCGTGTCGCGGCCCAGCGGATGCGTTGCCAGGGCCGCGTCATTTAAAAAAGTATAACGCCACGCATTGTCCACCGATACCACGCTGTCGTTGATACGATTCAGGGCTGTCTCCTTCTCCTTGCGAACGTTATCCACCTTCTGTTCGAATTCAACACGGCGGGTGATGTCATGGTAATTGTAAACAATGGCTTTTACGTTATCGTCATTGAGCAGATTGCTGTAGGTGCCCTCGATCCAGATGTAGTTGCCGTTCTTATGTTTGAACCGGTGTGTACGCGCAACCACGGCGCCCGGCGATTGTACCAGTGATGCGAACATGGCAATGTCTGCTTCACGGTCGTCCGGGTGGATCAGATCGGCGCCATTGAAGGCCTGGCTTTCTTCCAGGGTGTACCCGATGATCTGTTCTGTGGAATGGCTCTGGTAGATCACCTTGCCAGCGCTGTCGAGCAGCACAATGGCATCGGAGCTTTTTTCGATCAGGGACCTGAAATATTTTTCACTCGCCGCCAGGGCATGCGTCTTTATTTCCACCAGCCGTTCCAGTTTCTCGGGTTGTCTTGCCAGGTGCAGCACAAACAGTCCCGACGTGATGGCCAGCACAAGCCCCAGCACCGATAGGGAGGCCGTGGCGAAATGGATATTTCCGTTTTCCCTGGCAACGACATATAATTTCCATTGCCCGTCAGGAACTTCAATGGATGCGGCGTTCCACTTATCGGCAACGGGTAAGGGGGAAGCCAGAAAATACTCTTCCTTTTTTGTTGCAGGATTTATTTTTGACAGCTGGTAATGAAAGTCCCCATCCTGTGTATTCTTCAATCCTGCTGCTTCCAGCAACGTAGATAATTTGATGATCACTGCGGAGAACCCGAAAAACTTTCTGTCCCTGAAAATAGGAAGCCTTCCGACCACGGCCATGCCGCCCTGCTTCAGCTCGAAGGGACCGGCGAAGAACAACGCATTTTTCTCCAGCGCTTTGTAGGCCTCTTCGTTCCGGAGCGAATCTTTGAGGATATCGTAGCCCAGGGCGGCCTCATTTCCCTTGCGGGGATACACATGGGTGATCACGCCACCTTTTGTCAGCTCCAAAACATCGATGTTCCTGTTCGAGCCGATGATCTCCTTGCCAACACTGTCAAAATCTTCCGGTACACCGTATTCTTTTACCAGGAAGGCGAGTGTCTGCGTCGCCGAAAGGCTGTAGCTCAGGGCGGTTTTGAGCCGTTCTTTCACCGTATTGATCTCCCGGGTGACCTTTGCACGTTCGTTATCCAATGTAATCAGGTGCCGCTGGTACGCCACATATTGGGTCAGCGCCGCTACAGCAATGAAAACGATGAAAGCAACTAAGCGGGATCTCATGGGGGTTTTTGAGTTGAGTATAATATACTGATTTTTTCTGTAACAATGGGGGAGGTTATGTTTCTGGATAACCCCGTCTTTTTTAAAAAACTTGCAGCTAAACGCAGGAGCACCTTTCCGGAAAATGAATAATTTTAATATTCACTTATCATTCCGGTAAACAGTCATGCACGTCCTGATCGCTCCCAATGCATTTAAAAACAGTCTTTCTGCCGAAGCAGCGGCGCAGGCCATCCAGCGGGGGCTGGAGCAGAGCATGCTTTCATGCACATGCGAATGTTTTCCGATAGGGGATGGCGGCGATGGTACCGGTCACCTGCTCATTAAAAAATGTGGAGGCACACGCGTGGAGGCAGTAGTGCATGATCCGTTAGGCAAGGCCATCCGCACATCGTTGGGACTGATCGACCAGGGCGTTACAGCCGTCATCGAGATGGCCGATGCCTCGGGGCTGCGCCTGCTGCGTACAGACCAGCTGAATCCATTGCGCGCATCATCAGCGGGTACGGGTGAGTTGATCAGGCTTGCGCTCGACAAGGGTGTTAAAAAGATCATCATTGGCATGGGCGGCTCCGCTACGGTAGATGGAGGGACCGGCATCCTGAAAGCGCTGGGCGTGCGATTCCTGGATGCGGCAGGGGAAACACTTCAGGACATGCCTGAAAGTTTAACCAACCTTGCGTCGGTGGATACCATAGGAATCGACCCAAGGATCTTTGCGTGCGAGGTGATCGTGCTCTGCGATGTAGACAACATGCTGCTGGGCGAGCAGGGATCTGCAGCGGTGTTTGGTCCACAAAAGGGCGCATCACCGGAAGCTGTAAAAAAACTCGATGCCGCACTGGCCCGGTTGTCAGCCGTGGCGTTGCGGCAAACCGGTATTGATATGTCAGCCGTCAAATATGGTGGCACCGCGGGAGGAGCCGCCGCAGGTCTTCATGTTTTTCTGAAGGCCAGGCTTGTTCACGGCATCGATCACTTTCTTCAGCTCACACGGTTTGAGCAGGCGCTGGAGAAAAGCGACCTCGTGATCACGGGAGAAGGCAGCATCGACGAGCAGACATTGCAGGGAAAAGGACCGTTTGGTGTGGCCATGGCTGCGAAGCGAAAGAACATTCCTGTCATCGGCCTGGCCGGAAAAGTACCCCTTGAAAAGAGCAGCACCCTCCAGCAATACTTCGATATGCTCCTCTCCATCGGCAACGAGCCCACCGATCTCACCAGTGCTATGAAACACACCGCCGCTAACCTGACAAGAACCGCTTGGGAGGTTGGGAACTCGTTGAGCCTGAATTTTCGAAGGTAGGGCACTTGTTGCCGGTTGCCAGTTACCGGTTAGGCTAGTGCATTTTTCAGAGACCGGGCAATGGATCAAATAAACGCTTTAAACCGGCTATCTGGCAACCGGCAACTGGCTAGCCTTTCAACTGGTGCTTCTCATTCGGAGCCACGTTCTGTACCGTCCAGACGATCCTTTGTTTGAAGGCGTGTTGCCGCACGGGGCAATCTTCTTTGATGCAGATGGGGCATTGAATGGGCAGGCACCCGTCGGTGTGCACGAAGAACTCGATGGAGTGGCCAAACTGCTCGCGGATGATCTTGCCAAGCTTGTCGATCTCGTCATGCGCTTCATGCACATTCAGGTACCACGGCACCGTGAGATGGCAGTCGATGTGCAGTACGCTGCCATACTTGATGATCCTGAGGTTGTGGAGGTCCATCCAGTTTTTGCTGCGGCCGTGATCGAGCGCCTGGATCAGCTGTTGCAGCAGCTCTTTGTCACGTTCGTCCATGATGCCGGCCAGTGAGCTTCTGATGATCTTAAAGCCTGTATAGAGGATAATGACTCCAAACAGGATTGCCACGGCGCTGTCGATCCAGGTGATGCCGGTGATGAAGATCAGCAGCAATCCCGCCAGGATGCCAATGGTACTGTAGGTGTCGGAGTGCAGATGCCTGCCGCTGGCCTGCAGTGCGAGGGAGTTGTTCTTTTTGCCTGTGCGGATACAAATAGATCCCATGATATAGTTCAACACGGCCGTTGCAGCGATCAGGCCAATGCCCATATCGAGCTCATGGATCGGGCTGGGGGAGATGAGGTTTCTGCCCGCTTCGATAAAAATGAGCACGGCGGCAACGGAGATCATGGCTCCTTCAACAGCGGCCGAGATAAATTCGATCTTGCCATGGCCGTAAGGATGGTCTTCATCCCGTGGCTTGGCCGAAAGGCGCAGGCTGTACAAGCCCATAACCCCAGCCACCACGTTGACAATGCCTTCGAGCGCGTCGGTTAAAATGGCAACGGATTGTGTTAAATAAAATGCTGCAAGCTTGACGATGAGCAATACAACCGAGAGCACTGCCACCCAGGTTTGAACCTTGATATTTTGACGGGATGTTTCCAAAAAAGATTATGGCTTCGTGTGAGATGAACGTTTTGTCTGCGAAAGTTTAAGGACGGCAATCAGCGCGATCAGCACCCAGACGACGTTCACGAACGTATTGGCCCATGCCGCCTTGTATACTGAATAAACGATCAGCAAAATTCCGCCGGTAAGATTCAACAGGTAAAACCATGCCGAGTCAGACCTGATCTTCTGATAACTGTTCAGCCCGTAAGCGAGCAGGATCTCCACCGATCCGACCCAGCCGAGTATTTCAATGAGTAGGTTTGTTTTCAAATTAGTTGCCAGTTACCGGTTGCCAGTTTCCGGTCTTTGATTGGGGTGAAGTTTAAGGTTTAAAGTTTAAAGTTTAAAGTTGGAGTGGTTATTCTAAATTCTAACTTCTATTCTCTCAGCTTCACTCTTAGCAGGTAATTATCCGAGGTGAGGAAGAGTGTCTTCTCGCCGTCAGCGAAGGCGCAGTTGGCGGTGGGTACGGGCGTTCTTATTTTGCCGAGCACTTTTCCCTCTTTGTTGAAGATCCATACGCCGCCAGGACCTGTAGCGAAGACATTTCCCTGCCGGTCGATCTTCAGTCCGTCGGGAAGACCGTTGTTCTCGGCTTTCGCTTCGGCTGTTGCATTGTAGAAGATCCGCTGGTTCACGAGTGAATCGTTCGCGGTAATGTCAAAGGCATACCAGATCGCCTTGTCGGGATCGGAGTTGGCTACGATCAGCGTTTTTTCATCGGGTGTGAAGGCAAGGCCGTTAGGACGGGTCAGTGAGTCAACAAGCAGCGTGAGCTTCCCATCAGCTGATACTTTGTACACGCCCTGGAAGGGGATCTCCTTGGCGGGATCGCTTTCATTTTGCAGGGGCAGTCCGTAAGGAGGATCGGTAAAGAACAGGTCACCGTTCTTCCTGCACACCACATCGTTGGGACTGTTGAAGCGTTTGCCGTCATAGCGGTCCGCAAGGCTCACAAAAGCTGCTTTGGGCTGATCGAAACTTGCATCCAGCCGCGCCAGCCTTCTGTCACCATGCTGACACAAAATGAGACGTCCTTCGTTGTCCAGCGTCAATCCGTTCGAGCCTGGTTCTTTGCTTTGGGTGGGCTCACTTCCCGTATAGCCTGAGGGTGAGAGATACGCTTCGGCGCCATTTTTCTCCGTCCATTTGTAGATGGTGTTTTTGGGCACATCCGAGAACAGCAGCATCTTTTGTGAGTCGACCCAGATCGGGCCTTCGCTCCAGTCGTATCCTTCGGCGAGCACTTCGATGGTTGCTTTTTCACTGATGATATCATTGACAGCGGCATCGATGCGTTCAATGGAGCCAATGGTCTTTGTTTCTTTCATGGTGTTACAGGATATGATCAGCAACCCTGCAGATATGAGCAGGCAATTTATCTTCATAAAGTTGTGTGTTAGGCGCGCGAAAGATAAAAAAAAGCGCTGACACGCGGATCGTGACACAGCGCTTAAAATGACCTGCTTAACGCTGCCCTCAGGGCTTCTGACCTACAAGGGTGCCCGTCAGGAGCTGCCGCAACGAAAAGAAATGTAACGTATAAGCGAGAGGAACCAGGAACCCGGGTAACCATGATATCGGAAAATAAGCCACAATGGTGTTGGCCGGTTCGTTCATAAAGATCCGCCACGGCGAAGGAGTGGAAAGTATGGCAACGCTCACGATGTTGATGAGCAGCCCCAGGCAAATGAGGTTCCAGGCAATCAGTGCGGCGCGTGGAAGCTTTTGCCGCGCGGCAAGCCACGCCACTACGGGTGCGGTGATGCCCGTCAGGATGTCGAAATTCCTGCCTTCAAATGTCATTTGTCCGGGAAGCCTGCCCGCAATGAGCAACGCCCATAAAAGCAGCTCCACAAAAAAACGGAAACTCTGGAGCTGGATCAGATTCTGGACGGGGATATGCTTCAGCACTTCACCCAGGTCTTTCGAGAACAGCGAAAGGATCACGGTAACCAATGGAATGACGATCACCGGCATGAAGTTGAACGGAAAGATGCCGAAATTGGCCATCATTCCCGAACCTGACCACGCGCTGACCAGGACGCACCAGAGCATCAGCATCATGAGGATCCGGGTGACGATATTCTTTTTCACACCACTGGTACGACAGGCGACCTCAGCCCCTTGTTTAAGCTCACGGAGAAGAAGCCAGAAATAGATCACAGTGAGAATGATAAAGCCCAGCTGGGTGATCAGGAGTAAGTAAGGTTTCATAGTATTGAATTTACCCCTTTGTACGAAAAGACAGAAACAGGCGATATGACAAAAATTGCTAATTCGACGCCATTAGCGGTATTGCGATGGATAGAGCCCTGTCTGGTGATAGAACATACGGCTGAAGGAACTTGTGTTGTCAAATCCAAGGGCCTTGGCAATGGCGCTTACCTCCATGCCTGTGCGTTTCAGAAATGTCTTCGCCTGCTGAACCTTAACCTCGCTGATGAACTGGTGAGGTGTTTTTTGAAACGCGATCTTGAACAGTCGCAAAAAGTGGAATTTAGAAAGACAGGCAACACCGGCCAATTCTTCTAGTGTAATATCCTGATGATAGTAAGAGTGAATATAATCCGTTGCGATCAGGAGGCGCTTCAGAATTTCCTGCTTTGTGCTGTTTTTGAGCACGGGAATGCGATGGGCGATGACGTCAACCTCATGGTTCTGGCGGAGCAGGTGGATCAGCAGATCGTACAGCTTTTCTTCTTCGTAAAGTTTGCCGCCCTGGTTGTTCTTAAGCTCCGTTGCAAGCCGATTGAAAACGTTGTCGCGGCGGTATAGTTTATTATATAGCTCGATGCGGTGATGGGGCGCCGTAAAAAAGCACTCGTCAATAATTTTTTCAGGATGGAGCTTCAGTGTGCTGAAGACCTGTTCGGCGAAATACGCTCCGAAGTGAATGTTGAGCGTCTCGGCAGGTGTGTCCTTATCTATCTCGAGGGTGTAACGCTGATCGTGGTTGCTGATGAAGAAGTAATCACCCTGCACCGTTACCTGTTTGCCACCACACGTTACGCGGCTTTTGCCTGATACGTTGGTGAATACAGACAGCGGACCGCGGATGTTATCACGGCAGATGTTCGTTGCCTTTACGTTGAGGATTACCGTAGGCCAACCCGCAACAGGAAGCGTGTGCCCGCCCCATGCCTTCTGGCTGGAAAAACCTTCCTCAGCCTGTTGCCTGAGCCATTGCAGATCCGGGAATTGCGTATAGATCACGACGATATGAACGGATTACAGACCCACAAGTTAAATAAAAAAACGCAGGGACATTAATCCCTGCGTTTCGCTTTATTCTAATCAATAAGCCTCAGTCAGTTTCCCCGTTCCTCTAAATTCTTACTCCTTACTCCTTAATTCTTACTCCTTCTTCTGACTCCTGGCTCCTGACTTCTATTTATCCCACCAAACTCTCCCATAAAGGCTTTCCTGCCCTCCGAACTGCCGCTCCACGGCCTCATTGTAGTGGGTAGTGTTATTGAAACGTTCTGCCTCTACATAGATCTGCCGGCGTGGCACCGCGGCTCCGGCAGGCGACACCAGATTGTTGGGGAATCCTGTTCTTCTCCATTCTGCCCATGCTTCGTAGCCGTGCATGAACAGGTGGATCCAACGCTGCGTGGCGATCTGCTCAATGGCCGTGGCCGGATTGTAAGCAATGCCAGGCTGCGCCAGGAATGCCGCTGCTCCCGCACTGCTGCCGGTCCATTGCAGCAACGACTGTTCAATGGCCATTTTGTAATTCGCTTCCGCTTCAGTATCTCCGCCCGTGATCCATTGCAGTTTTACAGCTTCTGCTTTTGCGAACAACAGCTGCGCATAGGTTACCAGGTGAATCTGTGAATCCGGTTGGCGGATCGCTTCACCCAGCAACGAATATTTCTCCGTGTCGAAATCCTGCGTGTCACCGAAGAGCTGTCCCACGTACTCATTGTTGGTGCGGTTGGGATCACCATACACCGCCAGCCTTGGATCGTTTACGGGTTTCATTTTATCCACGAGGCCTTTGGTCAGCGCCCACCATTCGCGCGACTGAACTTCTACCTGGTCGTACCAGTAGCTCCAGTTGTTTTCGTCAGCAAGGTGCTTGTATACAAGGTTGTCTGCGTTAGAGGTCATGACACCTGCGGCCAACGCATTGTTGAACTCCAGCTTGCCTTTGTCAGGATTCACTTTTGACAACCGCAGCGCCATCAGCAGCCGGATGCTGTTGCCGAGCTTCTTCCAGCGGGCCATGTTGCCGCCATACACGATGTCGCTGGAGAGCGTGCCGATCGCAGGGGTATTGTTCGCCTCGTCGAGCAGCTGGAACAGCGCATTGTAGATGCTTTCCTGTGTATCGTAGGCCGGTGTAAAATTCACGTTGCCTTTCAATGCTTCGCTGTAAGGAATATCTCCCCAGCGATCGGTAATATGCCATATAAAATAGGCCTTCAGGATCCTGGCAACAATGAGCTCGTTGTTGGCCTTCGATGTTTTTAACACGGTCTCGATGTTGATCAAAGGATCCTGGTACAGGGTGTAAAAGCTCGTGCTCGATTGCGGATACAACGAGGCCTGCACGTACTGGGTCTCGGCCAGGTACTGTGCCATGAACTGCGCCTGTGGCGATGAGCTCAACGTTGGCAGCGAAAGCATGGCGCTGGCAAGTAATTGCGGGCCTGATGCCTGGCTGGGTTCGTTGGGGTTTGTATTGATATCATCGTCAAAGTTGTTGCAGGCGCCGATGAGGAGAATGCTTGTTATGAGTATGAATGTTTTTTTCATGACAGTCGGCATTTAGAAGGTCACATTAAGATTAACTCCGTATGAGCGAACGGTATTGATCTGGCCCGATTCAAACCAGCTCAGCGACTGGCTTCCGGTAGATACCTCGGAGGGATCAATACCTTTCGGTGCTTTCTGGTACAGCATCACCGGGTTGCGTGCTGTCAACGCCAGCCCTATTTTCTGGAACGGCAGCTTAGACCAGGTGCTCCGGTCGAAGGTGTATCCAAGCCGCACCTCGCGCAGTTTTACATACGAGGCGTCGATCACCCAGTCATCGTATGCCCGTCTTCCTACGATGCCAAAGTAGGTTTGGGGATTCACGTACGCCGTCACGGGCTCGCCGGTAGAAGCAGAAATGCCCTCAACCTTGATGCCGCCACCATTGGCAATCGGTTCGCGTATGTTAAAACCTTTATCGTTCGTGGCTACCGTGATCGGGTCGAGGCCCGTCCTTACCGCCAGCATCTTCGAACGGCTGAAGAACTGTCCGCCAACCTGGAAGTCGATCATGGCGGCCAGCTCGAATTTGCCATAGCGGAATACGTTCTGCATACCACCGGTATAGTCGGGCAACACGGTGCCGAAGTCATGGTCAGAAGCGGTATAGGTTGGCATGTTGTTGTTGTCGAGCAACATCTTGCCCGTTGCAGGGTCACGCTTGAAAGTAGGTCCTACCAGGCTGCCAATGGGTTTCTTCTCGTACGAGATCGCATAGGTTGTCACCGAAGCGTAGGTGGTGCTGCCATACTGGTACGAAGTGATACCGGGATAAAGCTTCACGATCATGTTCCGGTTCCTGGCAATGTTGAACGCAATGTCCCACGACAACTTGCCGGTTTGAACGGGTGTGCCCGTCAGGCTGAGCTCGATGCCTTTGTTTTCGATCTCCCCGGCATTGATGGTTGCTGACTGATATCCGCTGGTGCCGGAAACATCCAGCTTCAGGATCTGATCTTTGTTGATCTGCTGATAGTAGGTGAAACCTGCGCCCACACGTCCGTTGAGGAATTTCAGGTCGATACCCGCCTCATAAGAATGGGCGAATGAAGGTTTGATGTTCGGATTGTTCAGGTTGTTGGGTGTGGTGATCGTATTCGCGTTGACGGCGCCAGCGTAAACTTTGCCGATCTCATAATACGATGAGGTTTGATAAGGGCTCAGGTCAGATCCTGCCTGTGCATAACTGAGTCTCAGCTTGCCCAACGACATGGGACGCCAATCCAGCAGCTCGCTGAACACGAGACTTCCCGATACGGATGGATACCAGTAAGAGTTATTATTTGACGGCAGTGCCGATGAGTTGTCGTTCCGGATCGATGCATCGAGGTAATAGGTGTCATTGTAGCCCAGCGAAACCATGGCGTATCCGCTGCGGATCTGTTTTCTCAGCAGGTAGGACATGTAATCTTCCCGTCCACTGTCAGGCCTGTCGATGGACGCTGCAATGCTGTAGTAGCCCGGAACAGAAAGGCCACCGACCGTTCCCATAGACAGGAAAGTATATCGCCGATCGTAAATATTTCCTCCCAGGATTCCATTCAATGAAAAGCGTCCCCATGTTTTGGTGTATTGGGCAAGGAATTCATAGTTCATTTCCCGGTTCTGATACTTCGCTGTCGTGTAGCTGGGAAGTCCGGTGCCACCAAACGCTTCTCTTGCTTCCACACTTTGTGTGAACATATCTGACCGGATGAATCCGCTAAGCTTTAACTCGGGCAATAATTTGTACGTCAGGCCGAGGTCCCCGAAGAAACGGTCGCGGCTGTCGTTAGACAGATTTTCGTAGGCAAGGAAGTAAGGATTGGACCAGTACAGGGGAGCGAAGCTGTTCATTTCACCGGTGGTTGCGCTGGGCCTCGACAGGTTCCAGTGCAGAATGGTGCCATCGTCATACTTGTAATCTCTCAGGCGTTTCATGTCGAAGCTCCGCTGGAACCACTGACCGAGATACCGTGAACCTACCTCTGATCCTTGCTGTGGCCGTTGTGCATTGTTACGCGCATAGTTGACGTTGGTGGAGACCTTGAGCTTCGAGGTGATGTCCATGCCGGCGCTGATGCCGAGGTTGTTCCGTTTCAGGAATGTGTTGGGCTCGACGCCTTCAACACGGGTGTCGTTGAAGCTGATGCGGAAGTTTGTGTTCTCGCCGCCACCCGATACAGATACTCCGTTATTAAAGTTATAACCGGTTTCGAAATAGTCGCGGATGTTGTCGGGGTGCGGTACAAAAGGCATGAGCTGTTTGTACTCCGGATCCTGCGGATAAAAGCTGAACACATGGCGAACGAGTGTTCCGTCCATTTTGGGGCCCCAGCTTTCATCGACAGACATGTCAACGTACTTGTCACCGTTGGGCAAGGTGCGCCAGGTCTGGCTGCTGCCACCGCCGTACATATTCTGATAAGGCATGAAGTTGGCGGCCTTCTCCACAAAGAAAGCGGAGTTGAGCTCAACATTCACCTTTGACGCTTTGTTGCCTTTTTTCGTGGTGATCATGATCACGCCGTACTGGCCACGCAAGCCGTACAGCGCTGATGCCGTGGGGCCTTTCAGCACGTTCACCGACTCAATGTCTTCAGGGTTCACATCCTGGCCAAGGTTACCGAGGTCTACGCCAGCACTCGAAGAAAAATTGGCATTCGAGATGGGTGTACCATCTACAACGATCAGCGGCTGATCGCTGCCATTGATCGAGTTCACGCCCCTGATCTTGATCTTTTGCGTGCCGCCCATGCTTGCGCCGGATGAGCCTACCACCTGTACACCTGCAATTTTACCGGAGAGGGAGCCCAGTACGTTCTGCTCTTTTGTGAAGGTCAGGTTTTTGCCTTCCACTTCCTGTGTGGCATACCCCAGCGAGCGTTCTTCCCTCGATACACCGAGCGCGGTAACCACAACTTCAGTCAGGGAGGTTACATCAGGTACTAACGTAACGTCGATCGTTGTGCGGTTCTCGATGTTTACCTCCTGAGTAGTGAAGCCAATGAAGGAGAATTGAAGCACACCGGTAGGTTCCTGAAGCGTGAGCGCGTAGATGCCGCCAACGTCAGTTGTGGTTCCAGTGGTGGTACCTTTCAGTACGATGCTCACACCGGCGAGTGGCTCTCCCGTATCATCTACTACTTTCCCGCGGACCGTGTGCTCTGTATAAACAGCATTCTCCGGGTTTGATGAGGATTCTTCCCTGCGTACGATGAGGATGTTCTTACGCATCTGCCGGAAGGTAAAAGAGGTTTTGCCGAGGATCAGGTCAAGCGTTTCTGACACGGTTCGCTCGGCTTTCTCCAGGTTGATGCTGCTGATCTGCCTGATCTCTTCGTTCCTGTAAACGAACCTGAACGGGGTCATGCGTTCTATCTTTCTCAGGGCAGATTCAAGCGATTCGTCCCTGAGCTCGAGCACAAGTTTTGTATCATCAGTGCCTTGTCCGTGACCGGGGGTGGCCAGCAGCAACTGAAAACTTGCAAACAACAACACTATAAAAACCACGCTGATGCGCATAATCTGCTTTACTATGGGTTCCTGGATCAGTCCTGCCAATGCCGAAACATGGGCATAACAGGACTGTCTTTCTGCATTGTGTACAGAAAAATTCATAATTTTGATATGTTTTAAGTGATGCGAATTATTTAAAACAGGCCTGTTGCCAATGGCTGTTGGCGAGCAGGCATTTCAGGTCTCCCTGCCCTTGGCGGGGGGACCGTTTTTTTGATCAGGTGTGCTGTACAATCATCACATAGAAATTTAGGGTTTAGGTAGTGGAACAAAGTTTAGGTTAATACAATATCTTTTAAAGTGTGCAACCGCTGCCGCTGATCCTGATGTTGCCTGATCCATCGGTGCTGTACTGCGCCCCATTAAAAGCGCAGATCACATCGAGGATCTGGTAAAGGTCTTCGCCACGGATGAACGTGGCTGTAAACCTGCAATTGCCGATGCGCTCGTTTTCCAGGGCAATGCGCACATTGAACCGTTGCGCCAGCTCATCCACGGCATCACGCATCGAGGCATCGTCAAAGAAAATATCTTTTTCCGTCCAGGCAGTTGCTTCATCACTCTTTACAACATGCTGCAACGACTTCCTGCTCGTCTTTTGCACAACGATCTGCTGATCGGGTGTGATGATGCCCAGCACCTTGTCTTCATCGCTTACCCTTACCTTGCCGCGAGAAACGGTCACGGTAATATTGTCCTGCCCCGGGTATGCCTTCACATTAAAAGCGGTTCCGAGCACTGTGGTGTTGATCCTTTCGGTGTGCACTATAAAAGGTTTATTAGCATCGTGCCGGATATCGAAAAAAGCTTCACCGGTCAAATACACTTCGCGTGCTTCTTCATCGCTGAAAGTTTCGGGATAATCCAGTGTACTGCCTGCATTCAGGATCACCCTGCTTCCGTCGGGCAGCCTGATAAAGCGATGTTTTTCTTCGCCAATGTCCGCCACCGTTTGCATTTGTTTTTCCGTGGACACGAGCTTGTAGACCAGGCCTCCTGAAAGGACTGTAAAAACGATGACCGCCGCGGCCTTCAGCCAGGTAAAGCTTCTCTGCCTTTGCTCCATGGGTTTGCTTTCCGATGATCGCAGGATCACCTGAAGGATCTTCTCTGCCTTTTCAGCGGGTAGTGTATGGGCAGGGTTGTTCCATAAGTGTTGCAGGAAGTCGCGGGTCTCCGCACTGTCATGTTTGCTGATCAACTGCATGAGCTCACTGATCTCCTCTTCCGTGCAGGATGCGTTGATATAGCGTTGAAATAAAGTATTCAAGCGGTCATTGTACATAAGGCGTCTGGTCGTTGGCTTTAAGCCGTTCTGTTTATAATGACAATTGTGGGTAGGAGTAAGGAGTAGTGGTGATGAAAAAAAAGTCCATAGCCGATGGTCCATAGTCCATAGCCGGCCGGTGTGGCGTATTCGATTGAGAGTACTATAAGGTGTCCGGGAGTCTGACAGTTATACACGTCCTGCCACGGACCATTGACTATGGACCTGTTTGGTCGATAGAACGAATTTGTGACTACAAGCCCAGCGAAAGAAAAACAATTCCAATTTGCAGTACGTGTGCGAATTGTGATTTGAGTGTTCGGAGAGCCTGCTGCATGTGGGTTTTAACGGTGAGGCGGGAGATCTTCAGGCGCTGGGCTACTTCTTCGTAACGCAGACCTTCCTGGTGACACAGGCTGTATACCAGGCGCTGCTGCGGAGGCAGGTGACTGATGGCGCGGTTCAGCAGTTGCTGATAGTCGCGGTGGATCACCGTTTCTTCGGTGTCGGAATGTTTGTCTGCGAATTCGCGTTGTAAAGTATGCTTTGCTTTTTCTTCGATGGAGAGTCGCTTCAGGGTATTGAAAGCAAGATTCCTTGTGATTGTATAGAGATAACCGTTGAAGTTATCGACAGCCGCAAGCGATGCACGGTTGATCCATATTTTCAGGAATACTTCCTGCACCATTTCTTCAGCAGTTTCCTGCGAACGGGTGAGTCTGAAAGAAAAAGAATAAACCCTGTCTGAGAAGGCGTGGAAGATCAGGCGAAAAGCATGCGCATCGTTTTTTGAAAGGCGGTCCAAAAGATTTTTAATGTCCTTGAGTTCCTGCATTCAAAATTTGCTTAGGTGGTTGCTGATGATAACCTAAACTTAATGAAAAGGAAACAAGGATGCAAAAAAAGGAGCCAGGAGTCAGGAGTAAGGAGTCAGGAGCGCTCGAATGAAATGTGAAGTGATGTTGTAACATTGTTCTTCGGCTCACTGTTTTCAGGGATGCGTAGTAGTAGGCAGTAGGCGATAGCAGTGGGCAAAATCATTCCGATTACTATCGGGAACAATTGATTGATAGAAAACAGAAGGTGCAATCGTAGCCCCACTAATCGTACCTCGTACCTCTTACCTCTTACCTCTACCTCGTACCTGAAATAGCAAATGCGGTGGACCGGAGCCGGGACGAATGAATTAAGGCGGACCTTAACCGGCAACTGGAAACCGGCAACTGGCAACCATTTTAACCGTTTGTGAAGTCCGCTTCATTTTAGGTATTTTGCCATAACGATAATTTATGATACTATGACTGATGTAATCGATATCCCCAAACGCCCCGTCCGTAAGTTCCTGCCGGCAAACTTTGCCGTGACCTCGTGGGAGGTACTGAAACCCTATTTTGACGACCTGCTGGCCAGGAAAATAGAATCGCTGGAGAGCCTCCGGAAGTGGTTCCTGGACAGAAGTGAGCTGGAATCGGTTATCTCCGAAGATCTTGCCTGGCGGTACATCCGCATGACCTGCTACACCGAGAACCAGGATTACCTGAAAGCGTACCAGGACTTCATTCAGAACATACAGCCGCAGATAGCACCGGTCTCCGATCAGCTGAACAAGAAAGCGGCTGCAGTGCCCGCTATCAATGACCTGGCAAAAGAAGAAGGATACGATATACTGATCCGCAACCTTAAAAAGGATATTGAGATCTTCCGCGAAGAGAACGTTCCCCTGTTCACCGAGATCAGCACACAATCGCAAAAGTACGCCCAGATCTCCGGCGCGATGACCGTCAATATCGATGGCAAGGAGATGACCCTGCAGCAGGCTTCGGTATTGCTGATGTCTACCGATAGGAAAAAACGCGAGGAAGTATACCACAAGATCACAGAACGCCGGCTTCAGGATAAAGATGCGCTCGACGATCTCTTCACCCAGCTTATCAAGCTGCGCCATCAGGTTGCCGTGAATGCGGGTTTTAAAAATTTCCGCGACTACATGTTCAAGGCATTGGGCCGGTTCGATTATACACCGCAGGACTGTTTCAATTTTCATGAGGCCATTCAGCACGAAGTAGTGCCGCTGCTGAATGAGTTTGCGAAAGAGCGGAAGAAGCTGCTCAAGGTTGATTCGCTGCGTCCCTGGGATAAAGCGGTTGATCCTGAAGGTCGCGAAGCGCTGAAACCTTTCACCAATGGGAAAGAGCTCACGGAAAAAACGATCGAGGTGTTTCACCGCCTCGACAAATACCTGGGACAATGCCTGTCTGTGATGCAGGCCATGGGACACCTCGACCTCGAATCGCGCATTGGGAAAGCTCCCGGCGGATACAATTATCCACTGGCCGAGATCGGCGTGCCCTTTATTTTTATGAATGCTACGTCAACCCTTCGCGACATGGTAACCATCATGCACGAAGGTGGTCACGCGATCCATAACTTTTTAACGAGAGAGCTGGCGTTGAACGATTTCAAGTCTACGCCTTCAGAAGTGGCCGAGCTCGCTTCCATGTCTATGGAACTGATCTCCATGGATCACTGGAATGTTTTCTTCACCAATCCCGCAGAGCTGCAGCGCGCCAAACGTGAGCACCTCGAAGATAGCATCGAAACGTTACCCTGGGTGGCTACCATCGACAAGTTCCAGCACTGGATTTACGAAAACCCCGAGCACACACCGGCGCAAAGAAAGGAAGCCTGGAACCGGATCTTCGATCAGTTTGCAGACACACAGACTGACTGGTCGGGACTGCAGGTTGCCAAAGATTACCTCTGGCAAAAACAGCTTCACCTGTATGAGGTGCCGTTCTATTATATCGAATACGGTATGGCACAGCTTGGCGCGATTGCCGTGTGGCGCAATTTCAGGAACGATCCCGCCAAGGGGCTGCAGGGATATCAGAACGCTTTGAAGCTGGGCTACCTCCGTTCCATCCCGGAGATCTACAAGGCTGCCAATATCAAATTTGATTTCAGCAGGAACTACATCAAAGAGCTTATCAGCTTTGTAAGAAAAGAACTTTAAGGTCACTGCTTTTTGACCTGCACAAGCTCATAAGAAGACCTGGAGGCATCAGCTTCCAGGTTTTCTTTGAGATAGCCCCGTACCTTTTCACCGGTACGGAGCTTAATGTCTTTTGTTATTCGTACAGGCATCTGCTGCCCTGCGGCCGGAACATTGATGATACCCTGGCCGGAGCCGACAACTTCCTCGATCTTTAACGTGGCATAGTTGCCCGATACCGTTGTGACGCTGCCGATCACAACAACGTTACCGGGTGGAATTTGTGTGCTGTCGCTTGCAGGTCTGATCTGCGCGCAAGCATACTGGCATACAATGATGAAAACAAGTAACAGTCGGCAGCTTTTCATACGACTGTGGTTCCTCTATTCTTTAACGAGTTTCAGCGTCTGATGGTGGATCAGCTGCTTTGCTTTCACCAGATAGATGCCTGATGGATAGCTGGATGCATCAACCTCCACCACAATGTTGCTTTGTGTTTTGGCCAAGAACACCCGTTCACCTTTTAACCCCAGGATCTCCATCTCTACCTCATCCTCAAAAGGCGAGGCGATCATGATATTGAATTTATCACGTGATGGATTGGGCCATGCGTCGATCACGAACGGTGTAGCAGTCTCCAGCATCTCATCGTCGCCCGCAAAACGTGCGTAGGCAACGTCATGCCCTGTGCCGGTACACCTGGTCTTGGTTGAACCCTTCATATCGATGTGAGGAATGTAGAAATCATCGCGCCAGGTGATGATCGCGGTGTTGGATCCCTTCACTGTACTGGTCGTGAAATAAGATTCGCCGGGAGGTGCCGTGTAGTTTCCACGTTGCGATGTTTTGTGTAGTCCCCATTCCACTTCGATATCAAAAGGGTTGGGATTGGTAATTCTCCATCGACGCACAACGTCCGGGTTATCGGAGCATACGGCAGCAAGCTTCAGGTTCTTCACCGGCGCAACGATCACCACGTTTGAGTTTGCCGATTCGCCGCCCGCATTTACTGCGCGCAGCCTGTATTTGTAAGATCGTTTAAAGTGTGTGCCCCATACAACGTAGTGGTCGCCTTCCACAACCCTGGCTTCGAAGCCTGGCAGGAAGGTTGCAAAATCATCGGCCGATACATCGAGCTCATAGTGGTTTGCGCCGGTCACAGATGTCCAGTTGGCAACAAAAAACGTGGGAAGCACGAAGGTGGCAAGCCCTGCTACGGGTGCGTCTGGGATCACCGCTGTGCTGGCGACATTGGAATAGGCCGAGGTATCGCTGATGCCGATGGCAGCAACGCGGTAATAATAGGTGAGCGTGGGATCGAAGAGATCGGTGTCGGAGTAGGTTGTTTTGCTGGGGCCAACCGTGGTCCGTTTGGCAAAGGTCGTTCCGTTGGTAGAACGTTCGATGAGGTATGCCATCTCCGTTGTTGCGTTGTCATTCCAGCTCAGGTTAAACCGGGTGTCGCTGCTGTATAAAGCAACGAGGTTGCTGGGCGCTGCGGGAGCTGCCACCGTGCCTTTGCCATAGATCGTGAACAACATGTCGGTGGGTACTCCGCCGAACGCTACGGACTGTGCCGTCCAGTTGATAGCGCCAACGCCGAAGAGGTTGGCCGCATCCCTGAACTGGCCTTGTGTGCCGTTCACGGTGGTGGTTGTTCGCCAGAACCATTGCCGGCTGCTGACAAAAGCCAGCTCTGCGTAAACCGAGATCCAGTATTTTCCTGCTGTCAGGGATACGGGCGCAGGCAGCACCAGGTCGAGGTTAGCATTGGCCGTGCCGGAGGCGGGCACCAGCGCAGGACTCACATATACTTCATGGCCGGGAACACCAAGGGTATCTTTGTAGATGACCACCCGGATGGCATTCAACACCGGTGTTCCATTGACGCCGCCCGGAGTTACTACCCGCTCGATGGACCATGTATCGCCTGCCGCCACGGTAAAGTCATCGGCACTTTGGGCCAGCGCATTTCCGAAGTTGGTGAAGAGCTGTGAGGGACGCGAGCCTGCCGGGGCCGTATTCTGATCGTAGAGAATGTATTCGATGTCGCGCACGGTGATAGTGAACGGTTCGCTGATCGATTCTCCTGCAGCACTCGCAATGATGCCGATGGTGCCTCTGCCCAGGGAAGAAGATGGGTAGGAGAGCGTGAGCAGGTTTCCGTTGAGCGATGCCGTGATCAACGAGGGGTTTGTATTGATCAGCGAATAGGCGATGGCGTCGCCGTCGCTGTCATGGAACACGTTGCTGATGTCAATGATGGTATTGGGGCTGCCGGCAAACACTTCAAAATCGTCGATGGGATTGATCACATGTAACGTCGGCTGCGGTAGTGGGGTCACTTCAAACCTGGCGCTGTAAAGGCCGTTGCCATGGGTGGCTACCGCAGCCAGTCCGTCTTCGCGCGTTTTGATCATCGGGATCACCACATTACCGATACCGTCAACGTCTTCCTGTGTCCACACCGTTGAAGCGCCATTCAGCGCAACCGTTGAGTAAAGTCCCGTGCTTGTGCCCACGTAGTAGCGATCGCTGTTTCCTTCAATGGCCAGCCAACGAACGGATGGGCCGCTGCCTACGGGTGTGGCATTCTCCTCGAGGTTGGCGCTGATATCGGTCCAGGTGGTTCCACCATCAGCGGAGTAAAAGATGCTTCTCACGTTGTAGTTGGAGTAAACAGCAAAAACGCGGTCGGCGTTGGCCGGGTCAACGGCAATGCAGCTCACATTGCCCACAGGCAACCCTTTGCCGGTAGCAATGTCGGTTTTGGGCTGATCGCCTATGTTGGCGTTATCGATGCGGAAGATCAGTCCGTTGTTGGTGCCATAATACAAACGGTTCGCCGGCATTCTTGATACCGCCAGCGCGCTGATGGAGTGGCCTGCGGGTACCTGTGAGTTGGCGAGGTTGTTCCAGTTCACCGAAGTGGTTGCGTTGCTGAAGACGGGGATCCCGTCAAGGTTGTCGTTGCGCCACATTCTTGCGCCGGCCGGCATGTACATCACGTTGTCGTTGTTGGGGTCGAGCACAAAAGGCGCTACGAAAGCGAACCCTGTTGCACCTGTGGGGGTGACCCGTGTGAATGAGACATAATCGTCGCCCGCATCGTCAGGGGAGAGGTAGTTGAGCCGGTAAACATTTCCGCCCTGTGAAGACACGTAGCGGGTAATGCTGCCGTCGGCAAACGCGTTGTAGGAGCCATCGCCCGAAAATGCGTCTGACCATGGCGTTGTGAGGTTCGACGAGCTGGTGAACCACGTGCTGTTATCCTGGAACCCGGACATCAGCTGGTCACCGGTTCCCTGCGGATCGAAAGACAAGGTGTAGGGTTGCGTGGTCAGGTATCCGTTGTTGCGCGAGGTCCAGGGCACTGGCAGCACACCCGGGTTCGTGGCGAGTATGTCATCCGTATATTGGATGCCGCCATCATTGCCGGAGAGTGCCCGGGAAGGATTTGAAGGATAGAACACCAGTGCATGCTGGTCGGGGTGCTGGTTGGGATACATGCTCACGTTGTTGGCCGGCGAATATCCGCCAACCCATGCCATGCCTGTGCGGGAAGTAAATCCGTTCGGCGACCGGTAAAGATTCGTTGCACCGAGAAAGACAATGTTGGGGTTGCTCGGATGCACTTTGATCAGCATGTTGTATCCGCCCTGCGTATTGAGGTTGCCCACGCTTCCGCCGAAAGCGGGAATGTTGGCCGTGAGGTTCGTCCAGGGCGTTGCAGCGCCGTGCGTATAACGCCACAGGAAGCCGGAGCTCGCGTTGTCTGCAAAAACGTAAATGATATTCTCATCAGAAGGTGTATAGCCCAGCACGGTCCTTCCATACGTGGCAGGGAAGGTGGCCGGTGTGATGTTGGTCCAGGTAACGCCGTCAGTGGACCGGTGGATACCTTTGTTGGGGATGCCACCGCTGTCAAAAGTTACATAGATGACGCCACCGGGTGTGATCATCACGTCGGTCCAGGTATCGAAATCGCCGGCGATGACCTCGGTGAATGAACCACCGCCATCCGTAGACCGGTGAATGCCCCAGAAAGTAGCGGCATAAAGGTCGCCCGTAGCAGGATGGATGGCGAGGTTAAAAATGATATCGTAACGACTGTTGGCTTGTGGCCTGTTGTCTGCTGTGAACGGTAGCAAGCTCCAGCTTCTGGCACCATCAACGGATTTATAAATGCCATTGCCGCCAAAGAAGGCGCCGCCACCCGAAGCCGAGTTGCCGATGCGCTCACCCGTGGCGTAATACCAGATGTTTCTGAAACCGGGACGCGGATCCTGTACCACCGCAGTGACGCTCTGGATCTCGTTCGAGCCTGTGGTCTTGAACCATGTGAGACCACCGTCTTCAGAACGCCACATGCCGCCCGAAACACCTCCGGCAACAATGATGTTCTCATTGTCAAGGTCTATGGCCAGCGCGCGCGTACGTCCGCCAACATTGAACGGACCTCTGGGCCTCCAGTCTTCAACAACCCGGGCGTTTTTACGTCCTGCCTTATTTCCGAGCGATTCATTGAGACGCTGGGCGAACGCAAGCTCCCGTTCCCTGATCCCTTCCGGAATCACCCCGGTAGCAGGGTCTTTCAATAATTCGATTTCATAAAGTCTTCGCAGCAAGGCGTTGTCACCCACAGGTTCGGGCTTGCCTTGTGCCTGCCTGAGCTGTTTGTCATAGATGTTTGCAAGTTTGCGAAGATTGTTGTGACCTGTTACTTGTTGCGTGGCCTGAGGTTCTGTTGCTTCAGTTTTGAGACCAGGTTGCTGGGCACGTATGGCGAGGGGCAAAAACAGTGAGAGAAAGATGAAAAGCAAGACTCTGCTTCCCACCCGAAAGCGTAAAGATCTTTTCATGAATAGTTAGGTTAATAACTCAATCTAATGAAAAAAAGGCAGAATTGCTTAGCCAGGACGTTATTATAATTTACGATTACCGATTTTAGATCAACAATTGGAAGGCATTGATTGTAAATCTGATCCCGGTCGGCTATCGGCACGGAGATTATCGCACGCCTCTCGATTTATCGAGCAGCTCGCTGAGTTGGTGAGCTTCATCGTCTGAAAGCGCCAGAACGTTATCGATATGCCTTTGATGTTTGTCGATCTCTTTCAGGAGGTCGAGGCCCTGCTGCGTGATGAAGACGTCGAAGGCGCGTTTGTCTTTGGTGCAGGCTTGTTTGGTGAGCAAATTTTTGGTAGCCAAACGGTCGAGCAAACGTGACACGTCTGAGTTCTGATCCAGGAGCCTGGTCTTGATGTTGGTGGCTGAGATGCTGTTGGGATGCTGTCCCTTCAGAATGCGGAGGATGTTGAACTGCTGCCCTGTGATGCCATACGTTTTAAAGAAACCCTGGTGTTTGTTCTGAAGCCAGTTGGCAGTGTAAATAAGATTGATCACCGCTTTCTGATGCGGGCTTCTGAATTTCTTCTGCTGGATCTCCTCTTCGATTCGTTTCATGGGGCAGCGTGTGAAAAATAAAGCCCCGGCCAGTCGCCAGGGCTTTTAAGATCTTAAGCTTTTTTGTCGAGCTCTATCTTTGCTACAACGTCAACTTTGTCACTTACCACAGCCTCACCTGAAGCAAGTTTGTTGTTCCAGGTCAATCCAAAATCCTGGCGGTTGATCTGACCATTCAGCTTGAAGCCTGCTTTGATACCTTTGCCCGTGTTGATGCTGCCACCATAGGTAACATCGAACTCAACAGGTTTGGTCACACCTTTCAGCGTCAGGTCGCCTTTCAGCTTGTACTTGCCGCCAGCCTTCTCCAGTTTACCTTTGAAGGAAATGTCAGGAAACTTTTCAGCTTCGAAGAAATCGGGAGACTTTAGGTGACCATCTCTTCTTTCATTGTCAGTGTCGATGGAAGCAGTCTTGGCTGAGAAGGTCACTTCAGCGCCATTAAAGTCTTCCGCTTTGCTGATAACCGATCCTTCAAAATCTTTAAAGTTGCCTTCTACTTCAGAGACTGCCATGTGTGTCACGTTAAAGCCTACCTTGGAGTGGTTCTTATCCACAGTCCAGGTAGTTTGGGCCACAGCGCCGCCTGCCACAAGCAGGAGCATCATTACAAGTGCGTTCAATTTTTTCATAATACGAATTGGTTTCATTTGGTAGTACAAGATAACACCGGAATCAAAGTATATGTTATAACAAATAAATATTTTCTTGTAACAGTTTGAGGGACAGAGAAAAAAAGAAATAAGGAGCCAGGAGTCAGGAGGCGGTTCTTTCAGATAAGCGTGCGTCAGGTTTTAGCTTACCTGTTTAAAGCAGTGGCGGGCAGCGAGGCGAATGTTTAGACTCCACTTTTAAAAATAGACTCTGTAAAAAGATAGCGTTTGATTTGCTCGGTAAGTTTTAAATCAGGAGCTTCATGTAGTAATATTATTCATTTAAATTTTTGATTGTATGATTACTTTGCCCTCTCTTGATCATTCAGTATTACCCCCTCGTATCAAGTTCACAGAATTCAAAACATCCATTACTAAAGAGATGGATGCTGAAGAGTTTCTGCAGTTCGTTTCTGAGCACAAAGACCGGATCATCTCCAGCCGTCTTATTCTTCCCAAACTTGGGTCAAACGGTTTTGGTAAGTTCATTGTTGAGTTCGAATAACGATGGATGAGTCAGGCAAGGTCCCTAAGCGACTTCCTGAGAACGTTATCGACAGACTGGTAAAAACACAGTACCAAAAAGCCTTAAATGAAGCTGAGCAGATCAAGCTTAGGATCAGAAATTCTGATCACCAGGCAGATTATGCGAAAAGGCTTTTGGAGTATCAGGCTCAGATAATCACCAATCGACCGGAAGAGCATAGAAAGACTGTTACCCGATACGCGTATGTAACAGTGATGATCCTATTTGTTTTTTTGGGATTCATTACAACGTGTCTTTATATCGGCAAGGAAGAATTTATACGGTATTTCCTGCAGATCGTCAGTTACATTGTTGTCTCAGCTTTTTCGTTCTATTTTGGTAGAAAGACAGGAGGCAGAAAAGATAATGGCGTTAAGGAAGCAGAGGTCGTCGATTCTCAGCTCTTCAAATAAAAGTCACGTGTAAGCCTGCGATAATCTTCAGACCATTCCTCACCTTGATCGTGAAGGATCAGGGATTCGTCTTTTACATCCGCGGCCTGACGACTGAACTCCAGCAGCAATCGCTCCACGGGTTTATGGGCGCGGGATCTGAACTCCATGCGCCTGACTATGTGCAGTCCATGATCTTTTGCGCTGCCTGTAAATTGCAATGCTTCCTGGTAGGGAAGGATCACAGCCAGCCTGCCCGTTGGCGCCAGCAGGCGTGAGGCAGCGCTGAGCAGCTCATCGAAAGACAACTCATGGGTATGCCGGGCCTGGCTTCGTTTTTTTTCAGGAGGTTTCCAGCTGTTGATGAAATAAGGTGGGTTGCTGATCACCAGGTCGTATTGGTGCGAAGGCGAAAATTTTTGGATCGCCGTATGGTGTACGCTGATCCTTGAAGCCCATGGTGATTGCAACACATTTTGCAATGCCTGCTCACGATCCTCTTTTTCGATCTCCACTGCATCGATGAGAACAGGTTCGGCAGTACGCTGCGCCATCATGAGGGCGATCACCCCGGTGCCGGTACCAACATCAAGGATGTATCGCGCATTGCTGACGTCCGCCCACGCGCCCAGCAGCACACCATCGGTCCCGATCTTGTGCGTGCTGCGGTCATGCGCAACGCTGAATTGTTTGAATTGAAAGGTGCCCTTGCGTCTCATGCGTTGAGTAGTCCACAGTCCACGGTCCACGGTCCACAGCAGGGCAGTGTGAGGTTACCAATCGTACTTCGTACCCAGTATCTCGTACTTTCAAACAAAGTGGTGGGTAAATTTGTCAATTGTTTTATATTGTCAATTGTCAATTGTTTAACAAGATTCGTCATTTTTTATGAGCAAAAAAATCAGGTGGGGTATTCTCGGATGTGGCAAGATCGCCAACAAGTTTGCAGCAGACCTCCGGCACGTTGAAAATGCCGAGCTGGTGGCGGTGGCTTCACGCGATCACGCCAAGTCCCGGGCATTTGGCGAAAAGTATGGCGCCAGGTTATTCTTCGATCGTTATGAGGCATTGGCTTCGTCCATGGAAGTGGATGTGATCTACGTCGCTACACCGCACGGCATTCATCACAGCCATGTGATGTTGTGTCTGCAGCATAGAAAGGCAGTGCTGTGTGAGAAAGCCTTCGCGCTCAATACACGTGAGCTCAGTGAGATGGTGGCGTTGGCTCGCAAGCAGAAGGTATTTATGATGGAAGCATTCTGGACCAAGTTTTTACCACAATACGATGAGGCCATGCGGATGATCCGGGAAGGAGTGGTCGGTGAGGTGAAGCTGATCCAGGCAGATTTTGGATTCAAGGCACCGGACCCGGCACCGCAGCGTTTATACGATCCGGCGCTTGGCGGAGGCTCGCTGCTGGACATTGGTATATACCCGGTATTCATGGCGCTGTCTGTGCTGGGCAAACCCGAAGAGATCCAGGCCATGGTTACTCCTTACAGCACCGGTGTTGATGAACAGTGCGCCATCATCATGAAGTTCGCCAACGGTGCGCTGGCGGTGCTCTCGTCAACGTTCGCGTCAGAAACCCCTGTGGAAGCGATGATCGCCGGTACGAAGGGGAGGATCCACATGCGCAACCGCTTTCACAATGCGCAGGGTACCCTGGAGGTTGTCACCGGCAAAGATGTGGTAACAAGTATAGAAGTGCCCCGCGAAGATGCTTTCGGTTACCAGTTCGAAGCGCGCCACGTAGGCGATTGCTTGCAGAAAGGCCTCACGGAAAGCCCCGTAATGAGCCTCGACGACTCCCTCGCATTGATGGAGACGCTTGATAAGATCAGGAAGATTGCCGGGATTAGATACAATGTCGACTGATTATGAAGAGTCCACTGTCCACAGTCGACAGTCCACGGTAATACCGTTTACAGGCATTAAACATACTTTGCATACGTGTGAATAATGCGAATAGGATCGTTCTTCAGCACCTCACGGCTGTGGACCGTGGACCGTCGACTGTGGACTTTTTGCCTACCGCTTACTTTTTTTTTGCCTGCTGCATACTGTTTCGCATATTGCGGCCGAAATTTTTAATCCATGAGCAAACTTCCTTCCCTCACCGGTGAAAAACCCGCTGTATTTCAATCTGTTCAGCAATACCTTGATACATTGGGATTGTCTGTTGTGTCAAAAGATATGAACAGGCCCTGGGGAGGTTTTTTTGTACTGGACGAAACGCAGGCCGAAAAATTCGGTGCATTGTTCTTTCCGGGCATTGCGCTCGATACACTGAAGATAGGAGGAAAGCTTAGTCCCAAGATCCTGATGGTGCAGCCTGACAAGCGGCTGTCGTGGCAGTATCACTTCCGGAGAGCGGAGATCTGGAAACTTGTTGCCGGCACTGCAGGCGTGGTGACCAGTGAAACAGACCAGGAAGGTGCCGTGAAGAAACTTTCGATCGGTGAGATCATCCGCCTGAACCAGGGCCAGCGCCACCGTCTCGTGGGCCTCGATGGCTGGGGAATGGTAGCAGAGATCTGGCAGCATACGGACCCCACCAATCCTTCGAACGAGGATGATATTGTTCGACTGCAGGATGACTTCGGCAGATAAATTGCAGTTGACAATTGACAAATGGGCAGTAGACAAAGACCCAGCGCAGGATTTGCCTGGGCATGTTGTCAATTGAAGTGAAGGGGAATCGTGACGATTTCTCCTATCTATTGTCAATTGCTCCCGATAACATCGGGGTTGTCAACTGTCAACTATTACTTCACCGCTTCCACAATTCCGGCGAGAAACTTGTTGTCGTCAAGGTAATCTCCCTGCGAGAGGCTCAGCTTCACTATTACCAGATTTTCAGACGGGATCACAAACACGTTCTGGCCTTCGAAGCCATCGGCCCAGTAGAGGTCTGCGGGGGCATCGGGATAATAACGGTTCTTCGGATTGCCGGGAGCGCCGGCGTTGAGCCAGAACTGTGCGCCGTACTGGCCGCGGTCTGCACCTTTGGCTGGTGTGGTCGTATACTTCACCCATCCTTCCGGTAAGATCCTTTCGTTGTTCCAGACTCCGTCATGGAGGTACAACAATCCGAACCGGGCCCAGTCTCTTGCTGTGCCGAACGAATAAGACGAACCCACAAATGTTCCACCCGCGTCAGGCTCAATAGTGGTGTTATACATCCCGATCCTGTAAAAGAGCTGTTCATACGGGAATTTGTAATAACCTTCGTCGCCAATGGTCTCACGCACGATCCGCGAGATGATGTTGGTGGTACCGCTGGAATAATAAAAAACTTCCCCTGGCTTCATCGCTGCTTTTGCTTCGGCAGCGTACAGGCCCATGTCTTTTTTCTTGAACAGCATGTTGGTGGCGCCGCTGGGTCCGCCGTAATTTTCTTCCCAGCTCAGTCCGCTGCTGGCGTGCATCAGGTCGTTCAGGGTGATGTTCTTCCTTTCGTCCGTCCATGTCTTCACTGTTGCAGGGGCATCGATGTTGAGCTTGCCCTGTTTCACCAGGATGCCCACCAGCGCGTTGGTGATGCTTTTGGTCATCGACCAGCCAATGAGCTTCGAGGTGGCGGAAAATCCCGGAGCATAACGTTCGGCAACGATCTTGCCATTGTGCACAACGATGACGGCCCGTGTTCTGCGAAGCTTTTGAGGGCCGGGTTCTGAAAAAGCGCTGTCCATCACCTGGGCGAGCTTTTCGTTATCGATGCCTGTTGCTATCGTATCGTTGACAAGATTTCCCATGGGCCATGCCAGTGTATCCTGGTTGGCAGGAGGGGCCCCGGGGAGGTTGACTTTCTGGCTGCGGAGCTCTTCTTCGCTCATCTCCACCACCAGCGAGCAGCCGAGCCCTTTGCGGTAGACCGCCTTTCGTTTGGCCAGCCCGAAAACACTTCCGGTGGCGGAAGAATCCTGGTAATTTGCCTCGAAGCTTCCCAGCCTGAGCGGAAAACCACCCAGCTCGTTTTTGATCACGTCTTCAGGGGCTCTTCCGGCCAGCATCACGCACGAGCACATATTTTTGGCTCCGTAACCGCTGATGATGGGAAATGCCTGCCACGCATAATACAATGCATAGCTGACGACCAGCAGTACGATGGCGAGCAGTGACCTCTTGATGATCCTTTTAATATTCATGGAGGAGATGGGATTTATAGCGGACTTAAAGATATTTAAACGATGATGAAGTTTGCAATGAATTGAAGTAATCTTGCAGTTTAACCCGCAGCGTGAAACTATCGAAGAAACCTGATCCCGCCGAGCTGAAGCAGTTCCTGGATGAAAAAGCGGACCAGTTCAACAGGCCGGCCTTCATTGAGAATGATCCGGTGTCAGTTCCTCGTTCGTTTTCAAAAAAGCAGGACATCGAGATCTCCGGGTTATTTGCTGCGGTGCTGGCGTGGGGTCAGCGCAAGACCATTATCCGCAAATGCAGGGAGCTGCTGGAGCGGATGGACAACGATCCGCATACCTTCATCCTTCACCATAAAACACGCGACCTGAAAGCGTTTTCCGATTTTAAACATCGCACCTTCAACGGTACGGATACTTTATACTTCATCGAATTCCTGAAGCACTACTATCAGCAGCATGCATCGCTGGAAGATGCTTTTATAGTACCACCCGGAGATACAACGGTCGAGCAGGGGCTGATCAGTTTTCACCACACCTTTTTTAGCATCGAAGACCATCCTCACAGAACCAAAAAGCACCTGCCTACACCAGAGCGTAAATCCACCTGCAAGCGCATCAACATGTACCTGCGCTGGATGGTGCGTGCGGATAACCGTGGCGTTGACTTCGGCCTCTGGAAGAAGATCTCCATGGCGCAGCTGGTCTGCCCTTGTGATCTGCATGTGGACCGCGTGGCCCGCAGGCTCAAAATGATCCGGCGCAAGCAGACCGACTGGCAAACCGCGCTGGAGCTGACCGCCAACCTGCGCAAGCTCGACCCTGCCGACCCGGTGAAGTATGATTTCGCGTTGTTCGGTCTTGGGATAGAGGAGGGGTGGTAGATCTTACACCGGCCCTGCTTGATAAATCAATTCATCCGCTAAAAATTTATCCCATTCAATCAAAAAACTGGCAGTTACACGTGGTTTCATGCAACTTCAGCACAAACCAATCAGCCAGATGTGCGCTTATCTTCAACGTTCTTTTGAAAAGGCCAGACCGGCCGGCGTGGCTCCGCTCAAAGGAGGGGCCTCATTGGAAAACTTTGGGATCCATGATAACCGTTCTCAAGTTGTATTTCAGCATCGTGCGCCGGAGAAACAGAATAATACGGGAATACCTGACGCACTGAAATCAGCCGCTGAGCATTTTTCCGGCATTGACCTGAGCGATGTGAGGGTTAACTACAATTCAGAGGCACCCTCAAGGTTGCAAGCGCATGCCTATGCCAGGGGATCGGAGATTCATTTGGCTGCAGGTCAGGAAAAACATCTGCCACACGAGCTGAGTCACGTGATCCAGCAAAAGCAGGGAAGGGTGAAGCCAACGGGCTATGTGCAATCACTGCCTGTGAATGATGAGCAAAAGCTTGAGGATGAAGCAGACCGGATGGGCGCAAAACTGGCCGGCGCTGACATTCAGGAAGCTCGGTCTTATTCGCCTGCGATACAATCAACTCCTGGATTTGCCGACACCGCCGGAATAATCCAGGGTGTTTTTACCCGCAAGCACAAACGTTCCGGAAGCGTGCAAAAATACACCAGCCTCTGGTTAAATACCAGGAGAGATGCGCTGGGAGGGGCCTGGTATATCGCCTATTGTGATATTGTTGGAGTCGTGGGACTGAAAGCATGGAGCCGGTTTGAGAAGGGCGTCAACGATACCGGGGAAATCGATATCACAGAAGATGATGAGATGCTAACCATCATTCGAATGATCCGCGATCACTGGAATGCTTCGGAAAAAATGGAAGATGATAAAGCTGTGGAACCAGCTCCGGTGCCAATGAAGGAACACGTCAATTTTTCGTTCTCAACCCATAATGTTGAGAAGTACGGCGAACGTACAAAAGACAGGACCACCAAGGCAGGGCAGGAGGCATCATTGATGAGCAGGTTTCAGCCTGACGTGGCTTCCATGCAGGAGGTAACGAGGCCAGACCTGCTGATCCAGGATATGGATGCCATCGGGGTGGACGATCAGTACAAAATACATCCTGGTCCTCAATATGAATCGGGCACTTATAAAGAATCCTATTCTTTGGCCTTTAATACAGGCAGTGTTCATTTCCAGCCAGAACTGTCATTCATCGATCCCGCTACCAACAGCTCCATGCCATATTCTCAAACGCTGTCATTTGGCAAGCAGGCCGCGCAGGAGAATGGCGATCCTGAAATGAAGCAGGCCCGTCCTACAAGTTATTGGGATATACCTATTCCCGCCGGTCCTAACCTACGCCCAGCCTATAAACATACGGGCGATGCAGAGGAGGCTGAAGCGTATGCTAAAAAACATCAAAACCTGCGGCACAGGAGGCATAACCCTTACCTGAACGTAAGACAGGTTAATGTTCACACATCGCCAGGCAAGTCAACGCCAACGATCAATAAGCAGGTGAACGGCATCATGGAGGACATGGAAATGCTTTCAAAAGAAGAACCCAACACGATGGCCAGCGGAGACTTCTATATGCAGAAGGGGTCAAAGCAAAACTGGAAGAGATTAAGGAAGGGTACGGATAAACTGAAGCTTGTGGCACCTGGCGTAGCGACAAACTTTAAAAAGGGAAGAGGTATTCAGACGGCGGATCATTTTGTAGTACCGGCCAACTGGAGCGGTACCAGCGCGCACGCGCTTCCGCCCCCGGAGAGAAAAGAGACCAATGAGGAATTGCTGGCAAGGGGAAAGGATGTAAATGAGCTGGCGAAATGGGAGAAAAGCGGGATCGATCACGCCTTTGTTTTTGGCCGTGCGCAGGTTCCTGTGCCGGCACCAGGTCAGGGGTTGGTGGATGCACTGACTTTGTATTTGCAACACTTTTTCGCCATCATATACAGACAGAACAATTGCCTGATCCAGGCCATTGCGGATGCTGCGGGGATCAACCTCACAGGCCCCGTTACCGCGGATATCCGCAACCAGCTCAGTAAAAAAGTAAATAAGCCTGTTCCGATCGGAGATTTTATTGAAGCGAGCGAAGAAAATATAGGCATCATTATGAGAGCCCTTGGCATTTACGGCATCGTTCGGGTCTTCAATGTTGAGCACCCCGAGCAGGCAACGCTACCCATTTTTATTGCGGGGTCATCATTTACCCAAACAAGGAATGTTGTGCTCGAGATCAACTATTCCTACAGTCATTTCTATGCAAGCCCCCGCACCGGTCAATAGATCACGCGTTTTTCAATCGCAAGGCTGATAACGAGTATCACCAGCAACACCAGGGCGACGGCAGTATGCACCCAGGTCTTTTTGGTTTTGGTGGTTATCATAGTTGATAAGATGATGAGCACTGCCAGGTGAGGGATCTGTGTCTGGAGTGCCAGGCCGCTGAACGCGAGGTTGTGAATAATGCTCTGGATATCAAGGATGATCACAGCAATGAAGAGCTTCGGATAGTTGTGAAGATAGAACTCCCTGGAGGTGAATTCGCGCGAAACGCCGGTGGGAAAGAGCAGGTGCGCGAGTATGTAAAGGCTTATGGGATAGATCAGTATGGCGAGAAACTTATGCAACGTCCAGGTCTGTACGGCTTTCAGCTCATACGTCACCCACCATTCCTGGATGTAGATCACGAACACCAGCGCTATCCATATAATATAAGGAGCATACAAGGCAGACAGACGTGTATGTTTGATCATCTCGGCAACACCAGTCAGGATCGTGGTGATTCCAAGCCCGAGGATGATCGAAATGAGAACGATAACATATTCAAAAGCGGTCATAAACAATTTAAAATGATTCTAAATTAAACTTTTTCCGTCCATCTTCGCAATCTGTCCTTACCTTTCGCCGCCGGACATAAAAGCCTGCGAAACAGCATTAAAATACTGATAAAATATTGTGCAGAACTGTAAATAAATTTGAAAAAATGAGTTCCAATAGTAGATTTGTGCCACTTGTTTTGGAAACGGACACTAGCCTTATCATGATAAAAAACTATCTACACTCCACGTGCAAGATCTTCTTATTCGTTTTTACATTAATCTCCGTTAGTTTCTCCGCTTATTCTCAGGAAATCCCCAAGGAACCTGCTGCGATCTCAGCCGGGAAACAGATTTTTGATTCAAACTGTAAAGCTTGCCACAGAGTTCATCAGAAATTAGTAGGCCCTGCACTGGCCGGCGTTTATGACAGAGCTCCGTCTATTGACTGGATCAAATCATTCGTCAAGAACTCATCTGCAGTGATTGCCAGCGGTGACGCTTACGCCGTTAACCTCTTCAACGAGTACAACAAGACGACGATGACGTCGTTCTCGAGCTTCAAAGATCAGGACATCATGAACGTTCTGGCCTACATTCAGGACGAGACGATCAAAGGTCCTGGAGAGCAGCCTGGTCAAAAGCAAAAAGTAGTTGACGGTCCTAAGGAAGAAGGTGTTCCTGCTACATATTTAAATGTTCTGCTCGTAGGCATGATCGTGATCCTGATCCTGCTTGTTGTCATTTTAGCCTTCCTTGTTTCATCCCTGAAACGTTTCCTCGATCAGAAAGCACTGACGGAAGAAGAAAAAGAAGTTGTTCACTCACCCATTACAGCAGGTACCATCGCCAGCAGCCGCGGATTCATCTTCGTGGTAGCGTTCCTGGTAGGCGCCCTCGGCTTCAAGGCAGTGATCAACGGATTGTACTCTGTTGGCATCCAGCAAGGCTACGCACCGAAACAACCCATCGCTTTCTCTCATAAGATCCACGCCGGTCAGTACGAGATCGACTGCAAATACTGCCACGTAGGTGTAATGAAAGGCAAGAGCGCAACCATCCCTTCTGTGAACATCTGTATGAACTGTCACAACCAGATCAAATCAGGAACAACCACAGGAGAAGGAGAGATCGCCAAAATTGTAAGAGCTTATAATGAGAACAGGCCTATCGAATGGGTAAGGATCCACAACCTCCCTGACCTGGCATACTTCAACCACGCCCAGCACGTGAACGTAGCCGGCGTTGAATGCCAGACCTGCCACGGCCCCGTTCAGGAAATGGATGTAGTCCGCCAGCACTCCCTGCTGACCATGGGCTGGTGTATCGACTGTCACCGCAAAACGGATGTCAATACAAAAGGCAATGCCTACTATGACAAGCTTGTAGAGCTGCACAATGCGAAGTCCAAAGGAAATATGAAGGTGGAGAATATCGGCGGGTTGGAATGTTCAAAGTGTCACTATTAATCTGAAATAATTACGATCACGCATCGCGATAAATGATTTATGGAAGAATCTAAGAAGATATACTGGAAAGGCATCGAGCAGCTGGCAAACAATCCCGAGTTTGTAAAACACGCTCATCACGAATTTGCCCCTGCGCCTCCGGTGGATGAAGAAGACCCTGGTCACTCACGCAGGGATTTCCTGAAGATGATGGGATTTGGTATGGCTGCCGTTTCACTGGCTGCCTGTGAAGCGCCGATCCGCAAGGCTATTCCTTATGTGAACAAGCCCGTAGACATCGATCCCAGCATCGCCAACTATTATGCTTCCACATACATCAATGGTGGCGACTATTGCAGCATTGTAGTGAAGACCCGCGAAGGCCGTCCGATCAAGGTTGATGGCAACGCACTTTCAAACGTTACGAAAGGAGGCACCAGCGCACAGGTTGAGGCTTCCGTTCTTTCATTATACGACAACGACAGGCTCCGCGGCCCCAAAGCCGGTGGAAAGAAAATAGACTGGAAAGACCTCGATACTCAGGTTATAGCAAAACTCAGCGAGATCGCAGGTAAAGGTGGCCAGATTAGGATCGTGAGCAACACGGTGCTGAGCCCCAGCACCAAGGCGGTGATCGAGAAATTCAAAGCCAAATATCCCACCACCCAGCACATCCAGTACGATCAGACATCGCACTACGGCATGTTGAAAGCCAACGAAGAGTCATTCGGCACCGCCATGATCCCTTCGTACGACTTCAGCAAGGCAAACACCATCGTGAGCATTGCCGCCGATTTCCTCAACAGCTGGGGATCGTCTATCGAGAATACCAAACAGTACGGTAAAAGCAGGGAAGTAAGCGAAGAGAAACGCGACATGTCCCGTCACTACCAGTTCGAGTCGATCATGACCATCACTGGTGCCAATGCTGACTACAGAACACAGATCAAACCTTCAGAAGAAGGTGCGGTTGCCGTTCAATTGTATAACCTGATCGCTGCCAAAGCAGGCCGCGCTACGGTGAGCGGTGGTATGGAGAAGCCTAACCTGTCACGCGCCGCTGACGAACTGTGGGAGAACCGCGGAAAAGCGCTCGTGGTAGCAGGCTCTAACGACAGAGCCGTTCAGGTGGTAGTAAACGCCATCAACGATATGCTCGGAAGCTATGGCACAACCATCCTTCCCGGCCTTCCTGTAAACTTCAGGCAAGGTAACGACGAGGCCATGACCAGCTTTGTAACCGAGCTAGAAGGTGGAAAGATCGATGGTGTGATCTTCTACAATGCCAACCCTGTATACGATCATCCGCAAGGAGAAAAGATCGCCGCTGCACTGAAGAACGTTTCACTGTCAGTAGCAACCTCTTATAAAGAAGAAGAGACCGGTACGCTGGTCAACTTCCTGGCGCCCGATCATCACTACCTCGAATCATGGAATGATGCCGAGCCTAAGAAAAATCACTACAGCCTTTCACAACCTGCCATCACGCCGATCTTCAAGTCGCGTGCAGCACAGGAAAGCTTCCTGACCTGGGCAGGTGCGGCTGATACAGACTACTTCGAATTTGTAAAAGAGAACTGGAGAAACTGGTTCTTCAAAAACCAGACGATCGATTTCCAATCGTTCTGGGATAAGTGCCTGTACGATGGCGTTTATGAGCTGCCTGTTGAAGGTGGTTCAGTAACCTTTGGCGCCAACGTAGGCAACGCCGCCAATGCAATCGCGAACAACTACAAGAGCGGTGGCATGGAGCTGGTGATCTACGAGAACGGAACCGTAGGCAATGGCTCACAAGCCAACAACCCGCTGCTGCAGGAGCTGCCTGAGCCTGTTACCAAAGCCGTGTGGGATCACTATGTAACCGTTTCTCCCAAAGACGCTGCCGGCATCTCATTCTCTGAAAGCATTTCAAAATACGCAACCATCAAGGCCAACGGCAAGGAAGTAAGAGTACCTGTACTCGTTCAGCCCGGCCAGGCACAGGGAACGATCGGCATTGCGGTAGGCTATGGCCGGACGAAAGCCGGAAAAGTAGCTGACGGAATCGGCGTGAACGCTTACCCGCTCATCGCCAGCATCAACAATTCACTGAGCTACAGCGCGGTGAACGTTGACTTCCAGATCACCGGTGATACGTACCAGATCGCGCAGACCCAGACTCATAACACGTACATGGGCCGTGCTACCGTGATCCAGGAAACCAGCCTCGCCGAATACAAAGACGACAGCTACCAGAAAAAGAAATACAAGCCTGAGATCCATACCTGGAAAGAGGAGTCGCACAAATCTGACCCTGAAAAACTTTCCATCTGGAAGAACCACGACTACAACAACCACCATTGGGGTATGGCCATCGACCTCAATACCTGTACGGGATGCGCTGCCTGCGTGGTGGCTTGTAACGTAGAGAACAACGTGGCACTGGTAGGCCGTGAAGAGGTGATCAACCGTCGCGAAATGCACTGGTTGCGCATCGACCGCTACTACAGCAGCTCAGCCTCTATCGATGACTGGAAAGGACTCGAAGAAGCCGCCGATAACCCGGAGGTTGTATTCCAGCCGATGTTGTGCCAGCATTGTAACAACGCTCCCTGTGAGACAGTATGTCCTGTTGCGGCCACAACCCACAGCACAGAAGGTCTCAACCAGATGACCTACAACCGCTGCATCGGTACACGTTATTGCGCTAACAACTGTCCTTATAAAGTAAGACGCTTCAACTGGTTCAAGTATCACGATAACCGCCAGTTCGAGAACGTGAACACAGCGATGAACACAGACCTCGGCAAAATGGTGCTGAACCCCGATGTGACCGTTCGTTCACGCGGTGTAATGGAGAAATGTTCATTCTGCGTACAGCGCATCCAGTTGGGCAAGCTTAACGCGAAGAAGGAGAGAAGGCCGCTCGAAGACGGCGAAGTAGTAACCGCGTGCCAGGCATCATGCTCTACTGGCGCGATTGTTTTCGGTGACATGAACAACCCGAACAGCCGGATCTCGAAATTGCTGAAGATCAGACCGCTTGATCCGAACAGGCCGCACATCAACGATAAGGAAGCGGACAACCCGCGCGCTTACGCTGTGCTGGAAGAGATCAACGTACGTCCTAATATCTTCTACCTGACCAAGGTGAGGAACAAGGAAGAAGTTAAAGCTTAAGAAAGAATCGATTTAATAACGGATAACGCTTAAAAATAACAATGCAAGTAACTTCGGCAATACGTGAACCTTTGATTACCGGTGGTAAAACCGTAAAGGACGTATCCCATGATATCAGTCGGCAGGTAGAGGGCGCACCCACCAAGCTCTGGTGGATGGCGATGGCGATCTCCCTGGTGGTATTCGCTTACGGATTCTACTGTGTGTGCATGCTGCTTTGGCATGGCGTAGGGATGTGGGGTCTTAACAAAACGGTAGGCTGGGCTTGGGACATCACAAACTTCGTGTGGTGGGTGGGTATCGGTCACGCCGGTACGCTGATCTCCGCGATCCTTTTGCTGTTCCGTCAGCGCTGGAGGATGTCGATCAACCGCGCTGCTGAAGCGATGACGATCTTTGCCGTTATCTGTGCCGCTACTTTCCCGCTCATGCACATGGGCCGCCTCTGGCTGGGATTCTACTGGTGTCTGCCCCTTCCTAATACCTGGGGCTCACTGTGGGCGAACTTCAACTCACCGCTGTTGTGGGACGTGTTCGCGATCTCGACTTACTTCACCGTATCGCTGGTGTTCTGGTACATGGGTCTGATCCCTGACTTCGCTACCATCCGCAACAGGGCACTCATGCAAGGCAACAAGATCCGCGCTACCATCTATAATGCACTGAGCTTCGGCTGGTCAGGTGGTGCTAAAACCTGGGCAAGATATGAATCTGTGGCCCTGATCCTGGCAGGTCTTTCAACGCCGCTGGTGTTGTCGGTTCACACAATCGTATCCATGGACTTCGCTACCTCCGTGATCCCTGGCTGGCACACAACCATCTTCCCGCCGTACTTCGTTGCGGGTGCGATCTTCTCCGGTTTCGCCATGGTGTTAACGCTGCTGCTCATCACCCGCGCTGTATTCAAACTGGAAGATTACATTACCATCTACCACATCGAACTGATGAACATCATCATCATCGTTACCGGTTCGATCGTAGGTATCGCTTACATCACGGAGCTCTTCATCTCCTGGTACTCAGGTGTTGAATATGAAGGATATGCCTTCTATAACCGCGTGCAAGGTCCTTATGCCTGGTCATACTGGTCTATGATGACCTGTAACGTGATCTCTCCGCAGCTGTTCTGGATCAAGAAGATCAGAACGAGCATCGTGGCCACGTTCGTGCTGTCGATCATCGTGAACATCGGTATGTGGTTCGAGCGCTTCGTGATCATCGTTACGTCGCTGCACAGGGATTACATTCCTTCCAGCTGGACGATGTTCCATCCCACCATGTACGATATCGGTGAATACCTTTTCACCTTCGGACTTTTCTTCACCGCATTCCTGCTGTTCGCCAAGTTCTTCCCGGTGATCAACATTGCTGAGGTGAAGAGCATTCTGAAGGCAACTTCAGAGAAGAAAGCGGTGGCGCATGGCGAGCTGGTGGAAGAAAGCGCAAACAAACATTAATACGGATCGATAACATTCATAACTCAATAAGATGGACGTTAACAAGAATTTTCTGGTGGGGGTTTTCGAGGATGAAGATGTGCTGCTGGCCGCAGTGAAAAAAGTGAGGTCAGGCGGCGTAAAAATACACGAAGTATATTCACCCTTCCCGGTGCACGGCCTTGACGAGGCGCTGGGGTATAAGAGAACCCGTTTGCCGATCGCAGCTTTCCTGTTCGGCCTGACCGGAACAACTTTGGCGTTGACCATGCAGATCTGGATGCTCGGTTATGACTGGCCCATGATCATCGGTGGTAAGAACTTTGTGTCACTGCCTCCCTTTATCCCTGTTACCTTCGAGATGACGGTACTGCTGTCTGCCCTCGGTATGGTGGCTACCTTCATGATCGTGAGCGATATGAAACCTTATGGCTCACCCCGTCAGTTCGACCTTCGCAGCACGGAAGATAAGCACGTGATGGCGATCGATACCGATGCGAATGGAGGTAAAAGCAAGGACGAGATCAGCCGTCTGCTGAAAGAAGCGGGCGCCTCTGAAGTGAACACTAAATCTTTCGAATAATTACACAGGAGCTATAAAGATATGCGCTTAGTAAAAAGCTTGATAACAGGAGTTTCAGCGGCAGTCCTGCTGAGTTCATGCGGTGCAGGTGGTGACGATCAGGGTACCGAGTATGCACCCAACATGTATCACTCCGTGGCTTACGAACCGTACTCACAGATCACAGACGAGGATGCCGGCCGCTGGGTAACTTCCATCGACTACCCTACTTCCGTGGAAGGAGGAGAGGGTCATGCCGAATATTATAACTCGAACAGGTTCAACCCTCATCGCATGAACATGCGCGAGCCTGCGCCCAATACCGTAAAACGGAACGCGCAGGGATGGCTTCCTTACCGTCTTCCCAACGATTCAACTGGATTGCGTCTTGCCAGCAGGCTGAAGAATCCCCTGGACTCAACGGCCGAAGTGGTAGCCGCAGGAAAGGCGCTGTATGAAATGTATTGCGACCACTGCCACGGACCGAAAGGCGAAGGCAACGGAAAAGTTGCTGAAGGTGTGGAAGTGGATGGCACGAAGAAAGGTAACTACAACGGTGTTCCGAACTACAAGTCTGACGCATTGAAGAAGATCACTGAAGGACATATCTTCCACGTGATCACCTACGGTAAAAACCTGATGTGGCCCCACGGCTCACAGATCAGCCCGGAAGACCGCTGGAAGATCGCCAAATACGTGAAGACCTTACAGAAATAAAATCCACTAACGAATGAACGAACCCGCGTCTGAAGAGGGCGGGGGACAACGATAACGAAAACAACAATGGCTCATTTACAAGTTGCAGACGAACAATACATATTCAGGCCTGAAACCAGGAATAAGCTCTTTATTCTTCTTGGTGTAGGGGTGGCTTTATTTGTCCTGGGGTTGATCCTGGCCATGAGAAGCGGCGGACATCACGAAGAGGCCGGCCATGGTGAAGGACACGGTATGATCAAAACTGAGAACCTGGTAGCCAGCACAGAGAAGGCTGCGGCAGGAGACCAGGAAGAGCATCATGCCGCTGCTGCTGAAGCAGGAGAGGGCCATCATACAAAGGGTTGGAAAGAAAGACTGTTCTCGTCTCTTTGGATGAATAACGTGTTCTTCACAGGACTGGGCATCATCGGCCTGTTCTTCGTAGCCATTCAATATGCCGCACAGGCAGGCTGGTCTGCCGGTGTGCTCAGGGTGCCGCTGGCCATGGGTAACTGGATCCCGATCGCGGGCATCCTCATGATCGTTCTCTACTTCACTACAGGTCATGATATCTTCCACTGGACTCACCACGATCTTTATGATGCGAACAGCGCGGAATACGATCCACTGATCAATAAAAAAGCGCCGTTCTTCTTCTGGCCTGGTCATGCAGGCGGATTCCCGATCTTCTACATTTTCAGAATGGTGCTGTTCTTCAGCATGTGGTACTGGTTCTTCACCATGATCAAAAAGAACATGCTGGCCGAAGACCTCGAGAACTCTACTTCATACTGGTACAAGAACAGGGTGATCTCTACCTGGTTCCTCATCTTCTTCGCCGTAAGCTCTTCAATTGCTGCGTGGGATTGGGTGATGAGCATTGACACACACTGGTTCAGCACCATGTTCGGATGGTATGTGTTTGCAAGCTGGTGGGTAACCGGCCTGGCCACCATCACGCTGATCTGCGCATTCCTCAAGGATGCAGGTTACCTGAAAGTGGTGAACTCCAACCACCTGCACGATCTCGGTAAATTCGTGTTCGCATTCTCGATCTTCTGGACGTACATCTGGTTCGGACAGTTCCTCCTGATCTATTATGCCAACATTCCCGAAGAAACTGTATACTTCATAGAGCGCATGACTACCAGTCCTTACAGCTGGATCTTCTATGCGACCCTGATCCTGAACTTCGTATTGCCTTTCCTGTTGCTGATGACAAGGGATGCAAAACGTCAGTTGTCTACACTGAAGCTGGTTTGCCCCATCGTGATCGTTGGTCACTGGTTCGACTTCTTCCAAATGGTGACACCTGGGGTTATGCAGCAGAACGGCGGCCTGGGCTTCCTTGAAATCGGATTGGCCCTCGTATTCCTGGCTGTGTTCCTGCTCGTAGCATTGAGCAACCTGGCAAAAGTACCGTTGGTTGGCAAGAACCACCCGATGTTACAGGAGAGTCTAAATCACCACATTTAACGGATAAAGTAATATTATGATGAGTTTGATTATTGGTTTAGGTGTAATTCTGGTTCTGATCATTCTTTATCTGATCTTCAGAGTCAGCAACCTTGTAACCATCGCCAAAGGCACGAAGACCGATGAAGAAAGGTCAGATTCTTCCAATAGCCTGAATGCCGCGTTGTTTATCATTTTCATGGTGGTTAGCCTCGGTGTATTTTTCTGGTACTCTTTCGAATATTTTGAAGACTATACGTTGCCGATCGCTTCTGTGCACGGCGCCTGGACAGACACACTTTTCTGGATCACCATGGGGGTAACGGTGGTAGCTTTCAGCATCATCAGCATCATCATGTTCGTGTTCATCTACCAGTACCGCTACAAAGAAGGCCGCAAGGCAAAGTTCTATCCTGATAACCATTACCTCGAGCTGGCCTGGACCATCATCCCTGCCATTGTATTGGCTGTATTGATCTTTACCGGTTTAAGAGCATGGAACGACATTACAGCGCCGGCTTCTGAACAAGCTGAGGTGATCGAGCTCGTAGCCCAGCAGTTTGCATGGACCGCCCGTTATCCCGGCGTAAAAGACAACAAGCTTGGTGGCTACAACTTCAGGCTGATCGATGCCGTCAACGAGTTCGGACTGGACCTCACTGACAAGAATACTTTCGACGATTTCAAATCGCTGGAGCTTCATATCCCCAAAGGAAAAGAAGTGCTGCTGCGCATCCGTGCCAAGGACGTGCTTCACAGCGTATACCTCCCTCACTTCAGGGTGAAGATGGACGCCGTTCCCGGCATGACAACACTGTTCAAGTTCACAGCAACCAAAACAACCCAGGAGATGCGTGATGAATTGGGTAACCCCAGCTTCAACTACGAGCTCGCCTGTGCAGAGATCTGCGGCCGCGGCCACTTTTCTATGAGAATGCCGGTGGTAGTGGATGAGCCTGAAGCTTACGAGCAGTGGAAGAAGGGTCAGGAAGCTTGGTTGAAGCAGAATCCTGACTACCTGAAGAAAGTGCCTGCAGCGCTTCAGGAAGCAGCAATGATCAAATCCGGAATGCAGAAAGACCCCGGTGCAACGGTAGCAGAGATAGGAAAATAAGATTAAAAGGAATTTAAGACATGGCAACAACAGATATTCACATCCAGCATGACGTTCACCATCACGACGACCACAGTCATGATGAACATCACGAAGGCAATTTCTGGACAACCTATATTTTCAGTCAGGATCACAAGACCATTGCCAAGCAATTCCTGATCACAGGTATCTTCTGGGCGCTGGTGGGCGGTACACTTTCCGTGATCTTCCGTCTGCAGCTCGGTTTCCCTGACATGAACCTGGAGTGGCTGAAACCCATTCTCGGTGGCTGGATCACGCCTGAAGGTAAACTCGATCCTGAGTTCTATCTCGCGCTGGTAACCATGCACGGTACCATCATGGTGTTCTTCGTGCTTACTGCCGGCCTGAGCGGAACATTCTCGAACTTCCTTATTCCGTTGCAGGTAGGTGCCCGCGATATGGCATCCGGTTTCCTCAACATGCTGTCATACTGGTTCTTCTTCCTGTCGAGCATGGTAATGCTGGTGTCGTTCTTCCTGGAGACCGGCCCTGCTGCCGGTGGCTGGACTGTTTATCCTCCGCTGAGCGCGCTTCCGCAGGCCATCAAAGGTTCCGGCATGGGTATGACCCTCTGGCTGGTATCCATGGCGTTGTTCATTGTAAGCTCGCTGCTGGGTAGCATCAACTACATCACTACGGTGATCAACATGAGAACCCATGGCATGTCTTTCACCAGGCTGCCGCTCACGATCTGGGCGTTCTTCTTTACCGCGATCATCGGTGTGCTGTCGTTCCCTGTGTTGTTCTCTGCAGCACTGCTGCTGATCTTCGACAGGAGCTTCGGTACAAGCTTCTATTTGTCTGATATCTTCATCGGGGGCGAGGCGCTTCCGCATACGGGTGGTAGCCCGATCCTGTTCCAGCACTTGTTCTGGTTCCTCGGTCACCCTGAAGTATACATCGTGTTGTTGCCGGCGCTGGGTATCTCTTCCGAGATCATTGCCACCAACTCACGCAAGCCTATCTTCGGATACAAGGCCATGATCGGCTCCATGCTGTTCATCGCTATCCTGTCGTTCATCGTGTGGGCTCACCACATGTTCGTGACAGGTATGAATCCGTTCCTCGGTTCAATCTTCATGCTGCTCACACTCATCATTGCGGTGCCTTCGGCGGTGAAGATCTTCAACTATGTAACGACACTCTGGAAAGGTAACATACGGTTTACGCCAGGCATGCTGTTCTCCATCGGTCTGGTATCATTCTTCCTTACCGGTGGTATTACAGGTATCTTCCTGGGTAACTCTGCGATCGACATTCAGCTGCACGACACTTACTTCGTGGTAGCTCACTTCCACCTTGTAATGGGTAGCGCGTCGTTCTTCGGTATGCTGGCCGGTATCTATCACTGGTTCCCGAAAATGTTCGGCCGTATGATGAATGCCAAGCTTGGCTACCTGCACTTCTGGTGTACGTTCATCGGTGTATACCTCGTGTTCTTCCCGATGCACTACATTGGTATCGCCGGATTCCCCAGAAGGTATTACTCATGGACCAACTTCGAGACCTTCAGTGGTTTCGCAGACCTGAACATGCTGGTGAGCATTGCCGCCATCGTAACCCTCAGCGCGCAGTTCATCTTCCTGTTCAACTTCTTCTACAGCATGTTCCGCGGTCGCCTGGCTCCGGCCAACCCCTGGAATGCAACAACACTTGAGTGGACTACACCGCGTAATCCTCAGCACGGTAACTGGCCGGGCGAAATTCCTTCTGTTTACCGTTGGCCTTACGATTACAGCAAGCCAGGGGCAAAAGATGATTTCATCCCTCAAACCATACCGTATTCAGAAACTCCGGAATCTAATCTGCCGCATGAGAATGAGCTGATCAAGCTGGAGACATCAAACGGACACGGAGCGATCATTGTTGAAGGAAAGCATTGATGAAAAAACGCAGGGCTTTTTATAAGCTCAGCCTTTCAACACTCGTAGCGGTTTATATTTTAATACTCGTTGGAGGCGTCGTTCGGAGCACGGGGTCAGGCATGGGTTGCCCTGATTGGCCCAGGTGTTTTGGGAACTGGGTGCCTCCAACGTCTGTTTCTGAGCTCCCCGAGAATTACAAGGCCTTTTACTCCAACTACCGCGAGAAGAAGAACCAGCGCTTCGCCAAATACCTTCGGGTGATGGGGCTGCGTGAGACGGCAGACAAGATCCTGCACGACAAATCGGTGCTGGAAGAGGCCGACTTCAATCCTACCAAAACCTGGATCGAATACATCAACCGTCTTGTGGGCGTGGTGATCGGGTTTATGATCTTTGCGCTGTTCATTGCCTCGCTCAAATTCTGGAATACCGAACGAAAGCTCACGCTTGTGGCACTGACTACCTTCGTGCTGGTAGGGTTTCAGGGATGGATCGGCTCGTTCGTGGTGTCCACCAACCTCACACCGTGGACGATCACGGTGCACATGTTCCTGGCCCTGGTCATCGTGGCGTTGCTGGTATACCTTGTTGATGAAAGCGATGAACGCAATACCGCCTTTTATACTCCGCTCGGTTTCTGGCTGCTGATCGTATGCATGGCCGCGCTGCTCGTGCAGGTGCTGCTGGGGACGCAGGTGCGTGAGGCGATCGATCGTGTGGCGGAGCTGGCAGCCCGTGCAGAATGGATCCAGGCGATCCAGGGCGAGTTCATCATCCACCGGTCGTTCTCATGGGTGGTGCTCCTGTTGCATGTCATCCTGATCGTGAATTTGCGCAAAACAACTGGTCTGAAAAGTTTTCCAATCGCGCTAATCGTGCTAATTTTGGGCACTATTTTAACTGGGGTGGGCATGGCGACTTTTGCCGTTCCTGCGTTTCTTCAGCCGCTGCATTTACTGCTGGCCACCGTCAGCTTCGGGATGCAGTTTCTGCTCCTGTTAAAGGTCAATAAAAGAGAAAAAACCGCATTGAGCACCTGACTATGATCGCCGGACCTATTCATACATCCTCTGGTTTTTCGTTTGCAGCGAAGGCGAAGGCATACTTTGAGCTGCTGAAGTTCAGGCTGTCGTTCCTGGTGTCGTTCTCGTGCGCGTTCGGATATGTGCTGGCATCGGCGGAGGTGAACTGGTTTGCGCTGGCCATGCTCTTCATTGGTGGCTTCCTGATCTCGGGTGCGTCAGCAGTGATCAACCAGATCCTGGAAAAGGACCTCGATAAGTTAATGTCGCGCACCATGGGACGTCCGTTGCCTACCGGGCGCATCAGTGTACAAGAGGCGATCGCTTTTTGCGTGGTGTGTGCAACGGCAGGTGTACTGATCCTGCTGGCTTATACCAATGTGCTGACCACAACACTCTCGGTGGTGTCGATGATCTTGTACGGCTTTGTGTATACGCCACTGAAAAGGGTGGGACCGATCGCTGTCTTCATCGGCGCATTTCCCGGTGCATTGCCACCCCTGCTGGGATGGACCGCCGCAACAGGAGTGATCTCACACGAGGCGCTGATCATTTTTGGTATCCAGTTCATCTGGCAGTTCCCGCACTTCTGGGCTATTGCCTGGGTGGCGGATGACGACTATAAAAAAGCAGGTTTTAAATTGCTGCCTTCCAGCGGACAGAAAGACCTGAACACGGCGATCCAGATCATGATCTATACCCTGTGCCTGATCCCGCTCGGCTTGTTGCCCGCCACCTTTGGCATCACGGGCATCAATTCTGCGATCATCGCTACGGTATGTGGTGTGATCTTTTTCGCGATGACATTTTCACTGATGAAATCGGGCGACAGGAAGTCGGCATTGAAGATCATGTTCGGTTCGTTCTTATATCTGCCGATCGTTCAGATCGCCTATTTGTTGGATAAAGTTTGATGGAGGAGAGATTGATTTTATGGCATCAGAATTCAAAATAGTAGAAGAAGCGAAGAAGCCGATGGCGATGCACCCGAAGAAGTTCGGTGTGTGGCTTTTTATGGTAAGCGTGGTCATGATATTCGGTGCGCTCACCAGTGCTTACATGGTACGCCAGGCAGAAGGCAACTGGCTCGACTTCGAGCTGCCAACGATGTTCTGGGTGACCACGGGCATCATCTTGCTGAGCAGTGCCACCATGCATTGGGCTTACCTGTCGGTGAAGAAAAACAATATTGAAACCGCCAGGGTGGCGATCAGCATCACGGCGGTGCTGGGTGTTGCATTCCTGGTAGGGCAGTGGATGGGATGGACGCAGCTGGTGGCCGCAGGTATCCACCTGGTGGGCCGTGATGCGAGCGCTGTATCCGGATCGTTCCTGTATGTGATCTCAGGATTGCACGGGTTGCACGTGGTGAGCGGAGTTATTTTTGTGCTGGTGGTGCTGGTGGCAATTTTCAGGTTTAAAATCCATTCCAAAAACCTTGCGCAGATGGAAATGTGCGCAACTTACTGGCATTTTTTGGACGGGCTTTGGTTATATTTGTTCGTCTTTCTACTATTGTACCGATAAATTGAAATAAACAATGGCAAGTACCTCAACTAGTGTTCAGGCTCCCGGAAGAAGTGTATGGGATGGCGGAGTGTCACCCATGGGCGCAAGCTATGGCAAGCTCATGATGTGGTTTTTCCTGCTTTCAGATGCATTTACTTTCTCTGCATTATTAATTACCTATGGTCTGGTGCGTTCAGCTCACCCCGGCTATGAAGGCGATATTGAATTGTTTCAATTCTCCCAGGCCTGGTGGCCGGTGCCTGAAAAGGTGTTTGAGGCGATACCCTTTTTCGAGGGTCTCAATGCCCCCCTGGTATTTGTCGGTTTAATGACCTTTATTCTCATTATGAGCTCCGTTACCATGGTGCTGGCTGTTGAGGCCGGTCACAGAATGGATCGCGCAGCGGTTGAAAAATGGATGCTCTGGACCATCCTCGGCGGACTTACCTTTTTGAGCTGCCAGGCCTGGGAGTGGAGCCACTTCATTCACGGCGCCCACCACGGACCTTCAGTAGCTGAGGGCACGAAGTATTTCGGCGCCAGCCTTTCCCAGAACCAGTACGGACCTCCGGATTTTGCAGCGTTCTTCTTCTTCATTACAGGATTCCACGGATTCCACGTATTCAGTGGTGTGTGTCTTAACTTCCTGATCTATTACAACACCGTGATGGGCGTTTATGACAGGCGCGGTCACTACGAAATGGTTGAAAAAGTAGGCCTCTACTGGCACTTTGTAGACCTCGTTTGGGTATTCGTATTCACTTTCTTTTACCTGGTTTAACGTTTATAAACTGAACTTATCATGGCTCATTCAGAAGAACATCATACACCCGTAACCGTAATACCTCCGGATAAAGAGAAGATCAAAAAGCTTTGGACAGTGGCGCTGATCCTGCTGATGATCACGGTACTTGAATTTATCGTTGCCTTCTCTGTACCGCACCAGTACGAGGCTACCCGGGTAACCATCTTCATCCTGATGACGATCGTTAAAGCGGCGTACATCGTGGGCGAATTCATGCACTTGCGTCATGAGGCCAAAGTGCTGATTTGGTCTATCCTGATCCCGATGGTGTTTGTCATCTGGATGCTGGTTGCCTTCGTATATGAAGGTATGGCCATCTTTAACCTCAGGTACTGATCATTGATTTGAGATACAATTTTGTGATGGAGGCTTGGGTTAACTACCTGAGCCTCTTTTTTTGATAGCATGGGTAAGAAAATAGTATTCCTTTTCCTGGCACTGCTGCTCCCGGTGTGCATCTTTTTGTTTTTGAAGATCTTCGGAAAGAACGAGTTCGATGTAGCGCCATTGCACGAGCAAGGTGTGCCTGACGCGCCTGCCCATTGCAACCTTACCTATCCGTCGCCCTATGTGCTGCCCGACTCTGTTATGAAGCTGATCGGCAGTGACGCGCCGCTCGTTATCCTGAATTTTTCAGGAGAAGAGACTGTTCTTCAACGGGTGTACGATGAAGTAAGTGAAAGCGAAGTGAAGACCGTGCAGCCACAAGCAATGGCCCTGCGCGAAGAAGACCTTTCGTTCCTGAAGCGTTGTGTGCTGCTGCTAAAAGATCCTTATGACGTTGTGCTGATCGACAACCAGAAACGCATCAGGGGTTATTACCAGGGGAGCAGCCGCGAGGAAATAGACCGGTTGCTGATCGAGTTAAGCATTATACTTAAAAAATACTGACATGGCAGAGCATATCAACCTCATCGAGAAAAAGGAACCTTACAAAAAGCTGATCGTTACACTTTCCATTGTTATTCCTGTTGTGGTAGCCATTCTCTTTGGCATGCCCAAGGTTGAAGGTTACGATTTTTCATTTCTGCCACCGATCTACGCCACCATCAATGGACTCACAGCCGTGATGCTCATCTCCGCTGTGATCGCGATCCGGAACGGTAAGAGACAGCTTCACGAAAGGCTGATGAAAACGGCTATCTTCCTTTCAGCTTCATTCCTGGTGATGTATGTGATCTATCACCTCACCAGCGAGTCAACTCCTTTTGGGGGGCAGGGCACCATCCGGTACGTCTACTTTTTCATCCTTATTACGCACATTTTATTGTCAATCGTTGTTATTCCTTTTGTGCTGTTCACGTTTGTGAGGGCCCTCAGCGGCAATTTTGAAAGGCACAGGAAGCTGGCCAGGATCACCTTTCCGCTGTGGCTGTATGTGGCCGTCACCGGTGTTGTGGTTTACCTGATGATCAGTCCCTACTACAGTTAGAAGTTAAAAGTTAAAAGTTTAAGGTTTAAAGTTTAAGGTTTAAAGTTTAAGGTTGCCGGATGTTGGATTTGAAATGATACAGATATGAAAAGGGTTTTGTTGTTTACGTTATGTTTTCTGTTGCTGGGCATCGGCAACACGTTTGCACAATGCGCCATGTGCCGTTCAACGCTCGAGAACAACTTCAGCAACGGTAACCCTGGTGTAGGCGCAGGCATCAACACCGGCATTCTTTACCTGCTTGTGATGCCTTACCTGGCAGTGATCATCCTTGGTTATTTTTGGCTTAAATCCAGCAGAAATGCCCAACAAGAGCTTAGCGGCCGCACTTCTTCAAGGTAAGTGCCCCCGGTGCCGCCAGGGCGACGTCTTTGCTTATCCCGCCACCAGGCTTTCAAAATTTACGGTCATGAACACCCAATGCGCACATTGCGAATTGAGGTTTGAACCGGAGCCCGGTTTTTACCAGGGCGCTATGTACGTGAGCTATGCCTTTACGGTAGCCTTTATTGTGATCATCGGTATACTTCTGTATGTGCTTGGCGATCCTTCCGAATGGGTTTACATAGGCGTGGTGATCGGCGTGATGGTTTTGCTTATTCCCCTCAATTACCGGTACTCGCGCCTGCTCTATCTCTATTTCATCGGTGGCATCAAATACGACCGGAAGCTGGCAACCCGTCGCTGAAGCTATGGCGGACGCGCCGTAAATTGCTAACTTTACTGGTCATCCTAATGTGACCTGGTTGAAGCGAAGAACAAAAATCTTAGGCGTTGTTTTTATCCTGTTGCTGGCAGGCGGTCTCCTGTCAGCGTATATCTCCTTTCAGCCTTATACACATGAATCGGTAGCGGAGCGCATTGGCGCCGAGGTTAAAAAAGAGCTCGCGCTCGCCTCCAACGAGCTCGACGAGGTTATTGCTGCTATCGACAGCCCGGCTACGATCTCACAACCGAGGCGTTATCCTTTTTTTGTCTACAGCCGTGATTCGTTGCTTTACTGGTCCGATAACCATTATGTGCCCACGCCACGCATCGTCTCGGATACCTTTCAGGTGAAGCTGCTCAAAACGGGCAATGGGGCGTTCCTGGCCATGAAGAAACAGGCGGGCCTTCGCCGTTATGTGGTGACGCTGATCACGCTGCAGCGCGATTATTTTATCAACAACGATTACCTCACCCCGGAATGGAACCGCCGCATCTTCCCGTCAGGAAGCATCAGCATCCTGGAGCCTGGCGCCGCTGCCGGAACCCCTGTCTGTGTGGACGGCAACTGCCTTTTCAGGATCAGCCTTCCATCAGGCAATTTCCCGGTATACAAGGCTTCGAACAATATGGCGCTGGTGCTGATCACGGCCTCGCTGCTGCTGTTCCTGTGGATCGTATATGATCTGGTGAAGTTGATCGACCGGAGGTTCGCAGAGCTGGGACTGCTGCTCCTGTTCGTATTCTTCCGCGTGGCCCGGGAAGTGATGACCCAGCTTGATTTTCCCAATGTGTTTATCCGCACAGACCTGTTCGATCCGCAGGTGTTCGCATCGTCGCCGCTGAACGCATCGCTCGGTGATCTTTTTCTCAACGTGATGGTGGTGCTGGCATTGTGCCTCTACATCTTCAAGAACTATTGCAGGTTTCGTTTTTTGAATTATCGTCATAACAGTGAATGGGCCTGGTTCATCATGATCCTCTCCGGCGCATGTGTCGTGTTCGCGGGGTTGTTTCCTTTCGTGGTGATCCAGACCCTTTACAACAACTCATCCATCGCCCTGGATATTTCACAATCGCTGCAGTTTGACAGCCTCCGGGTGATTGCCTTACTCGCCGTAGTGTTGTCAGGCATCAGCGCTTTCCTGTTCTCTCACGCGTTTATCCGGATCCTGGCCAGTGACAGGAACAGGACCCGTGCCCTCAGTGCCTTCGGTATTGCCGTGCTGATCTTTGTCATCGTCAATGAGATCACCGGCCAGATGTATGTGTCTTCACTGCTGGTGACAGTCTTTTATTTTCTGGTGGTCTACTTCCGGCGCCTGTACACAAGCCTGAAAAGGTTGAGCTACGCCACCTTCGCCTATCTTTTTATCGGCATCTTCTGTCTTTCTGCCAACGGTGCTTATGGCCTGCAGCATTTCAGCGAAAAGGAGAAAATAGATAACCAGTTCCGTTTTGCCAATAACTTCCTCATCGACCGTGATATTTTCGGAGAGCACCTGCTGTATTTGTCGTCGCTGAAGATCGCCAACGATGCCTTCACCCAGGCGCGTATAACCACCCCGTTCCTCGGCAAGGAAGCCATTGGTCAGAAGATCAGGCAGTATTTTTTGCCCAGCTATTTCGATAAGTATGACGTTGACATTATGATCTTCAATACGGTGGGTGAACCCGTTGGCGGTGAGCTGGCCCCTTCATTCTCTGAAGTGGTGAGCCGGTACGACCAGGACGCATCACGAACGGAGTATGAAGGTATCCGTTTTGTCAGCAACCCTGAATCGGATATCACACAGAAGTACCTGATGATCGTGCCCATCCACCGGCAGGGAGTCATTTCGGGTTACGTGGTGGTTGAGCTTTCGCTGAAGAAGATCATTCCTGAAAATGTTTACCCCGAGCTGCTGGTGGATTACCGCTTTCAGCAGTTCTACCGCACCCAGGATCTCAGCTACGCCGTATTTGCCAGCAAGAAGATTCTTTTTACCTCCGGTGAGTTCAACTACGAGAAGTTCTTCAATAAATCGTGGATCGGTAATACAAGATTGTACACCGAAGGGATCTCAGCCGGGGGCTATGATCACATTGCACAGGAAGATCAGAACGGTCGTATTGCCGTGGTCACATCCCGCAAGGCATCCTTTCCTTACAAGCTTTCCAATTTTTCGTTCCTGTTTGTGCTGGGCCTGCTCGTGATCCTGTTCATGATCGTCACCCAGGGCATTTACAATTATTTCAAGGGAAGGCGCCTGTTCTTTTCAGCGAAGATCCAGCTTTACCTGAACCTTGCCTTTTTTATTCCACTGATCATTGTGAGTGTTTCAACGCTGAGCCTTACCAGCCGGTCATCGCAGCAGCAGCTTGACAATGAGTACCTCAGCAAATCGCGGATCTTCGGGCAGGAGATCACCACTGCCTTGCACGATTATTATTACCAGGACGGCGATAATCCCGTTTCGTTCAACAACCGGCTTGCAGACCTGGCCGATCTCTCTAACCTCGACGCCAACGTTTATAGTGCCGATGGAACGCTGATCGCCACAAGCCAGCCCCTCATCTTCGAGAACCACCTTATATCCACCTACATCAACTCCAGCGCGTTGAACAAGATCAGGAGCGGCGAGACCACCTTCATCGAATCGGAGCAGGTGGGAAGCCTCCGGTATTTCATCGCTTATGCGGCGTTGAAATCGCCACAAACGGGCAGGCTACTGGGCATCCTGGGGATTCCGTTCTTTCAGTCGGCATACCTGCTGGAGAAAGTGCAGATCGTGATCCTCACCAACATCCTCAACATCTTTGCTTTCATTTTTATAGCGCTGCTCGTGCTTTCGTATTTCGTTTCGGAGTGGCTTACTTTTCCGCTCCGGTTCATCACGCAGTCGCTGCGGCGCACGTCGCTCACCAAAACCAACAATCCGCTTACCTGGAATGCCAGCGATGAGATCGGGCTCATGGTGAAGGAATACAATACCATGCTCTACAAGCTGAGCGAAAGTAAAAGTGAGCTGGAGCAAACCCAACGTGAGAAGGCCTGGCGTGAGATCGCGCAGCAGGTAGCCCATGAGATCAAAAACCCACTCACGCCCATGAAGCTGATGCTGCAGCAGCTCGAACGATCGTTGCAGTCAGGCAATGGCTCCGCAGAGAAAAGTCAGAAGGCCATTACTTCGCTGCTCTCACAGGTAGATACACTCAACGAGATCGCCTCATCTTTCAGCGGTTTTGCCAAAATGCCCGAGCTGGTGGTGAGGCCATTGGAGCTGGTGTCGGCTGTGAAACGTACGGTTGACCTGCACAGTCCTTCGGGAGAGATTCTCTTCAAAAGCGCGGTAAAAGAAGTGCAGGTAATGGGCGATGAGCAGCTGTTGAGCCGCACCTTCTCGAACCTGATCCTGAACGGCCTTCAGTCGGGCAACCCGGGGCAGGCCGTGCGCATCCAGGTGGCTATCGAGCGGGTTAATAACAACATCAGGATCGAATTCAATGACAATGGTAAGGGCATCGACCCGAAGATCGCCGACCTGGTTTTTCTGCCCCATTTCAGCACCAAAAAGTCGGGCTCCGGCCTGGGGCTCGCCATCGCCCGGCAGGGCATAGAGCAAATGCACGGCAGGATCTGGTTCGAAAGTACACCCGGTAAAGGGACCTCGTTCTTTATCGAGCTACCGATTATCGCGTAGTAGAGTGTCCCTGCAGATCCCGCTGATTTACGCGGATTTTTTGTTTCTCGTTATCTGCGCTCATCTGCGAAATCTGCGGGAACTGCATTGTAACCTTCTTCATCTTTCCCGGTACCCTTCATGCAACCCTTCGGTGGCTTGCCTGTCCTTCAACTAAAATTTTTGCCCTATGCTGAGAAATTACCTGGTTGTTGCCTTCCGCAACATATTCCGTAACAAGTTGTTCTCCACGCTCAACATCCTGGGATTGGCTTTCGGGATCTGCAGCGCGCTACTGATCTTTTTATGGGTCAACGATGAGCTGCAGTATAATAAGTTCCATACCAACATCGACCGCCTGTACAGGGTGATGGAAAATCAGCGGTACAGTGATGGCAGGCTTTACACCTTTGCCGCTACGCCGGGACCGATGGCGCCTTATATAAAAGAAAAATTCCCGGAGATCGAGCTGGCTACACGGTTCACATGGTCGGTGAACCATCTTTTTCAGAACGGCGATAAGGGCTTTTATGAGCCAGGTCATTTTGCCGATCAGGACTTCATTGAAATGTTCACTTTTCCGTTGCTCCAGGGCGATCAGAAAACGGCATTGAAAGAGAAGAACTCGATCGTGATCAGCCGGAAGATGGCGGAAAAATATTTTGGGTCAGAAGATGCCATGGGTAAGATGCTGACGATGGACACCAAAGATGTATTTACTGTCACCGGTGTGTTACAAGATATACCCAAGAGTTCGTCGATCCAGTTCGAGTATTTATTGCCTTTCCAGTATTTTTTTGACCAGAATAAAAATTGGCTCGAGCAGTGGGATAATAATAACATCCGCACTTTTCTCCTGCTTCGGGAGAACACAGACGTGACGGCGTTCAACAAAAAGCTCGAGGACGAGATCAAGAACCACGCTGAAAGTACCAATGTGAAGTTATTCACGCAGGCTTTCGGTGACTCTTACCTGTACGGCGATTTTGAGAATGGCCAGCAATCCGGAGGACGGATAGAATATGTGAGAATCTTCTTTGTCGTGGCTGTATTTGTGCTCATCATTGCCTGCATCAATTTTATGAACCTTGCCACCGCCCAGGCCACCAAACGCGCCCGGGAAGTGGGGCTTAGAAAAGTGATCGGCGCCGTACCCCGGCAGCTCTTCAAACAATTTATGGGCGAATCTTTTGTGACCGTAGGCATCGCGGCACTCATTGCTGTGGTTGCCACGCTGCTGCTGATACCGGTATTCAACGAGATCACGGGCAAGGCATTGGGGTTGAACCTGCTCGATGCCCGCATCCTGGTCACCTTTATCGCCATCGTTGCCTTCACGGCATTTGTTGCGGGCAGCTATCCGGCGTTTTTTATTTCGGAGTTCAAACCTGTGCAGGTATTGAAAGGACAGCTGAAGAGCGGCTCGCGGGCGGCAGCCTTCCGAAAAGGATTAGTAGTGCTGCAGTTCTCGCTCTCCATCATCCTCATCATCAGCACAGCGGTGGTGTTCAGGCAAATGAGCTACATGCAGAACCGTGACATTGGCTTCGACCGCGAGAATATGTTTTACGTGTGGATGGAAAGCGATATCAGCAGGAATTTTGAAACGTTCCACAACCGGCTTGCCGACGCAGAAGGCATCGAGTCTGTCACAGCCTCGGGACAACTCCCCATCGGCATCGGCAACTCTACTTCGGGTTTCAACTGGGAGGGCAAGAACAAGGATGAACGGATCCTTTTCACAATTCTCAATGTGGATTACGATTTTATCCAGTCGATGAAAATGGAGATGGTAGACGGCCGGGCGTTCGACCGGAAGCTGGCCACCGATACAATCAATTATATCGTGAATGAAAAAGCTGCGGAGAAGTTCGGATTCAAGAATGGTGTTGTCGGGCAAGACCTCGCCTACGGGGAAAATAAAGGAAAGATCATTGGCATTGTCAAAGACTTCAACTTCGGCTCACTGCATAACCCCATAGAGCCGCTGATCATGTACATTCAACCCAGGAACTTCGAATGCCTGCTGGTGAGAACCAAGGTAGGAGAGACGGAAAATGCGCTGCATTCAGTAGAGAAACTGCACAAGGAATACGCACCCGGTTATCCGTTCAGATACACCTTCCTGAACCAGGACTGGGAGAATTTTTACAAAGCTGAGTCGCAACGTGGCAAGGTGTTCAATACGCTGGCCGTGCTGTCGATCTTCATTTCGTGTTTGGGACTGTTTGGGCTATCGGCGTTCTCTGCGGAAAGAAGGACCAAAGAGCTCGGCATCCGCAAGGTGCTCGGTGCGTCTGTGCCGGGTCTTGTGCAACTGATGAACAGGGAGTTCGCCACGCTGGTGATCATCTCCGCCGGCATAGGTTGTCCCGCAGGCTGGTATCTGATGACGAAATGGCTCGAAGGTTACGCCTATCACGTCGATGTAGGCATGATCACGCTCCTGGTAGCCGCCGCCATATGCCTGTTGATCGCCGTGGTCACAGTGTCGTATCATTCATTAAGAGTAGCGATGACCGATCCGGTGAAGAGCTTGAGGTATGAATAGAAAAGAAGTCAGGAGCCAGCAGTCAGGAGTCAGAAGGGCATCGTATGGGAAATCAGTGTAAGTGCTGACAGGAGAGGCAACACAGCCGTCAGGCATCGAAGCCAGAATAGCGGATCAAACACCACACTCTTCTGACTCCTGGCTTCTGACTTCTGGCTCCTGGTAAGAACACCTACTTCGTTCGAAGACTCCGCATCACTTTATTCGCAAACACAAAGTCATCAAGCTCCTTCACGCCCGAATGAGTGATGGTGTCCTTCGTTCCTTCCCAAAGCTTCTGGCCTTTGTAGATGAAGAGGATCCGTTCGCCGATACCCATTACGGAGTTCATGTCGTGGGTTACAACGATGGTGGTCATTTTGAATTCTTCTGAAAGATCGTCGATGAGCTCATCGATGAGGATAGAGGTCTGGGGGTCGAGGCCGGAGTTAGGTTCATCGCAGAACAGGTAGTTGGGATTGTTCACAATAGCCCGGGCAATGCCCACCCGTTTTTTCATACCACCGCTGAGCTCCGAAGGCATCTTTTTGTTGGCGTTCTCCAGGCCCACGCGCTTCAGGCAGAAGTTCACGCGGTCCATCTTTTCTTCATACGACATCGGGGTGAGGATGTCGAGGGGGAAGCGCACATTCTGCTCTACATTTTTGGAGTCGAACAGCGCGCCGCCCTGGAAGAGCATGCCGATCTCGCGCCTGATCTCGATCTTGGTGTCGCGGTCGCCTTCCGAAAAATTGCGCTTGTCATAGAAGATGTGGCCGTCATCGGGTTTCACCAGGCCCACGATACATTTGAGCAACACACTTTTACCCGTGCCGCTGGCGCCGATGATGAGGTTGGGTTTCCCTTTTTCGAATACACCGCTGACATCTTTCAGGATGGTTCTATCGCCGAAGGATTTTGAGATATGCTGTACTTCGATCATTGGCCGAGCAGGAGTTGAGCGAGTAAATAATCTGATACTAGTACAGCGATCACGCTGTTGGTCACGGCCTGTGTGCTGGAAATACCTACTTCCAGTGCGCCGCCTTGTGTATAATATCCTTTGTAAGACGAGATGGATGCCACGAGAAATGCAAACACTACTGATTTGATCAGCGCAAAGGTGATGGTGAATTCATTGAAGGAGTACCGGATACCGTAGACATAATCTCCCGGCGAGATAATGCTTGTTACAAGTCCCACCACATAGCCGCCGCCCAGCGCGCACACGCCGGCAATGATCACCAGCATCGGGTACATGAGCATGGATGCAATTATCTTCGGCAGCACCAGGTAGGAGATGGAGTTGATGCCCATTACTTCCAGCGCATCGATCTGTTCGGTGATGCGCATGGTGCCAAGACCACCGGCCATGCTTGAGCCAACCTTTCCCGCATAGATCACAGCAATGATGGTAGGTGCCAGCTCCAGCACCGTGGTCTCGCGTACCACCTGAGAGATCACGTAGTCGGGGATCAGGGGACTCACCATGTTAAAGGCCGTCTGCACCGTGGTCACCGCGCCCATAAAGGTAGAGACCAGCGCCACCAGGAAAAGCGACCCGATGCCGATGCTGATGGATTCTTCCAGAACAAGCTTGTAGTAGGTTTTAAAAGACTCCCGGTTCGTAAAGAGATGTCCGATAAAAATGAAGTATTTGCCAATCTCCTGTATCATGCTGCAATAAAATCCCTGCAAGTATTATCTTGCTTTAAAGATACTTGAAAATAATACACCAGCAATGCGCAAGCTCATTGTCGTTACCGGGGGATCAAAAGGCATAGGACGGGCTATTCTTGAAAAATTTTCACAACAGGGCTTCGACGTTGTCACCTGCTCCCGCAACGAGCCGGAGCTCAACGACCTAAAAGATAACTTCCGTTCCGCGTATCCCGGCATCGGCGTGTTTACGTTCAGGGCCGATATGGCAGAGAAGTCGCAGGTGAGGGCTTTTACAGATTTTGTGCTCGGACTCGGGCGCCCTGTTGATGTGCTGGTGAACAATGCCGGCCATTTTATTCCCGGTGAGCTCTCCACCGAACCCGATGGCACGCTCGAGCGCATGATCAACGCCAACCTCTACAGCGCATACCACGCCACACGCGGTCTGGTGCATGCCATGCGCGAGAGAAAAGCGGGCCATATTTTTAATATCTGCTCCATCGCCAGCATCAAGGCGTATCCTAATGGAGGCGCGTATGCCATCTCAAAGTTCGCCATGCTGGGGTTCTCCAAATGCCTTCGCGAAGAACTGAAACCTTTCAACATCCGCGTTACAGCCGTAATGCCGGGCGCCACCCAAACCAGGAGCTGGGAAGGGGCCAACCTGCCGGACGAACGATTCATGAAGATCGAAGATATCGCAGAAACCGTCTATGCTGCCTATTCCCTGTCAGAAAGAAGTGTGGTGGAGGAGATCATTCTGAGGCCGCAATTAGGAGATATTTAGTGGACAAAGTACGTTTAAAGTACGAGGTACGAGATACGAAGTACGAAAAGCACCGCAAATCGTACCTCGTACCTCGTACTTCGTACCTTGTATTTCGTTAATTTTGCACTAAACCGAGAGCGTGTGAATTCCCCGATCGAGTCCGTCAAGCAATATTGTAATAGCCTGGTCCAGTATAGCCGCCGAAAGACCATAGAAGTAAAGATCGGTGATCTGCCGATGGGGGGAGAGAACCCTATCCGGATCCAGTCGATGACCACGGTAGACACCATGGATACCCATGGCTCAGTGGAGCAGACGATCCGCATGGTGGATGCCGGCTGCGAATACGTGCGCATTACGGCGCCCAGCGTCAAAGAAGCACAAAACCTGGAAGCGATCAAGAAAGAGCTCCGCATGAGGGGCTATACCGTTCCACTGATCGCTGATATCCACTTTACACCCAACGCCGCCGAGCTGGCTGCCCGGATCGTTGAAAAGGTGAGGATCAACCCCGGAAACTACGCCGATAAAAAACGCTTTGAAGAGATCGAGTACACCGACGCCTCGTATGAAGCCGAGCTTGACAGGATCCGCCAGAAGTTCACGCCGCTGGTGAAGATCTGCAAGGAGTACGGAACCGCCATGCGTATCGGCACCAACCACGGCTCGCTCTCAGACAGGATCATGAGCCGCTACGGAGACACGCCCCTGGGCATGGTAGAGTCAGCGCTCGAGTTCCTGCGCATCTGTGAAGACCTCCAGTATTATGATATCGTTCTTTCCATGAAGTCGAGCAACCCGCAGGTGATGGTGCAAGCCTACCGCCTGCTGGTGCAGAAGCTTGACGAGGAAGGATTCAAACCTTATCCGTTGCACCTGGGCGTGACGGAGGCGGGCGACGGTGAAGACGGCAGGATCAAATCTTCCGTGGGCATCGGCACGCTACTGGAAGATGGTCTCGGCGATACCATCAGGGTGTCACTGACGGAAGAGCCTGAAGCAGAGGTGCCTGTAGCCAAAACCCTGGCCGATCGCTACACTACCCGGAGCGGTCATGCTGCTATTCCCGAGATCACACAGTATCCCATCGATCCGTTTGCGTATGCCAGGAGGGTTACCCACGAAGTGATGAACTTCGGCCATCACCAGGTGCCCAGGGTCATTGCCGATTTTTCAGCGCGCGAAAAGATCACGCCCGCGTCGTTCTTCGGTGTGGGTTATCATTATTCCGTTCCGCTCGACAAGTGGAACATCTCCGACCTGGCATGCGATTATGTTTTCCTCGGCGATCAGACGATCGATTTTGCGATCCCCGGAACCCTCGGACTGATTTATAATCACAAAACGTGGCTCGCGCAGAAACACCAGGACCGCGCTTACCCCTTCATCAGGTCTGAAGCCTACCTCGATGCTGCCACGGAATTGTCGCCGCGTCTTAATTTTGTTTATGCCTGTCTGAAAGATATCACCTCGCCGCTGGTAGCGAAGCTGAACAACGATGCCACGGCAGTGCTGCTGATCGATACCTACAACGCGCACGGCATGGCGGAGCAGCGGAAGCTGTTCGTAGAGCTTCTGACCCAGGGATGCAGGGTGCCTGTGGTGATCGGGCGTGCCTATGAGAACCTGACCCCTGAGAAGCTTCAGCTTTATGCGGCAACCGACATCGGAGGTTTGCTGATAGACGGATTGGGCGATGGCGTCTTCATCGCGGCCACCAACTGCGGAGGCGACAAGATGGTGAACGAGACCGCGTTCAATATCCTTCAGGCCACGCGAACCCGGATCTCGAAGACCGAATACATTTCATGTCCTTCATGCGGGCGTACGTTGTTCGATCTGCAGGAGACTACGGCGAAAATAAGGTCGCGCACATTCCACCTCAAAGGTGTGAAGATCGGCATCATGGGATGTATTGTGAACGGACCGGGAGAGATGGCCGATGCAGACTATGGCTATGTAGGGTCAGGTCCCGGCAGGATCACCCTGTACCGCGGAAAAGAGGTTGTAAAAAGAAACGTTCCCACGGCAAAAGCTGTTGATGAATTGATAGAGCTGATCCGCGAAGACGGAAACTGGCTCGAGATACCGGAAGTTAATCACGCAGGATAATGGCTGAAGACAACAATACGATCCACGGCACACGGCCGCACGGGGAAAAGAAGGGGAGCTGGTTCAGGAATTTTTTCCGGCTCGGAGAAGTAGGAGGGTATTTTTTCAGGGGCAAAGACCCTTCAAGGCCTACCAACATCAATATCAAAATGATGCACGGGATCAATAAGATCTCGATCATTATCTTCCTGCTGGGGGTGTTGTTCATTATTCTGAAGAGACTCCTTTGAGGGTTGCCGGTTACCGGTGCCAGTTACCGGTTTCGTTCGGTGCTGAAACGCCCATTGAGCCATGCATCTGGACATGGAACGATCATGTGATAGTGCACCCACCCTAACTGGCAACCGGTAACAGGCAACTGGCAACGATTCCAGTACTTTTTCATAATCTCCGCTCACTAAATCCCCCCTCCGAGCGTTAGAAAAATGAGTACATTTCCATGCGTCTACCTGGCTTTTCTGCGCTGTTTTATGGGTTTATTTCCTTATTTTTGCTTGAATTACCCCGTTCATGACCAGGGCTTTTAGCGTCTTTTTTGGCTTGATGTGCCTTTTGTTGGGTTCCTGCACCCAGCGGATGGTTTGCCCTGCTTACCAAAGTGCCTTTATTTACGATAAGGATGAGCTCAGGAAGAAGTTCAGCTACTTCCAGGAGGATTCAACCCCCAAGATCTATACAGCCAGCAAGAACAAATATCTCATTGCAGAACCGGTCTCGTATCAGCGCAAGGTCCGCAGTCTGCGCACCGTGCAGATGAAGCCGGTACCGGTGCATGTGCCGGATTCGCTGTCAGGAAAAGGTAAGGGCGCAGATTCGGTTTCCATGGCCGATTTTGAACGTGCCGCCAAGTCGATCAGAGACACCACCATGATCGTAGACGTGCCCCAGGCCCCGGCAGATTCGGTTTCCGAGCCCCTCGACAGCATTTACGTGATCACCAAAGACCGTGAAGTAAGGCTGTTGAAGTACAATACCCCGGATAGCCTCCTGTACGATTCCGTGCTGAACAAATGGGTGCCGCAGATCCCTAAATACTATATCGCCGACGTGCGTTACAACGTTACCCAGGACAACTACATGTGGTACCTGCGGGATGCGCTCATACTACCGGATGTGCGGATCGCGAAAATGCAGCAGGCCGGTGGAGGTGCAGAAGAAGGAGAGGAGAAGGCAGCGGGTAAAGAAAAACGCAAGGGTCTGGGCCTGAAAGGACTGTTCAAAAAGAAGCCTAAAGAGGCCGTGGATTCAACAGCCACACAAACACCTGCGGAAGACGAATTTGATTTCATAGAAGAAGCCGACACCGTTTCACAGGCAGAAGTGCCCCAGCCCGGCCAGGAGGAGAAAAAACCTTCACGCAGGGAGAAGAAGCCCAAAGTGAAGAAGGTGAAGAAACCGAAGAAGGATAAGAAGCAACCCGAGCAGCCTGAGGTCACACCGGAAGAGAAGAAAAAAGAGGATGACGACGACGGGTTTTGAGGGGTAAGTGGTAATCGGTGATCAGTGATCGGTATTCGGTGCTTGATTATTATTCAGTGGTGCATTATTGCAAAAAGATGCAGATTTATTGATCATTGAATTCAGCATCCTTCCTAGAGACGAACATTGCTGTAATAGGCCATCTGCAAGTTCCTTGGATGTATAGGAACAATCCAGTGCAGTTTCAATCCAATGTTGCGTTTCCAATTGTTCTCCATCGGCGTCTGTTAACTTACTTATGAAGTGCTTTTCATACTTCCGTTTTCCCCAGGCGTGAGCAATTTGAGTATCCAATTGAGCGTGATGAGCTACTTTCCTGCTCTTTAAACGAATACATTTCTTCTTTAGGAAGCTTTTTCGAATGCTTCAAAATATCCATAACTAAATGGCCTTAAGAGATAGTACACCCTATTATCGAAGGTTGACTTTTCTTGAAAATTGTACAAAAACAATTCAATCATGGACGTTGGTGGCAATCGGGGTGTTGTCTAACAGATGATACAAACCTTGCTTTTTTAAGAACCCGAATGCCTAAGTATATGCATAGCATTAGCCACGTAGTCACTTGCGATACAAACTGTAGCAGTAACCACCTCGTTGTGTTAAAGAACACTCGAAAGATTTTAATTGAGGGCTAACTTCTGGTATTATAATTCGTTTAAAAACTTAAAACAAAACCCTATGAAAAATAAGCATGCTTTCGCTACCGGGCTGGCTACTTTTTGCCTAGTCGTTGCTGTAACTGCGCAAGTAGTAAATCCCACTCATGTAACTAATGTTACTGATCATGGGCTTGGTTCGGCGCAGCTGGGTTATCCCACTTCGGTTGTTGTGGATGGTATTTACGCCTACGTTGTGAGCGCAACCAGTAATTCTTTCCAGATTTTCGACGTCAGCAATCCCAACACGCCCTCTCCGTTGGGTTTCCTTATCAATGGTGGTGCCACGAAATTGGATTATCCAACATCTGTTTTTGTTTCGGGCAGCTACGCTTACGTGACCAGCTTGAACAGCGACGCCCTGGAAATTATTAACATTAGTAATCCCAGTGCTCCTGTGCACACTGGTTTTATTGTCAACGGAGGAAGTGCGGCGCTAGCCGATGCTGCTTCTGTTTTCGTTTCCGGTAACTATGCTTACGTAGCTAGTCTCAATGCTTTGGAAATCGTGAATGTGTCAAATCCCGCTGCTCCAATTCATCAGGGTAAAATCTTGCATGGCAGTGGAGGTGCTATATTTGGAACCACATCGGGCGTTTCTGTATTGGGTAACTATGCTTACGTTACTAGCAGCAGCGGCAATGCGGTCGAGATCGTCAATATTACAAACCCCTCCAATCCAACGCACGCCGGGAAAATACTCAATGGCACAGGCGGGGCCAGCATCAGTTCCCCTAATGGCATTCATATCACGGGTGGGTACGCCTATGTAGCCAATTTAGGTTCCATAGAAATTCTGAATGTTAGTTCACCCGGAGCGCCTACTCATGCTGGGAAACTGATCAACGGTTCAGGCGGCGCCTTGCTTAGTAGCCCAAAATCGATTTATACGTCTGGAGGATACGCCTATGTTGTCAATAGTGGCGGCAATTCTTTGGAGATCGTGAATGTTTCGACACCGGCTGCTCCCGTACATCATGCCAGCCTCACGAATTGCACTGGTGGGGCATTACTTGCAACACCGTCGTCTATTTTTGTTGCTGGTGGCAATGCTTACGTCGCAAGCAGTAGCAGTGCCGCACTTGAGATCATAAACGTATCAAGCCCGTCTGTTCCTGTCCACAGAAGTGCTGTAAGAGATGGAATGGGAGGGACATTATTAATCAATCCTCAGTCTGTTTTTGTATCCGGGAATTATGCTTATGTCACTGCCTATAGTAGCAGCGCTTTGCAGATAATTGATATAACAAATCCATCTGTGCCGGTGGCAAAAGGTGCTCTCGCCCATTCAAACACGTGCAATGCCAAACTATGGGGCGCAGCCTCCGTTCATGTAGTGGGGAATTATGCTTATGTAGCCAGTCGCAATAGCGATGCATTGGAGATCGTGGATGTTAGCAACCCGGTAGCTCCGTCCCATGCTGGGAGCCTCACGCATCTGTCTGGCGGTGCATTACTGGATGACGCTTATGCTGTTTATGTCTCAGGTAGTCATGCTTACGTTGCCAGCAAGCTGAGTAATGCCCTTGAAATCATCGATGTAACTAATTCTAGTGCTCCTTTTCATAAAGGAAGTATCACCAATGGGAGCGGCGGTGCCGCGATAAGCTCCCCCAATGGTGTTTTTGTGTCAGGAAACTATGCATATATAGCCAGTTACGGCAGTGATGCACTGGAAATAGTAAACGTCACCAACCCCTCTAGTCCTGTGCATGCAGGCAAGTTGACTGTTTCGCGGCCGATGTCTGTATATGTTGTCGGGAGCTACGCTTATGTAGCGAGTTGGGATGGTGCTCTGAAAATTGTAGATGTAACCAATCCCACCGTGCCCGTTCTGGTAGGATCTATCTTTGATGGTGGGGGGGGGCCAACCTGTATGGAGCCATCTCTGTTGTAGTGAGGGGGAACTACGCCTTCGTCGCCAGTAATTTGGGCGATGCCGTGGAGGTTATCGACATATCGAATTCTTCCGCACCTACACATAAGGGAACCCTTGTTCACGGGACATCCGGAGCATTGCTGGATGGCGCACAGGGTATTGCTGTTGCCGGTGATTACATTTATACAGTCTCGGCAGCCAATCATGCCCTGGAGATCTCAAATTTTCCTGAATCAACCCTGTTTGCAGCAAGCACATCCAATCGCACAGCGAGGCAATTCGAAGTGTTCCCAAATCCCACTGTGGACAACCTTACTATTTTACTACCATCTGTCCCGCAGATAATCGAAGTTCAGGTAGTCGATGCAATGGGTACTCTAAACATTTCTAAAAAAATATACAATAACGAGCCTTCAGTTAATCTAAACGTTGGGCATTTACGAGCAGGTATCTACATTGTTAGAATTATTGGAGCTGCCAACGAAGAAGTTGTGTCGAGGAGAATCCGGATCGAAAGATAATTTTACTTGCCCTCCATCTTTTGTTCAACATTCAACCGTCCCGAAAGCAAGGTATAGCATGCTTTTGGGACGGTCTGGTTTATGAACCTTCAGATAAATCAATGATATTCAGTAGTGAAACCAATAAATTGGGTCCATTTTAGTGGAATAAGTTTTTGCGATGGCCTAATGCCGATTAACCTACCGATCACCAATTACCGACTATCCTAATCAAATAAAGTAAGGTTCCCATGCTGGTCCGAGGGTGGTGTGGGAATGATCAGGGAGGGAACATCTGATCGCACATCGCTGATGCCCGGAGATACCGGGTAATGATTCATGGCCGCAGCGGGGTAGGTCGTGAGCAGTCCCAGCAACGTTTCTTCATTGCTTCCATTGTCAAGCCATACTTTTTCAGATTGCCGTGTCAGTATCACCGGCATCCTTTCCTGTACCTGGCTCACTAGGTCATTGGCAACCTGGGTGATCATGGTAAACGTGCGGATCTGGTTGCCATCCGTGTCTTCAAACTCTTCCCAAAGCCCTGCAATCGAAAAGGGATCTCTTGTGTTCAAAACGAACCTGTAAGGGATCGCCGTTTTTTTGCCTACTTTTTTCCAGCCATAGAAACCATCGGCGGGAATGATGCACCGGTTCTTTTTCAAAGCTTTCAGCAGCGAGGGTTTTTCGGCGAAGCTCTCCGCCCGGGTGTTAATGATCTTTTCACTCACCACCTTGTTCTTCGACCACTCGGGAGAGGTGCCCCAGTAGAAAGATGAAATACCTTTGGCGCCGGAGGCGGTGATCACAGGAAGCAACCTGGTGGGGGCAGCATTGTAATGTGCCTTGTAGAGATCGAGGAAGTCCACAGAGAATCGCTCCCTGATCACATCGGCAGAGGTGGTGATGCTGTACCGGTCGATCATAGCCGGGTGTTAACGTTGATAAAAAGATTATTGGCCATCGATAAAAGACAACGCGCGCTGTTCAGACCAATATAGTCCATTTTTGTTGAATTGCGCGAAGCCTACATGCCCGCCGCGTAAAAGAATTTCGAGCTGCACATGGCGATGGTCTTTCAGCTGTGCATCCGGAAAGCACTCGGGGCTGAGGAACGGATCGTTCAGCGTGTTGATGATGAGCGTGGGAATATCGATGTTGTTTACAAAATGGATCGAGCTGCATCGCGTATAATAATCGATGGCGTTGCTGAACCCATGCAGTGGTGCCGTGTAGCGGTCGTCGAACTGCTGGAGTGTTTTTATCCGGTCTATACCCGAAACATCCAGGCCGGGCATGCGGGCAGCCTTGGTCTGTACTTTCTTCTTCAGGCTTCTCAGGAAACGGTTGGCATAGATCCAGTTGGACGGACGAGATATCTTCTCACAGCTGGTTTGCAGGTCCATTGGCACAGAGATCGCCACAGCCTTCCGGACCTCCGGTCGTGGTGTTTTTTCTCCCAGATACTTGAGCGTGATATTGCCGCCCAGGCTGAAGCCGATGAGGTAGAGCGCTTTGTATTTTTTCTGGTCGATGGCATAGTCGGTCACAACGTTCAGATCATCCGTTGCGCCGCTGTGATAAAATCTGAGCTGCCGGTTCATCTCTTCGCTGCAGCCACGATAGTTCCAGGCCAGCACATCGTAGCCCTTGCTGAAGAAGACCCTGGCCATTCCCTTGATGTAGGCGCGGGTGGTATTGCCTTCAAGACCATGCGAGATGATCACCAGTTTGTCCGATCCTTGCGTGAGCCAGTCGAGGTCGAGGAAGTCATCATCCGGTGTAGTGATGCGTTCGCGCGTGTAGGGCTGCAGTGAGACCCTCCTGAGCAACGCCGGGTAGATGGTTTCTAGATGGGGCGAGAAGAGAAAGCGGGGAGGCGTGTAGCTGCGAGTCATGGGTTACTAGCTGCAATAATTGGAATCGGTATGGGGTAATCGGTAATCGGTTTGAGAGCTGAAGCGTTTTGTGCAAAATTAACGATTTTACGGTCAGTTATTGCTGGCGAACGGCTGCCCACGGGTTTGAGTAATCGGTATTCGTTTTGAGGGATGTACTGATTACCAGATCACAGATTACAGATTACCGGCTATTTCTTTGCTACGATCTCCAGATGCCCCAGGTGATGCTCTCCGTGCCATGCATACAGTGCTATCAGCCTGTCGAGCCGCACGTGCTTTTTCGATTCGGGATGGAAGAACTCGCGCATGAGATCTTCAGGTTTTATTAACCTGAGCATCGCCACCCATTTGACGTGCAGCGCTTTCAGGAAATTGACCGAGATCACAGGATCGAGTTTTGTTTCGGGTGTTTCAGCCCACAACTTTTCATCATAGGCTTTGATGGTGGGAGTGTCTTCGGTTAACGTCCACTTGATACGGATGTACGCGTTCATGTGGCTGTCGGGAATATGGTGAAGCACCTGGCGTGCTGTCCAGCCTCCTTCACGGTAAGGTGTATCCAGCTGTACTGCTGAGAAATTTTTGATCAGCGCTTCGATCTTTGCCGGCAGGGCTTCGATCCTGTCGATGCATTGCTGAAGCTCTTGCGGTGTATAGGATTCCTGTGCCGTGAATTTTCCTATCGGATAGCGCAGGCGTTCGTCGCTGTTACTCATGGGCTTCTTCTTTTGCTTTTTTACGCCGGTTCCGGACTCGGATGTTAACCATCTCTATGAGCATGGAGAATACAATGGCGAAATAGATATAACCTTTCGGGACGTCTTTGCCGAGACCTTCCAGGAAGATCATGAACCCGATGAGGATGAGGAACCCGAGCGCCAGCACTTCCATAGACGGGTGCCGGTGTATGAAATCACTGATGTGACCTGAGAAGATGATCATGATGCCGATGGAGAGCATGACGGCAACGATCATGATGACCACCTCGTTGGTAAGGCCCACCGCGGTGAGAATGGAGTCGAATGAGAAGATGATATCAAGCAGAATGATCTGTGCGATGATACCGCTGACGTTCACTTTTTTGCCACCACCGGTAGCCATGGTCTCTTCCTCGCCTTCCATCTCGTGGTTGATCTCCCGTGTGCTTTTCGCGATGAGGAACATGCCGCCGAAAATGAGGATCAGGTCTCTTCCGCTGATCGAGCCATCGTCGCTGATCCAGTGTGGTACGGTGAACAGAGGTTCGGTGAACTTCATTACCCACGTAATGGTGAGCAGCAGAATGATCCTTACACCCATCGCCAGGAGCAGACCGATATTGCGCGTGCGTGCGCGGATCTCTACAGGCAGGCGGTTCGAAACAATTGAAATGAAGATGATATTGTCAATTCCTAAAACAACTTCAAAGAAGGTAAGGGTAAGCAAAGCCAGCCAAGTCTCCGCCTTCAGGAAAATTTCCATGTGTGGGGTTTAAAGGGTTGTTTGGTCGCTAAAAATAGCGGATCGGAAACTATCCTCCAAAGATAGACAAAGGAATAAAACATCCTTTTTTGCAGTGAAAATCGGGTCAAAATAACCGGAAAGATACGTTGGAAAACACACTTTTTCAAGTGTCGGACCAACGGTGTTTTTGGGGTGCATCGGTGTATAATTACGGGCAGCAACCACCTCAGGTTTCATGATAATAAAAAAGCCACCTCATTGCTGAAGTGGCTTTCGTGGGTTTGGTATGATTTGTTTAATTCCTGTGTGTCACCATCACTTTTCTTCTCAGGATTCCCTTCGGTGTTTCGACCTGGATCAGGTACACACCGCCTGCAAAGCTTTCGGTGCCGATGGTCTTTTTGGAGTCACCTTTTTCGAAGTATGACTCTTCCACCACTTTACCCAGCTGGTCGTACATCCTCAGCGTTGCGCGTTGTGTTGCTGTCTCCGGTAATTCCACCGTCATCTCTTTGTCTGCCGGGTTAGGGTAGACATTGAACGATGCGTTGAGGTCTTCGATGCCGGTAACGATGCCAGGGTCGTTGACACTCTTCGTAATGAATGACTGGTAGATGACCTTGCTGTCTTCGTCCTGGAGGAAGACGATCACCTGAACGTCATCCTGCGGTTTGAAGAGTGTGGCGTTCGACCAGGTGAATGGACCAAACTCAACGGTTTGCCCGTACGCGATCGGCGTGGAATACTTGGTGCCCGCGCCGTTCGGTAGCATTTTTCTCAACACGTATTCAAATTCAGTTTCACCGCTCCTGATCCGGCCTGAATTCAGTTCAGGATTGTTGGTGAGTGAAATGTTTTTCTCCACCACGGCCACGTGTAATATCGTAGGTCTGGCCAGGTCAAGCAGCGGCTTGAATGACCCTGTGATCGTGAGTGCGTTGTCAACGATCTCGGCTTTCACCTTGATCTCGGCATTGGCAAGGTCAAGGATGCGGCTGTCGAACTCGGGGCGACCCCACTGGCTGAAGAGTGGTCCGGGTGTGGTGCTGAACGTTCCGTCGAGGCGCGTCTGCGGCACCGTGGAGACACCGTAGTACAATGCCCGCGCGCCGGGATCCAGCGGGTTCTGAACGTTGAACGGATCTTCGCCGGGGAAGGCAACGTGGTAATTCAGCTTGATGACCTCAAGACCTACTTCGTTAGCTTTCTGGAAGGTCTTCAACGTGTCGCTGACAACCTTGACCGAAGCATCCGCGCTTGCGGTATTGGTGAAGTTCTCGATGAGCACGGTCCTGGTTCCGTTACCAACCCTTACTTCGTCGATGGCAAAGCCGTCGCCGGTAGGGCTATCGCTAACGCTGGCCAGTGCAAACCGGAATACAACCCTGTGCCTGGCTGCTTTCGGGATCTCAGCCAGTGAATGCTTGGAAGGTCTCCACTCGAGATCCGGGCCGGTCCATCCGTTGTCACCGCTTGTCTGTTCTCCAGGTTTGGAAGGCAAGCTCAATCCGTTGTACCAGTTCACACCGGTTGATGTGAGCGTGGTGCTCTTGATCTCGCCCAGCCTGATCCATTGTTTCCTTGCATCATCGGCGATGTTATAGTTATCGATGGAGTACTCCAGTACCACACCGTCTCCCTGGCCCAGGTTCCTGAAGCTGTTGAAGGTGATGATGGGCCTGATGAGGTCGTAGATGTCGAAGGCGGCGGTATACAACGCTGACCTTTCTTTAGGATTGTAAGTTCCGCTCAGGCTTGTGGTCCATATGCCATTGCTGTCATCCGTGGCGTCTCCTATGACAGTGCCGGCTGCCGGAATACCATATTGCCATGAAGAGGCACCCGTTGCAGCCACATCCTGATAACCTTGTCCGTTCGACTGGAAGTCGGCAAAATATGCATCGACGTTGTCGTTGAGGTTCACCTGCGGAACGATCACGATCGGTTTGGTTGCCTCGTTCACACAACCCAGCACACTGGTGACTTTCAGGTTAGCATTGAACTTACCCGCAACGGTATATTGATGGTTCATCACCGTTGCAGGGTTTGAAGTGTTTTCAGGTGATCCGTGGCCATAATTCCAGTCCAGTCTGGCGTAGCCGTCGCCGACAGTCGAAGAGCTCAGGATCTCAGACTCATTGGTGAACCTGACCTGATCGGCAGTGGAAACGCCATCGAATGAGAACTTCACCACCGGTACTGCGCCAACTGCCAACGGTACATCGAAAGCATCGGACTGGCATCCGTAGTTCGAGGTTACCACAAGAACCGGATTATATTCCGCTGAAGCTTTGAACTTATGAGAGACGATTTCAGCCGTAGCTTTGTCACCTGCCGGCTCATTGGGGTTCGTTCCATCAGAATTGGTGGCATCGGTAAAATCCCATTTGTAATTGACGATCGTGCCATTTAAAATCGTCGAGCTCGAGGCGTTAAAGTTGATAGCGATGTTCTCACAATAAGCAGTGTTCACCGGTGTGTTGGGTGTGCTGGCGCTCAGCGCTGTGAACTGTGCAACAGGATTGGGAGCGATCCGAATCAACAACTCTGCGGTCTTGCTGCAAGGCGAGTTGTTGTCCTGGTACACATATTGAATCTTCATGGTTTTGTAGTCATTGTACATGCCAGACGGCTTCAGTACCGCGGTGCCATTACCATTGTCCTTGAAATAATTGGTCACCACACCGGCATTGTAGATAATGCTACCTGAGAGTGCATCAGTCACCATAAAGTAACCCGTGGAAGAACCGGCATTCGCTGCAGGGTATCCATTGATCAGGATGTCATTTCCGTTCTGACAGAAAATAGGTATCGCACCGTCATTCGCTGTTTGGCCGGAAACCTCTACTACCGGGATCGCCGGAATGAAGATCTCGATCTCCTGTCGTAGGGGGATCTGGATCGTTTCATCTGCAGTGCTTTGATATTTTCCTGTGAACTCAACTTTGCCAATGGAACCACCTGTATAATACGTGCGGCCCATCGGGGTGACCTCCCTGAAATATTTGAAGGGGTCGAGCGTCGGATTCAAAGGAAGCAATACACTATAGTCCCAGTTATAAGATTTACCGATAGAAGTAGCTGTCTCCACGATAGGGATCTGACTGACGAGGTTTTGCCATGCTGTACCATGCATGATCTGCGCGGTTGATGGATTGCTGGCCAGTGTTGTATCGAGCTTGGTTGCCGTCACAGGAATATTGGCATAGAGCTCGCGGAGGCTATAACCTGCTTTGCTGTTGATCTTAACGATCTTGGCCGGGTCTTTTAACGAACCAGCAGGATTGCCATTGGTATATCCTGGGTTGTCGATACATGTCTTAGGTCCCAGGCTGCTTTCTATCAAAGCAGGGATCGCGTTGATGTGATCATAAACCTCGTATTGATCGGTCTTGGTCGAGATACAGCCGTTCATATCGGTATGCGTCATGGTGATATCGAACGCACTGTTCAACTGCACACCGGTGAGGCTTAACACGTCATTGGTTACGCCTGACCCATTGAAGAAGAAGGGACCGTAATCTCCCGTTGGAACATTGGGTGTCAGGCGCACCGCCAGTTGCCCGAGGTTCTTGTCGATGAAATTATCCGGAATGGAAGTCACCACATTGCTGATGCCGATGGAGGTGAAATCATTATTGGTAGCGAAGGTATTGGTAAAGGTCAACGGTTGAGCTGAAATAGCGGAGATACCAGCAAGCCTTCTGCCGTCGGCGAGGGTAGGAATGCCGTTTCCTGCAAATCGTTTGATCTCCCCGGAAGCACCTGTATTGCCGCGAACCCGGATATTTGAGATAATGATCTTATCCATGCTCGCATTGTTGTTGTTGATAAAATTGATATTGAGCACTGATCCGCTCAGGTATGAAAAGCTGAGCTGCCCCGGATTGGTGGGAACGGTTTGATCGAAATCTGAACCCGATAGTGTAATAGTAGGGTTGACGTCTGTATCAAACTCGAACCCGGTCGGAAGCAGAACATTGAAATTCTGCGATCCGTGGTTGAATTCCCCTGAGACCCCCTCCGCGATAATGATCGGATCGGCCAGCGTGGTTGTGCTGTTTGAACAGATCGTGTACGTGGGGTTATTCAGATACAATGACCCGGAGCTTACGGGAATTGTGATCTTGAATGTAGGATTTCCTGCCGAGCCTCCGCCCACTGCAAAGGAGGTTGTTGGATCGGAAGTTTTAGGGCCATAAGGCGCTGATGTCGATACCGCTGAAGGCAATGCGTCATTTTCGGCATACATCCACACATCATAGGTTCCTGGTGCCAGCGATGCCGTAAACGTACCAAACTGCGTGTTGGGATAGATCTGCTTAATGTCAATAACGCCTCGGGCCAACGCTGACGGATAACCGCTTAAAGCATCTTTGATCTCTGTATTTGTGGGCTTGGCAGCATTTTGTGGTACAACCATAAAATAAGCCTTACCAAATTGATCGAATGACGCGTTCAAAGATCCGCCGCTTTGTGTGAGATAATACCTGAGCGGTTCGGTCTCTTTCAGCTTGGGCGGATTATTGCTGGCGATCTTGAAGTACAACGTTCCATTATAAGAGATCCCACCAAAAAGGTTGGAGCCATCGTCAGAGATACCTTTACCTGTATTCGATATCGGATCGAACGTGCCTTTTTCAATGGTCAGGTAATAAACGCTATCAGGTTTTAGTACTGCGGTACTTGGGATTTGGAACGTGAGCGGTGTAGGGTTGGTGACAGATCCCGCAACAGGTTCTCCCATCGCATAACGCCCATTGATTGCGTAAACGGTGTCTACAAGCTTGTTATTCTGACGATCATAAAGCTTCGCTATGCCGTCAAGGCTCCACACACCAACGTCGAAAGTGAGGCTGATGGTATTCTGTGCGGGATTGACATTCAATTGCCCGTTATTCGGATAAGAGCTTACCAGTGACGGTGGCCTTGTGGAGGCAAATGAGTACTCCTTGCCCACGATATTGGCGGTAGCGCTTCCTTTTGTGGTCAGGATGCTGGCGTTCGTATTAGGCGAGCTGTAGTAGCCGTCATCAAGCATCTGAACCCTTATTTTTGGCGTGTTTAAGGTCACCGTAGGATCAACATCGGCCACCAGGTAATACGTCAGCGGACTTGAAGGATTGTGCAGGTTGCGGTAAGTGCCGGGGGCAAAGGTTACTGTAACCATGTCCTTCACGGCCGAAGGTGTTCCAAGGGGCAGCAACGGAGATTGTTGTTCTGTAACATCTCCACCAAAGCCCGTAACAAGTGTCGCTCCTGTATAAACGCCATTGGTGGATTCAAAGACCTTGAAGTTTTTGAAGGTCGTCGAAGTCTGTGTTTTATAAGGCTTGTCAAAAATAAACGAGAACCCTTTTAACTCAGGCTGCGCGGATGTATAGTGCTGTGCATTGAAGGTAATGCCAAAGATCACAACCTCGCTGGCGCCGCGTTTGAGGTTCGGCGTGGAGATAACACCATTGGTGTTTTCCGTAGCGGTGACATGGATCACATCAATATGATTGCAGGTTGTTGAGACATTGGGAATTCCATCCACGGAACCGGTCGCGTTGCTTGAAAGCGTTCCTGCCGTAACTGTGATCGTACCATCACCCGCCGAGCTGTATTGCATTCCACTGAGATCCAGCACACCTCCGCTGAATGTATACGTGCCAGCGCTGATGTTTGCACCGGGTGTATTGAGGGCGGCAGGTAAGATGAAATCCTCGTCCAGTAATCCCAGCTGGTCATGCGCTGCAACTACGCCTGTGATCACAGGTTCGTTGATACCGGCAAATATGTCTGGCTGCGTGGTGAAATCAAGTTTTGTTGCCGTGATCTCGATCTTCTGCTGTGGTGCACTTGAGCCGTTTAACACACCGCCGATATACAAGGGATCATAATCCACCGCGCCCACACTTTTTATGAACCTGGAACCTACACTTAATGTGGCAGCGGTTACTTTGATATCGATCAGGTCGCCGTCATTGACGTCGGTATTGTTGTCCATGAAGGTAGCACGCAGTGTGAAGTTCATCGAACCTTGTGTCGGTCCGTTCATATCCGCTGCTGTGATTGACAGTCCGCTGAAGGTTACTGTAGCTGCACCGTTAACGGTTTGTTCCGTTCCGGGAATTTCGGTGCCGCCTGCGTTGTACAACGCAACGTCCCTGATATTGGCTGAGTTGGTGATCGATACCGTAAATGAGCTGAGGATCGTATTGGCACCGTCGATATCACCGTCTGCATCGCCATCGTAGAGGGTGAACTCTGACAGGATCACGCTGTTGGAAGATGTCAGGTCAAACCCAGGGCTTGTGGCCTGGTATTTAATGTAATCGATGGTAGGATCCGCGATCACCGGATTGATCACCAGCTTTGATTCGTAAGAAGATTGTACGGTAATGCTGGGTGAGTTTCCTGTAATGCCTCCTGCGGTCATGTGAAGGGTACCCGCTCCGTTTTCACCATTTCCGTCGCTCGTGAACTGGAAGCCGCCGTTGAACGTGAAAACACCCAAGCTAAAGGCATCTAAAGGGTCAGAAGGATTCGGCGCATTGCTCATGCTCAATTGTACGGGGCTAGGGGTGCCGGCGCCTGTATTGGAGAAGGCTGTAATATCTCCGTTAAAATCCAAATCTGTGTTGCCCCTGGCATCGCGTGCTTCCACTCTGATAGCTGTGGCGAACGGGGTATTGATGCTCGCTGAAACAGGTCCCGGGAGCAGTGTTGTAAAGTCGAGTTGTGTGGCATCTACATCCACCACGTTTTTGGTGGAGCCTGAATTCCCGGTTTGGCTCGGAGCAATGCCGGATCCTTCGGCGTACGTGGCGATATTGGCAGTTTGAATATCGAAAACGAAATTGAGACCGTCGATCTCCGCAGCCAGTGCGGGACTAACCGGATTTTTAAGCCAGAGCTTCAAGGTGTATGTCTCTGTGTCTCCGTCAGCAACGAGGCCAAGAGCGGGGCCCGCACCTGCGGTCAGGTTAAATATCAATGTGTTGCTATTGATCGTTGCCACTGACACCGTATTATTATGCTCGTCGCTGAGGGTAGCGCCTCCGATGGCGTCTGTCCAGTTGTAGTTGCTGGAGCCTGCAATGTCGTCACCTCCGCCGTATGTAATACTCAGGGAAGTGATCTGCGTCGCTACACCGTCATCTTCTGCTCCGCCGTCGTCTTCAACGTCAAATTCAAAGACCGTCACGCCGGGAGCGGATGTTTCCAGCGAAGAGATAAAGTCAGGCGAAGAGGCAGCGATGGCGGTGATGGTTGTCGAAGCTGCAGTCCTTACTTTAACATCGGTGCCGATAGCCGAAGACGGAGCAGCCCCATTGGCAGCTACCACAGAAGAGCTGACGGTAAGCCGACCCTTGCCGTTGCCAACCTGCGTATACTTGAAGTTGGCCGGGAAAGTAAGTACGCCGTCAGTGAATGTAAGAATGCCCGAAGTGGACGTCGGCGGATTAGCCGTGGTCAGGTTTCCTTCGGTGGTCACCACCACACCTGTAACGGGCTCATAATCCCAGTCACGGTTATTATTGATATCACGCGCCACAACCTTCGGGGGCGTGGGCAGATCGGTATTTACAAGCACATCCGTGGGTGGAGTAGGAGGATTGACGGTAAATACCATTTTGGTGGCAATCACCTGCACGTTGTTGTTGAGACCGCCATTGGCATCAGAATGAGTGACAGCAGCCGGATCGATCTTACTGCTGGCCGCCAGCGGTGTTATATCCGCCTCAGTGACCTCAAGGATAAAACGTTTGTTATCGATCTCATCCGGTTGTGTTCCGCCCATGGCCGCTTTGAACCAGATATATACCTGGTAGCGATTTGCCCCGTTATCCGGAATATAGCCGTTCTGTCCTGGACCATTATTTAATCCATTAAATACAATCTCGTCTGCTGTTATAGAGGTTGCATTGAAGATCGTGAAGCTATTGTTGTTGTCGTAAAGTATGGCTCCTGCGATCGCGTCTCCCCAATTGCTGACCTGGTCAGCAAACCCGCTGCGGGCCGAAACCTTTACTTGCGAAAGACGTGTGGGAGCGCCGTCACCGCCGCTGCCATTGTCGTCTTTGATCTCAAAATCAAATACCATGTGTGAATACAGGCCTGTACCAAGCGATGTGAGGTTCTGGTGTTCAGTATTAGCCCCAGCTGTTATCGTTGTGGTACTGCTATAGATTACCGTGACCGACGTGCTGCCGGTATTGGTCGTGGCGAGGTTACCGTCATCTACCGATAACGTACCATTGCCACTTTCTCCATACCTGAAGTTCACCGGGAAGGTAGCGATACCGTTCACCATTGTAACAGCAGTGGTAGAAACGGCAGACGCAGGAGGTGTAACGGCGGCGTCGAATATAGGCAGGTTGCCTGCGTTTGATACCGTCAGGGTTGCATTGTAGTTAGCATCAGTGTTACCATAGGTATCCCGTGCACGTACCACAGGTTGTGTGGTCAGATCAGCCAATACAAAGACAGAGCCGGGAGGTTGTACAGTGAAGTCCAGCTGCGTTGCGATAACATCGACCTTGTTGGCACCCGTGCTGGAGCTCTGTGTTTGCGCGGCCTCTATCTTGGAAGAACCGGCCACATACGAAGTGAAGCTGCTGGCATTGACATTGAATACAAATTCACTGTTATCAATGTTGTCACCCGCCGAATTATCCATCGGGCCCTTGAGCCTGATACGCAACTCATATTCCTTCAGTTCATTGTCGTCAAGCTCACCGGCGGCATTATCCGTTGTTGGCAAGGTGAACGTGATGGTATTCGTGCCGATTACAGTAGTTGTTACCGTATTGCCCTCGGTGATATCTTTCAATTCGGCTTCGGCAATAACATCCGCCCAGTTTGCTATGCCATCGCCACTTCCTTCAAAAATGGTAAGCGTTCCAAAACGTGTTTTGGAGTTGTCGGCACTGAGGGAAAGACCGTCGTCCTGTACTTTGAAAGTAAAATTCTTATTGGTGAATGATGTTGATAGCGATGAGATCGTCAGCGGCGGCGCTGTGGTGCCTACGGTGATAGCTCCGAGCTCAGCGGCAGGTGTTGTTCCCTGGATTGTGGGGTTACCTGTAAATAAATAATCACGGTTATCGTTGGACACAACAACCGTTAATGGTATGATCTCGAAATCATACGTTTTGCCGGAAAGCAATGTGGTGAAAGTAGTTGCCGTCGCTGCTGCTGATACATAACGGAAGCCGTTTCCGTCGTTGAAGTTAAGATCAGTGGGGGTCAGGAAGGTGCCGTCCGCAACGGGCGTATAGCTTCCGGGCGCGTCATTGATGTCGGGGCCTTTTACTCTGATCAGATACTGGCTCGCTGGCTGCACCGGTGCAACTGGATTTACCCAGTTGAGTGTGATGCTGGTTGTGTTGTTGACGGTGACACTCAGGCCGGAGGCGTTGGCAGTAGGCTCAGGCAGAACGATGGTGTACAAAGGTCCGGTTACGCTGCCATCTGTATTTGAAGCAGAGGTGATCACCGGGTTGCCTGCAATATCCATTACTGCCTGCGCGTTTTCGCTGTCTTTGAACATCAGTTCGATCCTGCCAGTACCGGTATATCCTGTCACGGTAACATCATAAACCGAGGTGCCTGAAAATGCTACGGGTGCCTGGATGGTGGGGGTACCTCCAATACTGGTTGTGGGGGTAAAAATAAAGTCATTGGCATCTATCGAAGCGGGATCGATGTTTTCAGAGAATGTAACACGGTAGACAACGCTTGTAGCGGTAGTGCCACCCGTTGTAGAAAATGAGTTGACCGTAGTCGCCCTTGTGATGGAGACAACTGTGGGGGCATTCGCGTCGATGCGGTCATTGCCCTGCGCGATGGCAGTTGTATAAGTAGTGCTTGTGTTGCCCTGACCATCCTGTAAGGTGAGGGTCACAGGAATATTGGAGCCCGCTGCAACGTCAGTGCCGTCTTCAGCAACGGTGAAAGTGGCGATCTTGGAGGTTCCTGCCGCATTGGTGAAAGTTAAGGGGAAACCACCAATGGTACTGCCTGCAACGATGACCGGATCGTCGCCATCGTCGTTGGTCGTGGTAATCGTTACAGTTACCACATCACCAACCTTCATCGGGGTATTGGGAATGCTGACGCTCGAAATTACAGGTGCGTCAGTTTCTACGACCAGTGCGTGTGCCGTAACCGTGTTCATCTCGTTGGTAGCAACGTCTTTCACGTTTCCGCCAGATGCTGTTGTATAGCTCACGGTGGTGCTGCTGGTCCAGTCGCCGTTAGCGGAGCTGGTCAGTGTGATCGTATAAGGAGCGCCACCCGCATTGTCTGTATAAACAGCAGAAGCAACTGCTCCTGTGCTGGTGAAAAACCCGGTCACCGCCGCGCCCGATGCAAGGCCAAGCTCTTCAGACATGGTGAAGACGATCTTTTCGGGATTGCCTGCGCGGGGATAGAGAGTCATCACATCAGGTGAAATAAAAGGTTTGATCGCATCGCCATTCGTAACCGGCTTGATATCGGTCAACATTTCGTTACCGGCAATGTCGATGATCAGGTTGCCCGATCCGCCTACGCCGCTGGGCACGTACTGAACGTTGGTGGCATTGGCAACAGACCAGTTGCTGCTGTTGCCGGAGCTTTCAAGATAGATCAGTCTGGTGTTAGTGAACGATGTACCGTCGATGGTGTTGGCTGAAGCATTGTTTGCATAGGTTGTTGACCCAACGGCGCCGTCATCTACGCTGAAGCCCTGGTTGCCGTAGGTTCCGCTGAACTTCGGAGATGTTCCGTGTGTCAGGGTGATGTCTTCAGACAGCGTGAACTGGATCACTTCGTGGTTGTTGGTACCGCCTCCGTTGGCAGGACCACCACCTTTATTAGCGTATACCTTCACGGCGCTGGCAATAGAAGGAGCCGTCTGATCCACGTGCAGCACGGTAGTGCTTTGAGCTCCTGTAGTAGCGTTGCCTGCCACATCGCTTATGACAGCCCTTATCTGGATGTCAGTATTTTCTGCGAAGCTGGCGATGGCCTCGAACTGTGCTGCCGAAAGTGATACGGTTTTGTTGGTATTCACGGCTGCGATAGCAGATGCCGAACCTACGTTGGCAAACGTACCGGAAGAGATGCGGGCTTGCAGCTGAACGGAACCGCCGTTGAGAGTAGCATCGTTGGCAATGGGTACTACGATATCCACACCGGTGTTGGTGGAGTTCCAGTAATTGGCAACCACCCGTCCACCGGTTGTTGTCACAGTACCTACCGTAAAGGCGGCGGGAGCCGTCTGGTCTACTACTGTATTGGTGGCACTTTGTGTGCCTGTGGTGCTGTTGCCGACATTATCGGTGAGAATGGCGGTGATCTGGATCGTTACACCGTTCGCAAATCCGGCGATGCCTTCAAATTGCGTATCTGTAAGACTGATGGTCTTGGTTGTATTGACATCGCCTCCTGCCAGCACAATAGTACTTCCCAGGTCGGCAAAGCTTCCGGAAGAGATCCTTCCCTGAAGTTGAAGGGTACCACCATTCAGGGAGGCGTCGTTGGCGATCGGCACCTGGATATCTACGCCTGTGTTGGATGCATTCCAGCGTCCTGTGATAATGGTGCCTCCTGTAGGTGTTACAGTGCCTACGGTGAAAGCCGCGGGTGCGCTTTGATCGACAGCGATCGTTGTAGCACTTGTGGTACCGGTGGTAGCATTGCCGGCCACATCGGAAATGATGGCGGTGATCTCAACGGTCTCGCCATCTGCAAAACCAGCAATGGCTTCGAGCTGGGCTGCGGTAATGGCGATGGTTTTGGTTGTATTGAGGTCGACAGCCGCGAGAGTCACAGCTGATCCGACGTTGGCGAAGGATCCCGAAGCGATCCTGGCCTGGATCTGGATGGAACCGCCGTCCAGCGTAGCCTCATTGGCAACAGGCACCTGAACATTGATACCGGTATTGGTGTTGTTCCAGATGCCGGCCATCACCGTTCCACCTGTCACCGTTACGCTGCCCACGACAAAAGCTGCAGGTGCGGTCTGATCGATCACAATGGTGGAGGCGCTTGCCGTACCGGTTCTTGTGTTCCCGGCAACATCGGTAAGAACGGCCGTGATCTCGATGGTCTGTCCATCGGCAAAGCCTGCAATGCCTTCGAATTGTGCATCGGTGAGGCTAATGGTCTTGGTTGTATTCACATCACCACCTGCCAGCATAACAACGGCCCCCAGGTTAGCAAAGCTTCCCGAGGTGGTTCTGCCGCGCAGCTGAATGGAACCACCGTTAAGTGAAGCGTCGTTAGCAACGGGTACCTGAATGTCGACGCCGGTGTTCGATGCATTCCAGCGACCTGCTTTCACAACGCCGCCGGTAGGCGTTACTGTTCCTACTGTAAAGGTTGCAGGTGCGGCCTGATCAACTGCAATGGTTGTAGCGCTGGTTGTACCTGTAGTGCCATTCCCTGCAGCATCGGTGAGAACAGCCGTGATCTCCACGGTCTGGCCATTCGCAAAGCCTGCGATGCCCTCAAATTGCGCGTCGGTAAGGCTGATGGTCTTGGTTGTATTGAGATCGCCTCCTGCCAGCACAACGGCGCTGCCCAGGTTGGCAAAGCTTCCGGATGTGATCCGGCCTTGCAGCTGCACCGATCCGCCGGTCAGCGAGGCGTCGTTCGCAATGGGTACCTGAACTTCGATGTCGGTATTGGATGCGTTCCACCTTCCGGCAACGATCGTACCTCCGAGTGTAACAACAGAGCCTGTAGCAAAGGCTGCAGGAGCTGCCTGATCAACGGCAATGGTTGTTGCGCTGGTAGTACCGGTGGTAGCATTGCCTGCGTTGTCTGCAAGAATGGCGGTGACCTCAATCGTTTCACCATTCGCAAAACCTGCAATCGCTTCGAACTGCGCTGCTGTGATGCTAACAACCTTGGTGCCGTTGATATCGCCTGTGACCACTGCTACGGGTGTTCCTAGATTGGCAAAGCTTCCGGACGTGATCCGCGCCTGCAGCTGAACGGTGCCTCCGTCGAGGGAAGCGTCATTGGCCACGGGCACGCTGATATTGATGCCGGTATTGGTGCTGTTCCAGAAGTTTGCTACTACTGTACCACCTGTGGCTGTTATAGTGCCAACGGTGAAGGCGGCCGGTGCAGCCTGGTCTACGAGCACATTGGTGGCGCTTTGAGTACCTGTGGTGACGTTGCCTGTTACATCGGTCAGGATCGCGGTAACCTGAACGGTCTGGCCATTGGCGAACCCGGCGATGGCTTCGAACTGTGCCGCCGTGAAGCTGAGGGTCTTGGTCGTATTTACGTCGGTTGTGATCAGCGGTACGGCAGCGCCAAAATTGGCAAAAGATCCCGAGGCGATCCGTGCCTGCAGCTGCAGAGAACCTCCGTCAAGCGATGCATCGTTGGCGATCGGCACCTGGATGTCCACGCCGGTGTTGGAGGCGTTCCAGTGTGCGCTGACAACAGTGCCACCTGTAGTGGTGATCGTTCCTACGGTAAAGGCAGCCGGAGCTGTCTGGTTTACAACAAGGGTTGAAGCACTCGTGGTGCCCGTAATACCGTTTCCTGCAATATCGAAAATGACAGCAGTGATCTCTATTGTTTCACCGTTAGCAAAGCCGGCAATGGCTTCGAGCTGTGCTTTGGTAGCTGTTACGGTCTTGGTAGTACCGAGGTCGCCGCCAGCCAGGGTTAAGGCAGAACCGATGTTGGCAAAAACACCGGAAGAGATCCTTGCCTGCAATTGAATGGAGCCACCGTTAAGGGTGGCCTCATTGGCTACCGGCACGCTTACGCTGATGCCGGTATTGGTATTATTCCAGAGGTTGGCTATCACATTACCACCGGTGGTGACAACAGCGCCCGTAGCAAAGGCAGCAGGAGCAACCTGGTCAACCACAGTATTGGTAGCACTTTGTGTACCCGTTGTTGCGGGGTTGCCGGACGCATCTGTTAAAAGCGCAGTTACCTGAAGGGTGACACCTTCGGCAAAACCAGCAATGCCTTCAAACTGTGCAGCGGTGAGACTGATGGTCTTGGTTCCGTTGATGTCACCTCCCGCCAGCGCTACAGCCGAGCCAAGGTTTGCAAATGAGCCTGAAGAGATCCGTCCCTGCAACTGCAGTGAGCCACCGTTGAGCGATGCATCGTTGGCGATGGGTACCTGTATATCAACGCCTGTGTTGCTTGCGTTCCAGCGTCCTGCCACCACGGTGCCGCCTGTCGGAGTCACCGTGCCTACCGTGAATGCAGCAGGGGAGGCCTGATCTACCAGAATGGTTGAAGCGCTGGTAGTGCCTGTTGTACTGTTGCCCTGATTGTTGGTAATGATGGCTGTAACCTGAATGGTCTCTCCATTAGCAAAGCTGGCGATGCCTTCGAATTGCACAGCCGTGAGTGCAATGGTTTTTGTTGTACCAAGATCGCCGCCAGCCAGCGCTGTTGCTGAGCCAACGTTGGCGAAAGAGCCTGAAGAGATTCGAGCCTGAAGCTGTACATTGCCACCATTGAGTGTAGCATCGTTGTCGATGGGTACCTGCACGTTCACGCCGGTGCTGGTGGAATTCCAGCGTCCTGCTACCAGCGTGCCTCCGGTTACAGTAACGCTTCCAACCGTAAACGCTTCCGGAACTACATAAGTAATGACGATCTGGCCGTTAGCGCCATTGCCACCGGCTTCCGCTGCAATATCGTTCGATCCACCCCCGCCACCACCTGGCGCGCCACCGGCTCCGCCCGGGTTTCCAGTGCTACCGCCATTTCCGCCTGCACCACCGCCGGTCACGGCACTCGTAGCACCATTTCCGCTCCCATTATTCCCGGCACCACTTGGTCCGGCAGAACCGCCGCCAGCGCCGCCTGTATCGCCTCCGTTCGCTCCGGACCCTCCAGAGTATGAATTGTCACCAATGCTTGAGCCTGCTGCACCGCCATTTCCGCCGTTGCTACCTTCGTCACTACTTCTTCCCCTTGAACCTCCTTTTGCCATGAGCGTGGTGGCACTGCTGAACCACGTGTCTTGTCCACCGATAGCATTGGTGCCTGAGCTGCCCGGAGCACCTGCTCCGCCTGCACCAATAGAGTAATTGAAAGATGCCGGTAATGGGCCATTAAATACTTTTATACTATAAGCACCGCCGCCGCCGCCACCACCACCGTCATCAGTGGTGTTATCGCTATTACCACCACCGCCGCCACCGCCCCACACTTCTACAGTGATGCGGCTCACGCCTGCCGGAACGGTCCAACTGTTAGCACCGGGTGTTGTGATCGTCACCGTCTGCGTGGTCTGTCCAACCGCGGAGAATGAGGTGAGCAAACCAAGGCATGCTGCAAAGAGGTATACAAAAGATCTGCTGACGATCGATGAGCCCATCCGTGCACGATCCTTCTGGAGGTATCGTTTAGAAAAAAGAGTACACGTTGACAGGACTGAAATCGTAGACTTCCGAATCATATGGGGTTATTTAAAGTAGTTGTTCTAAGCCGATAAAAACGTCATGGTCATTCAGCCTGCGCGGAACGACCCTGCTCTTAAGATGTTTTGTATTGTATATAGAGTCCCTGGAGGACCCATTCTTGTATTCCTCTGTTATGATGCCTTACAACTGCCCGTTCTGCTTTACCTTCATCAGCATCAGTTTCCTCACCCGGTCACCGAAATAAGTTGTTCCAAATATCAGGTAAGATCCATCGGAAGTGGTTCTTACCGATGCGCCTTCTTCACGGTCTTCGCCACGGTATTGCACCTGCCAGATCAATTCACCGTCGATTGCGTTTCTTTTGGTCAGGTACAGATCCTGCTGTGTCTCTTCGGATTCAACTGTTCCCAGGATCACCAGTCCACCATCAGCGCCGGGGCAGATCGAGTTGCCCCTGTCATTCCTGCCTCCTTCGAATCCGATGACCTTCTCGTAAAGCACTTCGGAGTTATTGGAAACTTTGAGCAGATAGATGTCATCATTGCCATTGACATTGGAAGATCCCGTGATGGCCCAGCCGCCCACGGCCTGACAGAAGTCGATGGCGTTTTCATCGACGGTAGGACTTACAATTGGATCGCCGATGATCGGTGATTCTGAATCTTTGGGAGCTTCAACAAGGCGGACATCGGCGTGGCCTGAGGAGGTCACCGATCCGGCCCAGAAGAGATTTTTGGTAGTATTGGTGTAGAGCTTGTTGATGAGTGAGCTCGATCCGGCACCGTATTGTCTTTTCCACTGAATGGACAGGTCTTGCGTGCTGAACCGTGCCACAAACATGTCTTTGCCATTGCCGTTTTCGATACGGGCCAGCGCGACGAAATAAGAACCATTATCTTCAAGCTGGATCACAGCCTGTCCATGCAATGACGCGCCAGCGGGAAGTGCGATATCGGTTGCCGATATAGTTACAGAGTCTTGCATGTTTCCGTTCAGGTCTGTCCGTAATAGGAGTAGGTCTGTGGTGCCGTCGGCATTAATTCTGTCGCCTGCAATTAAGTAACCCGAGTTAGCCAAAGGAATAAACGAGGCTGCCTTCATACTTTTATCGTCCACTTCGAGGGGGAAGGCCGGGTAGTTGGTCTGCCATTGCAGGTTTCCATTGCGATCGGTATGGATCAGCCTGATCTTGTACTTGAATGCCGCGCCCTCCTGGATCTCCACGTTGCTCAACAGGGTGTATCCGTTCTCGTCTTCAAGGGCCAGCTTGGCATCCAGGTTGTTTTCAGAGCCGAAATACCGGATGAACGATCCCGAAGAAGGCGCTACATCGCTTTCCGTTTTGCAGCGCACAGCAACCATGGCCAGGAGTATATAAGGCAATATTCTTTTCATTTCTAAACAGCTACTTGATCAGTTTCTTGGGATTGAAATAAGGAACGATAAGGCCTATGTTGACCATTGTCTGGCTCAGGTTAAAATCATTGTCGACATAACCGTAATTCCAGAGCAGTTCATTTGTTATCGTAGGCTTGTAACGATTGTCTTCTTTCACCACGTTCACGAGGCCGCGTACGTAACGGACATCCGCGGTGAGGTAAAAGGCGCCCACTTTATACTTAATGCCGGCAGCAGCGGTCACGGCATAGGTGAGGGTTTTGTAGTTCTCTTTTGTAGGGATATTCGGGATCGTGATCTGGTTGCCTACCGTCAGGTCGCCTCCGAATGAAGAGTTCATCAGGTACCCGATGGACGGGCCAATCGCGATGTAGGGCGATAAGGTTTTGTCAAGCTTTCCCTTGGAGAATTTATACTGCACTAAAAGGTTGAGCAGAAGGCGGCTTTGGGTTATGGTGAATTCGGCCCTGTCGTTGCTCTGCTGATCGTCGCTGGTGGAGATGTCGGAATTGGAGTAAATGAACGAGCTGCCTGAGTACATGATCTCAGGATTGATGATCAGGTTCTCTTTGAGGTTCTTCTCGAACAACAACGTGCCGTTGATCCCCGCATTCGATTTGTAAGTTCCTTTACCTTTTGCAGCGGCCCAGATGTAATGATTCTCAATAACGTTTACCTGGTTGGTGTTCACACCGAACTTCGCACCATAGCTGAATACTGGCTTCGTCCTGAATTTTTTGTACAGGCTTTTGAACTCAACAGGATCTACCGCCTCATTGATCTCGAAGAAGTGATCTGTGCTGAGCAGATTGATCATGGCAGCGTCCGCCTGCTCAGGTTCTTCCAGGTAGATGTATGTAAGCACCAGAAGCCTGTAGGCCTCAACCTTTTCTGTTTCCGTAAATCCGCTTTTCAAACATCCTTCCAGCAGTGTCCGCATCTCGTGCAGCCTGCCTTGCTCATAAGTAGCCCGTGCCGTACGCAGCTTTTGCGTACAGTTCAGCTCCAGGTTTTGACTGAAACCTTCTCCTTTGATCAAGGCTACCAGGATCGCGGTACAGAACAGGTATCGTTTCATTTCTCAAAAAACTATTTTGTCTTAGTGTCCTTTACGGTGCTGCAGGTTTTTTCATAGAGCAGCTGCTCGTCAACATAGGTGGCCCATTCGTCTTCTGTGAAGTTCCGCGTCAGGTAATTGCAAAGCAGCTCTGACATGGTTTCGATCTTGGTGGGCCAGGCGTGAATGGTCTCCTGGGGTTTTTCTGCGTTGCTGTGCATACCCGCCAGGAGCTGCTCGTCGTCTGCGCTGTATACTGCGGTTCGTACCCAGTCGGCGTGTCCACTGAGCACGATGGGCTGTTCACGCAGCCTGAGCAGGTTCCACAACCGTACGGTCTTGTCGTTGCTGGCAGTGGCCATGAACGTGCCGCTATTATTGAAGACGATCTGCTCGATGCCTGATGTATGACCGGAAAGCGGACGTACTGAAGATACGTTGTCCATATTGATGAACTTGACGAGACCATTCAGGTCACCGATCACAACATTCTTTCCATCACGCGTAAAGCCTACAGAAGAGAGGCCAGCCGAGTTTTTGTAGAATGTCTTTGCAGCATAGTTGTTTCTGACATCCCAGAACATCAATGAACCCTCGTTGCCGGCACCTGCGATCAGCGTACCGTTCGGATTGAGCGTGATGCTGTTGATCTTTTCCTTGCTGGCAATGATCTCGCGGCTTGTGGTCAGGTCAGAAAACTTGATGCTGTGACCAGAGTTGTCACGGGCGTAGAGGCCTTTTCCGTCTTCCGTGAAGTGGAGGTTGTCGATGTCATGGACGTATCCCTGGATCTTCTTCGGCGGCGCGCTCATATTCCTCAGGTCATACAGTTCAATGTAGTTGAGCGTAGCATCGCCATCAGCCAAACCACCCGCCGCCAGAAGCGTGCCTGCATCGTTCACGGCAATGGAGTTCACAACATATGCAGTTCTCGGACCTACCAGTACTTCCATGACCCATTTTGCACCGCTATAGGTCCAGCGCAGGATGCGTCCGTCGCTGCCACCGGAATACAGTTTTTTGCTTGCGGTGTGGATCACCAGTGAGCGGCATGAGCCCTTGTCGTGACCCTGCAGGTTCAGTGTAAGGGCATTGTCGTATTTCTCAAGGGCTTCGTGGAGACCATTGTAGATAGCGTCGTCATAGGCGTAGCCTTCATACTTTTTGTTAAAGTTATAGGCCTGCTGTGCCATGAGTGCCTGAAGCTCGCGGTCAGGAACTTGCGGCGACTTGATTGCCATAGCCTTTGCCGTAGCGATGTATTGCTTCTGCTGGGCAAAACCTTTTTGACGGTCAGCTTCAATCGCGTTTGTCTCCGCTGCCTTCTGCGCCACTTTAGCTTTCTCTTCTTCGGTCTTGGCCTTTTGTTCGTTCAACACCGCCAGCTGACGCTGCTGCTCTGCCAGGGTTCTTTGCTCCGTTGCCACGCGTTCGTTTTCCACGGCAAGGTTCCGCTGAATGTCGGCTTCGCGTTTCTGCTCTTCTGCGATCTTTTGTTGTTTTAAAGCTTCCGCGGCAGCGATCTTGGCGTCGTTGGCGTTCTTATCGGCGATCACTTTTTGTGCTATCGCATCTTCACGTGCTTTGTCGGCAGCTGCCTTTTGTACAAACGCAAACACGAGGAACACCAGTGAGATGATCGTAGCGGAGGCGAGTACCAGCGCAACGATCCTGGCGCGTTGAAGTTTTCTTTTTTGTTCAAGCTCCTTGATCCGTTGTTCGGTCTCCCATTCCTTCTTGGAATACTCCAGGAAGATCATGGTACGCTCAAACGCCGGATGGTATCGCTGGCCCCACACGAGGGTGGGTTTGTGCTTGGCCTGCCAGTTCAGGGCAAGCTGAAGATCCGGTGGCCTCCAGAGACCGGCCTTGCCCACCTGGTACATGGAAGCAGCTTCCGCCAGGCGTGTGTACATCTGCACGGCATCAGCTTCGTCATCCACCCAGTTTTTCAGGCGCACCCAGATGCGCATAAGACTTTCGTGAGAGATATCCACCATCGACTTCGAGTTCAACGGTGTTCCGAAAGCGGGTGTCAATAACGATCTTCCCTGCTCGCGGAATTTTTCGATCACGCCGGCAACATCTTCTTCCGCAACGTCAGCGATGGCGGCGATCTCGTTCAGTTTCGTAGGTCTTCTGATACCGAAGTTCTCGCCCCGTTTTTCCGTGATGGCTTTGAACAGCACCTCACAGATACGCTTCTGATCTTCGGTCAATTCGTCGTAGGCTTCGTTGGCGTGCATAGACAACGCCTCGGCCATGGTACCGATCGCCTCGTAATGTTTGAGATCTACCGCTTCTTCAGCGTAGTCTTTATAAGTGGTCCAGTAGCTCCACGTACGCATGAGCGCGTGCTGGAGAATGGGCAGCTGATCAGGATTGTCTCCCAGGTCGTTCAGCAGCTGCTGCGTGAGGCGGGGCGAGATCTTGGCGCCACCTACCGCCACAGGTCCTTCAATGGCCCTGCGTTTCTGATCACGCGTAAGCTGCGGGATCAGGTAGTGGCTGTCATTGATCTTGCGGGTAAGGTCAGGGAACTGCGCGCAATCACCGATGAAGTCTGAACGCATGGTGATGGCCACGTAGATCGGGGCATCGGGATAGTTGATGGCTTCGATGAGCAGGTTCACGAATGCCAGTGTCTCGTTGACGGAGTTGGCGTCGTGGCTGTCTTTGAAGCGGAATAATTCTTCGAACTGGTCAACCAGCACCAGGTAATTGATGTCCTGGTTCTTGCGGGTTTGCTCAATGGCTTCTACCAGCCCCAGGGAGCTACTTCTCAGGAGTGTGGAGAAGATGGTGCGTTTGATCTTTTTCTCTTCATTGTCGGCCGACCTGTATTCGGCGCTGTTCTTCAGCAATGCTTCCGCGAGGTTATCGATGGGGCCGGCACCGGGCCGGGTCACTACCACCTCCCAGTCGGGACTGGCGTCGGTAAGGAAACCGCCATACAGGATGGGCATTACGCCACAGTAGATAAAGGAAGATTTACCACTTCCTGACGGGCCGATAACACCTACGAACCTGCTCTTCGAAAGTTTGAGAAGCACTTCATCGCTTTGTCCTTCGCGGCCAAAGAAGAGGTGCGACTCTTCGATTTTAAAAGGTCGCAATCCCGGAAACGGGTTAGCCGTTGATACCTGCTGATCGATAATTTGGCTCATGGCTTAATTTAGACGTTAAACTCCTGGATAAAAGATTTGATGGATTCAACAGAACGCTGCGGATCGCTTTCTATCACGCGCAGGTTCTGGCTCTTAAAGGCTTCAGCATTGAGCGTCGACCCGGGAGGTGTTAAAATGGCTTTGCCGATGATCGGTTTCTTTCTTCCGAAGCCGGGAGCTTTTAACAGGTCGAGGGCCTTCATGCGGACCCATTGCTCATTTACTTTTCCTTTATAAATAATGGCAGCGTCAAATGTTCTCAGGTTGTCGATGTGCTTCTTGCGCACCTCCAGGAGCTCGCCTTCGAATTCAGGCACCAGCACCCTGAAGCCGGCTTTTTCAAGCACTTCTTTGATGGGCTTAACGTCATTTACATCCATGCGGTCATGCATCAGGTATACAGAACGTCCGCCCACGTCTTCAGAAGGTTTTCGTTCGCCCGACTCTACGAGCTCTTCGCGCATAATGTTTTTAAAATCTTCCAGGGGCGTTTGCAGAATTTCGGCGCCTTCCTGTGCTTCCACATCCCGTTTGATGTTCTCGATAAATCCCTTTTGTCTTTCACTGGCGTTCACCAGGGTAGGGGAGATCCAGATGAGGCGTGTAAAATCCTCGTGGCTCTCTTTGGCCCGAAGGCTTTTTTCCGCGGCAAGCTTGTTCTGGATGTCTACCACAGAACGTTCGGAGCCTGCCGGGATCTCGCCATAGGCGCTGCCGATCAGGTGAATGGAGAGGTTGCTCTCCGTAAGATCGCGCTGCACCACTTTCTCGAGATCTGCCACGTTGTTGGGCAGGGTCTGGTTGGGCAGCACCACGTATCCGTGCCGTTGCAGCTCGCGTTTGATGATGTTCCGCTGCACGGAAAGATCATGCCCTGTTTCCGCCAGGTAGATGGTCTTGCGTTTGTAGATGTTCTTGATCTCCGCCCGCGACGTTTCCTCCTTCAGCTGAAGCAGGGTGTCGTAGATGTCGTAAGCAAGGTCCACCATCTTCATCCAGTACTGGCGCTCTGCCTCGGTGCTGAAGTAGTCGGTGTATTCGCGGATCTCGCCAGACTCCACATCGAGCTGATACATGTCGTAACCGATGAGGTCTCTCAGTCGTGGTGGTTGCTCGCCGGGACTCAGCGGGGTTTTGAAAACCTTGAACACGCGGCTCCTGGTTTTGGATGCCGACTCGATCCTTTTGTAAAATGTTTCCACATGGTCGAGGCACTTGCCCGACTGAATGAACTCCTTCGATAATACCGGTACGAGAACCCCCACCTTATCCAGCTCGGGCGCCGTGATGCTGTCATAATCTGCCTTAAGCAGGATCTTTGACTTTTCTCCCAGCACCTGGTTCAACATAAGCTCCAGGAACTTCTTGAATTGCGAAACCCAACCCAGCTCATTCTTAGGCGCCTCGTTGTCTTTCTCTGCAAATACGATCAATACGTCAATTTCAAATCCCATAGTAGCGAGGGTTTTACGGATTAGGTTGTGAATACTGTAGTTTGCTTTCGGTGATATTTTTGATGAGGCCCTGCACCAGGTCGTGGTGGTTGGCCATCACAAAATAAAAATCAACCAGGTTGATCCTGAACAGCACCGAGCGTTCTGTGGCTTCCATGATGTTGGCTGCCAGTGCCGGGCCATCCTGGAAAAGGTCGCCATACACGCTTCCTTTTTTGAGCACGGTCAGAATGTTGTCGTTGTTCTTCAGTTTTACCTCACCGTGGGCTACGATGAAGATCGGGCTGTTAAGCTCGTCAGGCGTGAATTTGATCTTTTCACCCAGGTGCAGCTCCAGGGGAATGATCTTGTCGCTCAGGTCGCTGAGCAGTGTGCCATGAATATCTTTGAATACGGGTAACTGCTTGAGGAACATTACCATCTCTATACCGAGGAAGAAACCATCGTCGAGGCCTTCCAGCAGCTGGTTGTGCTCGATGGATGAGTCCAGGAATTTTTTATCGCGCGCGGGAAGTCTTTCGCGCACGGCTTCGAACGCTTTTTTATCCTTATTATAGATCACCCATGCCGACGTTTCCTGCAACAGGCGGTCGTTGTTGAATACCTGGGCGATCAATCCACGGCTTACGCGGAACTCGTCGAGGTAAGCTGCGGCGTGAACAGCACAGGCCTTCGTCCAGCGGTTGTTCTGGTTGAAGTCGCGGTTCAGGATATAATTGATCACCTGGATGGTGTTGTAGCTTTCGCGGGGATAATATAATTGCAGCGCGCGGAGCTTGTCTGCCGTGCTCGAGTCGTCGAGCAGCGGGAACAGCTTGGGTTTCAGCTCCTGGTCGATGAACAGGTCCATCAATTCCATGGCGAAGGCGATGTTATCCGGATCACCGGAGTCCATGTTCTCCCTGACGAGCTGTACGGATTGCGGATCATACAGGATCGACAGCAGGATAGAGATCTGATCGAAGTTCTGCTGCACCTCTTCGCGCAACGCTTCACGCAGAAATTTGAAGAAATCGGAATCCGGAAGCTCTGTGAGCGCGGCCATGTTCCAGATGGCTTTACTGATCTCGGTGTCGAGCAGGTCCATTACTTCACGCACCTCGCGTCCCTGTGCCCGGTAGTTGATATAACGCAACGAATATAGGATCTGGCGTACGATACGTTTATCGGGATAGTCGGCCTTTTTCCAGAGCAGCTTCAGCGCTTCGTCGCCACCGATGCGGCCCATGATCTGTACAATGCGCAGCATCACGAGGTCGGTCTGGCCCGACTTGTGGAACGCAGCCTCGAGTGTAGGCAGCACCACTTCGCCGCCTTCTTTCAGCGCCGCGGCAGCGTGATGTCCGAAGGTTGGCGATGAAAGCATCTCGATCAGCACGGGCCATGTTTCGGGACGTTTTGTTTTTCTGGCTGCCAGCAGCGCTTCGAAACGCACTTTGGCATCTACGTCGCGCAGCAGCTCCAGGAGAATGAAGATGGTTCGCTGACCCACCATTTTACGGAGGAGTTTCGCAGCCAGCACCCGGTCGTTCTGCTTGATGGATTTGCTCAGCTTCATCAGGTTGTCGGTGGAAATCGATAACAGATCGCTGTCTTCGATGCTTCCCACGGCCTGCTGTGCCAGGTTTTTAATATCGTTCCCCTTTGATTCTTTCTCGATGCCCAGGGCCTGGATCTTCTCCTCGGCAAACTTGCGCAGCTTGCGGTTGTCGCTGTCCACGAGCTGAATGATGGCGTTCTCAAAAAGTGCGGGCTCGAGCTTCTCCATCAGCTTGAGGCCATAGATCACTTTTTCCTCTACTGTGCTGCTCACTTCTTTTTCGAGCACGCTGTTCACGGTGTACTCACGGGTGACCTGGTTCTCGCTCTTTTCTTTATTCTTGACAAGTGTATTCTGGAGGGTATCCCGGTAGTTCTTGTGCATCTTGTTGGTAGCCAGGTACCAGAGCACCAGGAACGGCAGGGTGAAAATGGTTACGTAGATCAGGTCGAACAGGTGCAGCTGCGTGATGATAATAATGAGTCCACCGGCCGCCACCATGGCAAAGGCGGTAACAATACCTTCGATCTTGGTCTGAACATCGATGCGGATATCGCTTTCGATGGGTAGCAGGTACAATTTGAAGGTAGGGTTGTCAAGCGCTTCTTTGAGTGAGCGGATGAAAAGTTTGCTCAGGGCGATGGTCATGAAGAACACCACGAAAAAGGTATCACCCTGTGAGTAGCCGAATACGAGGCCCAGGATGAGCGCACCCATTGTAAAGAGGGCCAGCAAGACAGGGTTCACCAGCAGGGAGACCCGCATACCGTATTCTGAGTTGACCCGGTCTGTGGCAAAAACGTCGAAAAGGAAGCTGAAAATTACAATGGTAGCCTCGAACAGGGAGATGAAGTTCGCCAGCGATTCACCGTCCATGTAGAGCGTGGCCACGTTCAGGAAGGAGTAATCCACGAAGTTGATGGCGCACATCGAGAAAATAATGAACAGAGACATGTAAAAAATGTACCTGTTTTGCACAAAATCCTTGACACCCAGCTTTTTATATGCCTTCTTTTCCTGTGCGAATGATGTAATTTTTGTTAACTGTTTGAAACTTAATAAAATAAATATCACGAAAAAGGCGACGATACTGCCCAGCCCGATGGTATAAAGCGATTGGGGACCAGCCATGTACCCCAAAAGGAACGGGATAGAGAAGAAGGAGATGAAAGTAGCCAGCATGGCACCGATATCCACCGTTCCGACAAGGCGTTTTGATTGACGCAGGTTAAAAAGACGTCCGAATGACCCCCAGAACACCAGGTAGGTGAGGAAGGAGAAGGGAAGCATCTGCGTAAAGCCGAACTCATACATTTGTTTGGGATCGGCAAAGAAGCCTTCGCCAAACTCTATAAATGCAGTCGTAGCGGTGATGTATACAAGGCTTAAACCCGCCAGAAGGGGAAAAGGAATGCGGTTTTGCAGGAAGTTATAGACTACCGTGGCAATGAGACCGTAAATACCGGCCTTCAACAGGGCGTAGGGAAGGTCCTCAGTCTCGCTAAAGTATTGGAGATAAAGCGATTGTGAGGCAACGCTGGTGGTAGCGATGAACAGCCCCATAAACACCCCCATGATGAACAGGAGACTCACACGTCCTGCTTCATCTGGCTCGACATCCAGAAACTTTAACAGCCTGTCCTTCATAGTGGTTCGATAAACGACCCTAAAAATCGGTATAAGTAAGGTAAATTCCTATGATTTATTTGCGCGGCAGCAATATTGTTACTATAACGCCGTGGATTCCAGATTGAAAATAATTACAAAATTAGAGAAACATTACGACCAGACGGCTAATTGGGTTGCGCCGGGTTGTAAGATTGCGATTAAAAATGCAGTATAGAGCTACCATATTCTTTGTACGTTTGATTTTAAAATTGACTACCCATGATGCGAAAGGCTATTAATCTGTTGATCATCCTGTTCACGGTCCAGGCAGCGGTGTTTGCCCAGGCTAACAAGAAGACACTGTCTGAAGCAGAACGTTTTTATGGTATCAAGGCCTATGACCAGGCGCTCCCGCTTTTTGTGGAAGCCATCAAGGCCGGGGAGAAAGACCCAATGGTCCACTACAAGGCTGGGGTTTGCTACCAGAAGTCACCCAACACCAATGAGCAGATCAAGGCAATTCCTTATTGGGAGTACGCCCTGCAAAATGGAAAGGGCATGCCCAACACACTGGCATACGACCTGGGTGAGATCTTGCTGAAAGATGAGAACCTTCAGAAAGCGCTCAACAGCTTCACCCAATATAAAGAGCTCAACAAGGCTGATAAGGCAGCGGTAGCCAAGGCTGACAAGGCCATCGACATTACCAACAATGCCATAGCGCTGATGTCTGTTCCCCGCAATATCAAGGTGAGCAACTTCGGCTCCATCATCAATACGAGCTATACAGAGTACAACCCCGTGGTTTCTGCCGATGAAAGTGTGATGGCGTTCACCGCCCTTCGCCCCAACACCGGTAAGACCCGGTCAGGAGATGCGTTCATCGAAGAGGTCTATATTTCTTACAATCATGCTGGTACATGGTCTGAGCCCAAGGTGATCCCCATTGCATCTGCCTATAACGTGGGCACAGCAGGGATCTCGTCTGACGGACAGAAGATGCTTATCTTCATGGGTGGTGTTACTGATCCCGGAAGCTTGTTCATGATCAGCAAGAGCGGCGACTCATGGTCGAAGCCCGCGCTGATCAACAATGTGATCAACCATCCGAAGTTCCTTGAATCGACCGCCAGCATCACGCCCGATGGCAAAACCATTTATTTCGCCAGCGACCGCCCCGGAGGACAGGGAGGTCTCGATATCTGGAAAACACAAATGCAGGGCAATGGCTCCTGGAGCTCACCCGTGAACCTCGGTCCGGAGATCAATTCAAAAGCAAACGAAGATGCTCCTTTTATACACCCTGACCAGAAGACACTGTTCTTCACATCAGACGGACATAACACCATGGGCGGCCGCGACGTTTTTGTTTCGCGCCTGGTGGCCAACAAATGGAAGGCACCCGAGAACATGGGCTTTCCCATCAACACCACCGCGAACGATAACTACTTCACACTGATTGCCGACGGCACACGCGCTTATTTTTCGTCTGACCGCAAGGGAGGACTCGGCGATCAGGATATCTATTTCCTCGATATGCCCGAGGATGCTGCCAACATTCCGCTCACGATGATCAAAGGAAAGATCCTCAACGCGGAGACCGGCAAGCCGATGCCTACCAAGATCTACCTGGTGGATAACCAGACCAACAAAAAGCTCGACTTTGTTTACGATCCCGATCCGGAAACCGGAAACTATCTGGTGATCCTTCCGCCGGCCAAGAACTATGACATGATCATTGAGTCGGAGGGTTTCCTTCCTTATACGCTCAACATCAACGTGCCCAACCAGGACTATTTCTATGAGCTCTACCAGATGATCAACCTGAAAACCATCAAACAGTTCGATGTGGTGGTGGGCCAGGAGGTTCAGGTGAAAAATGCTTTTTATGACACAGACCAGGAAGTGAAGGCCGACCTGCGCAAAACACACGAGGCCAAGCTTGTGAAGAGTGGCAACGTGGATGTGTATGATATGATGCTGGACCTGATGGCCGCCGATGACAAGGAAGGTATTGCCTATCTCATCGACCTCATTGAACATACCGACCCCATCGATGGTGTGGTGTTCGATGAAAGCAAGAACGAAAAAATGGAAGTTGCTGCCCGCACTTATTATTATGATGAAAGTGACGAAAGCAAGTTCGAGCAGAAGAACGTAGGTGGTAAAACCATCTTCTCGCTGCCTACCATGTTTGTGGCCGAAGAAGCAAAGAAACAGAAAGAGCAGGGCACGAAAAAGTCACAGTTCGACCAGAGCGCGCTTACCAAATCGGCCAAGATCTATTTCGATGCCGGCAAGAGCGACCTGAAGGCGCAGTACAATGCTGAGCTCGATAACCTGCTGAGCGTCCTGACCAAATATCAGGACCTGGGTGTGGAGATCTCGGGCTTCGCTTCTGCAGAAGGTTCGGAAGAGCTTAACCGCGAGCTGTCTAACAAACGCGCCATTGCCGTGCTGGACTATATCAACCATAAAGGTATTGTGAGAAGGCGCATCGTGGCGAAAGGTTACGGTGCATCCAAAGACCAGGTATCCAACAAGGAAGAAGGCAGAAGGGTGGAAGTGAAGATCGTTGATCTGAACGCGAAGTAAGTTTAAAGTTTGAAATTTAAAGTTTAAAGTTGAGCCGAAACAGGTTTCGGAAAATTGAAACACGTTCCAACTTTAAACTTGAAACTTGAAACTTTGCATTGCTCATCCCGAAGGGATCAGCAGCGAGCTATCGCCGTAGCTCAGAAACCTGTAGTCATTTTTCAGCGCTTCGTTATAAATCGTCTTCCAGTCTTTTCCTGCAAAGGCAGCTACCAGCAGGATGAGCGTGGATGCCGGCTGATGGAAATTGGTGATCAGTCCCTGGCAGATCCTGAAGGTATACCCTGGCTTAATGAAAATAGAGGTCTCACCCGTGATTGTTTCAAGCCCGTTCCTGTTCATGTATTTTTTTATCGCCTCCATCGACTCACGCGCTGACGGAAGCGCGCCCATTGTTTCGTAGGGATCGTTCTGGCGGATGATGAACGCCGCATGCTGATCCTGTAAAAGTTTTACCCCATACCAATAGAGGCTTTCAAGCGTTCGCATCGAGGTTGTGCCTACCGGGATGATGAACCTGCCCGGCACGAGCAGGTTGTCGATATTCTTTTCTGTGACGATCACCTGTTCGTGGTGCATGGTGTGCTCTTCGGCATTTTCGGTTTTCACCGGCTGAAAGGTGCCGGCGCTCACGTGCAGGGTCACGAAGTCGTGATGGATATTTCTTTTCTCCAGCGAAGCAAAGACCTTTTCCGTGAAGTGCAGCCCGGCGGTAGGAGCTGCCACAGCGCCCTCGTAATGTGAATAAATGGTCTGGTATCGCTCGCGGTCAGAGTCTTCAGCCTTTCGCTTCAGGTAAGGCGGCAGTGGTGTTTCGCCCCAGAAGCCGATCACTTCAGCAAAAGCATGGTTGCCATCCCAGGTGAATTGTACAAGGCCGGTTTCCCGGTCGAGCAGGGTTGCTTCTATGGTAATGCCTTGCACGTGCTTCGAAAGTTTTGTTCCGGCAGTCCAGCGTTTCAGGTTGCCAATGGTGCACTTCCACGTACACGTTGCTGTAGCCTGCATCGTCTCCGAAAGCACGGGAGAGGGTGTAACGGGCGACAACAGAAAGATCTCGATCTCTGCCCCGGTCTCCTTTCTGAAGTGCAGGCGGGCGGGGATCACTTTGGTGTCGTTAAAGAACAGGAAAGCAGAGGAAGGAAGAAAGCCTGCAAGATCGTAGAACCGGTGGTGTGTGATGTTGCCTTTTTGCCAGACCAGCAACCTTGACTCGTCCCTGCTGGCCAGGGGATACAATGCAATTTTTTCCTGCGGAAGATCGTAGCGGTAGTCGTTGATGTTGAGGATGGCCATAACGCCTGCAAAAGTAATAACTTCTTGTTTCCCGCAGATCACGCGTTTTCTTTTCCCGCAGATTACGCAGATTTGCGCAGAGGTTTCCTGATTCCCCAAAATCAGTATGATCAGAGAAGTGCATTTCATTGCTTATTTTTAGGTGGCCCTAGCACGGCCTTCCCGCTTTCCGTAGCGCACGCAGCCTCCCTTTACCATGATCTGCGAAATCTGCGAGATCTGCGGGGAATGTATTTAAAACTCGACCAATGCCGCTAAGAGCAAGCTACTTCAAAAGGGTTTTTCAATTCAATTTCAAGGCGAGGACCTCCCGTGGACTGATGCGCGACAAGGTATCGTGGTTCATCAAGCTGCACCATGCGGGCGATGACGAGGTCTATGGCCTGGGTGAGTGCGGGCCGTTGCCGGGATTGAGCATCGACGCCAGGCCCGATTTTGAGGAACGGCTGGCGGAGATCGTGAGCAGGTTCAACGAGGCCCGTTTTGAAAGCTTTCGGGCCGAAGATGTTTTGAAGGTTGTTCCACCTGAGTTTCCCTCCATCATCTTTGGATTTGAGACGGCGGCCTATGACCTGGTGAACGGCGGCAAAAGAGTGATCTTCAAAAACCATTTCCTGGAAGGCTACCGCATCCCCATCAATGGCCTTATCTGGATGGGCGACATCGATTTTATGATGGGCCAGATCAGCATCAAGGTCAGTGAAGGTTTCAGGTGCATCAAGCTGAAGGTGGGCGGCCTTGATTTCGACCGCGAATGTGATGTGCTGAACTATATTCGTAAGCGATACTTCCGCGATAATGTCATTCTCAGGCTGGACGCCAATGGGGCATTCAAGCTTGATGACGTGTTGTACAAGCTGGAGGAGCTTTCAAAATTCACCATACACTCCATCGAGCAGCCCATCAAACCCGGGTTGCCTGAGATGGAGGAGCTTTGCAGGAAATCTCCTATTCCCATTGCGCTGGATGAGGAGCTGATCGGTAAAACCACCGATGAAGAAAAGGCCTCGTTGCTGCAACGCCTCAAGCCTCAGTACATTATCCTGAAGCCCACGCTCCACGGAGGTTTGCAGGGATGCGCCTCGTGGATCAACATCGCAGCGCAGAACAATATCGGCTGGTGGGTGACCTCCGCCCTGGAGTCGAGCGTTGGCCTCAATGCCATCTGCCAGTTCACAGCCAATTATAATATAGAGACCCCGCAAGGCCTCGGCACGGGTGGAATCTATGACAATAACATCGAGTCGCCCCTGGAAGTGAAGAACGGCGAGATCTACTGGAATGCAAAGGAGAAGTGGAACCTGGAGGAGATAGCCGAAAGCTTTTAGTTGCGGGCCGCAAGCAGGAGCAGCACATATCAATTATTTTCTGCAAAGCTGCGGATGGTGGTCATCGGTTTTCCTAATTCATTCCATGTGTTCTGGGCTTCGAACCTCTCTGGGTAGTTGTTCAGCGCTTCAATGATGTTGACACCGTAATCCATCTTCTGGCTGAACCTGGCCATCAAACGCAACAGACCCAGCGGAGCGCGCGAAATGGCGAGCTTTCCTTTTTTGTAATGCCTGATGTATTCTTCGGCAGCTTCGTCTGCGGTGAATGCTTCGGGACCTTGTACAACATACTCCCTGTTTTCGTTGCGAAGTATCTGGAATGAGCGGGCTACCTGTTTTCCGTAGTCCGCGGCTGAAATGAAATGCATCTTGTGGTGCGAGGTTCCCGCCAACAGGATGCGGCTTCCCATTCTATAAGTAGTCTCGAAGTTGTCGATGAAGGTAGAAGGGTAGAAGATCGTGTAAGGAATACCGGATCGTTTGACCTTTTGTACGGCCTCGCGCTTCATATCGAATACCCACCAGTTGAAGTTGTTCATACCCTGGTATCGCATCACCAGTGAGCTGATGAACCCGATCCTTTGAATGCCGGCTTTTTTTGCCGCCGTTAGAATGTTGGCAAGTCCATCGGTTTCTGCATGGAAATGGTTTTTCTTCTCCGAGTGTTTCAGGTTCAGGCTGATGTAAAGCCCTTCCTGACCGGTCATCAGTGCGTCGAGTGCTGCGGCGTCACGGATGTCGCCCCTCATACACCTGATACTTCCGGGAAGTTGCCTAGCCTTGTCCTCATCCCTGACCAATGCGGTTACGGTAAAGCCCGCATTTACCAATTCCCTGGCAACAGGTTTGCCCAGCATGCCGGTTGCGCCGATGAATGCAATCTTGTTCATGTATGTGTTCTTTGGCTGGAGAGTCCACGGCCCACAGTCGACGGTCCATGGCAGTGCAGTGAACTCACAAGGCAAACTTACTATTCACAGATGAGTCGTCCAATCACCCCTACGAACTAGTGTAAACGGGCCCATTCGTACCTCGTAATCGTACTTCGTACCTCACTTGCTGCTGTGATCTGTGGACCGTCGACTGTGGACTCCTTTAAAATACCAATACAACGGGATCCCGAGCGCAGTCAGCAGCAAGCCCAGCAGCGAATTGATGATGTCTGTTTTTCCTGCGCTGTAAAGCCGGATGTCATTGACGACGGTGGCGATGAGAAAAAAAAGGGTGAAAGCAACGAAGATCGCGGGCACGAGGGGATAACCCCAAACCCTGTAGGGCCTCTCTGCGTGGGGCAGCTTTTTCCGGAGCACAAAAATACCGGCGGCGCTCATGCCATAAAACAACCAACTGACGAAGATGAGCATGTCGGTAAGCATATCGAAGGATCCGCTCAGCACGAGTATAGAGGTCCAGATGCCGTGAAGCCACAACGCGTTGCCGGGCGTTTGAAACCGGGGGTGTACCTGGCCCGTGAAAGGGAAGAACTGTTTTTGTTGCGCCATGGCAAACGACACCCGTGCTGTAGCAAGCACGTTGCCATTGGTGGTGCCGAATGTGGAGATGATCACCATCAGCGCAATGCAGGCGCCGCCCGCGCTTCCCATCACCACGGTTGCGGCATCTGAGGCTACCATGGAAGAAGCCGCCACCGAGTCGATCGGCAGCACATAACAATAGGCCATGGTGATGAATGCGTAAATGGCCGTGCAGATAACGAGTCCCGTGAGCAGGCTTTTGGGAATGTTCCGCTGGGGGTCTCTTATTTCGCCGGCCACAAAAGTGATGTTGTTCCAGCCGTCATATCCCCAGAAGGCGCCGGAGATCGCTGCCACCAGCGCCCCCACCAATGCCCACCCGGTGGGGGCTGTTGTTGCGGAATTATTGACAAGATTCGCAGCATCGCCCTGACCTGAGAATAATAATCCTGCAATGATCAGCGCCATGGCCACTACTTTGAGCAACGTGAAAACCACCTGGATATCACCACCCGATCTTGTGCTGCGGTAATTGACGTAGGTGAGGCCGAGCACTACCATGATGGTGACACCCTTGACGCCGATATTGTGCAGTGGAAAAATAGACCCGATGAATGGAATGTAAAGCTGCAGGCTCCGTTCTGTCTCCGGTGAGAACCTGGGAAGCTGCACGAAATATTCCGTGTACGTGCCCAGCACATAAGCGATGGAAGCAACGCCCGCGGTATTGAACACGGCGAAGGCCGACCATCCGTAAAGGAATGCGAAAAAATCGCCGTACATGGCTTTAAAAAAAACGAACTGGCCTCCGGTCTCGGGCATCATGGCGGCCACTTCGGCATTGCTCAGCGCACCGAAGATCGTGATGATGCCGGCCACGATCCACACAGCGATGAGCAGCTCAGGGGAGCCGAGCTGTGAGGCCATGATGGCAGGTTTCATAAAGATGCCGGAGCCGATAATACCGCCCACCACCAGCGAAACGCTTGTCCAGAAGCCGAGTGCCGGTATGAGCTTCGGCTGCTGCATCACGCCTGGTTGATGAAGCTGGCCAGTAATTGGTGAAAGTGATGGGTACCTGTTTCGCGGGTCACGGAGTAACGCCCATGTTTATAGAATCTCGAGCGGATACCTTTCTGAACGTTCTGCACCACATCCTCGTCTTCCATCTCTACCTGGTGCAGGTTGGCACCCGCGCCCTGGCGGAGCTTGTTCTCATTCCACACATAAGAAAGGAACGACACCTTGGTTTTGGATACTTCCAGTGGCTGGATCAGGTTAATGGATAAACCCCAGGGATAAAAGTTGAACATCATGTTTGGGAAGATCCAGAAATAATAACCCGCGATCTTCTTGCCGTAGTCTGGCGCGTGCCGCGGAAGATCAAAAATGAATTCGTCGTCTTTGGCGAGTCCGAGCTGCAGGCTGGCATACGGATACAGCTCGGTGGTATAATTTCCGTAGTCGATCACAGCATTGAGCCCGGCATGCACAAAAGGGATATGGAAGCCTTCGAGGTAATTTTCACAGTACAGTGCCCAGTTGGCGTTGATGATATAATCGCGCGAGAACTCCGGCCGGAACTTGAACTCCTGGAAAGGCATCCAGCCCACCCGTGCCGACATTTCCTGGAAGAAACGCTGCGGCTCGAAGGTCTTGTTCAGCGATGTGAACAGCCATTTGCCCCATTGAAAAAAGGGCAGTGATGTGAGGTTGTCTTCCGGTCCGGGGAAATTCTGCACTTCCTTGAATTCGGGCATGGAGAGGAACTTGCCGTCGAGGTTGAATCTTCTGCCATGGTATTTGCAGCGGAGGTCATTGAGCTTGCAGGGCTTCTCCACCAGCAGGTTGCCGCGGTGGGTGCAGACGTTGGAGAGGCAATGCAGCGCTCCCTGTTTATCGCGCGAGAGCAGGAGGGGCTCGTTGAGGTAGTGCTCCAGCAGGTTCACCGGCGTGACCCAACCTGCTTCCATCACCTGGTCGGTATCACCCACCAGCTGCCACGATTTTGCAAAGATCTTTTCTTTGGCCTGCTCGAAATACAACGGGTCAAGGTAGAAGTCTGCGGCAATGGTCTGCGCTTTTGCAATGTCAGGATTGACCTGGAAGTGTTTCATGATCAGTTAAATTACTGAAATTTAACCGATGTCCAAATGATAGAAAGTCCACAGTCCACGGTCGACGGTCCACGGCATACCAGCGAGGGATCTCCGGATCAATTACCGTGTACTTAATTCGCAGGCAAGCCGGAAGCTATGCACGCTGTCAAAAGGGGATCCTTCGTTCCCGCATATCACCGCGCAGCCTTCACTCAGGATATCGGTCTCGGGAGGAGCGAAGCTGGGTCTTCGATCGAAGACTACTTCCTCCTGGCTCCTTACTTCTGGCTCCTGGCTTCTTTTCAATTTTTCAGGTCGTCCAGAGCTCCCTGCAGCTCTGTCGAAAGCCCTGCCTGTGAAAGCGATGACTTCAATCCTTCGAGCAGGAAGTTGGGTACTTTTTCTCCGCGGCCGATCTTGTTCTTGATATCGGCGATCATTTCAAGGGCATCGCTCTTTCCTTCAAAATCGCTTTTGGCTTTTACCTTGTCCTCCAGCACATCCCAGGCGTTGATCTTCTTCGACCGCACCTCAAGCTGGGCAATGGCTTTTCCATGATCTGCCGTGCGCGCATCGATGCATTTGTTGTATTCGTCAACCACCTGGTCGATCGATTTTTTGCTCAGGTCTCCACTTTCGATCCTGGATGCAACGTTCTCGCACTCCGCCAGGAACTTCGTCATCTGTTTTTTGAACGCCAGGTTCGGTACTTCCATGCCGGTGCCGTCTCTTTTCTGAAGGTACAGCCCATCGAACGATACCTGGTTTTCAGGCTGGAAAGCGAACATCGAAAGATAGCCTGACCTGATCAGCTTCATGAACACATATCCACGGTCAGTTCTTACAGGCTGGTATACCTCATCCCGGAACCGGAAGGCGCGTGTCTGAAAAATGGAGTAGATGTTTTTCTTTTTATCGGCCGTTGTTACCTGCACTTTCTTCTCGGGGCCATAGGCGAGCGGCTTCACTTCGCCCTGGATCGTGTCGCCTTTTGTGGTGACCACATAATCCTGTGCTTTGGCGCACTGGTATACGAGCATGATCAAGAAGAAGAGCAGAATGTGAAGGACGCTGAAGTTTTTCATGGTTCTATTTAAGAGTGCTAAAATAAAAATAATTTTATTCTGTTTTGCCTTTCAGTTTCAGCCGGCCGGCTTCTTTCAACGCCCGATGAATGATCCATTCTATTTGGCCATTGGTGCTGCGAAACTCATCCGCCCCCCATTTCTCAACCGCTTTCAGCAGTTCCGGATCAAGCCTTAGTACAAATGGTTTTTTTTGGGCCATTTCAGATCGTTTGGTTTTTTGCCATCAACTTTTTCATAGCCCATTCCAGGCCCTCCGGATTTTGGGTACCCAGCAGGATCGTGTGCCCGTTTTTCAGCTTCAACGAAAGATGCCGTCCGCCCCGTATACGGTAAGACCGTGTTCGCAGAAGAAAGCTGCGGTGGTGGCCGAACCCGCCCGACCGGAACACCCGGAAACCTTTTTCAAGCGAATACGAGTCGATCAACCCGCTGGTGATCAATTGCCATTGCGGCGTGACGGGGAAATACCTGTAGCTGAGGTTATCCCCGTCTACTTTCACCTCCAGCTTCGACGACAGGATCACAAAGGCTCCGATGCCCACGGATACGAGCACTACCAGGAACATTGAAACCAGGCCGCTGTCTGACATCGGCTTATTGCCCCAGGGGATGCCCATCGCCAGTTGCTGATACAAGCCGTACGCGAGGGGAAGGAGAGAAGACAACAATACTGCCACGACCGCTGCCACCACCCATCGGTTTTCACGGAAGGCCTGCACCTCCTCGAAGTAGACGCGTTGCATCGCTTAGTGGTTTAGGGTGCCAGTGTTTACCACGGGGTTCACATCCTTGTCGGAACAAAGCACCACCATCAGGTTGCTCACCATGGCTGCCTTGCGCTCTTCATCCAGCTCGATGATCTGTTGTTGGGCAAGATGCTCCAGGGCCATCTGCACCATGCTGACGGCGCCTTCCACGATCTTGAAACGGGCCGACACCACCGCGGCGGCCTGCTGTCTCCGAAGCATGGCCCCGGCAATCTCAGGGGCATAAGCGAGGTGGCCGATGCGCGCTTCGATCACCCGGATGCCTGCAATCTCGAGCCTGTTTCTCAAGTTCTCTTCCAGCGCGTGGTTTACTTCCTCATGTGCGGAGCGCAGCGTCACCTCTGAATCGGTATCGAAGTTGTCATAGGGATACAGTCCCGCCAGAAGACGAACAGCGGAGTCCGTTTGCAGCTTCACAAAGGTCTCATAGTTATCTACATCAAAGGCGGCCTTGAAGGTATCGTGCACCTGCCACACCAGGATCACGCCGATCTGGATCGGGTTGCCCACCTTGTCGTTCACCTTGATCTTGTCGCTGTCGAAGTTGCGGGCACGCAGCGAAAAGGACTTTTTCATAAAGAAAGGATTCACCCAAAAGAAGCCGTTCGTCTTCACGGTTCCCTGGTAGTCGCCAAACAGCACGAGCACCATCGATCCGTTGGGGTTAACGAAGAAGAATCCAGGCATGAGCACAATGGAGATCACCAGGGGCAGGATCAGCCACATGGTTCTGGCCACGATCAGGCCCCAGATGCCTCCGATGAATAAAACGGCTATGATGGCCAGCATCACATAGCCGGAGACCGGTGAATACGCTTTTTCGTTGTTCATAGCTCTAATGATTTTCTAATGTCTTGCGGTTAAAAAACTCAGTGATATTAAAATGATATCATAAATATATCATTTGTTTTTGTTAACGCAAAACCGTCTGGCAGGTTTCCGTTGCAAATGAATCTTTCTTGCGCTTACTTAGCGATCCTAAAAATCCTGAAGATGGTTAAATACAACCCCAAGACCTGGTTTTCACTGATCTTTCACTCCTACAGCAGGCAGGTGATGAAAACGCTCACACCTACGCTGTTATTCATGATCGTCTACACCACGGTTTGCTGTTTCGTTATCGTTGATTTTTTCAAACTTCACGAATCTGATTTTCAGCCAACCATCGCCATGCACTCGCTGCTGGGTATTGTGCTGGGTCTTTTTCTCGTGTTCAGGACCAACACGGCATACGATCGCTGGTGGGAGGGAAGAAAGTTGTGGGGCGGCACGGTTAACAGTACCCGCAATTTTGCGCTCAAGCTCAATGCCTATCTCAGCCCTGAGAACCGTGATGACCGCGACTGGTTCGCAAAGATGATCCCGAACTTTGTTTTTGCCATGAAGGAAAGTCTGCGTGGTGGTGTTCAGTTAAACGAGCTCGAACCGGTAAGCGATGATTTTCTCGAGAGCCTTCAGAAATACAAGCATAAGCCCAACCGCATTTCAGCCATGCTTTACAGCAAAGTGAATGAGCTCTATAAGAAAGGTGTGCTCACCGGCGACCAGCTCATCAACCTGGACAAGGAGCTGAAGGATTTTATCGATTTTATCGGCGCCTGCGAGCGGATCAAGAACACCCCCATTCCATACTCATACATGATGTATGTGAAAAAATTCATCTTTATCTACATCATCACACTTCCATTCGGATTTGTGACCCAGTCAGGATACCTGACCATCATCATTGTAACGCTGATCACTTTTGTACTCATGAGCGTGGAGCTCATCGCTGAAGAGATCGAAGATCCGTTCGGCAAAGACCTCAACGACCTGCCTACTGATGAATTGTCTGGCAAGATCAGGGATAATGTTAGGGAAATACTGCTTTAATGTTGGGATAATAAGGAGGTACGAAATACGAGGTACGAAGTACGATGAATGCTGATCGAGCTATCGTACTTCGTACCTCGTCCCTCGTACCTCGTCCCTCGTACCTCGTCCCTCGTACCTCGTACCTTCCTAAGACCACAGCATCTTTACCGTGAGACCGGTATCCTGCGCGGAGATTGTGTGATGGCGTATGGGAACGAAGGATCCCCGTTTGGCAACGTGCATCGTTTTGTGGCCTGCCTCCGAATTAAGTACGCAGTAATTGATCCGGGGATCCTTCGCTCGCCTGATCCATTATAATACCACCGCCCAATGACGTGTCCACAGGAGGCTCCGATGGAGCCAATATGAACCAATCTTCCATTCTATAAACATGGAGCTCCTACCGGAGCTGAAATGCATTTCACTCCGGTAGGAGTGTTCTGTCTACTGCTGGATGAGTTCTCTGGAGGACGGTTCCGAAGGAGATATGCCGTGGACCGTGGTCTGTGGACTCTTCACCGAAGGACTTTCCGCGACAAGTCTGTCATTTCAAGCGACCACCACACTAATAATGAAGTACAACACGATCAGCAGTATCAGCACGCCGTACATGATCAGATCAACACGGATGTAGGGTTTATATTGCTGGTAAAGCGCTTTCAAACGTTTGAACATGCTGCCTGTAATTTCTTTTCATGATTTGCGACTGCTAAAGTAACTATTTATAGCGGTTTCCGTCAGACAACAGGTGCCATCGCGCGGCAGGAAAAATAAAAAATCCCGATAGGGGTATCGGTACAGATGATTGTCTGATGCTTAATGAACCTTAAAAACATGTTACGATCCTTACTAGTTTTAACACTTATTCTGATTTCACTGGCGGCCAGGTCGCAGGAAAAAGTCACCCTCAATGGTTATGTCAAAGACGCAGACAATGGCGAAGAGCTTATCGGCGTTACGGTTTACATACCCCAGCTTAAGGCAGGCACTGTCACCAATGATTACGGATTCTATGCGCTTACAGTGCCCAAGGGAACCTACACGGTGCAGTACAGCTATGTGGGATACAAGATCCAGGATGTGACCATCGAGCTTCAGCAGAATGTGTCGCGCAACATCAACCTTCCCGTGGAGGCCGAGCTGATGCAGGAAGTGGTGATCGAAGAGAAGCCGCTGAACGAGAACGTGGTTGCCGTGCAGATGAGCAAGAACACCATCAATATCAACCAGGTACGCAAGCTCCCCGCGCTGTTTGGCGAGATCGACATCATCAAGAACATCCAGATGCTTCCGGGTGTGGTATCGGCCGGTGAAGGCAGCTCCGCTTTCTTTGTACGGGGTGGCAGCGCAGACCAGAACCTGATCCTGATCGACGAAGCGCCGGTATACGACCCTTCGCACTTGTTCGGTCTTTTTTCAGTGTTCAACGCTGACGTGATCAAAGACTCGGAGATCTATAAGGGAGGGATCCCCGCCAGGTTCGGTGGCCGCCTGTCGTCCATCCTCGATGTGCGCACAAAAGACGGCAACAACAAACACTTCGAAGGCTCAGGCGGTATCGGCTCCATGGCCGCAAGGCTTGCCGTGGAAGGCCCTATCGTTAAAGATAAGGCCTCTTATATAGTGTCGGCCCGTCGCTCATATGTCGACCTGTTCCTCAAGGCGGCAAACGAAGACAACCTCGTGCATTTCTATGACGTGAACGCAAAAATAAACTGGAAGCACAACAACAGTAACCGCTTCTTCCTGGCATTCTATACCGGCAGGGACGTGTTCTCTTTTGGCAACGACTTCGGTTTTGCCTGGGGTAACATGACCGGCACCTTCCGGTGGAATCACCTTTTCAACGAAAAGCTTTTCCTGAACACTTCAGTTATCGCCAGCAATTTCGACTACAAGCTCGAGCTGAAAGATGCCATCAACGGCTTCGAGTGGGTCTCTAACCTGCAGGAGCTGAGCGTGAAGAATGACCTTTCATACGCCCTCGGTACACGCAACGAGCTTTCATTCGGGTATCACCTCACAGGCAGAAGGTTCTCCCCGGGAGAGATCAGCCCCACCGGCAGCAGCTCTTTCTTTGCGCCCCAGAAGCAACAGCACATGTATGCCCTCGATCATGCCTTCTACATCAGCGACCTGCAACGTGTCACCGACAGGATCACCCTCGATTACGGTGTAAGGCTTTCGATCTTCCAAAGCGTTGGCAAAGGCGATGTATACCTGTATGAAGACCCACAAGACAATATCAAACGTGAGCGCACCGATACGCTGCACTATGACGCCTGGGAGACCATCAAAAGTTATGTGAACCTGGAGCCGCGGGTAGGCATTCGTTATATGCTGAAGGAAGGCCAGTCGCTGAAACTGTCGTACAACCGCATGGTGCAGAACACACACCTCATGTCGGCGGGAACCGTACCTGTGCCATTCAATACCTGGAACCCCAGCAGCTACTACCTGAGGCCCCAGGTTGCCGACCAGATTGCCGGCGGATATTTCAGGAATTTTATGGATAACCAGATCGAATTCTCTGCAGAGGTCTTTTATAAGGATATCAAAGACGTTACAGACTTTGCCGACAACGCCCAGTTGTTCTTTAACAAAGACCTTTCTACAGAATATCGCCAGGGTAAGTCATGGTCATACGGCAGCGAGTGGATGGTGAGCAAAACACGGGGCAAGCTCACGGGTATGCTGAGCTACACGTGGTCAAAAGTAATGCGGAAGATCCCTGGTGTGAACCGTGGTGAGGCGTTTCCTGCCAACCATGACCGCCGCAATGCGATCAATCTGCAGATGGCCTATGATCACAACGACAAGTGGACATTCGGCGCAACTTTCAACTACAGCACGGGCCGTCCTTTCACTCTCTCGTCGGGCAAGTACGAGTATGGGAGCTATAACCCTGATGTGATTGTTGAGCGGAACTCCTATCGTTTGCCGGACTTCCACAGGCTCGATCTCTCGGCAACACTGAACCCGCGCAAGAATGCAAACCGCAAGTGGAAGGGGCAGTGGGTATTCTCCGTCTACAATGCGTACAACCGCCAGAACCCGTTCACCATCTACACCCGTACCAAGAAGGACGACGATGGCAATATCATCGGCGATGGCACTGAAAAAGAAGCAAGGATGATCTACCTGTTCCCGTTCCTTCCTTCCGTTACCTATAACTTTAAATTCTGATTTGACATGAGATATTTCATCATCACTATATTCGCTGCTTTGACCCTGATGGGATGTGACGAACCCATCCAGCTGGACATCGACCAGACCCCGGAGCACATCGTCATCGAAGGACTGGTCACCGACATTCCCGGACGCCAGAGTGTGAAGATCACCCGTTCCGTAGGCTTCTACGACAAAGGTAAGACCCCCCGCATCACCGATGCCCTGGTTACTGTGAAAGATGACCTTGGAGAGGTTGTTACCTTTGTGCACAATCCGCGCAACCACGCAGACTCGGCGGGCATCTACATTCCACAAAGTAAATTCACCGGAAAGGTAGGAAGAACCTATACCCTTACCGTGGATGCTGACGGACAACGTTACGAGGCAACAGACCTGCTGGCCAGCGTCATTGTTATGGATTCGCTCAAGTATCAGATCGACGAGGACCAGGAAGAAGATCCCGAAGACGAAGGCAAGATCTATGAGCTGCTCATGTTTGCCAAGGAGCCTCAGAATCAGCTGAACTGGTACCTGTTCAAATTTTACAGGAACGACTCACTGACCTACTTCAACGATACTGATATCTACTATACAGACGATGAGTTCCTGGCGGAGAATATCAGCGGCGCCGAATCGCCTGTCTATTATGGTAAGAACGACGTAGCCAAAGTGGAGGTGTACAGCCTGAGCCGGGTGGGATATGTTTTTTATAACGATCTGTCAACCTTGCTGAACAATGATGGGGGAGGTATGTTCGGACCGTTGCCGTCCTCGCCGCGTACCAACCTGAGCAACGGTGCCCTGGGCTTTTTCCAGGTGAGCTCCGTGAACACCAGCACGATCAAGATCGAATAGTTTTCTTCAAAGCGTTTGCTTTTCACAGAAGGGAGTTGAATATTCACCTGGTAAACCTGCCGGATGAAGAAACTGCTCCCTTTTGTCTTTTTGTTGCTGACGGGCCACGCGCATTTTGGTCAGACCATTCTTGAGAACAATCCGCCATCGCTGAAATGGCGACAGATCAACACTCCCAACTTCAGGGTTCTCTTTCCCAAGGGATTTGAAGACCAGGGGCAGCGGGTGGCGAATACGCTGGAGCATATCCACGCCGAAGAAGCCAGGTCCATGGGGGCTACGCCGAGAAAGATCTCGGTCATCTTACAAAATCAGTCCTCCATTTCGAACGGATTTGTTTCTGTGCTTCCCCGCAGGTCGGAGTTCTATGCCATGCCTCCGCAGGATTACAATTTCATCGGTAACAATGACTGGCTCGATATGCTCATGTCGCACGAGTACCGCCACATTGTTCAGTACCAGCATGCCAAACGTGGATTCAACCGCCTCTTTTATTATCTCTTCGGGGCCACCACTTTTGCAGGAATGGCACAGGCTGCGGCGCCGCCCTGGTTCTGGGAAGGAGATGCCGTGGCTACTGAAACAGCCTTTACGCCAACCGGACGTGGTAAAATACCCTACTTCGGCCTCGTGTTCAAAACCAACCTGCTTGAGGGAAGGGAGTTCAATTATCACAAGCAGGCCCTGCGGTCATACAAGCACAACATTCCCAACGAATATGTGCTGGGTTATTACATGATCAGCTATCTCAGAAAACGCACCAACGATCCCGAGATCTGGGAGAAGATCACGAAGCGTTCATGGAGTGTTCCTTTTATTCCGTTTGCTTTTTCGAATGCCATCAAAAAGGAGTCAGGTCTTTATGTTACAGAATTGTACAGGGAAATGGCCAACGACTTTCAGCAGGAGTGGCAAAAGCAGCAGGCCAGTCTTACACTCACCCCGTTCGAACGGGTGAATCCGCGCAACAGCAGCGCTTACACCGATTACCTGTATCCCCAGGTGCTGGAAGACGGAAGTGTGCTGGCCATGAAGCAGGGCATTGGCGACATCGAGCAGTTTGTGCTGCTGAAAGATGGGAAGGAGAAACACGTCTTTACACCGGGCTTCGTCAACGATGCGGGTATGCTTTCATCGGTGGGGCAGAAGATCGTATGGAATGAATATGGGTTCAGTCCGCGGTGGGCCGTGAAAAATTATTCGCTGGTGAAAACGTACGACCGTGATACGAAGCAACGCAAAGTGATCGGCTCCCGGCACGAGCGGTATGCCAGCGCATCACTTTCGCCCGATGCCAGCAAGATCGTGACCATACGCACCAACACACAGTATCAGACACAAATGGTGGTGCTCGACGCATCAACCGGTAGCATCCTGAAAGAATTTCCGAACGCAGAGAACCATTTCTTTTCCATGCCCCGCTGGTCAGATGACGGAAAGGTGATTGCTGTATTGGAAAATAAACCGCTGGGAAAAGTCATCACCTTGTTCGATTACAGTGCTGGATCAGTGCTTCAAGGATTCGTGGTGCCGCAGCAGGAAAATGTCGGTCACCCTGTGTTGGTGGGTGATTATGTGTTATTCAATTCACCGGTGAGCGGCATCGACAACATCTATGCCATACAGCGCTCCACCGGGCAAAGATACCAGGTCACCAGCAGCAAATATGGCGCTTACAATCCTTCTTTGTCGAAGGATGGGAAAACGATCTTTTATAACGACCAGACCCGAGATGGCCTTGACGTGGTGAAGGCGCCGTTCGATCCTGCAACGTGGAGGCCTTATAAGAAAGAAGGCAGCCCTGTTGAATTCTACAGTCACCTCGTTGAGCAGGAGGGCGACCCGGGCTTGTTCCGGAACGTGCCGCAGCAAACGCTTCCTGTGACTAAGTATTCGAAGCTGCGTGGATTGATCAACCCGTACACCTGGGGCGTGAATGTGGAGACGGATCTCACGGAGGCAACCGTGGGCATTGTATCGCGCGACATCCTGAGCACGCTATCGCTCAGCGCGGGTTATGCTTTCGACATCAACGAAAGAACAGGCGCATGGCGTGCCCAGGCGAGCTATCAGGGATGGCTGCCGATCATAGACGTTACGGCTTCCATTGCAGACCGGTCTGTGGATGAAGGCAGAATTACCTACGGCAAAGTTGTGAGTGGCGATACCGTGGCCGTCACTGACAACCTCACTTTTGACTGGAACGAACAGACCATCGAAGCGGGGTTGCGCATACCGTTGAACCTCACCAACTCGCGCTTCAGCACCAATCTCACGTTTGGAAATCATGTGGGCTATACCTCCGTTACAGATTTTACCAACAGCATCGATGGTGGTGGCAGGATCATTACCTCGCGATTGCCCCAGTTTTTTTTCCGCGATTATATCGACCATGGAAGCCTGTTCTACAACCACTTCAGCTTTGCCGGATACCGGTTGCAGAAGCTGAGCCGGCGCGACATTAATGCGCGATGGGGACAGCGGGTGTTCATCGATGCCTACAATACTGCCACTACCCTGGACGTGCCTGGCATGGGCCGCAGGAGGTTTGGTGATTACACAGGCAAACAGTTCTCGTTCTACGGATTACTTTATTTCCCCGGTCTCGTGAAGCATCATTCGCTTTGGGGCTACTGGGCTTTCCAGTCCACCGAGCTTACACGGGCGAATGCAAAAACAGGGGAAGGGCTTGACAGCTACATGTTCCGCAACCAAATCCCCCTGCCGAGAGGCCAGTCTGTGTCGCGGTTCGAGGAGTTCTATTCCATGTCGGCCAACTACACCTTGCCTGTCTGGTATCCTGACATTGCCATCGGCCCCCTGGTGAACATCCAACGCCTTCGGGCAAACCTGTTTTTCGACTATGGTTTTGGTCAGAGTCCAACGTACCGGACCAGTCAAACCTATACGTCAACCGGTATCGAGGCCAAGCTCGACATCAACATCCTGCGGTTTTTACCCCAGTTCGACATTGGGGTACGGTACGCTCAGGGGCTTTCCCCGTCTGTTTCAAAGTTCGAGGTGCTGGTAGGAACCTTTAATTTCTAGATCGGTTTACCATTAAAATTTGCTTGAAAATCGCGTTTTATACCCTATTTTTGGAGGCTTAAAACAGGACGGAAATCGACCCTGAGGGGTTGGAAACGGCCTGGAAGCTGTTTTTTTGATCTAAATTCATTACAAAGTAACAATGGCAGAAATCGTACGCATGCCGAAAATGAGCGATACCATGACCGAAGGGGTGATCGCCAAATGGCACAAGAAGGTAGGTGATACTGTGAAGTCCGGGGAGTTAATGGCTGAAATCGAGACCGATAAGGCTACGATGGACTATGAGTCTTTCAACGAAGGCACGGTACTATATTTAGGTGCTCAGGAAGGGCAGGCGGTAAAGATCAATGATGTTCTTGCCATTGTAGGTAAAAAAGGAGAAGACTATTCAAGCCTGCTTTCCGGTGCGGGTAACGCGGCGGCTTCAGGCGGAAAAGCAGAGGCCCCACAAGCGGCCTCGGGACCTGTTGCTACAGCGGTGGCGGCACCCGCAGCGCCAGCCATCGATACTTCAGGCATCAAAGCTGAGATCGTGCTTATGCCCAAGATGAGCGATACCATGACCGAGGGTGTCATCGCCGCATGGCACAAGAAAGTTGGCGATCCTGTAAAATCAGGTGAGCTGCTGGCTGAGGTGGAGACCGATAAGGCCACCATGGAATATGAATCGTACAACACCGGCACATTGTTATATATCGGCGCTGAAGCTGGCAAGGCCGTTGCTGTCAATGGCGTGCTTGCCGTGATCGGCGAACAGGGTGCTGACTACCAGACGTTGCTGAAAGCACATCAGGCGAAAGGCTCGGGAGCACCTGCTGCAGGCGCACCTCAACAGCAAGCTTCGGCTCCGGCATCAACCGCGGCGCCGGTACAGGCTGAGCACGCTTCTAATGGAAGGATCAAGGCATCTCCGCTGGCTAAGAAGCTTGCGAAAGACAAAGGATACGACATCAATAAGATCCAGGGCAGCGGCGACCATGGCCGTGTTACCAAACGCGACGTTGAGAACTTCAAACCTTCTGCCGCACCTGCTCCAGGCAAGGCTGAGAAGACAGGAGCGCCGGTGTCATTGCCCAAAGTGGTAGGACAGGAGAGCTTCGAAGAAGTTCCTGTGTCGCAGATGCGCAAGACCATCGCCAAACGCCTGGCCGAAAGCAAGTTCAGCGCGCCGCACTTCTACCTCACCATGGAGATCAACATGGACAAGGCCGTGGAAGCACGCAAGAGCATCAACGAGATCAGCCCGGTGAAGATCTCCTTCAACGATATGGTGATCAAAGCTGCTGCTGCTGCTTTACGCCAGCACCCTGACGTGAACGTGTCGTGGCTGGGTGACAAGATGCGCAAGAACCATCACATCCACATCGGTGTAGCGGTCGCCGTAAAAGACGGCCTGCTGGTTCCCGTGATCCGTTTCGCTGATAACAAGTCATTGTCACACATCGCTGTAGAGGTAAAAGACCTCGCTCAGAAGGCACATGATAAGAAGCTGCAACCCGCAGACTGGGAAGGCAGCACCTTTACCATCTCCAACCTGGGGATGTTCGGCATCGAAGAATTTACGGCCATCATCAATCCTCCGGATGCCTGTATCCTGGCCGTGGGAGGCATCAAGGAAACACCGATCGTGAAGAACGGACAGATCGTTCCTGGAAATATTATGAAAGTTACCCTGTCGTGCGACCACCGCGCGGTGGATGGCGCGGTAGGATCGGCCTTCCTCAAAACGCTGAAAGGCCTGCTTGAAGATCCGGTAAGGATCCTCATTTAAGTTTATTTCCCGCAGATCCCGCGGATATACGCAGATCATTTCCCTGTTTGATCTGCGTTTTTTTTTGTGGAATCTGCAGGAAAATATTTTGGACGGTTTGTAAGCACTTCGAAATGCTAAGGGTTTTCCCCTCTTTATACGTCATTTACGCAGACTATCCGGAAAACATATCGCATGGCAATCCCCTTTATTTCTTTGAGACCATTGATGACGATTGTCATCCTGTTCCTGCTTGCTTCAACGGTACAATCGCAGCCTGCTCAGCCTAATACTTTTTTAATTGATCGCGCATTCCTGAAAAACAGCAAAGACCGGATCGCGAAAGGTGACGCTGAGCTGATCAAGGCGAAAACAGCACTGGTAAAGGCGGCGGACGAGGCTTGTAACAAAGGCCCGTATTCCGTGACAAACAAGGAGAAGCTCCCGCCCAGTGGCGACAAGCACGACTACATGAGCGTGGGGCCGTACTGGTGGCCTGATACCACCAAACCCGATGGATTGCCCTACATCCGCAGAGACGGGCAAACCAATCCCGAACGCCACAAGGTAAAAGATGCCGACGATGCCAAAGCCCTGGGCCATGACGTAAAGCTGCTGGGCATAGCGTTTTATTTCACGGGCGAGAAAAAATACGCGGCCCATGCTGCAAAGCTCTTAAGGGTGTGGTTCCTGGACGCCGCCACCAAAATGAATCCACATCTCAAATACGGCCAGGCCATTCCCGGCATTACGGAGGGACGCGGCATCGGCCTGATCGATACAAAATGTTTTGTGGATATCATTGATGGCGTTCAGCTGATCGAGGGTTCGGCAGCGTGGCCCGAGTCCGATCACAAAGCCCTTCAGCAATGGTTCAGCGACTTTCTGCAGTGGGCCCAGAGCAGCGACCTCGGCAAAGACGAAGCTGACGAGCACAACAATCACGGCACTTACTACGATCTTCAGATGGCCACCATCGCCCTGTTCACCGGCAATGAGAAGCTCGCAAAAGACATACTGCAGAACCAGACATTGCCGCGCATCGAGAGCCAGCTTGCTGCCGATGGAAGTCAGCCGCATGAGCTTGCCCGCACCCGGTCTGCCAACTACTGCATGATGAACCTCAAAGGTTTCTTTGCGCTGGCCATCCTTGGCGACAGGGTAGGGGTTGACCTCTGGAACTACGAGACTCCCACCGGCAAAAGTCTGAAAGAAGCTTTTCTTTGGATGGTGCCTTACGCTTCGGGAGAAAAAAAATGGACACACGAGCAGATCGACGCTTTTGAATGGGATACCTTTCTGTCGCTGGTGAACCTGGCGGCGCTTCACTACAAAGACCTTGACCTGACGGCCTTGCAAAAGAAGCTGTCGGCGCAGGCCGGGCACCCGTATATTTCAGTTCTGAGCAATAGTGTATGGTATTAAAATATTATACATTGTGCAGCCGTCTGTAACCACAGACGGAGATTGTATACCTGCTTAAGAACTGCACAATGGAAAAGATACACGCAACAACCATCATCGCTGTGATGCACAATGGCCAGGTTGCCATCGGTGGCGACGGACAGGCCACCATGGGTAATTACGTTGCCAAGAGTAATGTGAAAAAGATCCGGAAGCTCTATGAGGGCAAAGTGCTGGCGGGGTTTGCGGGCTCCACCGCTGATGCCTTTACACTCATTGAACGGTTTGAGGAAAAGCTCAACAGCTACGGCGGTAACATGAAGCGCGCTGCCATCGAGCTGGCCAAAGACTGGCGTATGGACCGGTTCCTGAGAAGGCTCGAAGCCATGCTCATCACGGTGAGCAAAGACGAGCTGCTGGTGTTATCGGGCACTGGCGATGTGCTGGAGCCCGATCATCACGTGGCGGCTATTGGCTCTGGCGCCATGTACGCACAGTCTGCCGCCCTGGCGCTGAAGAAACATGCACCCCACCTGTCGGCCGAAGAGATCGTGCGGGAGAGCCTGAATATCGCGGCGGATATCTGCATTTATACCAATCACAATTTGGTAGTAGAGAAGCTCTGAAAAGTCCACGGTCGACAGTCGACGGTCCACGGCCGAGTTTTTTTTGATCAGTCATTCAGAACGGGGAATGTGAGCAGGCATGCGCGGAGTGAGGAATCCCATTGTGGCAAAGTGCTCACGGTAAGACAGATGTTCGAATAAATACGCAGTAACGTTCGGAGGATCCTTCGCTCGCACTCCCGATAGCTATCGAAATCGAAGCACTGGCTGTTAGCTTCACACTACTTGGCTGTGGACTGTGGACCCTGGTCTGTGGACTCAGCCTCCACTTCCTTCACAAACACCTCCCGCTTCAAGTCCTCGACAGGCGGGGTGTGCTCTGTTGGGTCTCGCTGCTTGTCTTCGGGATTGTCGTCGCCGAGCAGGATCACAAAAGGTTTCAGGCGGTGGGAGTAGGCGATCACGATCTTGAGCACGCCGATGGTAGGCACTGCCAAGATCATACCTGCGATGCCGAGGATCTTGCCGCCGATGAGCAGGGCGATGATGGCTGCCAGCGCGTTGATGCTGACCTTGGAGCCGGTGATGCGGGGTGTGATAAAGTTGCCTTCAAGGAATTGAACAACGGTGAAAACGATCACCACCCCAACAGCATACCAGGCGCTGTCTTTGGTGATGAGCGCCATGAGCACCGGAAGCAGGGCGCCGATAAAAATACCTACGTAGGGGATAATGGTGAGCACACCTGAAAGTATACCAAAGAAAATAGCATGGTCGATGCCCAGGCACAGCAGGCCGATGGTGTTCAGGGTAGCCACAATGAGCGTTACCAGCATCAGTCCTGAGATGTAACCCTGCATCACATTTTCGATATCTTTTTTCCAGGCCATCTCCTCTTGATTTGCCGGCAGCAGGCTGATGAAGAATTGCCTGAACTTCTCGCGGTAGATGAGCAGCAGGAAAAGATAGATCGGGATCTGGATGAAGGTTGATATCGTATTGGTGGTGGTCAGCAGGAAAGCGCCCACGTACCCGCTGACACTTTTCGCCAGGTCTTTGGCCATCTGGTTTTGCTCCGAAGGCTGGATGTTGAATTCTTTCAGGAGGCTGCTGGCCTGCTGGATGAACCTGTCGAACTTCGATTCGAGGTTGGGCAGGTCATTGGCCAGGTTGATGATCTGCTGTACCAGCAGCCACCCCAGCAATCCCAGCACCACCACGGTTCCCACCAGCGTAATGGTCACGGCCAGCGTAAGGTTCGTTCTCCGCTCGATGCGTTTGATGATGGGCAGCATGACGACCGAGAGAAAGGCAGCGAACGCCAGCGGGATCACAATATCGCGGCAAAGGATCACAGCCGTTATGGAGAGCGCGATCACCACCATCAGTTTGTAAATGTATCCGAGCCGGTCGAAAGGTTTTGTCATGTTTCGAAGTTATGGAATCAATTGACAGTTGACAAAGGGCAGTTGACAAAAAACAGTGCAAGCGTCGATAATATGGTTCTGTTCGAATTGATCCCCGGCATTGTCAATTGTTTATTTGTCAATTGTCAACTGGTTTTCTCAATCGCTCTCACAATCACCTCACACGACTCCCTGATCTGGTCATCTGTTATGGTGAGCGGAGGGGCGATGCGGAAGCTGTAGGGATGAGACAGGAACCAGTAACAGATCACACCACCGGCCTTGGCTTCGTTCACGATGGCCGAGACGCGGTCTGCTGTATCGAAGTCGACGGCGAACAACAAGCCTATCCTCCGGACCTCTTTGATGGACTCATGTTTGAGATAACGTTCAAACAATTGTCCTTTTCTTTCCACTTCGTCTACAAGGTGCTCATCGAGGATCACGTTCAGGGTTGCCAACGCCGAAGCACAGCATACCGGATTGCCGCCGAAGGTAGTGATGTGTCCGAGCATGGGCTCGTAGGTGAGTGTCTCCATCAATTTTTTATCCGCTATAAAAGCCCCGATGGGCAGGCCACCTCCGAAAGCCTTCGCCACCGTGAGAATGTCCGGCACAATGTCAAAGTGCTCGAAGGCAAACAGCTTCCCTGTTCTTCCCATCCCGCACTGGATCTCATCCAGGATAAGAATCGTGCCTGTGTCGCTGCATTTCTTTCGTACCGCCTGCAGGTATTGTTTGGAAGGGATGCGCACCCCTGCGTCGCCCTGGATGGTTTCCATGATCACGCAGGCGGTCTTTTCCGAGATCATGTGCAGGTCAGCCAGGTTGCCGAACTCCATGAACCTTACGCCAGGGAGCAGGGGCCGGAAAGCGGATTTCTTCACTTCGTTGCCCGATACGCTCAGGGAACCGTGGGTGCTGCCATGGTAAGACTTCCTGCAGGAGATGATCTCGCGGCGCCCGGTAACCCGTTTGGCGAGCTTCAGGGCCCCCTCGTTGGCTTCGGTGCCGGAGTTTACAAAATAGCTGCAGTTCAATGAAGGGGGAAGTACTTCCGCCAGCTTCTTCGCCAGCAGGTTGGATGCCGACTGGATGTATTCTCCGTACACCATCACGTGCAGGTGTTTGTCAAGCTGGTCTTTAATGGCCTGCACCACCCTCGGATGCCGGTGCCCGATAGCGCTTACACCGATGCCCGAGATCAGGTCCGTGTATCGTTTGCCATCAGGTGTATAAAGGTAAATGCCCTCGGCGCGTTCGATCGGGAGCAGGAAAGGAGCGGGCGAAGTTTGCGCAAGGTTGTTGAGGAAGATGTCTGTGCTGAAATCCATCCTGCAAAGGTAGGGACGAAATACGAGGTACGAAATACGAGGTACGTTTGCTGCGTACCGGTATTCCGTACTTCGTACCTCGTACTTTTTACTCGCGCCTTGAAAAACGAAAAACCCCGGTAGATGCCGGGGTTTCGAAACTAATTTAACCTTTAACTTATCCTAAAATTTTACAAAACATGATCACGAGCTCACGGAAATAGAAATGAGTATGCCGATGATAATGGTTAACAACAGCACAACGGCCTGCTTGATCCGACCAGAAATTCGCGCATTGGCAATTTCCTTAAAGTCCAGTCTATCCATCCTGGGCATACGTGTAGTGGTTACGGAAGTAAAGATCGCACACGCAGGGGGTTGGTTCCACCCAAATCATGGCAAAAACCTACATCGGTGTCTAAAACAAGGGTAATGGATGAATGCGGCGTCAACGGCATGGCTGCCGTAAAAATCATTTCTGCGGCTTGCTGAATTGGTCGACGAGTGTAATAAAATCCTTTATGATCTCGTTGGGTACAGTAACCGACAGGTGGTATTGCTCAATGGTCCAGCCGGAAGTGGTTTTTCGCAACACACCCGAACCCCGGCACACACCCATCCAGGTTGTTAAAAGCTCAGAAAACCATACATAACGGCCATCAGGGGAAACGTGGAGGTCGCGGTCATAAGGTTTAAAATCCCAGGCTTTGCCGGCATCGAAATACGGTTTGGCAAAAGTAATAAACCCGGCTTTTGTCCAACGCTCCTTTGCATCGGTGCCAATATAGATGCTGTTCTCTGCCATGCTTCCGAAAAACACTTTGCTGTTGGCAGTCGCCGCAGCCTGGTGCCATTGATCGATGCACGTGTTGAGCTCGGTATGCTGGGAAAATGCGTTGGAAGCGCTGCCTATGAACAGGATCAGCAGCAGGAAATATTGGCGTGTTTTCATAACGATGTTTCTTGGTCCACGGTCCACAGTCGACGATCCACGGCACGATGGCTGCGAAGTACGATTGACGAAGCACGAAGTCCGTTTTCTGATCGAAGACTACACCCTCCTGACTCCTTGCTCCTGGCTTCTGGCTCCTTCTTCAAGCTTCATGAAGCTTCATAAAGTCCATCACTTCCTGCTTCACATCGCGGGGCTTGCGTTGGTCGTAGGCCGCGGTGGCAATGGACTTGAACAGCTCGCTGACCACCGATGCCCTGAAGCCGAGTTTTTCGGCGTAGATCACGGCAACTTCCAGCTCCACATCTTCCACAACCTTGTCGAGGTAGATCATGTACACGAGGTGATAAATGTCTTCGAGCTTCTGCATTTTTTCTTCCGGATGCGAGAACTGAAGGTGAGAAATATCGATGTTGGCCTGTTTGAGGTCGTCAGGGTTAAGGCGCAACTGGAACCCCCATTTCAGGAGGCACCTCAGGTATCTGCTTTCGAGCTTCTCCTGTCCCAGAAAAAGTGCAAGGATATTGAGGTAGCTTTTTTTAACGGAATGCGCCTGCTCTTTGCTGAGGTCTGTCATGGTAAAACGTGTTTGGGCTCCTTGTTTAGCCTGAACATACGTATTCAGGAAAAGCTAAGTTAGATTATTTTTTGTGAGTATAAAGGTGTGATCAGGGCCATAAACTTACCTGCTGCCGGTTTTTTGGGTTTAAAGTTGAAGGTTTAAGGTTTAAAGTTGGAGTCTCTAACTTTAAACTTGAAACTTGAAACTTTAAACCTCTTATTTTCGACAGTACTTCTGCTTCATGGGGCCGGCCTGCACCATGCCGAGCTGCAGGGCGTGCGTCAGGTCATCACACACCTCGCGGTATGTTTTCAGCCTGATCCGGGCATCGGCGCGCATCAGGTAGGGCTCGCCTTCGAAGGGCCTTAAAAAAATAGCCCAGTTGCAGTCCGTCACCGCTTCCTTGTAGTTCTTCAGCCTGAGGTTGGTAACGGCGCGGGCGTGAAAAATGCTGTAATATACATCGGGTATGTCGGCAGGGTCTATCACCACCTCAAAAGCCTCGCCGTAGATCCGCGACAGCTTCTCCTTGAACTCTTTTTTGCCGAGTGTAAAATAGTACGCAGCTTCCTCCGGGTTGTCCAGTTTCTGAAGGTTGATCTGGCCGATCTGGTAGATCAGGTTGATATTTTCAGGTTGCTGTAGGTGCAGATGTTTCAAAGCCTGAAGCGACTCCTTGTAGTTGCCCAGGTAATACTGGCAGAGCGAAATGTTTTCCAACGTTTCGAAACGGACAGGATGCTCATGCTTTTTCAGCACCATGTAATGTGTGACGGCGGCGGAGAAATCATGCTGCTTGAACTCCACATCGGCCCGCTGGCGCAGGGCGGTAACGAGGCTGTCGCGGGCAAATCCGAAGCGATACTCGAGCGGGTCTTTCTCTTCCAGCACACTGATCATGGAGAAAGCATCGTCAAACCGGTCGGCGCCGAATAATCCATTCACCTGTTTCAGCAACTGGCTGTTGGTGTTCCATTTTTCGCGGTACTTGCGCTCCACATAATAATGCGCTGTGTGGATGATGCCGAAACAGAAGCCGGCAATGATGAGGAAAACGAGGAAAGCCAGGCCCTGGATCTTGAAATAATTCTTATCGATCCGGTAACGGTTCTCCTGCGACTGTTTCCATTGCTGATAACGGCGGCGTTTTACTTCCTGCCAGTAAGCGTCATCGTATTCTTCTTTTACCCAATAAAAGCGGGAGTCATAACGCAGTTTTTTCTCCGCATTGGAAAGTGTGTGATAAGCTTCGTTGATCAGTTTAAAGACCTCTTCTGCGTGCTTGTCGCCGGGATTGTGATCAGGGTGGTAGCGCATGGCCATGCGTTTATACGCTGCCTTGATCTGCGTCTGGCTGGCACTTTTATCGATTCCCAAGACCTCGTAGAAATCCTGCATGGACCTTATACCTTTATATGAAACGTTTTCGCGGCCGGAATTGCTCCTTGCTTAACGTAAAAAGGTCTAAATCTTTATGCCATAAAACGAAAAATGCCGCTGTACACGGCATTTTTCATAAAATATCGGTTGTTGATTACAATTTGGCCAGTTCCTGAACAAGGTCGATCAGCTTGTTGGAATAACCCCATTCGTTATCGTACCATGAAACCACTTTTACAAAGTTGTCATTCAGGGCGATACCTGCTTTGGCATCGAAGATAGAAGTGCGGGCGTCGCCGAGGAAATCCTGTGATACAACTTCGTCTTCAGTATAGCCGAGGATACCTTTCAGCTCGCCTTCAGAAGCTTCTTTCATCGCCTTTTTGATGTCTTCGTAGCTTGCCGCTTTTTGTAGCCTTACGGTAAGGTCGACTACCGATACGTCAGCCACGGGAACGCGGAACGACATACCTGTCAGTTTACCCTTCAGTTCGGGGATCACCAGCGCCACCGCTTTGGCTGCACCGGTTGAAGACGGGATAATGTTCTGGTATCCGCCACGGCCACCGCGCCAGTCTTTTGCTGAAGGACCGTCAACAGTTTTCTGTGTTGCCGTAACAGCGTGTACGGTGCTCATCAATCCTTCCACGATACCGAACTTATCGTTCAGCACCTTGGCCAGGGGAGCCAGGCAGTTGGTGGTACATGAAGCGTTGGATACGATGGTATGCTGCGCGGTCAGTTTTTTATGGTTAACGCCCATTACAAACGTTGGCGTATCGTCTTTGGCAGGAGCGGAGAGTACCACTTTTTTAGCACCGGCGGCAATATGCTTCTGGGCATCAGCCTGGGTGAGGAATAGGCCGGTTGATTCGATCACGATCTCGGCACTGACTTCAGACCATTTCAGGTTCGCGGGATCTTTTTCAGCTGTTACGCGGATCTTTTTTCCATTCACGATGAGATTCTTGTCTTTAACCTCAACGGTGCCATCAAATTTTCCATGGGTTGAATCGTATTTCAGCATGTAGGCCATGTAGTCGGGCTCTACAATGTCGTTGATGCCGACGATCTCGATATCTTTACGGTTTACGGCAGCTCTGAATGCCAGGCGGCCGATGCGGCCAAATCCATTGATTCCTATTTTAGTCATGGTTGTTATAAGTGTTTAATGATGAAGCTCCTGCCTTGATGACCATCGCGGCAGACAGGTGCCAAAAATAAAAGACCGGATGGCCAAAACCAATGAAATAACATCAGCTTTCAGAAAAAAATTACCGCACCGGTTTGCAAATCTGTTTCTCAGGTCTATATTTGCACCTCCTTTAGCAAACGGTCCGTTCGTCTAGGGGTTAGGACACCAGATTTTCATTCTGGTAACACGGGTTCGATTCCCGTACGGACTACCAATAACAGACAAGCCTGTAAAATTCCCCAACCGGAGTTTTTACAGGCTTGTCGCTTTATTACCCTGTTTTCAGGCTTATTGCCTCTCACTAAATCGAGCCAGCCTCATTCAGCAGGTTGGTGATCTCATCTGCAAATTCTTCTTTGAAGCTTTCATAATATTTTCCGGTGGCAGGGCCTGTGAAACCGGTGTGGATCTTTCTGACCTTTCCTTTTTTATCGATCAGGATGGTGGTTGGAAAGGAGAGAACAGCATTGAGTTGGGGAAGTTTTTCTGAAGCCACTTTTTTATCTGCCTTGCCCGCAAAGAGGATGTCATACTTTACGTCAAACCGGCTGATCAGTGTACCAAGCCGTTCCTTTGCAAAGGCGAGGTCATCTTTTCGCTCAAAGGCAAGACCAATGATCTCAACACCACGATCGCTGTTTTCTTTGTACCAGGAAGCAAGAAAGGCAGTTTCATCAATACAGTTCGGACACCAGCTTCCCAGGATCGTAACGATCACCACTTTGTCCCTGTATTTGCCGTCCGTCAGAGACACCGGTTTGCCGTTGAGGTCGGGGAATGTAAAGTTGAATTTCTGAACACTGTCTTTGAGGTACGTCAGCTTGTAAGCATCCGGTAGCTTTGCCGCACTGTTCCGTTTGCCCGTGAGCTTGCTGCGGCTGGTGAATCCGATCAGTTCTCCTTCAAAGTTATTTTCATCAATGAGCGTAGCCTTGATCAACCTTGGTGAAGACCCGCTGAACCCCGAAAGCAGTATTTGATTTTTGTCTACCTCTCCGGCAAGGTACCGGTAATCTCCGGTGATGGTCATGATCGTTCCGGTAAGCTGACCGTTGCGTTGCTCGAAGAGCCCCACCGTGTGATCAGCAGACGTATCGCTTTCGTTTGTGATCGCTACATCCCACGAACCGGACAGGTCAACGGATGTCTTATCTCCGGTGACTTCAAACCGATGGGTTTTGCCGTAACTGGCTTCGAAAGGAATAGCACGGGCCGGCGAATTATTCCTGCGATAGTAGCCCTTCAGGAATTGGCCATCTGAAAGACCAATGAGGTAACTGTCATACAGGTCGAGCGGTATCACAATGGAGTCTCTTTCTATGGTCACACCAGTGTACCTTGCATGCTCCGTTCCATTAATGAAATCGATGTTCAACGGACCGGATAGTTCCCTGGACACTTCAAACAAAAAGGGCACCTTTTCTTCGTGAAATAAAAATTCTCCCCGCCATACTCCTTCGCGAAGCAGGGTATCGCGCTTTTCTTTGCACCCCATCAGCAATGCAATGGTCAGGATGTAAATCAGGAACTTTCGTTTTTTTTGCACTTCCAATATCATAGGACTCCGTGTTTTTTTTAATTGCGCGTTTATAACAGTTCAATAATTTTTGGCACACCTGAAACCGGTATGCATCAACGATGATTCGGGTGTTGAAGACGATCTGCCCGTTACCACGAAGCCGTGACATACCATCGGGTCACAGAGGAACGAACCTCCCCGCGTTACTTTGCGCATAGCCGGGTCGATCTCTTTATCGCGGCCGGTGGGCTCGATGTCGTCTGCGCACCATTGCCAAACGTTGCCACCCATGTCGGTTAACCCGATCTTGTTTTCTCCAAAAGCACCAACAGGCGACGTGTACTCGTATCCGTCTTCCACGGTGTTATAAAAAGGAAAGCTTCCCTGCCACGTGTTGGCTTTATATTTTCCATTTACCACCAGGTCTTTTCCCCAGGAATATTGCTCGTTTGTTTGCACACCGTTTTTTGCGGCAAGCTCCCATTCCCATTGTGTAGGAAGTCGTTTGCCTTTCCATTTTGCATAGGCAGCCGCATCGTTCCACGACACCTGCGTTGCGGGATGATCAGGGCCTGCCTTCGGATGGTTACGCCCCAGTGGAAAACGGAAATCAGCGCCGTCAACCAGCGCCCATTGTTTGGTGACCTTGTCGAATACAGCGGCGTTCCCGAATTTTTCTGCCTCGGTACGATAGCCGGTTGCTATCACAAAGGTTTCGAAATCGGCTACGGTAACCAGGTTCCTGTCGATGAGAAAGTTTTTTACTTCCACTACCTTGTTTGCCTTGGTGATGGGATCAAGGGTGTGCAGCGTATTTCCCCGTACAGCAACCATTTCACTTTTCACAGAAGCCAGCTGATAGGAGAGCAGTGAGGCTCCTCCAAGGAGGATCGCGATAAGACTGACAATCGATTTCCGGTTCATATTGTTTCCGATTGATTTAACTATAATCTTATTTTCTTGTGTCATTTCTTTTTGGCTTGGCCACTTGTTCCTGCTTCCGTTGCTTCATTAATGCATCGACCCCTTCACACGCCTGGGTGGATGTTTTGAACACGCCGGCGATGATCTCCCTTTGCGTTGTGAGCAGTTTTTCATCGAGGTTCAAAAAACCGGAGTCATGATTGAAGCTTTGGCCGTTGGTTAAAACCCAACTTAAGAAAGTGCCTGCTGCGGTATTGGGTGTTGCTTTATTGAAGATCACGTTGACGTTTTCGGCTACAAACTTCCGGTGGTTCGTTTTTTCAACGAAAGCGATCACCTCATCCAGTGTGCTGTAGGCCTGTTCTTCTTTCTCAATGATCCCGTTCTCATTCAGGTCCAGGGGAATGACCGCAAGGCCCTCTGCAATTTTTCTGGAGGTCACATCATAAATGAACCCCAGGTTATTGAAGGAAATTCCGTTAACATCGTTCTTCACGGCTTTGGCAAGGTCCTGGTCGTCACCTTTCACGCCCACGCCCTGGATCGCTTTCGGATCGTTGCCGAAATGTCTTGCAAAAGTGATGGCAGCGCACGCAGGCCGTTCACGGGTATAGATCGTTATCGGAGATTGCGCAGCGCCAAAGGTTGCTGTATTGCTTGTTGAAAAGAACAGATTATCAAAATCGGATTGCTGAAAACCCCGGGCCTGCATTTCTTTTAAACCGGGATGGTTGCTGTTGGCAATGGGTAACTGAACATAACGTGTTACAGCAACGGATGCCTGGTGATCTTTCAGGTCGCCCTCCACAATGCTGTGGGCAGCGAAATTCAGGTCGATGCTGTCTGCCGGTGCATTCTGCGCAATGGTTACTTTAATGCCGGGATATTGCTTATTGAATTCCGCGATCCATTTCCGCACCAGCGGATACGTAAGCCGCGTACCCCGTACCTTAACCACACCGTTGCCGGAGGGTTGTGCCGATGCTGCGATCGTGATCAGCATCAGAAGACCGATAATGGTATATCTTTTCATGGTTGTAATGGTTAAATTCCTTCTTCAAAGGAGATCTTGATCATGATACCTCCCTTGCGGGATTGGAAGCGATGCATGATTCATTTCCTGATCGATCTGGTGATGGGCAGCGGATCCGTTTTTTTTCCGAGACAAGCACGACGCACTGCACTTTCAACAGCGAAAGCCTTTTCTACGGAGCAAACAATTGGATTTTTGAGAGGCAACCATTTGATACGCGCATGGAAAAGATTTTCCGGGATATCAATGGTGGAGATTAATATCTACTAAATCGATAGACAAATATAATGCAGGAACTCTAAACTCAATTTTTCCTGGCCGAAATTTTTTTTAAGGCGATGGATTTTATGGGCATCCAACCTGCCCACGACTCACATTAAAATGAACAAAGCCGACCTGCAGTTTTGTTTTAAACAAGTTAAACGGGAAGTCATCCGGAATTTTTTTTCAGGCGCCGGCGACGATTGAAAGTGCTCTTCCACAGCATTTTACATACGGCTCGAAAACTTTTTAGAACCGGAAGTTTGCAAGTGTGTCGAACAGGTATTTACATTTGTCTATCGAATAAGTAGACTTTAAGATCTCCCACCAGATTTTACTTATTCAATAGGTTCATTCCACCGGATTTCCACCATTGAGATTTAGGAGAGCGTAAGCTCAAAGAATTTCTGGCGTCCTGCCTCCACCACAGGTTACTCCATGTGCTCACGTAAGACCTGAGCGTTTAAGCGATCGATTCATCTATCACTGGATTTAAATTTTATGGCGCTAACGGTTGACCAACGATCTGTTCTCATGGCGAGTCAAGGCCTTCCCGAAAGCTGCCGGAGGCCGATGTAAGCGATGCATCGCCCGGTCGTGCGATGTGATTTTAATTCGAATAGAAGATCAAACTAAATTTTAAGGAGCCCACAAATGAAAAGAATTTTACTGATTGTCGTTTTTGCGACCATTATTCAACATGCGTATGCCCAGGAGGTTGTAAAGGGTGTGATCAAGGATGATTCGGGAGAGCCCTTGCCTGGCGCTACCATCCTGATCAAAGGCACCAATGTGTATGCCTCTTCCGATGTCAACGGGGAGTTCAGCATTCAGGCGCGAAAAGAATTGCCGTTCAGCGTTGTTGTCAGCCTGACCGGATTTAAAACCCAGGAGGTAGAGGTTTATGAGGTGACCGAAGAGACAATAGAAGTCTCTTTGAATGGCGACAACGTGCTCGATGAAGTTGTTGTGATCGGTTATGGCGAGCAAAAAAGAAAAGACATTACCGGTTCGGTTTCGTCAATACCTGCAGAGCTGAGATCGCAGCCCGTTGCTTCGGTGGAGCGGCTGCTTCAGGGCGCTGTGGCTGGCGCTATTGTAACCCAAACATCCGGACAACCCGGTGGCGGTGTTAGCGTGCAGATCAGGGGCAGTAACTCTATTACGGCCTCCAGCGACCCGTTATATGTGATCGATGGTTTCCCGATCAACAATGATTACGGCCTTGTGGATGCAGGTGTTACCAACGGCCCGAAGATCAATCCGCTTTCGTCGCTCAACTCAGCCGACATCGAATCGGTCGATGTGCTCAAAGATGCTTCGGCTACTGCCATTTACGGTTCGCGCGGAGCTAACGGTGTGATCCTGATCACAACCAAAAAAGGAACTTCGGAGGGATCTTCCATTCACTACGACGGATATTACGGCGTGCAGGAGGTGGTAAGAACCCTGCCATTGCTGACGGCGGGCGAATGGTGGCAGCTCAGAAAAGATGCCGCGTTCAACACCAGCGCAACAGCTGTCGCCAATTTAAAATCTGCCAACAAAGCTTATCTCGCGGCTGCGGAAGCCGGAGGTTATACCCTCGATACGCTGGGCACCGGAACAGACTGGCAGAAAGAAGCCTTCACGCAAGCTGCCATTCAAAGCCACAGCCTGTCGTTCTTGTCTGGAAACGAAAAAACCAAACTGGCTTTTTCGGGAAATTACTTCGACCAGGACGGCGTGATCAAGAACACCGGCTTCACCCGGTATTCCGGGAGATTCAATATCGACCATGAATTCAATGACAGGTTCAGGATCCTTTCTTATGTCAACGCCAGCAACATTGCTGCAAAAGTGGCCCCCGATGCGATCATCCCGAATTTACTTCAGTCGCCCGCGTCGCTTCCCGTATATAACAACGATGGAACGTTCCTGGTGATCTCCGGCCTTGATCAGGCGCTGGCCAATCCGATCAACTCGCTGTACAACCAGATCAACGAAACCCGCACAAGCCGGTTGCTGGCAAACATCTCCGGAGAGTATAAGATCAACGAGCACCTCAGCGCAAAGGTGTTGTTCGGAACAGATGTGGTGATCAACAAACAAAACCGTTACCTGCCCAACTCGACGCAGGAAGGCCTGGCTTCAAAAGGAACGGCTACGGTTGGAAGCATCAATACTTTCAACTGGCTCAACGAAAACACCATCAACTATTCCAATACTTTCAACCAGATCCATGTTGTGAATGCTGTTGCCGGCTTCACCGCACAACGCTCTACAACGGAGAGTGTGGTGGCAACGGCCAGTAATTTTTCGTCCGATTTTTTTGACTATAACAACCTGGGCACCGCCGTCACACCGGGTTCTCCGTCTTCTTCCTACAGCCAATGGTCTTTGGCCTCATGGCTTGCCCGGGTTAACTACAGTTTGAAAGACAAATATTTGCTCACGCTCACGATCCGTTCGGATGGCTCTTCACGTTTCGGCACGCAAAACAAGTGGGGTTATTTCCCTTCGGCGGCAGTGGGCTGGAATGTGCACGAAGAAGATTTCCTGAAAAGTGTACAGCCCGTTACATTCCTCAAGCTCCGGGCAAGTGTAGGCATCACCGGCAATCAATCCATTCCTCCGTATTCTTCACTATCACAGCTGAGCTACTTCCGGTACAACTTCAACAATCAAACCGTGTCAGGATACGCTCCCACAAACGTGGCCAACCCTGATCTTGGCTGGGAAAAGACTGTACAGGTCGACATTGGCGCCGACATCGGCGTGCTCGATAACCGTGTGAACATTGTGGTTGATTACTACTACAAGAAGACCACCGACCTTTTATTGAATGCTATCGTACCCGGAACTTCAGGCCTGGCGGTGGGGGGTAACGTAAACTCCGGTCAGCAGGCGGCGGTGTACCAGAACCTCGGTGCCGTTGCTAACCGGGGACTTGAAGTAAGCTTCAACACACAGAATGCAGTAGGCGCATTCAGATGGAATACGATCCTGGTCTTTTCCACCAATCACAACGAGGTGCTGGATCTGGGCAACGGTGTAACGCGAATTGTTCCCAATACCAACGCGCCTTCCGTGATTGAAGTGGGCAAGCCATTGGGCTCATTCATTGTATATAAAACCGATGGATTGATACAGCCGGGAGAAGAAGGCCCGAATGCCCTGACACCACAGGCCTTCAAAGGTGTTGGTGCTCAGAAATATAAAGACATCCTCGTCGATGGCGTGATTACGCAGGCGGGAGACCGCGTGGTGATCGCCAATGAACCTGGTGTCAATGTAGGCCTGACCAACACATTCGCCTACAAAGGTTTTGACCTTGCTGTGTTCTTCCAGGCTTCCATCGGCGGCAAGTTATACAATCAAAACCGCGCGCAGCTCGAGCTGAACAACGGAGCGGGTAATGGCGCCAAGGCTGCAGCGGATGCATACCGGGTGCCCGGCACGCGTGGAGCGGATGACCCCGGAAATACAAATACCGATGTGAAAGCTGCATACCAGGACCCGGCAATTACCCTGGCTGACCGGTTCATAGAAGATGCCTCTTACCTGCGATTGAAAAATGTTTCTTTAGGATACACCATTCCGCAAACGCTGACTTCCAAGCTCGGCATCAAGTCGCTCAGGTTCTATGTGTCTGCTCAGAATTACTGGACTCTTACAGATTATACCGGCTACGATCCGGAGGCGAGCCGGAACGGGCAGGAGCTGATCAGCCGCGGTGTGGACAACGGTGTTTACCCGAACAATAAATCCATTCAGGGCGGTGTTCAATTGTCATTCTAACTGGTAAAATCTTAACACACGGAATCATGAAAAATTTCAGATACATTTTGTTCGCCATCCTTTCATCGGTGGCTGTTTCATGCAGCGATTTCCTGGCAGAAGAACCGAAGTCGGCCATTTCAGAAGACCAATATTATAAAACACCAGCCGATGCGTTGACGGCTGTGAATGCCACCTACTTTTTCTACAATGCAGGCGGCTCAACCGGATCAGGACAATCTCCTTACAATTCACTGCTTCAGGTGGGGATGGAGTTTGCTACGGACGAACAATACCCGGGCCCTGGTGCGACCAACGCTGATGTGAGGTCGCTGTCAGTACACAATCACTCTTCTACCAACCGTACCTTTTATGAGAACTGGCAGCAGCACTACGCGGGTGTCAGGAAGGCGAATGTAGCGATCGACAAAATTCCGGGTATTGACTTTGGAAGTAACACGGCGCTTAAAAACCGATACATAGGCGAAGCAAAATTCAACAGGGCTTTTATTTATTTTAACATCGTGAGGTTGTGGGGCGATGTTCCGCTGATCACAAAAAATCAAAACTATGTTAAAGCTACTGATTATTACATCGCGAAATCTTCAACGGCAGAAGTCTACGCGCAGATAGAACAGGATCTGACCGAAGCCGCGGCTGTTTTGCCTGCTTCGTATGCGGGCGGCGACATCGGAAGAGCAACGGCCGGGGCGGCCAAAGCCCTTCTTGCCAAAGTATACCTGACCAAGGCCTCGTTTCCTTTGAGGATCACCTCACACTACCAGGATGCCGTGAACAAGGCAGAGGAGGTATTATCACATGCCGATGGTGGTACCGGATCCTACAACTACAATCTCCGCGCTGATTATGCTCACGTGTTTTTACCTGCTTACAAGAATAACGAGGAGCACATTTTTTCGGCGCAGTTCCTTACGGGATTTCAGTCACAGGGCCGGAATGATTTTCCACGCACACTTCCCCGGTTCCCTTCAAGCTTTGGTGTGATAGGAACCTATGCCGACCAGGTGAATTTTTATACGAAGGGCACGGATAAGTCATTCAGCACTTACAAACTTTATCAGCCTAACGACAAAAGAAAAAAAGTCACCTTTGCGACACTTTTTGTGAACCCAAGAACAGGAGCGAAGTTCGGAACACCCCTTGCGAACCCCGCTTACCCGGGAGACTCCATTCCATACATCAATAAGTGTTTTGACCCAACGGCCTTCGTAGCGGTTCCGTCAGAGGCGGCAACCAATGTAACGCTGCTTCGCTACGCAGAGCTGTTGCTAATCCACGCAGAAGCTGAGAACGAAGCCAATGGTCCTACAGCGAAAGCTTATAAGTCCATCAACAGGGTGCGAAGCAGGGCCGGGCTTCCGGATCTCACACCGGGACTCTCACAAGATCAGTTTCGGGAAGCAGTTTACCTCGAACGACAGCTCGAGCTGTTCTATGAGTATCAGCGCTGGTTCGATCTCATCAGGCAACGTGACGCAGCCGGAAATCCTTCGTTCGTTCAGAAGCTTCATGCTGCCGGCAAGATCAACGCGGTGGACAGGAACCGGTGGTTTCCGATACCCCAGATCGAATTGGATAACAACCTGCTGCTCGAGCAGAACGATCTGTGGAAGTGAAAAATAGAATTACCAGAACATTCTTTAATATTTAAAACCAAGTGCCATGATCCTTTACAGAAATTTCAAGACTGCCCTTTCGCTGCTTGCCATAAGCGGAGGATTGATCGGCAGCGTATTTGCCCAACACGACCCTGTTCAGCAGTACCAGGGAAAGACCGGCCGCAACCTTGCAGAGACCCAGCAATGGTGGCCCGCCAGGAAGAAAGCTCCTCAGGGTGCGCCCAATGTGGTTTGGATCCTGCTTGATGATGTCGGTTACGGCGCCGTCAGCACCTTTGGCGGATTGATCGAAACACCCACGCTTGACAACCTTGCCAACAACGGCCTGCGCTACACGAACTTTCACACCACGGCGATCTGCTCTCCTACACGTGCTGCATTGCTGACCGGAAGAAATTCTCACTCTGTTCACATGGGCCTGTTCCCCAACACTGCCATCGGTGCACCCGGCTATGATGGATTCATGCCATTCGAAAAAGCAACCATTGCTGAAATACTTCGCGAGAATGGTTATAACACCTATGCCGTAGGTAAGTGGCACCTGACGCCGCCATCAGATGCAACCGCGCTGGGGCCGTTCAACCGGTGGCCTACGGGAAGAGGGTTTGATCACTATTATGGTTTCCTCGGTGGATCCACAGACCAATGGCATCCTACGGTATATGACGACACGCGTAAGGTAGAGCCCGAAGCGGATGGTAAACATTTCACCACACGTATTGCCGACAAGGCCATCGGTTACATCGCAGAACAAAAATCGATCGACGCTGCCAAACCGTTTTTTCTCTATTTCGCGCCCGGCGCCGGCCACGCGCCACACCAGGTAGCGAAAGAATGGTCTGATAAGTACAAAGGCAAATTCGATTCGGGTTGGGACAAGTATCGCGAGAAAGTTCTTGAGCAGCAGATCAGGCTTGGCGTGGTCCCCAAAGGAACTGTATTGCCGCCGAGAAACGCGGGCATCAAACCGTGGGATTCTCTTTCAGTTGACGAAAAGAAAGTGTTTGCCCGGTTCATGGAAGTTTATGCAGGGTTTGTTTCTCACACAGATTACGAGATCGGCCGCGTGGTGGACTATCTGAAAAAGATCAACCAGTTGGAGAATACCCTGATCTTTGTTTCGGTGGGCGACAATGGCGCCAGCAAGGAAGGTACATTAACCGGGATCATTAATCGCAATGATCCAAGCTGGACAGACCAGCAACGTTTTGAGGCGAACCTGCAGGATCTCGATAAGTTAGGTACAGAAGCATCAAGGGCAAACTATCCGTTGGGATGGGCCATGGCAGCCAATACTCCTTTCAAGCAATGGAAGCAGGATGCTAACTCCGAAGGCGGAACCAGGAATCCCCTCATCGTATTTTATCCAAAAGGAATTAAAGAGAAAGGAGGGATCAGAGATCAATATGCTCACCTGATCGATATTCTTCCCACAACGGTCGAGCTGATCGGTGCGCAGATCCCAGCGGTGATCAACGGCTATCCTCAGGAGCGGATTGAAGGCACCAGCCTTGCGTACAGCATTAACAACACCCATGCGCCGTCACGTCACACCGTTCAGCACTATGAGATCATGGGCTCACGCTCCATCTACAAAGATGGCTGGAAAGCCGGCACCCTTCATAAGAAAGGTGAAGACTTCAGCAAAGACAAATGGGAGCTTTATAACCTGAACGAGGACTTCAATGAACGTTTCAATGTGGCGGAGAAATATCCTGAAAAGCTGAAAGAGCTCCAGGAGCTTTTTGACAGTGAGGCAGCGCGTTACAATATCTACCCCTTGAAAGATGGAACTGAAAAGGAGCTTGATTATACGAAGCTGTACGTCAACAACAATGCTACCCGTACGGTGTTTTATCCCGAGGCACCCCAGGTGTATGGGGTAGCCAACCCGATCACACCACTGAAATCATACGTGATCACTGCCGACGCTGAAATAGGCAAAGGTACTGAAGGCGTATTGTTTGCGGTCGGCGGACGTTTCAGCGGGGTGAGCCTTTTCATCAAGGACGGAAAATTTCAGGTCACCAACAACGCAGGCATTACCGTGAGCCACCTGGCGTCCGGCAAGCCGGTACCTGCTGGTAAAGTCAGCCTGAAATATGTTCTCAACTACACAGAGGCTAAGAATGTAACTGACCCTGCTGGAACACACGAGCTGTACATCAATGATATCAAAGTGGCTGAGGCACCTATAGTAAAAGCCCAGGCAAACATTCGTACGAATGATGAGATCAATGTGGGCCGCGATCTGATCACGCAAGTGTCGGATCGTTATAAAGGCACCTTCCCATTCAATGGTAAGCTGAATGTTGTGGTGGTTGAAACAGGAACACAGTCTATTTCGCTGGGCAGCAGATAAAGGGTCAATAGATCATTCAAGGCGTTTATGATCAGGTCCGCTCCGTTATGGTGGAATAACGGACGGACCTTTTGACCTTATTTCCAGCATACTTGCTGGCCGGTAACATAACCGAACAGCAGCAGGCGAATAAAGAACTGTCGCTATTGCGGATCCAATGGAACCAAAATATTACGTGGAACCTTGATGGATTCTTGTCAACGACAAAGCATTTATCACCTTAAAGTTTGTAAATTCAGTTCTGCTCTTTTAAAAACGCGAACGCGTAAATAGTTAGAAACTCTTAATTAATCACCGATGCAAAAACTTTGTACCCTAATTCTATTGCTGTCAGCTTTTACGGCAATAAACGCTCAAAAGAAGCAGGACGAAAAAAAGCCAAACATCATTCTCATGATGGTGGATGATATGGGTTTTTCCGATATAGGTTCTTACGGCTCAGAGATCCGAACGCCGAACCTTGACCGGCTTGCCGCGGAAGGAATTCGTTTTCGTGAATTCTATAATAACTCGATATGCGCACCCACACGTGCTTCGTTGCTCACTGGCCAGTATCCGCATCGAGCAGGTATCGGGTATTTTGATGTAAACCTGGGACTGCCCGCTTACCAGGGTTATCTGAACAAGGAGTCGCTGACGCTCGCCGAGGTGTTGAAGCAAAACGGGTACAGCACGTTGATGTCGGGTAAATCACACGTGGGCAAAGATAGTTTGTCATGGCCCAATCAACGGGGCTTCGAGCAGTTCTATGGATTTATCCCGGGGGCCAGCAATTACTTTGATATAGGAAAATACGGACAGGCACCTCCTGTTGAGCTGATCAAAAATAACCGGAAGGAAAAACTGAAACCAGGCGAGTACCTCACTGACAAGATCGTTGATAACGCTTTGGGCTTTTTGGATGAGCAAAATAAAACCGGGAAGCCCTTCTTTTTATACGTGGCATTTAATGCGCCGCATTGGCCATTGCAGGCCGTGCAGGAAGATATAGATAAGTATAAGGGTAAGTATGATATCGGATGGGACTCGGTACGTCAACAACGTTTGATCAGACAACGTGATCTGGGCATCCTTTCTCCCGGACAATCTGTTGCCGCCCGCGACCCTGAAGTTCCGAGATGGGAGAATCTGACTTACGACCAGAAACAATTGTGGAAAGCCAAGATGGAAGTATATGCAGCCATGGTCGACCGGGTTGATCAAAACATCGGGAGAATCCTGGGCAAGCTGAAAGAATTAAAAAAGGACGATAACACACTGATCATTTTTATTTCCGATAACGGAGCGCAGGGTGGATTTGCAGGTTACAACCGAAAACCACCGCGCAATACGGGTCCCATTGGATCGCCCGGCTCGTACGACTACCAGGAGCAGAACTGGGCTTACGTTTCCAACACACCCTTGCGGCAATATAAAAACAACATGCATGAAGGTGGCATCAGCTCTCCGTTCATCGCGTGGTTTCCTAACCGTATCAAAGGCGGCGACCTGGTGAAGGGTACTGCACACCTCGTTGATATTGCACCAACCTTCTACGAATTTGCGGGAGCCAAATATCCCGAAAAATACAATGGCGTTACTCCGAACAGCCTTCCCGGAAAAAGCCTGGTACCTGTTTTAACGGGCAAGCTCAATTCAGTGGAAAGGAATGGCGCTATTTTCTGGGAGCGTGCCGGTAACCGCGCCGTAAGAAAAGGGAAATGGAAAATTGTCTCCACTTACCCTGCCTATCAGTGGGAGCTCTATGACCTTGAAGCCGACAGAGGTGAAACGAAAGACGTTGCCAGCCAATATCCCGCGGTTGTTAATGAATTGTCGTCAGACTTTTTTAAGTGGGCTGAAGAAAACGGCGTTGTCAATTACGACAAGATAAAACCGGCACAACCGATGCAGATCCCTGGAAGCGCTGTGGCAGCACAATAAACGGGTTCAATCTTACTGAATTGAAAAGCCCGAAGTTGTAAAGATTTCGGGCTTTTTAGGTTCGATAAATCTCCTCACATATATGCACAGTTGTGCCCGGCTTCATCATACGCTCTAAATTCTAACCCCGGCGCTGTATTGTCCAATGACGCTGCCACTGCTATATTGCGTTTACATTGTTCAGTCATAAGGATCAGCCTCTTTAACTGACTACCCAATAAACATCAGACTTTCGTACCCCATTTATGTTAAAGCAGCATCGTTTCATTCCCTCCCTCATCATTTTTACCTTGTTGTCTTGCCCTGTCTTTTCGCAAAAGAAAACGCAGGATCCGAAAAAGAAAAAAGCCGAGAAGGCGCTGGTGGATTATGTGAACAAGCTTTGTAAAGACTTCACAGACAACCAGCTTCCTGTTGACATGGGAACCATCGTTACACCTTTTGCCATCAACGATGGCGTTTTATCGATAGTTAGAAAGTTCAGGGATGAAGAAGACAGCACTAAAACGTACCAGGTCCGGTATTCCGTTGATATCGATAAACTGAACACCGTTTTTTATGATTATTACGTGGGTTTTGTCAGCGAGGGCGACTGGATAAAGACAGAAACGGCTCCGGATAGCCAGTCCGGCTTCGTTCCTGATGATAATGGCGCCAATATGCTTTATGTAGCCCCTCTTGGGGATGGCGACTATGGTGTAAAAATAAAGAATAAGCTCGAACAGCTCTTACAAAAGGCACAATCACGGGGATCACAAAAGTAAATATTCCCGCTTACTGCCTTCCGCCTGGCTACTAATTTCTCACAATACCCATAAATAGGTATGGTGCGATACTTAAGAAAAATTCAACTTTCGCCGGAAAACTATCCGGACATGAGCTGCGGTCTTGCAAACGATTTTCATTCAGGTGCGCAGGGGTCATAGGATAGGTGGACTATGGTAAAACGTGATTCTCTCCCGGTGATGCGATTATTCTCAACCTGTTTTGCAGCCACGCTGTTATTGATACTTCCGGCAACCGTCTTGTCGCAGGGCCGGATCCCGAAAGCAAAAGACGGCAGTGTCAAAGGTGCGCTGGCATTCTTTCCCCACAGTAAGCTCGCGCAGGGGTTTCATACGGCAACCTCTACATTTCCAGGCCAGACGGATCCCGTGCTGGAACGCAACAATTGGGTTTACAGTGACGACAAACGTGTGGCCGTGAAGGGATTTGTTAAAGATGCTGTGCTGCTCTTTCAATGGTGGACCCTGCTTGGCGACCCGGTTGAAAAATACGGTTTCAAGTGGCTCACCTCGGGATATTACGAAGTGATGTATGAAGAAAAAGGACAGATGGTGACGAAGGTCATCTACCGGAACGATCTTGTAAAATATCCCGACCTGCTGAAAAAGTTCGATCGTATAGAGCCCCTCAACGTGGATGTGGAGATCAACTTCAGCAGCGCCAACATCGACGACCAGAAGTATTATGACTTCCGCAGAAAATATAATATCCTCTCAGACCTGGGCAGCGCCGGTTATAAAGCTTCGTATACCATCAAGTCGCTCGGTATACATTACCTGTACGCTCCCAGCGGAGAAGATGCACCCTTCATCATACCCACCATGGCGGTGGGAGGCTGGCCGGATTTTTTGAATGTCGATAAAAAGGACAGTGAGCTGACGAAGCGGAACATCGAGCTTTTTCGCCTGGGCCAGGAGCTGGTGATCCACAGTTTCAGGATCACAGATCTCGAATGGCAGTTCAGTCCTTTCATCGAGATCGCCAAACAATTCGAGCGATACGAGAAGAAGGAAGACAGCCCGAAGGAGCAGGCAGAAAAAGCAGCGCTCGCGGAAGAAAGCGGTGACGGCGACAGCTTCTGGGACCGGGCCGAAGTAGTGCAGGCAGACATGGAGGTATACCGCGATCCTACTAATTACAAGTATGGCCTAAAGGCTAAGAAGGGCCTGCGCGCATTGCCCGCCACCTATCGTAACCTGGTGGCTTCCGGAAGCAAGAAGAATTTGTTTTTTGGGGATACAGAACAGGGTGTTGTCGCTATCAATGGCTCCGGAAAAGTGCTGGGCACATTACCAGGTAATGGATGGTACGCCACGGCCACTGGCGCGAGACGTTACGTGCGCGCTCCGGAGGTCGACTGTGCAGATTATCAACCGAGCTATTCTGAGGAATATTTATTCGAAAACGGCAGCTTTGCAACGCTGAAGAAAACGTACACCATCAACCGTCAGGCATATCTGACCGTATCGAGTAGTAATGAAAGACCGTTGACGGAAGCTGAAAAAAGACAAGCGGAAGAAAACAGCAAGCGATGGGCAAGGGAGTGTTACGAAGCCTGCAAACGACAGGCAGAAAGTGACGGATATCAGCCCGCCAGCAGCTCAAACTAGCGATCAAGACTCCACCAGCATCATGAGAAAACATATCAACTCATTTGGATCGATGATCCTCTTCGCCACCCTGGTTGCCGCATGGGCATCGTGCGCTGATGAAGAGGCTCCGGGCTTTTCGCCGTCAATAGATCTCAAAGCCACCTACAGTTTTAAGCTGACCCCACCCACGGGTGGTACCGTGCAGTATAACCTTACTGACATCACCAGGCAGGCCTCAAAAGAAGGTGCTGACCGCTGGATCTTCCTGCTGAAAGGAAAGGACAAGACCACGAAGAGTGAAGTGTATATCTCGGGACTGGCAGGCACAAGAGATTCTTACCTGAATATTTTCATCGCTCCGGCGGCAGGCGCCTCTTCCTTTTATAAAGACTGTAACAACTTCACTTGCCAGGCCACTGCAGGAAAAGACACTAAAGGAAGCTTTGTACAAATGAATTATACCAATCAGTGCGTGACCCCTACGCTGGCCAGTGAAAGAAGTATGACCATCGTACAGTGCCAGGTTGAGTTGAGCCCCATCACTTTTTATGTCCAGGATTAACATGCGTCACCTGCTTTTATTCGTGCTGCTGTTGCCGGCGTGTTTCCGGTTATCGGCGCAGAACAAAGACCTTGCGTACTTTGCCAAAGTACCCACTCGCTTTTTAAAACCCGGGCTTTCGCCGATGCAAAGCGTACGCTTCACTTACCTGGGCATGCCGGGAAATGAATGGGTGAAGCACAGCGGAGAGCTCAAGCTCGACCTGTTCCGGATCAAGATCAGCACACGGGTCTCCGCCATCATTTCGGGGTCGGCGTTGGCGGGTTATAAAAGAGAACGCCACAATCTTTATAAAGCGAATGGGCAGGAAGCTTATGAACAAACCCAGTATTATTTTGCAGCACCCGCCGTCAGCGCAGGCGTGAGCTACGGATTTTTCTTTCCGTACTTTCTCAGTGCACGTTTAGGTGTATACAGACCCTGGGAAAGTGCCCGTTACAAGGCGGTGCTGCCGTTGCAATACAGCGACCAGGATGGCGTAAGCACCCGCGAAGCCGAGGTTGTGCTCACGGAAGAGGTGACAGGCGATATCAAAAAATATGCGACCCTTGAAATCTACAGGCCGTTGAGATCACATTTCAAGCACAGGCATCCCATGGGCATATCGGCATCTTACACTATTTTTCCCGGCAACGAGAGCGGCGAGCAGGGCGCCTGGAATTTCGGGATCTACTGGCACATCAAAGCAAAATAAAGTATGAACGCGTTTGTTATAAAAGCCATATACATCGTTGCGATCTTCATGCTCTTATGTTTGCCGGCAGGTGTGAAGGCACAAAGTGCAATTGAGAATTTCAACAAAGCGAAGTACGCGCTGGAAGACGGCAACACTTCCGGATGCCTGATCTACCTGGAGCGTTGTGAAACACAGCTCAAGGGAAGCAATGTCAAGATAGAGGCGCTCAAAGCACAGTGCTATGCGCAAACGGATGATTGGGTGAAGGCCAAGATCGCCTTCCGGAACTATTATCATATGCTGGATGCGGCCGACCGCGGAGGAGAGACCTGGGAGCAAATGGAAGAGCTGGGGCGTGAGATCGACAAAGGCCTCGAGGAGAAAGAGAGCGCATTCCGAAAGGAGAAAGAGGATGAGAAAGAGGAAAATCTCCGGCAGGTGGAGGAAACGATCCGGCAGCACGAGATGCTCACGGCTGAAAAAACAAACAAAATAAATGAACGGAATGGGGGAGTGCTCTATCGCTCGGCCATGGCAACCCGCGATCCGAATGCATTGGCACTCTATAAAGAAGGGGTTGGCGATGCAGGCGGTACCAACCAGGTCAGGCTGATAGAACAGGAACTTGATAAGCAGAAAAACCCGGACAAATACCTGCTGCCCGCTGTACTTGACCGCAACACTACTGAAGCCGAATACCTGATCAGCCTCGGCGGAAACAAGGACCTTAAAAACAGTGACGGTAAGAGCCTGCTGCACCTCACGGTGGATACCGATGACAAGGCTACACAAGAAATGTTGAAGCAGAAAGGTGCAAACCTCGAGGCACGGAACAGCCATGATGAGACACCGCTGCTCTATGCGTTGCGCATGGATCGGGATGAGCTATGCCACAATCTGCTTGATCTCGGAGCAGATCCCCAGGCCACAAAACGCAGCGGAGTCACCACCTTACATTATGCTGTGACCTTTACTAACAACGCCGACATTGCGGCAAGGCTCCTGAAAAAAGGAGCGGATGCCAACAAACCTTTCGTGTATAACGACACCACCATGACTCCGTTGTACCACGCCGTGTACCATCGCAAAAACCGTCAGCTTGTACAAACGCTCCTTGACGGTGGCGCGCGTGTGGATGAAGGGAAAGAAGGGTGGACACCCCTGATGGCGGCTATCGTAATCCATCAGCCCGAGCTGGTGAATGTCCTTTTGAAAAACAATGCCGGCGTGAACAAGAAGGGTATTCACGGATGGACCGCGCTTCATTTTGCCGCCCGCGAAAATCAGCCTGACCTGGTCGCAGCACTGCTGAAGGCCGGCGCCGACAAAAAGATAGCAGACGAGTGGGGCCGCACGCCTAAGAACGTGGCGTATGAAAACGACACGCATGCTTCTCTGAGAGCCTTGCGCTAGCGTAAGATCCAGATGATTTAACCAGCCTGTTTTTCCTGCTGCGCCAATAAGATGGCGGCGGCGCTTCCTACCCACACGGAATAATCGAGGGTTGATTTAATGCCGATCGAAACGCTCATGGAGAGCGCAAAAATCAACAGCAACAGACCTGTGAATGCGGCGGCATACCGTGTCTTGAATCCAATAAGAAGCAGGATGGCGAAAACAATTTCCAGAAACGTGGCGAGGTATCCACTGATGGTGCTTAATGACTCAGGGAGGAAAAAAGTCAGCTGCCGGGTATACTTTTGAAAATTCTCCCAGTTGCCCCACGCTGCATTGGCGCCCCAGAATCCCAACCGGTCTGCAACCGCCGAAAGCAGGGTGGCTGCCAGCGCGAGCCTTAAAAATAGTCGAGGCAAATTCTTCTTGATACGTTCGTTCATGGTTGTTGATTTAACCGTGCAAAGGAACGACGATCAGCCCGATAAAGATCTTAAACTGGTTTAAGAAAGTATCCTGATAAAGGAAGACCTTGAATGTAAAGAACAGTGAGCGTTCCGTTTTGATTCAATACAATTTTGCAATGATGTCGGAGTGTTTCATTCACCCTTTGGACAATTTTGGAAAAGACTTAATTTAGGGCAAGTTCATGCAGGGACTTTGCTTCCGTACGCGACATGCCTGGGCGACTGTGCATTTCAACCTGACTACCAACCAGATACACAATTGGCAAAAAAATAAAACCAAATGAGCATAGGCCTGATCATAATCGCAGTAATAGTTGCAATAGTTGTAATTTTTGTTGTCTATAGACTGATAATTGTCAAGCGACAAAATAGCAAATTGAACAAAGAGCGGTTTGAGCGCATTAAACCACTCTATGATAAACTTGAGAGTAAGCAGGCGATCACGATACAAGATGTTTTTCCATTTGCTAAAAACTTGTTGACAAGAGAGGTAACGTTCCAGCTTTTAAGCGATCACAATAAAACTGATCTGTTCCCTGCAGAATTTTTTACGCTTGTGAAAGGGGCAGAAAGCAATCTTGCAAACTGGCTGGAGTTTCCCACAGAGTTAGATGCCTGCCCTGACGAAATGGAGCATGTTAAAAGAGTAACAATTGATTTTGACGGGCATAAAAACTATGTTCACTATGAGGTTTTCAAGTATAGAGTTAATGAACCCCATTGGGCAGCTAAGGACGGTTGGATTCTTGGTGTCGTTGGGCCTTTCTTTGACGATAGCAAACCTTATGATCATCCAGGCGCGACGTTCAGTAGAATAAACAGCATATTGAAGGTATCGCCGGATGAAGAAGCCAAATGGGTTCATGAAAATATTTCAATGAGACGATGAGTGCCACGATTCCGGCGATCCGCAAACCATTTACTGATCAATCTCGCCATGTGACTCTCCGTTGCTGATCGGCAGGATGATCCTGAACGCCGATCCCTTGTCGGGCTCGGAGTCAACTTCAATGGTTCCCTGCAGAACCTCTACTTGCGACTTGATCAGGTACAGTCCCAGGCCGCGCCCTTCAACATGTGTATGGAAACGTTTATACAGCTTGAACAGCTTTTCATGATGAAGCCTGATGTTGAAGCCAAGCCCGTTGTCGCTGATCTCCAGGATAGCTTTTCCATTCACCCGCTGGCTGGTGGCGACCACCTTGAGCCGGCGCTCCGGTGATTTGAATTTGATGGCGTTGCTTAATAAATTATAAAAGATACTTTGCAGCATAGGCCTCACGGTAGTGATGGCGGGAAGATCTTCGAAATTCGCCACGATCTCTTCATTACCCGTGAGGCTGTCCTGCAGCAGGCTTTTGCTCTGTTCCCACTCCGAAGCAAGCGCCACCACCTCTTGCGCCTGGTGGGGATTGTTACGAAGCTCGAGGATCTTGCTCAGGTCTTTGATGATCAGGTCAAGGTCATGGGCTGTTACCCCGATAAAATCGATCAGTTGTTTTACCTGCTGAAAATCGTGCTCTTTGTCAGCGAGGTCGGCCAGGCCCAGCAGCCTCGCCACGGGGCCGCGCAGGTTATGCGATACCGTATACGAGAACTGAAGCAACTCTGCGTTGTACTTCATCAGCTCATCGTTGGTACGCCGCAGCTCGACCGTTTTCTCGGTCACGATTTTTTCAAGGCTGCGGTTTACATCGGTCATATTCCGGTTAGTTTCCGTCAGCTTATCGGCCTGCATCTGTATTTCTTCCTTCTGCTCTGAAACTTCTCTGTACAGTTGTTTCAGCTCAAGGTTATACTGCTTCAGCTTATCGGCCTGTGCCTGGATGCGCGTATTCTTATCCGTGACCGACACATTGAGCGCCTTGATGCGTGTATAAAAACGATAATACATGATGGCCAGCACACTCAGGAGTAAAAGGCCAACGACACCCGCGACGAGCAGAATGGATTGTTGTTTCAGCTGGGCCGCCTGCAGCTGAAGCTTGTCCTGTGCCAGGAGCTTGTCTTGTTGCAGCACTTTAATATCCCGGTCGCGCTGTTCGATCTCCCGGATTTTTTCAAGGTTCACAAACCGCCTGGCCACATCGGTACGGTGAATGGAGTCATTCAAAACATTGGCAAGTGTGGAGTACTTCAGCGCCTCCTGATAACGCCCCTGTGCCGTGAGCAGATCCCTGCGCGTATTGTAGTTGCGCACAATCACCTCGTTGGAGCCGACATGCCGCGCATAGTCCAGCGAGCGGTCCAGGAACAGCAACGCATTTTTAAGATCGCCCTGCCTGAAATAGATATCACCTGTGGCCCAGCATGACCACGCGAGCCCATAGCGGTAAGTGATCGATTCCGCCAGCCTGATGCTTTCCTGGTAATGCTGCAAAGCCTCACCGTATCTTTTACGTTTCCCTTCCAGGTAACCGAGGCTTCTTCTTGCTTCGCTTTTCCCCAGCACGCTGCCAAGGTCTGTGTAGATCTTCAAAGCCGAATCAAGACATTGGCGTGCAGCGGTATAATCTTTCACGTCTGTGAGCGCTATACCTTTTAACGAAAGCGCATTGGCGAGATCACCCCGCAGCAATTTTCTCCGGTCCAGCCGCAGCGCTTCATCCGCCATGAGCATCGCCTGACGCGGGTCACCCAGGTGATGATTGATACGGCCTATCTCGATGCGGATGATACCAGACTCTGCTTCAAAGCCGCGGAGCCCGCTAAGTCTCAATGCATCGTACAGGTTGTTGAGTGCCAGCTCATATTCTCCGCGGTCTGCAAAAACTTTTCCCAGGTCGATCAGCAGCGTCACGTATTTGTGAAGCAGGGTTTTTCTGAAGAAATAATTGCGGGCTGAATCGAACGCCACGACGGCCTGTTCAAATTTGCCTTTCTGAAATAAGATCAACGCCTGCATGTGCAGGATGTCATTCCGGTTCTCTTCGTCATTGGCACCGGGACCGACGAGCTCCGCGGCCTGCTTCAAAAGTTTTTCAGCGCCGGCAAAGTCTCCGAACCTCACACGGGTGTTCGCCTTGAGGATGATCGCTTCCGTCAGCAGTGTTTTGTCGGGCAGCAGCCGGCGGATGCTGATGGCGCGGTCGAGATAATATTGCTGTGAGTCGGTCTGATAACGTTGCCCGTAAAGTGCACTGATATTGCGGTAGAGCTTCGACAGGGTTACCGGGTCTGCGCTGTCTTTGAAAACCTCGCGGCTCTTTTTAAAGAAATGCAGCGCAGAATCCATCTGCACTTCCTCGAGGCTGCAGACGCCCAATTGAAGCAGGGTGTATCCGCGCAGTTGTTCGTCTCCCGCCTGGATGGCGAGCTCAAGGCCGCGGTTCAGATCGGCATGACCTTCGGAGAGACGGCCCGAAAGATATTCATACACACCGCGGTAAGTGTATGCACGCGCTTCGCCTTTCAGATAGTGGATGCTTTTACCAAGGTCACGCGCCTCTTTGTTGTAGGTTTCTACCTTGTTATTGTCGTGCGTGATAAATTCGTAAGTAAGCCGATTGAGTATATCTACTTTCAGCGGACCCTGCGCCTTCGGAAGCATCTGCTCGAGGCTGTCGGTGACTTTGGATTTTCCTTGCCCATAAGCGCTCCATCCGAGGCAGGCGGAGATCAGCAGGAACACAATTCGGCGGCTCATGGGTTGAAAAGACAAGATATAATCTACAAAACTAACCCTGATCCGGCGTTAAAAAAAGCCCGGTTTAGTGAGAAGTGGATCAGATCCGGTTCAAACCATTGCAACTAAGTTTATTGCATTTATAGACATTTATTGCCTAGCCTCAATTCAGGCAATACGCGCTAATTTTTCAATTATACAGGTTGTTGGCCGAGACCGGTATTAAGCCCAGTGTTACCGGCGACACTACTCGGAATTAGCGTTTATCTTTGAGAAAACCTTTAAACATGATCACAAGGATCTGGCACGGACGCACGGCCCCGCAACATGCCGACAGCTACCTGGAATTTCTGCTCACCAAAGGCACCGAAGAATACCGGCAAACACCCGGCAACCTTTCCATCAGGGTGTGGCGAAAAAAAGAAGCCGACTGCTGTCATTTTTATACTGTTACGGAATGGGAAGACCTTGCAGCGGTCAAACGGTTCTGTGGCGAAGATCACGAAAGAGCCGTCTATTATCCCGAGGATGAAGGTGTGCTGCTGGAGTTTGAGCCCCGTGTTAAACATTTTGAAACGTACACGGTTTCAAAAGACTAACAGACGCCTGTCTGTGTGACCATCCTGGATTACCTGATATTGTCAAATCAGGGATTCCCTGATCTCCCGGACCGGGTTGTTTCTTTATTTTGAAGCTGGTCCTTCCCCCAGGATTATGGCTATTATCCGGTTTGTTTTCTTCTCTTTTTTCCTGTTGCCGCTCATCTCGCTTTCGCAGGATGTAAGGTTCAGCTCCCTGTCTGTAGAGGAGGGGATGTCGCAAGGCAATGTCTGGGATATTCACCAGGATCGATTTGGATTTGTGTGGATCGCCACGGAAGACGGACTGAACATGTACGATGGATATTCGTTCAGGATCTTCAGGAACAACCCCGAAGATCCGTCAACCCTTGGCAACAACAATATTCATCGCATCGTGGGAGACAGTCTTGGCAATTTGTGGCTGGGCACGCGCGGCGGGTTGAATTACTATCACCGCGAAGAGAACAGGTTCGAGCGCTTCCTGTATGACAGCACCGTGGCCGGAACCATCAGCAACGATCTCATTGAAGGCATCCTGATCGATTCCAGGGGAAACTTATGGGTTGGAACAGGGCACGGGCTGAACCTGTATCAGCCGGAGCACAGAACATTCAGGCATTTTTTTCACGACGGTAACGATCCGCATTCGCTCGCATCAAACTATGTCACAACCATCGTAGAGGATAGCCAAAAACGGATCTGGGTAGGAACCACCGGAGGGTTGAGCCTCATGAACAGCGATGGAGAGACGTTCACAAATTTCACGCACAGAAGCGACGACCCTTCAAGCCTCAGCAGCAACAACATTACGTCTGTGATGGAAGACAGTCATCACATACTTTGGATTGGCACGTTCGACAAGGGACTCAACAGAAAGGAGGCGGGGCTGGATTCTTTCAAACGTTTCGTTCGCGATGAGGAGAATCCGCAGAGCCTTAGCAACAATTACGTTTATAACATCGCTGAAGACTCGAATGGCACTTTGTGGGCAGCCACAGATTATGGCCTTCACCGTATGAACGAAAGCGGCGACAGTTTTACACGTTATATCTATGATCCGGAAGATGCCTATAGTTTAAGAGCCAATACTGTCACCTGCATATTTTTTGACCGCAATGACCGTATGTGGGTGGGAACACGTTTTGGTGGTGCCAACATATACGACAAGAACAAATACCGCTTCATCCATTACAAGCACAACAGCACGGACAAATACAGCCTGAGCCACAACCTGATCTCCTGTTTTAAGGAAGACATGAACGGAAATTTCTGGGTGGCTACAGACGGCGGGGGCGTTAACTATTTCGACCGGAAATCGAAGCGGTTTATATCGCTGCCCGGTAAGTTTACCAACAACAAGGTGCTGGCCATGGAAAAGGACCTTGGTGGAGGACTTTGGGTAGGAATGTGGCAGGGAGGATTGAATTACTATGATCCCGTTACCGGGAATGTAAAAGCGTACAAGTATGATCCGGCAAACCCTAAAAGCCTGAGCGACGACCACGTTTTCTATATCCTGAAAGACCACACCGGTGCAATATGGGTGGCCACGTGGGCTAACGGGCTTAACCGTTATAATCCGGAGACCGATGATTTTACACGGTTCACTCATGATCCGGCAAATCCTAACACCATCAGCACCTCGGATGTGGCCTTTCTTTTTGAAGATTCGAACGGCATGTTGTGGATCGGCACAGAGCTTGGCGGCGCAGACCGTTACGATCCGCGGACCAACGCCTTTACACACTACCGGCACAGCAAGGCTGAAGAATCGCTGAGCAATAATTTTGTGTCGGTGGTATTTGAAGACTCCAAAAAAAGAATCTGGATAGGAACCTACGGGGGACTTAATCTTTTGGATCAGGAAACCAATACCTTCAAACGTTATTATGAACGTGATGGCTTGCCAAACGATGCGATCATGGGCATACAGGAAGATTCCAGCGGAAAGCTCTGGATCAGCACCAACAGGGGACTTTCGTGTTTCGATCCGGAAAAACAGAAATTCAAAAACTACAGCCAGAAGAATGGTCTGCAGGGCAACCAGTTCACACGATGGGCGTCGGCCAGGCTCTCTACGGGGGAGCTGCTGTTCGGTGGCACCAATGGCTTCACGTTATTCCACCCCGACAGCATCAAAAGCAACCGGTCCATTCCGCCGGTGTACCTCACGGACTTTAAAGTATCAAACAGGCCGGTAAAAGTAGAGGATCACGGCATCCTGGAGAAAGACATCACGATGGCCGATGAGATAAAGCTCAGCTATCTCGACAACATATTCTCATTCGAGTTTGCAGCCCTGAACTACTTCCATGCGGAAGAAAATCATTATCGCTATAAGATGGAGGGTTTTCAAAGCGAATGGGTTGATGCCGGCGTGGAGCGAAAAGCTACTTACACCAACCTGAGTCCGGGAACGTATACTTTCCGGGTGATCGCCTCCAACAACGATGGTGTCTGGAATCAGCAGGGCGCCTCGGTCAGGATCGTTATTACACCGCCGTACTGGAGCACGTGGTGGTTCCGCTCGCTTGTTGTTTTGATCGGGCTGGGAAGCATTGCCTCATTCTTTATGATCAAGATGAATGTGGCCAGGAGACATAAACATGAGCTGGAAGAAAAGGTCAGGCTTAGCACGGCCGAGATCATGGACCAGAAAATGGTGCTCGAAGCTCAGGCAGAGAACATGCAGGCCCTGAACGATCAGCTACAGGGCCAGACCGATTTTCTTCAGCATATCAATGAAGAGCTTCAGTGCCAGCGTGAGGAAGCAGACCTCGCTAGAAAGGAGGCGGAACGGGCCAACCAGGCCAAGAGTATTTTTCTTGCCACCATGAGTCATGAGATCAGAACACCGATGAATGGCGTTTTGGGAATGACGTCACTGCTGGGCGAGACAACCCTTACCGCGGAACAAAGAGAATACGCCGATACCATCCGCGCCAGCGGTGAAGCATTGCTGACGGTGATCAATGACATCCTCGATTTTTCGAAGATCGAGTCGGGCAACCTCGATCTCGACAACCACGACTTCGACCTGCGGCAGCGCATAGAAGAAGTGATGGACCTGTTCTCGGCGAAGGCCGCGGAAAAAGGCCTTGACCTTGTCTATGAGATCGACTACCGCATTCCGGCGCAGCTTGTGGCAGACAGTCACCGGCTGCGGCAGATCCTGATCAACCTGCTGGGCAATGCCATGAAGTTCACCCGGCAGGGCGAGATCTACCTGGGCGTGGAGCTTGTGCGAAGCTCCGGTAGCATGCTCGAGCTGGCCTTCCATGTGCGGGATACAGGTATCGGCATTCCGGAAGATAAGCTGTCGCGGTTGTTCAAACCTTTCTCACAGGTTGATTCTTCCACTACACGCCAGTATGGTGGAACGGGTCTTGGCCTGGCCATCAGTCATCGCCTGGTGGAGTTGATGGGCGGCGCTATCACGGTGCAAAGTCACGTGGGCCTTGGCACAGCGTTCAGCTTCACCATCCAGGGCGAGCCGAGCACGAAGCCTATCCGCCAGTACATCATGACCAATATGCTGGCGCACCAGGGTAAAAAAGTATTGGTGGTGGATGACAATGCAACCAACCGGATGATCCTTAAAAATCAGCTCGAGCAGTGGAAGCTGTCTACCGTGCTGGCGTCTTCCGGGGCGGAGGCTTTGTCTGCGCTGGAGAAGGTGCGTGACTATGACCTGGTGATCACCGACATGCACATGCCTGAGATGGACGGCATACAGCTCGCGCAGCAGATCAAGGTGAAGTATCCGAAGCTTCCCATCATCCTGCTGTCATCCGCCGGCGATGAAAGCAAAAAGAAATATGCAGGTGTGTTCTCTTCCATATTGAACAAACCGGTGAAACAACAGCAGTTGTTCCAGGTGGTGCAGCAGGCGGTGAAGGCGGAAGGTTCGTTCAGGTCGCCCGAAGAGCAGGGATCGAAACACCTGTTGTCAGAAGATTTTGCCACCAAATATCCATTGAAGATCCTGCTGGCGGAAGATAACACGGTGAATCAGTTACTGGCCGTCCGCGTATTGAAAAAGCTGGGATACGCGCACGTTGATGTTGCCATGAATGGGGCAGAGGCTATTGAAAAACTTGAAAAGACATTTTACAACGTTATCCTGATGGATGTGCAGATGCCCATTATGGATGGATTGGAAGCTACGCGTATGATCAGGTCGGGCAACGGACGGCAACCCACCATTGTTGCCATGACTGCCAATGCCATGGCCAGCGATAAAGAGATCTGCCTGCAGGCCGGCATGGATGAATACATTTCGAAACCCATCAACCTGGAGCAGCTGATGGATACCCTACGGAAAACATCTAGCGCTTCGTAGGAGGTGCGAAGTACGAGATACGAAGTACGGGGGGAGGTTATTCGTACCTCGTATTTCGTACCTCGTATCTTGTGAGCTCCTTATTTCTTACGCAAACCGTTGTTCGCTTTCCTGAACTGCTTCCTCGCCTTCGTGATCTCCGCTTCGTGTTTGCTGGCCCATTCGCCCAGGCTCATCATTACATCGAGCAGGCTTTTGCCGAGGGGTGTGAGCTCGTACTCCGCGCGCGGCGGGATCTCGGCATAAAGCTTTCTTAAAACAAGCCCGTCTTCTTCCAGCGAGCGAAGGGTGACCGTAAGCATGCGCTGTGAAATACCGGTGATCATGTTCTTTAGCTCACTGAACCGCGGTTTGCCCGCATATCCGAGGTTGAGCACCACCAGCATGGACCATTTATTGGCAAAGTGGTTCAGGAAATCATGGATCGGACAGAGCCCGGTACCGGTTTTCTTGTCGTCGAGAATTTTTCCAATCTTTTTTATTCTCTCAACTGGCTGATTTTCAACAATAGTTACCCCCATGTTACTTACTTATCTTATTGTTCCTTCTTGTTCAGTACTTAGTTACCAAATAGTTTTGAGTTATTAATAGTAACTATTTACATACAAATTTATGAAAAAAACCGTATTAGCCGTTTTATTTTTGATGTCAGCAGCAGTTGTTTTCGGTCAGAACTGGTCGCTTGACAAAGGACACGCCAAGCTTGGTTTCGGGATCACACACATGATGGTTTCCGATGTAGAAGGTACCTTCAGGTCGTTCGATGCCAAGATCGTTTCATCAAAAGAAGATTTTTCGGATGCCGTGATAGAGCTTTCAGCAGATGTTAACACCATCGATACTGATAACGAGCAGCGCGATGAGCACCTGAGAAAGCCTGACTTTTTCGATGTAGCGAAATACCCGACCCTTACTTTCAAGAGCAAGTCGATCAAGAAGATCGCCGACAAGAAGTACAAAGTTGCCGGTGACCTGACCCTGCACGGTGTGACCAAACCCGTAGAGCTTGAAGTAACCCTCAGGGGAACTACTGTGCATCCTTACAACAAGAAGACCGTTGCAGGTTTCAAAGCCAGCGGTGTGATCAAACGTTCTGATTTTGCCATCGCAACCAGCACCCCTGCTGCCATGCTGAGCGATGACGTGGCCATCACTGCCAATGCAGAGTTCGTAAAAGAATAAGCTGGATTTTTTTTCCTAAAAAAAGGCTGTTTCAGAAAAGAGACGGCCTTTTTCTTTTTTAACTTTTCGGATATAGTGAGTGTTGAATCTTTGCATCAATACGCAAGCACTTTTAGTTTTGCCAGATGATCCCCGGGAAACCTGCGCGTTGCCACGAGGTTACAGTCCTGTTACCTGCGCCGATATTTACGACCCATCGCACGCACGCCTGTGTAAAAGAAAGGTAACAACGGGATGCATGAGCGGTAACTGCGCGTTACAGCTTAAAAGATAAAGTTGCGCAAGTGTTGCACTGAGATTTTTGCGTGAAAATTAAAGGCTGTTAATCCTGGCCATCATGTAAATCCTAAAAAAACGCGGTCGAATTCTGTTCAACGACAAAAACTGTTATCGGTAGAATTGTCTCAGATACACATATTTTACAACACAATCGTGCACTGATTGGCATGCGATTTTTCTCCTGTACGCATCGTAGAAGAAACACCATGAAGCGCAGGCTGAAACATGCAATTCGTCGGAATATTTTTCATTTCATAGAAGATAATATTTTTCCGTTCACGCGCTTTGACTTGAAACTACTTTACTTAATTTTACAACCATAGATTCCCTGGTTTGCACATCGGTTCATTGAGCCGCAGCGTTGCTCCAGAAGGCACACTAAAGTTATCCGGATCCCGCCTCCCCACACTTTTACCGGATCAGTGCTGTATCTCCCTGGTTTTTTTATTGCGTATCACACAACCATAAACATACGTGCATTTATGAGAAGTCTTGTTGTAGCTATCGCCACGTTCCTGGCGTTGTCAGTCCTGTCATGCCAGGATACCCGGGTGGAAGATCAGAAACATGAAACCGATGTTGCTGTTTACAGGAACTTCGGCCACCAGATCCCCTACGAAACCGGCGTGCAGTGGATGGAATATTATCAACAGCAGCAAGGTGGTGTCCAGGGCAGAAAAAATCTGCTGGGGCTCGGCCTGTTCAGCTATACTATATCGGCGCCGCAGATGGAAGCCATGACGGCATCTGTTTCCGATCTTGTGGGCGTTGCCTTTCACTGGGCTATCGATGATGATGGCGATACACACATCATTGCCATTCCCGTCGATCCGACCCTGCGCCTCTGGACGTCTATCCCGGGAAGGATCTATATTGACTCCAACACGGGCAACGCGATCAGCCAGACGGTGGCGCAGGCGTGGGCGCAGAACTACAAAGACGAACATCCCACAGGCATCTGGTTCCACTTTTTTGGTGAGACCGTTATCAACCAGGTCCTCGCCGTTCCTTATTTCAATAGTGTGGATATCGAGCCCGCCATCAACATCCTGAACCTGTTGCCCCAGATGTTGCTGATCGTGTGGAACGAGGACCTGCTTCCGTTCGGAAGATCGGAGGCTGAACGGGCTACGGTCTTCGATGCCTCCAATCCCTGTCCTCCGTGCGCCTGTGAATAAATTATTCTGCTGAACACAATGAAACCTCCTGATATTTCCGAGATCATAAGACTGGCATCCAATGTCTCGTTGCTATTGCCCCTGGCGGTATACCTGTCGCGGTTCAGGTATGCCACCACGCGGGTTCACATCATTGGTGCGCTGATCGTTGTCTCGGGAGTGTGCGACCTGATCGGTTTTGTGCTCCGGGAAGGCCAGCAATCAACAGCCGTGTTGTTCAACATCTATTACGCCCTGCTGTTCTTCCTGCTCACATGGTTTTATTACGAGATCCTTTTTTTAAACACCCGCCGAATGGTGGTGTGGATCGGCCTGGCCATTTACCTGCAATCGCTGATCCTGGTCACCATATTTGTTCAAAGCTTCCTGGAATACCAAACGCTCATGTGGGTGATCACCGCTGTGATCATGATCGTTTACAGCATTGCTTATTTTCTCTATTCAATCTCCACCATGCCCATGCCGAGCCTCTTCGGTTATACCCTGATGTGGATCAACAGCGGTGTGCTGATCTATTTTTGTCTCAACCTGTTCCTTTTCATCCTCGGTAACTATGTGCTCACCCGCCTCGAGCCCCAGACAAGCCTGCTGATCTGGAGCTTCCATAATGTGAACAACATCATCAAAAATGTGCTGTTTGCCGTCGGCATCTACTTTTATAGGCGGAAGATCGTTGACTTTGAATGATTGGTCCATGGTCCACGGTCGACAGTCCACGGCAGTTAGGAGTCATTGAGTCATTGAATCCTTGAACCAAGCCTGGGCAAGGGGGCCGTATCTGCATGCCTAATGCCCAATTTTCTAATTCTGAACTGCGAAAAACCAGCTCTAACTGTGGTCTGTGGACTGTCGACCGTGGACCGTTTCCAAAAGAGTTTAGATTTTTTCTAAATAAGGATTTTAGAATTAGTCTAAATAAATAACTTTGCCGGACCGTTTCAAAACCAACACTATGAACAACAAGTTATACAGTCCTAAAATCATGCTTCTTTTCGCTGTTTTGGCGCTTTTTTCGTGCGATGACGACGATGAGACACCAGGACTCCGGACCAAGATCAGCTATGACCTGCTTACGCCTGAAACACCATATTCGTCACTTTTTGTAGACGCCACCGGCAACACCACGGTAGACCTGGCGGAGGGCAATACACGCCATAAGATGTTCCAGGCCATCAATTATTACGCTTCGTCGTCGATTGCCGCCAATGCGCAAATTGATGCTGCCAAGCTGAAGAACATGTTTTCGAACACCGGTAACCCGTTCACTAATATCTCAACTTCATCTGTTTCCGTTGTCGGTGCCGACCTGAATGCTTCCGGCGTACAACTGAAGAATGTGGTTGCCTCGTCAAAACCTGCTGCAGAAGCAGAGGCAGCGCGTACCAGGATAGAAGATCTTTTTAACCAGATCGCTGCCGCAAGCACCTCGATCTCAACGCCTGCATCGAAAGGAGTTGCAGGCAAACTCGGAAGTTATCTTGTTGATGCAAAGGGTATCGAGATCACCCAGATCATCCAGAAATCGCTGATCGGCGCGTTACAGCTCGATTACATCAGCAATGTATTGATGGATGAAGGATTGGACGCTGACAACCGCACGCTGGTGAGCGACAAGAACTACACGGCGCTGGAGCATAACTGGGATGTGGCTTACGGACTGCTGACACTGAACCAGGTATATGCACAAGGATGGACTGTCGATGCCAAAAATCCTGCAGTGATCGAATTCGCAGGAGGCTCCTATATCTGGGAATACAACCGCGCCAATTTCTCCAAGATCCATCCCGCATTTCTGAAAGGCCGCGCCGCCATCGTGAATAACGACAAAGCGGAGCTCCAGGCACAGGCCACGTTGATCCGCACTGAATTTGAGAAAGCCATTGCAGGTGCCGCCCTGGGATATCTGAAAAAATGGAAAGATGAGACCGGAACAGGAACAACCGCCGATGCAACGCGTGCGCATGCCATTGGTGAGGGAGCCGGGTTCATCTACTCGTTGCGTTTCGCCACCATGCACAATGCTGATGCAACATTCTCCGATAATATATTGACAGGTTTGCTGGGCTCGACCAATGGTTTCTGGGACCTGGATGCTACGAAGATCAATACCGCATCCGATGCCATCAAAGCCAAATTCAACCTGTAAGAAGTTTCAAGTTTCAGGTTTAAAGTTCGTCGAGGTGTAGAGTCCCTTTGAAGAACTTTAAACTTTAAACCTGAAACTTTAAATTTTGAAATGCATGACCAAACTGAATAAGATAACTGCGCTGGGTGTTGTTGTGCTGATCCTCTCCGCCTGTGGGGGTAACAATGGCGATCCGTCTCCCGGCGAGAATGCCAAAGACCGGAAACCCATTCTTACGCATTGGGCAGACAACATCATTGTGCCGTCGTATGCAGCCTTCAAAGGTAAGTTCGATGTGATGGTGAGTAAAGGTGATGCATTTGCCACCGCACCGGATGCCGCCTCACTGGTTGCGTTCCGTGCAGCCTGGGTTGATGCGTATGCAGAATGGCAGAAAGTTGAGCTGTTCGAGTTCGGCCCAGCGGACCGGTACACGCTCCGGAGTTTTTTCAACATCTATCCCACAGACGTGAATGGCATTGCGGCCAACATCAGCGACCCTTCTGCCAGTCTCGATCTTCCTGCTTCGTACACCCGCCAGGGATTCCCCGCCCTCGATTATCTGATCAACGGTGTGGGCAGTGACGATCAGGCTATCGTGGCGTATTATACCGCTTCCGTCGAAGGCCCCAAACGCACGGCCTACATCAAACGCCTCACCTCGCGCATGAATACACTGCTCACGAATGTGATCACGGAATGGGGCACTTATCGCGATACGTTCATCAGCAAAACCGGGCTTGATGTGAGCTCTTCCACAGGCCTGGTGGTGAATGCCTACGTGCTGTATTTTGAACGTTACATCCGCACCGGAAAGATCGGCATCCCCTCGGGGGCAACCGTTACCACGGCAGGCGTTCCGTACCCTGAAAAAGTGGAGGCTTTTTACAAGAAAGACCTTTCACTTGCCCTTGTCAAAAATGCAACCCTCGCCGTGCAAGGTTTCTTCAACGGTAAAGATGTAGTGACCGGCACGGAAGGACCGTCGCTGGCATCTTACCTCGATGCGCTGGAAGCAAAAGATGCGGCCTCGGGAACGCTGCTGTCGACGGTGATCAAAAATCAGTTTTCAGAGATCAACGGCAAGCTTGAGCCCCTTTCGCCCAACCTTACCCAGCAGGTACAGACCAACAACCAGGCTATGCTCGATGTTTATGCTGCCATGCAGAAGATGGTGCGGATCCTGAAAGTGGATATGACCTCCGCCATGAGCGTAACGATAACCTACACCGATAACGACGGCGACTAAATGGTGATCAGTAATCGGTGATCGGTAATCAGCGCCGGTGACCGAATACCGATTACCGAATACCGCTTACCGACTATGAGTGCATACTTTCAGAGAATGACCTCCGCCGCTCCACTGGCTGTTTTCAGAATAGCCCTGGGGTTGCTGATCTTTGGAAGTATGGTTCGCTTCTGGGCCAAGGGCTGGATCCATGATCTTTACATTCAGCCGAAATTCTTTTTTACATTTTATGGCTTCGGGTTTGTGAAGCCGCTGGGAGCGTACACCTACGTTCTCTTCGCGCTCTGTGCCCTCTGCGCGGTCATGGTTGCTTTCGGCTTCCTTTACAGGATGGCCAGCGCAGGGTTGTTCCTCACGTTCACTTACATCGAGCTGATCGATAAGAGCACGTACCTGAACCACTACTACTTCATCAGCATGATTTGCCTGATGATGATCTTTCTGCCGGCACATGCCTGTTTTTCCGTGGATGCCTTCCGTAATAAAAAGCTACTCTCAGGCAAGGTGCCCCGATGGTGTGTAGATTCCGTCAAGCTCTTTGTATGCCTTGTTTATGTTTTTGCCGGTATCGCCAAACTGAACAGCGACTGGCTGTTGCAGGCGATGCCACTGCGCATCTGGCTTCCCGCCAAGAATGATCTTCCCATCATCGGGCCGTTGTTCAATTATACCTGGGTAGCTTATGCGTTCAGCTGGCTCGGTTGTGTGTATGATCTGAGCATCGCTTTTCTGTTGCTGAACCGCCGCACCCGCGTGGTTGGCTATGGGGCCGTGGTGATCTTTCATTTGCTTACCGCGATACTGTTTCCCATCGGCATGTTTCCTTACATCATGATCGTAACAGCCCTGGTTTTCTTCCCGGAAAACGTTCATGCAAAGATCATTGGCACCATGGCGGCATGGATCAGGGTGCCCAACCTCGTCAATGCTTCCGGAGAATATAAGTACCCTGTGCGTGTAACAAAGCTGCTGAAACCGGCCTTCTGCATCTTCTTTCTGGTGCAGGCAGCGCTGCCGTTCCGGTATGTGTTGTATCCCGGCGAGCTGTTCTGGAGCGAGCAGGGGTATCGCTTTTCATGGCGTGTGATGCTGATGGAAAAGGCGGGTTATGCACAGTTCACTGTGAAAGATGGCGCAGGTAAGCAGGTGGTGGTAGATAACAGCGAGTTTCTCACCACACTGCAGGAAAAGATGATGGCCACACAGCCTGACATGATCCTGCAATATGCCCACATGCTCCGCGATCATTTTGCCGCGCAGGGATTTCGGTCGCCGGAAGTTTACGTCGATTCTTACGTGGCGCTCAACGGCAGGCTGGGAAGACCGCTGGTGGATGCGGGCACCAATCTTTCGAACGAACACGAATCATTCAACGATAAGCCCTGGATATTACCACCCGGTTATGAGATCAAAGGTTTTTAGCATAGTCTTTTTTTGTTGTGTGTCACTGAGCGCTTTTTCGCAGTATCGCCTCTCGGGCACGGTGAGCGCGCAGGAAGACAGCACGGCCATCAAAGAATGTGTGGTGTATCTCAACGACGGAAAAAGCTCCACCATGGCCGATGGACGTGGCAGGTTCCTTTTCGAAGATCTGCCTAACGGAAGCTACATACTGCATTTCACCAGCCCGGGATTTCAATACCATCAGCAACCGGTAACCATCCAGAATAACAACCAGCACGTGCGCGTACGGCTTGCATCACGCGCTGAAACGCTCGAGGAGATCACGGTAACAGATGCTGCGGTAGATTTCGGTTTTACGCGCATGCGTTCTGTAGAGAACATGGGCATCTACGAAGGCAAAAAATCGGAGGTGATCATCCCGGAGCAGCTCACGGTGAACCTGGCCACGAACAACGCCCGCCAGATCTATAGCAAGGTGGCTGGGATCAACATCTGGGAGAATGATGGTGCAGGGCTGCAGCTCAGCATCGGCGGCCGCGGCCTCGATCCTAACCGCACTTCTAATTTTAACGTACGGCAGAACGGATACGATATCAGCGCAGACGCCCTGGGGTATCCCGAAAGTTATTACACGCCGCCGGTGGAAGGTATCGGTCGCATCGAGATCGTGCGTGGTGCGGCATCGTTGCAATACGGCACCCAGTTTGGCGGGCTCATCAACTTCATCATGAAGAAGCCGGTCGCTGACCGCAAGCTGGCACTCGTAGCACGGCAGACCGCGGGCTCCTTCGGTTTTTACAATGCCTTTACCAGCGCCAGCGGCACCGCGAACAAGCTCAGTTATTACACTTTCTTTCAGTACAAACGCGGTGATGGATGGCGAGACAATTCTCACTTCAACAACCACACGTTTTTTGCCAACATCAATTATGCCGTAACACCAAAAATGAAGATCGGTGTGGATGTAACGCAAATGGGATACCTCGCCCAGCAACCCGGCGGACTCACAGACGATATGTTCAGGACCGATCCGCGCCAGACCAACCGTGAAAGGAACTGGTTCAAGGTGAACTGGAACCTGCTGGCGTTGCACCTCGATCACAAGATCAGCGCCACCAGCGATCTCAACCTGCGCTTGTTCGGCCTTTCCGCTTACCGGTATTCCCTTGGCTTCCGTCCCAATCGTGTGGCCACCATAGACGATAGCAGCGAGCGCGACCTCATCAAAGGTGACTTTACCAACTGGGGCGCCGAAGCGCGGTTCCTGAAACGTTATTCCATCGGCAAGGTGCCCTCCGTGGTGCTGGTGGGCAGTCGTTTTTACAAAGGATTCAACCACAGTGTTCAGGGCCTGGGAAGCACCAGCCGGGATGCCGATTTCAATTTTGTGAATCCTGACGAGTACATCACCTACGACTACCGTTTTCCTAACCGCAACGTTTCACTTTTTGCCGAGAACATCTTCTACGTTCACGAGAAGTTTTCCATTACACCCGGCATCCGGTTTGAGCACATTCGCACCACGGCAGAAGGTTACTACGACACGGTTTTCAAGGACCTGGCCGGCAATGTGCTGGAAAGGACCCGTACGGAAGAAGACCGGGTGAAGGGCCGCCATTTTCTGCTGGCCGGCATCGGTCTGAGCTATAAGCCTCTAACGCATGTGGAGCTCTACACCAACATTTCGCAGAATTACCGGTCTATCACGTTCAGCGATATGCGCATCGCCAACCCTTCGTCAGAGATCGACCCGAACCTTCAGGATGAAAAAGGTTATTCGTTCGACCTGGGCGTGCGCAGTGAACAAACCGTGCTTTTTAATTACGATGTCAGCGTTTTCTATCTCAATTACGATAACCGCATCGGTGAAGTGCAGACGTATGACGAACGGGAGCGCGTGGTACGCCGGCGTGGCAACATAGGCCGGGCGGTGATCCAGGGTGTGGAAGCTTACGCCGAAGCAGATGTGCTCGGACTGATCTTCCCACAACAGTATCAGTGGAGCGGGGTCGTCTTCAATAATATTGCGCTTATCCATTCGGTTTACGAGGCCAGCGACATCCCCGGCGTGACAGGTAACGAAGTAGAGTTTGTTCCTGCCGTAAACCTGAAGAGCGGTGTGCGGCTGGGATATGGCAACCTCAGGGGATCGTTTCAGTATACCTATCTGTCTGACCAGTTCGCCGATGCCACCAATGCCACGGATGGTGGTGTGTCGGCCGTGGTAGGCACCATTCCCGCCTATGCCATCATGGATGTCAGCTTATCGTATCAGCTCAAAAAGCTCAGGTTCGAGGCAAGTGTCAACAACCTCGCAGACCGTATGTACTTCACCCGCCGGGCAACAGGCTATCCCGGGCCTGGTATACTTCCGTCTGATGGACGAGGTTATTTTCTGACGATACAGGTTAAGATCTAGTTTAAAAAGGGTCAGCTGACGCATCACCTTTCGTTAAAGCGAGGAACTATTGTCAATTGCCCCTTGTCAACTGTCAATTTTTTAACGTGCCTACCCAAACCGTGGTGGCATGATTTTTTACAGCCGCTTTATAATACCGAAGGTTAACACTACATGATGAGTTTAAAAGAAAAATTCGGATGGCTGAATTTTCCTAAAAAAGAATATGCTTCCAGTGCGGAGGTTGTTCCATTCGATTTTGTCAGGACCAGGAAGGGCATTCTGAAAGAACTGGTGATCAGCAGCATGTCTGGCAACGTGGTAGGCATCTATTCGCGGGCTTTGGGCGAGGGAATGTTTCTCGCGGCTGTAGAGAAGATCGAATCCAACGCAAGAGAAGAGATCATTACGCTGAACCGTTACGATATGAGCGGGCACATGCTTGCCAGAACGAGGGTATCCGTCGATGAGATCCACATGGTTTGTCCTTTTAACAGGGTTTATACCAACCCTAGCATGAACGCTGAAAGGCCTGGTCTGTACCGGTAACGCTGTTCGGGAAGCGCGGGCGCTGGCATAATTTTTATCCATCATATAAGATGGATTTTTTTCCACAATTATAGAAGAAGGGCATGGATAAGATCGTTGTTGAAATTGTTACTTCTGCTGACGAGATCCTGAAATCGTTGATGGAAAGCCATGACTCCGGAACCATGATCGGTATTACCTCGCCCGAGCTGGGGCCCGACACCTACATCACTGCCGTCAGGGATATTCTCATCGACGATGACGACCCCATCATTGTGATCAGGGGATATGACAGGAGCGGTTATTTTTTCAGCAAAGATACGCTGAGTCTGAAAAGCATTACCAGTGTAATACCCTTCAACTCGATTTTCGACAATCCTTTCCTGCGTGAAGTGAAAAAAGAGCTGGAAGTGATCCGGGGCAACCGTGAGAACAATGCCAGTATTAAAACAGAAGATTACATCAGCTGATCTGCTTTCTGTGAGCTGATAAAATTTCGCTCCACTTTCAGTAGCCACCGTTTCTCTACAACCCGTCCCATAGCCGCGACGGCGCTTCCTTTGTTCGACGTTTAGATCCTGCGATATTTTTTTATCATCGCATGGTTCCAGCGTCCACTTACAGCCGATTCCAACGCCCGGTTTACCCGCACTACATCGCCGGATCTGCATCGGCGGGCACAATAATATTCGATTACGCGCAAACTTTCTCTATGAATAAAAATTTCTACCGTTCATCTTTTTTAGTGTGGATGCTGGTTGGCTTTTGCGCGCCCGCTAAAAGTTCAGTGCTTTCCGGTGAATCTCCCCGTGAGATTAATGTGATCCCTGCTGATGTTGCCCTGCAGCCGGTCGTGCCGTATCTGCTCGTGAAAGACATGCGCCGGACGTTTGTTGACTGGTATGTGTATGCGGATGGTGAGAGCTCCGTGGAAATGTACAGGTCTACGCAGCCCGAAAGTGAATTTGCGCTGATCGCTACCGTTGCGCCTGACCAGCAAACTTTCCTCGATTCAGGCCTGAAGCCACGCACAGCCTACTATTACAAAGCGAGGTCTGTGCTCAATGGAGAATACTCAGCGTTCTCGGATGTAAACAAGATCGTTACCGAGTCAGATTGGTTTCCGCCGGTTTTCACCGCACGGGCCATTGACGCCCATACCATCGAGCTCACCCTCACCGACAGAAGTTACCAGGAGCTGGGCTACGACATCAGCAGCCCCACATCGGAATTTCACGATGGCGTGGCGCTGGCAGATTCCGGTCGCACCGTAGTGTTCACTGCGTATGAGCTCCAGCCGGGAACCACCCACACCTTCAGCGTCGACGTTACATTGAATGAAGAAGGAGGCACCTGGCTTCAGAATGTAGCCTCGGCAAGCGCTACCACGCCACTGGCGGCGCCGGAATTTTCACCCGAGCCGGTATACGGTGATCAGACCGACATCGGCCTGAGCCTTTACAACCCCAACCCCGGCAGCAGCACGGAGATCTATAGGTCGTTGTCAGAGACTTCCGGCTTTGCGCTGATCGCCACAGTGCCCTGGGATCAGAATGCATACTTCGACCGTAACCTGAGACCCCGCACCGTTTATTATTACAAGCTCCGCGCGATAAAAGAGGGTGGGGCCTCGGAGTTTTCAGACACTGAAATGTTTCGTACCAATTCCAAAAACTATCCACCCGTGCTCACGGCCAGGGCTGTTGATGAGAATACCATCGAGCCGACCCTGGAAGACCGGAGCTACAACGATATCGGTTACACTATACGCAGCACGTCGCCCGATAACAGCTTCGTACAGGATATTTCTTTTCCTGCTGACTCAGGTGGCACGCAAGTGGTGATCCACGAGCCCGTTAACGCAGGTACCCGTTACACGTATGCCGTCGATATGCAAACGATGGACGAAGGATTGCCTGTTCTCAGAAATGTGGCGATTGACAGTGTTACAACACCGGGCAGTACAGCGTGCGCCGGCACCGGCTCCATCCGGTGGGAGGTATGGCAAAATGAAACGGGCACGGAGATCAGCAGTGTGGATTATTATAAATCGCCGGACCATACCACCGCGCTTACGATTTTTGAGTCGCCGCGGTATCATGGCAACAACTACGGCAGCAGGGTGAGGGGTTACATATGTCCTCCCATGACGGGCAGTTACACTTTCTGGATCGCCAGCGACGACAGGGGCGAGCTCTGGCTGAGCACAGATGACGATCCCATCAAAAAAGTGAAGATCGCTTCGGTGCCGGGATATGCGCCTTACCGGAACTGGACCAAATATGCTTCGCAGCGATCTGCGCCGGTGACGCTTCAGGCCGGCCGCAGGTACTACATCGAGGCGCTTCATAAGGAGATCAGTGGCGACGACTATGTTTCTGTTGGATGGCAGCTTCCTGACGGAACCTTGGAGCGGCCCATCGCCGGAAACAGGCTGATTCCCTTTGGCAATCCTGCGAACACCGCCCCCGCTATTATTCTGCACGAACCGGTGGAAGGCCAGGTGTATACAGAGCCGGCAAGTATATTCATGTTTGCCACGGCATCGCCACAGGATACCGGTCATCCCATCACGAAAGTGGTCTTCTACAAAGACACCACCAAAGTTTATGAAGATACCACAGAGCCTTTTCAATATTCGTTGAACAATGTTACAGCAGGAACCTACACCATCACCGCTAAAGTGGTGGATGCGGCAGGGGAGTCGAGCATGGCGCACGCCCGCATCACGGTAAATGCACCGTCGTGCTCGGAGGGAACCGGTGGACTGATTGTGCGGGAGATCTGGAGAAACATTCCGGGCACTTCCGTTTCGAGCATCCCGGTAGATTCTGACTACGACGACCTCCAGGGCATCAGTGGCTTCGCTACGCAGACTTATTACGCCAATGACTACGGAAGCCGCATCCGCGCGCAGGTGTGTGTGCCCCAGACCGGTAACTATGTGTTCTGGATCGCCAGTGACGATAACAGTGAATTGTGGCTGAGCACCACGGCAGCGCCAGGCAACAAGGTAAAGATCGCGTCGGTTACCGGCGCCACCAAAGTTCAGCAGTGGAACAAGTACACCTCCCAACAATCAGCACCCATTCCGTTGAAGGCAGGATACAAGTACTACATCGAAGCGCTGCACAAGGAAGCGAATGGAAACGACCATGTGGAAGTGGGATGGCAGCTGGCGGATGGCACGCTGGAGAGACCGATCCCGGCCAACAGACTGATCGCCTATTCGGAGTCGGGCGACCTTGCCGCTGCGGCGATGGCATCGGCAGCCATGCCGGTATCGGATAACACACAGGATGCGGTTAGCCTGTATCCGAATCCTGCCATCAGCCGTGAGGTTGCGCTGACGGTCTCGGGCGATGTGATGCAGAGTCTGAACGACGCGCAGGTGCAGGTGATCTCCGCCACTGGTGAAGTGGTGCATACCCAAACAGTGAAGTGTGACGGTGACTGCAACAATGTGCTGCTTTCGCTGAAGGAGAATGTAAGGCCCGGTGTCTACCTGGTCAACGTGATCGTGGGGAGAAAGCGTTTGTCGAAGAAACTTATGGTTGAATGAAAAGGAGCCAGAAGCCAGGAGTAAGGAGTCGGGAGTCGGAACTTTCAAGATCGTGCCATTGCATTGAAATGGTGCTGTAAAGAGGATAGAGACGAATAACGACTCGTTGGCTTGGTATTCAAGCTGGGACGATATGTCAATAGCCATGGGGCTCCACCCCATGGCTATTGTGCATTAGGCATTTTAACGTGCCACAGGTAGTAGTGATCTGCTTTGCACGTATTGGCACGTAACGCGTGAACGTGATCCGGGGCAACCAAAGGCTAATCCTGAATTTTTTTAAATATTTTTTATTAAATGTGCATTTGATCGCTCCCGCGGAAAGCATGTACTTCAGTAAAGTACATTACACCCGTGGTTTGACATAGCGGATTAATACTTACCGGATTTAAGCTTTCTATTCTGCTGCCAGGCGGTGCTTGTCACCGTATTGCTATGCGCACGGGTGCCGCGCACTCTTCGGGATGATCATTTTTTTGCGATAATCTTACGTCAGGTTTACATACTCCTTAAGGAGTATGCTGATCCACATATGCCGATCCTGGCGACATTTATGCCTGTTTAAACGGCAGATTTTCTTTACGCCGGTTAGGGGTAGGGATGCGTGAGGGTGCTATACCGGTGAGCAAATGATGATTTGCTGAAAAAAATAACCTCGGCTTGGCTATGATGTGTTCCACCCCCTCGTATCACCTGAAGAAGGCATTCGCCTTTGCGTTTCTTCTATTTTCCTTTTCCCTTGTTGTAAAGGGTCAACCTACTGACAGCTTATCTGGCCCGCGCGTATGGCTGAGGGCAGACCGCAGTGTGCTCAGTGGCCTGAAGTGGTCTGACGTCAGCGCCTACCGGAACGATGCCAGCGCTGCATCTTCGCAGCAGGTGCCGGCATTGAACGCAGCCATCAACTTCAACAAGGCAGTTACCTTCGATGGCATCGATGACTATCTGAAGATCCCGTATAGTGTGGAAGGCCTCGCGGACCTTTCCATTTTTGCCGTGTTCCAGTCGGCCGACACCACCGAACGTGGCGTATGGGGCAGCGAGCAGGGTGTTTCCCGCAATGTGTTGCTTACCACGCGCAAGGCTATTGGTCCTGACACCATCGCGGATGTTTACGGTAAAAGTGAAAAGATCACGGTGCTCAACGCAGTATTGCAGAACTGGGAGAAAGCCACGGCAACGTCTGCCACGGCTTTTTTCGCGTTGGGCAGCGCCGGAAAAACAAAAGGTTACAAACCCTTCAAAGGTACGCTTGCCGAGCTGGCCGTGTTCGACCGGTCACTGACTTTCCTGGAACGCATTCAGTTTGAAACCTATCTCGCTATCAAATATGGCACGGGCCTCAAGGCAGGCAACTTCGTGAGCTCCGGCGAGAAGGTGCTCTGGCGTGTGGAGGAGAACAAGGGTTACGGAAGAAATATCGCCGGCATCGGCAGGGATGATGCTTTCAATCTTTATCAGCGACAATCGGGAAGTGCGTATGATTCAGGGTTGCTGGTGATGAGCGCCGGCACACTGGCCACTTCGAATGTTGCCAATACGTTCCCCGTTGCAGACCAGGATTTTATACTCTGGGGCGATAACGGTTTGCCGCTGAGCACGAAACGTGGCATCAGCGCTGACTCCGTGTTGTCGGTAGTACAGCGCAAATGGCTGGTAACGGCAACAGGCAATACCGCTAACAAACTTGGCGTGGAGCTTCGCATCGATGCCGCCAGGTTCCCGGCCAACCCGCTCGGGTACTGGCTTGTGATAGACCGCAGTGGCCAGGATAATTTTTCTGTCGACAACCTCGAGTATATTTTGCCGGACGGGATCGCTGATGGCAAAGTCATTTATAAAAACGTAAACTGGGACAAGGACGGATCGGGCAAAGACCATTTCGGTTTCGCCAAGGCCACGGCATTGTTTGCTGTGGTGCGCCGCGTGAGCGATCCTTCCTGTACCAATGAAACCGCAGGTAAGATCAAAGTGGAGGTGATTGCCGGCAATGCACCTTTCCAATATTCACTTTCCAACCCGGAAGCCAGCATCTCGCGCAGCAGGAAAACATCCGAGAAATTGTCTGATGAGAAAGAGCTTGTCAAGGGCGCCTATGTGCTCACGGTAAAAGATGCCGGCGATGAAACCCTTGTCAGGAACTTTAAGCTGTTGATGCCCGATGGACTGGAGATCAGCCTGGGGCCTGACCGCGTTTATACAGAGACCAGCAACATTACGCTCGACGTTTCTTCGCAGGTGCCCGATGCGGTGCCGGTGACCTACCGCTGGGAAAACAACTTCGGATTCAGCAGCACAGAGAAAAAGATCACCGTTCAGGAGTCGGGCATATACAGGGTGTTTGTCACCAAAGACCTCGATGGTTGCGTGTTCTCAGACGATGTGATCATCTCGGGCGCCGAAAGTCAGCGCGTGGCGGTCTATCCCAACATCATCAGCAGCAACGAAAGTTACAACGTCAGCGTCTCGCTTGACAAACCCGGTGGTGTTGAGGTCAGGGTCTTCAACGGACGTGGTATCCAGGTGCATGAGATGAAAAACTCAGGACAGAGCGAATACCAGTTCATCACAAGCCTGAAAGATCCCGGCATGTACCTGGTGGTGATCCAAACCGCCAAAGGCATCGAGGCCAGAAAAATAGTGGTTTACTAATGCCATCAGTTTAATTCAAAAAAAAATCGATCATGAAAATATTTTTACAGAGAACAATGAGAGCCCGGTATCTTGCACTGCTTTGTTTGTGCGCACTTTCTTTAATCCGCTGCGGAGGCGATGACCCCGTTGACCCTGCAGCACCGGTAGCGTGCTTCGCCACCCCTGACAATACCCTGTATGCAAAAGTAGGCGTGGCCTTCAATGCCGACTGTTCGAAAAATGCAGCCACCTACACCTGGGATTTTGGTGATGGTGACGTGGCGACATCGGCTAGCGCTTCTCATATCTATAAAGAGCAGGGCTCCTATACCGTAACACTGAAAGTAGAGAACGCCCTCGGCCAGGTTCATTCCACTTCTAAGAAGATCAGCGTGCAGGCTTCGCCGTTCACGGAGCACACCGGTTACATAGACCAGGCAGAAGTGTGGAAAGAAGGCATGCACCTCATCACGGGCAACGTATACATCAGGCATGGTTCACTGACCATCGAGCCTGGTGCGGTGATCCACGTGAATAAAGAAAAATCGATCAGCGTTGGTCATAAAGATACGGCTACCCCCGGAGGCGCTTTGTTTACCGCCAATGGAACAGCTGCGAAGCCGATCATTTTTCAACCTTCGTCTGGCCAGTCCGTGGCAGGGGAGTGGGGCCACATTTTCTTTACAGATAAGGCCTCTGCAAACTCGTCTATGGACTATTGCGATATCAGGTTCGGCGGCAAAGCCAATGCCACCTGGGACTACGAAGCCTTTATGTACTATACCAACTACGGGATCGTGCATGTGGGCAAAACCGCTGTAAAGATCAATAATACAAAGATCAGCGGCGCGGCCAACTACGCGGTCTCTTTGAGCGAGACGGGTTATTTCACCGCATTCACCGGCAACACGTTGTCCAACAACGTCAATTATCCCATTTATGTGCATGTGAACTATGCCCACACCATCGGTACGGGCAACACCATTCAGAGCACCAAGGGCATCTACGTGTATGGCCAGGATTTTATGCAGCCCAACACTACCTGGCGCAAACAGAACGTACCCTATGTGCTGGTGGGTGAGAAAAGATTACTGACCGGTCAGAACGGTCCGTCAAGCCTGACGATCGAGCCGGGCACTACCATTGCGCTGAAGAAGTCTGCGTCGATCCAGGTAGGCTTGTACAGCGAAGGCCATCTGTATGCGGAAGGTACGGCAAGCGAACCTATCATCTTCACGTCAGCCGAAGACACAAAAGCAAAAGGTGACTGGTTCGGCATCTACGCGTGGGACAAGAGCACGTTCAAATATTGCCGGTTTGAGTACGGCGGCGGAAAAGATTTTCAGAACTACAGCAGGATCCTGGTGGTGTCTGATGCCGAGTCGGTAGTTTCCAACTGCACATTCACTGAAGCGCCTGGCGATGCGCTGGAGCTTGGCGATTTCAGCCTTGCGACCCTGCAGAACAACACCTTCGAAAAATGCGATGGTTATGCCATCAGGCTTTCTGCGCGCCAGTTCCATACCATGAGCTTTAACCAAACCATCACTGGGACAAAAGGTGTGATCATCGAGCCGCGCGAGCTTGCGCTGGAAGGCGCCGTGACCTGGGCGAAGTGCCCTTATAAGTTGACTTTCCACGGTACGCTGCGCATCCAGAGTCAAACCGGTGTGAGCTCGCTGACCATTGCGCCGGGAAGCACCATCCGTTTTACAGAAGCATCGAGCATCATTGTAGGCTCGGAAAGCTGGTTGCCGGGAACACTGATCGTTGATGGCACCAGCGAACGCATTACGCTTACCATCGACGAAGCTGCCAAGGCTGCGGGAAAGTATTGGGGAAATATCCGCTTTGGCGCGGGCACTTCTGCCACGACCAAGCTGGTGAACTGTGAGATCTCCTATGGCGGATACGCACCGGTTGATCCGTGGTTTGGTATGATCGATTGCACGGGCACTACGGGCAAACCCACCATCAGTAACTGTACCATATCCAATTCTTACGGTTATGGCATCTCGCTGAAGAATGCAACGCCGGCGCTGACAAACAATACCTTCAGCGCCAATGCCAAATCGAATACTTATACCTATTAAACCAGTACGATCAAAAGAATTTACCTGACCGAATACCTGTTACCCCTCTGACTATGACAAACGCTCTCTTCCGTTTAAGCCTGGTGCTGTTGGCCATGGCTTGCACGGCCCTCTCCAAGGCTGCTGACAATCCGGCGCCGCGCTCAGCTGTCAAAGTTTATTCGTCCGTAAATCACGAAGGTGTGATCGGCGTTACTGCGGAAGCACCTGCGGATAACCCGGCCGATAACATCTTCCACATACAGATCGATGAGCCCTTGTGCGGCAACGAGAAATTGTACCTGGTGTACGAGCTGGAGGGTGTTCAGGATCATACGTCTGTATCGCGCAGCATCAACGATCAGCTTGCCACCGGTGGATACCTGGTGAAGAAGCGCCGTGGCTGGGCAATACAACGCGAGCAGATCAACGCGTCGTGGCTGAAACAAGGCGATAACATTGTGCGGTTCACAACCCCGGAGCAGGCGCAGCACAGCTACAGGATCAGGAACCTGCGCGTTGAAGTTGCGCCGTCAGAACACGGCAGCGATGACATACAGATCATCTTCAATCAGCCTTCCGGTCATTATTACTTTGGCAAGGCCTATGTTAAAGGCCTGATCACAGGAGCAGGTAACGCCAATGTAAGGATCAATGTAGCGGGCAAACCTGCGCGGGTATCCAACGGCGAATTTGAAAGCCTCATCGACCTGGAGAGCACGCCCGGGTCATGCGCCACCGAGATCGAAGCCGTGTATGCTAACGGAAGCACTACTTGTCATATCATCAGCTTCGACGAGCCCCTCACCGCGGATTTTGTGTTTGCGCTGGATGCGGTGACCCATCGCACAGAAAAGTTACTGGATGCAGACCAGGGAGGCAGCATCAGTCTCCATGGCGCATCACTTCTTACGCCGGCGAAGGCGCTTGGCACTTCGTCTCTGCTGAGCATTACTACCTTACGTGACGTAGACGTTGCTGCGCTTGACGACGGCATGGTGAACGTTACAAAACATCATGCGGGCTTCAGATTCCTTCCCCACGGCATCACATTCGGAAAGGCGGTAAACATCCACGTTCCATATGACGCAGCGAAGATCCCTGACGGATATACCGAAGCCGATATCAAGACCTATTACTTCGATGAGCAGGCGCATCACTGGATACCGCTGAAACGGGATACAGTGCTGACGGAATCTCCTGAAGTTGTATCGCGCACCCTGCACTTTACGGATTATATCAACGCCATCATCAAGGTTCCCGAGTCGCCTGAAGTGGCAGCGCATAATTCTACATCGATAAAAGGGATCAAGGCTGCCAACCCGATGGCATCGGTGGACTTCATCGCTCCACCACAAGCGAACAATAACGGTTCCGCAACGCTGAGCTACCCGCTGGAAATTCCCGTGGGCAGAAATGGCATACAGCCGCAGCTCTCCATCAGCTACAACAGCAGGAGCGGTAATGGCTGGCTGGGTCTTGGCTGGAGCCTTTCCATTCCTGCGATCAGCATCGACACGCGATGGGGTGTGCCACGGTATGATCCAGCGAACGAAACAGAAACATACACCCTCAACGGAGATCAGCTTTCGCCTGTAGCACATCGCGGGGCGTTGGAGCCAAGATCGACTGCAGCCAAAAAACAGTTTTATCACCGCATTGAAGGTGCGTTCAATAAGATCGAACGCCACGGCACCAATCCCACGAATTACTATTGGGAAGTGACCGACAAAACCGGTACGAAATTCTTTTACGGCGCTACCAGGAACGGCGGCCTTGACAAGAATGCCGTGCTGCGCGACAATGAAGCCAGCGACGGCGGGAACATCGCCTACTGGGCTTTGCGCGAAGTGAGGGACCTGAACGGAAACGGTGTTCAATATCACTATGCTAAACCCATGGACACCGGTCTTGCTCCCGCAGCGAATCCCAGTGAAGAAGAGAAAGGTTACCAGCTCTACATCGACAAGATCACCTATACGGAATACAACGGAGCTGACGGTAAATACCAGGTGCTCTTCACAAGAGATCGGGAGATCACCTCACCGGCGTTTACCAGGAGAAAAGATGTGACCATCGCCGGCAACCTCGGCTTTAAGCAGGTTACGGCCGATCTGCTGATGAAGATCGAAGTGCAGTTCGAGGGCAAACCCATCCGTCACTATCAGCTGAACTATCAGAAGGATGGCACCAGCGCCAACTTCTACAAGACCTTGCTGACGGGCATCAGCGAATACGATGCTGCCGGCGCTCATTTCAATACGCACACTTTTGATTATTACAACGATGTTGCCCCAGGAGGAACGTTTGCGCCCTTAAAGGATATACCGGACAACTGGAATCCGCAAGACGATGGTGTACACGGTAACTTCCTTAACTCGTTCGATCTCTTCAACGACGATGCTTCGGCACTGAGCGGCACACGTTCCAGCGATTTCAGCCAGGGCCTCGCGGTTACGGTAGGTGCAGCCTCAGGCCCTTTGTGGAGCAAGTGTAATACCGTTGGCGGAAACTTCGGCATAGGCCGTTCCAAAAGCGAAGGCATGCTCACCATGATCGACATCAATGGCGACGGGCTGAGTGATAAAGTGTACCTCGACGGAGGAACATTCAAATACAGGCCCAACGAGTTCGCCTCGGGAGGAAGCATGGCGTTCGGTGACGAGATCACCGTGACCGGTGCGGGATCATTCCTGAAAGAAAAGAACAAGAGCACGAACTGGGGCTTACAGGCTATCGGATGTTATGGCGGAGGCAACGCCAACATTGGTAAGAGCTGGAGCAAGAGCACCTCTACAACGTCAGTTTATTTTGTCGATGCCAACGGTGATCAGTTGCCTGACGTGGTCAACAATGGCGTGGTTTATTTCAATCACCTGGACCCTAACACAGGAAAGATCTCATTCCAGCCTTCGAGCGGTGGTACGCCCAACCCTATTGCTGGGGGAGGAAGTGTAGCGGAAGGTGCCGGCGTTGATCAGCAGGAGCTGGAGAACGCTAAAAATGCCAACCCCTTGCACGACATGGTGAGAATGTGGCAGGCGCCTTACACCGGCAAGATCAAAATAGCCGCTCCTATCAGGCTACTGCCCAGTGGTGATCCCGAACGTTCTGAAAATACTGCAGACGGTGTAAAAGCCACCATCCAGCACCAGGACAGCTACATCGGCAACAGCATCACCATCAATCAAAATGATTATCAGGAGCATGCATTCAGCGGACTGGACAACATACAGGTGACCAAAGGCGACCGGATCTTCTTCCGTTTGCAATCTATCGACAATGGCTCTTATGACTCGGTGCGTTGGTCGCCGGTGATCGAATACCTCGAAGAGGACGGCAAGACCGCAGATGTTAAGCTGACCGATGCCAACCACAAGCCGCTCTATCGTTTTTCGAGTGAAAAAGATTTCCTGTTATCAGCACAGCAGGAGATAGCAACCCCTGTACCGGGAAAAGTGAAACTGGTGGGCGCGTTCAAAAAACCTTTTACCACCGATGACGTGCGCTTCCAGGTGATCAGGAAAAGAGCTTCTTCTCCCGACCTGCTGGTATTTGATAAAAATTACAAATGGAATGTGAAGGTGGATTCGGCGCTGGCCATGGACATAGACGTTGCCAAAGATGATATCTTCCAGCTCAGGGTGTATTCATCAACCAATGTCGATTTCACGGCCATCTCCTGGGCGCCGCATATTTACTATACGGTGTCTTACGATCCTGTGAACAAAACGGTGCTGGATAAGAACGGCAAGCCGCTGGTAAATTTTTATCCTGTTCCTGAATTCAATACCTATCCTTTGTTGCACGCGGTTACCAGGCCGTGGAAGCTGACAGAGGATGTTGAGAAGATCAAGGTAACGCCCTCGCTGGCTGTCAACAACGGAGGTTTCCCCCTGAACCTTACGTTGAATGGCCTGATCCATTTTTCCGTCAAGAAAAAAGATACGCTGCTGTGGAAGACCAGCATCCAGGTTACCAAGGGAGATCTTCCTGCGGCAATGCCTTCTGCCGAGATCACGGTGAAGCAGGGCGATACCCTGTACTTTGAATACGATGCCGACAACGCGAAGATCGCCACACGCATCACACAATACGATGCGAAACTGATGATCGATGGTACCGAGAAGTTGGTGAAAGCGGGTGTGTTCTCTGCGCTGAGCGACGATCCGATCTTCGGTCCCTTTTACCGGGGCTGGGGTCACTTCGCTTACAACGGCAACCCTGATCGCACCGATCGCCCGATCGATCGTGCCCTTTTGAAGATCAGTGACATGGCCAAAAATGCCGGTGATGTAGACGTGGAGAATGATATCCAGGATCCTGAAGATGTTGAAGGCGCCAACGCCTACGATCCCGCCAAGGAAATGTTCATCATGATGGTTCCGTCCGGTGAGAACCGTAACTGGATCGGTTATGACAATCTTACCATATTAACTGCCAGTGTGATGAGCAGCTCGCGCCTCGGCGAGGATGACATTGCAGGAAGGCTTACGTCCCACGGAGGAGGTAATGGCGGTGGCGGCGGTGTGACCCCTGCCATCGATAAAGTGACCAAAACTTCAGGTTCATCCTTTGGCCTGGGTATCGGTTACAAAGCGATCGGTGGTGGCTACAATTCCGGCAGCAATGATACGGAAGTGTTATCTGATTTTATGGATATGAACGGCGACCGCTTCCCCGATGTGGTCACGAAAGACTTTATCCAGTTCACCAATGCGCAGGGTGTTTTGTTGCCCAAGGTGCCGCATGGGCACGGCAATCATCACATGACCAAAGCGATCTCCGAAGGCGCTTCAATTTCAGGTACAATGGTTGAATCCAAGGCAAGCGCCACCTCTTCCAACATCAAGAAGGCGTTGGTAAGCGTGGGTAATGCCGCGGCCGGTAACGGGCTCAGCGCCGATTATGGCGAAGGCAAAAGTGAAGTGCCGTTCTCATGGCTTGACATCAACGGCGATGGTCTCCCTGACAAAGTGAGGAGGAGCGGTAATGCAGGTCCCAAACCTGAAGATGCCGGCAGCCAGAATTTAAAAGTGTCGTTGAACCTGGGATACAGGTTTGGCGCGGAAGAGAACTGGCCGATCGTGGAGAACCACATTCAGGGTGGTAAAAGTGTAAGCTACGGCGGCGGTGTTGGTTTCAGCTTCGCCAGTGGCAGCATCAACGCAGGTTTAGGTGCGTCGCGTTCGGAAAATGAAACAACCGGCACACTGGAAGATATCAATGGCGATGGTCTTGTAGATGAGCTGCTCTTCTCGAAAGACCAGGCGGTAAAAGTTAAGCTCAACACCGGCGCAGGCTTCCAGTCGGCAATGGAATGGAGCGGTGCCACGCACGTCAACGAGAACCGGTCTACCAGCGAGTCTGCGAACATAGCGTTCACAGGTTGTATTCCGATACCGGTGATCGGCATCAGGATCTGTATCAACCCCAGCACCAGCGTAGGCCATGGCGTGAGCCGCGAGCTGACAAAATTCACGGATATCAACGGCGATGGCTATCCGGACTATGTGCACTCGGAAAAGGATAACCAGCTCGTTGTAAAACACTCCACCATCGGGCGAACCAACTTACTGAAGTCGGTACACAGACCTTTAGGTGCTGCTTTCACAATGACCTACACCCGTGTGGGTAACACCTACGCCATGCCCAACAGCCTTTGGGTAATGGATGGCGTACAGGTATTCGACGGCTTTGCCGGTGACGGTGTGGACAATACGCTTACAACGTTTACTTATGAAGGTGGCTTCCATGACCGCCATGAGCGCGACTTCTACGGTTTCGCCAAGGTGATCACCCGCACCCACGATACCGGCAAAGGCAGTAAGCCGGTTTACACCATCCTGACACAAACCTTTAACAACGACAACTACTATACAAAAGGCCTGTTGCTGAGCGAGCTGAAGACAGACGGCGCCGGCAACAAGTTTGAAGGCAAGGAGAACGTCTACGTGCTGAAGAATATCTTCAACGGCAATGACCTTACGGCACAGGAAAGGGTAAGTGATGCAGGTAGTGCGTTCCCTGCACTGACAGAGACCAATGAAAGTGCGTATGAAGGCCAGTCCGATCCCGGCAAGACCACCGGTACAAGATACGCTTATAACAAGACCGGTGATGTAACAACCTACACCGAGCTTGGTGATGAAGGAGCAGAGGACGACGTCACGGCTACCATCACCTATCACAACCTCGAGAATTTGTATGTGATCAGCACACCGGCAAAGATCACGGTAACCGGCTCAGGCACCACCTACCGGAAACGTGAATCGGTCATCGATCCGAATACAGGCGATATTGTGCAGATCAAGCAGTATCTGTCAGACAGCGATGTGGCGGTGTATGACATGGCGTATGACCAGTACGGAAACCTGCAGAAGATCACGCGGCCGAAGAACCATAAAGATCAGCGGCTGAGCTTTGATTACGTGTACGACGATAAAGTGCACACTTATCCCACGAAGGTGAGCAACAGCTATGGCTATAGCTCGGAAGAAACCTATGATTTCAGTTTCGGTCAGGTACTGGTAAGCAAAGACATGAACGGAAACGAGATCTCGTATGAGCTGGACAAGCGTGGAAGGGTGGCGAAGATCACAGGACCTTATGAGAAGGGGGGAAATGGTTATACCATCAAGTTCACATACGATATCGATGCCGCTATTCCCTATGCGATCACGGAGCACTTCGATCCTTCTGATCCGAAGAACCCTTTGAAGACCGCCATTTTTGTGGATGGCCTGGGCCGTGTGCTGCAAACCAAAAAAGATATCGCCATCTACCAGGGAGACGGAAAAGCGGATGTGGAAATGATGTCAGTGAGTGGCCGTGTTTATTTCGACGCCTTTGGCAGAACCGTGAAGACGTATTACCCCGTAACGGCACCTGCTGCAACGCCCGCCGATTTTATTCGCGATCCCGACAGCATTGACCCCACGCTCACGGAGTACGATGTGTTGAGCAGGACAACCAAGGTTACCCTGCCTGATAAATCGGTGACGTTGACCCAATATGGTTTCGAGCAGGACAAGTTTGGCCGGAAGCAGTTCAGCACCAGGACCACCGACCCCAACGGCAAACAGAGCGAGCAGTTCACCGACGTGAAGGAACGGGTAACCTCCGTGAAGAATTATACTTCTGACAAACCGGTGTGGACAAGCTTTAAATACAACGCCATTGGTGAGGAGATCGAAGCCACAGATGACATGGGCAATACAACGTTCTCAACCTATGATAACCTGGGACGAAGAACAAGCCGTAAACATCCCGATGCGGGCACTACCACTTACAGCTACGACCTCGCCGGTAACATGAAAGAGCTTGTCACCGCCAACCTTCAAAAGTCAGGACAGGCCATTCTTTACACGTATGATTTTGAAAGGAAGTCGGAGATCATCTATCCTGAGAACCCTGAGAACAATGTGAAGTATACCTATGGCGAAGCAGGTGCAACGGATAACCGCGCGGGCAGGATCGTGCTTCAGGAAGACGCATCCGGCGCCCAGGAATTTTTCTACGGACCGCTGGGAGAGGTGGTGAAGAATATCCGTACCGTTGTGATTCCCCAGCACGACGAGCAGACTTATACCACGGAATGGAAATATGATACCTGGAACAGGCTTACGTCTATGACCTATGCCGATGGCGAGGTGGTGACCTACACCTACAATGCCGGAGGACTGCTCAAGAACATGACGGGCAAGAAGAAGAACGCCACCTATAACTACGTCAACCAACTCGGCTACGACAAGTTTGAGCAGCGTGTGTTCATGGCTTACGGAAACGGCACGAAGACAACCTATACCTATGAGGCTGACCGCCGGAGGCTGAAGAACCTGACAGCGCAGACCGCCGCCAAGCGGTTGTTCATGGACAATAGCTACAGCTACGATAAGATGAATAATATCCTGGGGCTGAAGAACAGCGCGCCGGTGCCATCACCCAACCTGATGGGCGGCGCAGGCGAATACAGCTACGAATATGATGAGCTCTACAGGCTTACGAAAGCCACAGGATCTTTCAAAGGTTCGAACGATGTGCACACCTATACCCTGAGCATGGCATACAACAGCGTGGGCGGTATCACACATAAAACGCAGAACCACCAGCGTAAGGGTGTGGTGCAGAAGAAAACAACTTACGACTTGAGCTACACTTACAGCAGCGAGCAACCTCATGCGCCTGTACACATTGGCGATCAAACGTATACGTATGATGCGGATGGAAACCAGACCGGCTGGACCCACGATAAGACGGGGCAGCGAAGAAATATCATGTGGGATGAGGAGAACAGGATCCGTTCGCTTTATGACAACGGTTCGCAGCATCACTATGTCTACGATGCATCTGGTGAGCGTGTGCTCAAAGGTAAGAGCACCGGCCAGCGCGTGTTTGTGAATGGTGAATGGAAGGCAGGCTCCGGGCAGATGGGCAACTACACGGTGTATGTAAACCCGTACCTGGTGCTGAGAAGCGGAAGTTACACCAAGCACTATTACATCGAGGGGCAACGCATTGTGAGCAAGCTTGGCGGTGGCTGGGATAACAATGGCAAAGGCCCGCTGAAGGCAGGAGGAAGCAAGGTGGATTACATGGGCAAGACTCAAAAGGTATTCGACGGCATTGTGAAGAACCTCAAATTCCTGAGCGCTGACGGACAGATCCTGACGGCGGGGAAAAGTGGTAAAACACCTCCGGGACAGCTCAACGGAAGCACGACCGGAAGCACACCGGAGAAATTCCAGTATTTTTATCACCCTGATCACCTGGGCAGCACAAGTTATGTGACGGATGTCAGCGGCGAGGTGTATCAGCACCTGGAGTACTTCGCGTTCGGGGAGACGTTTGTGGAGGAGCACAGCAACACTGACCGCACACCCTACCTGTTCAACGGGAAAGAGCTGGATGAAGAGACGGGATTGTACTATTATGGAGCGAGGTATTATGATCCGAGGTCAAGCGTATGGGAGAGTGTTGATGAATTGGCTGAAGATCCTGAGCAGTCTGGTAAATCTCCCTATGCCTATGGGTGGAATAACCCGGTAACCTACAATGATCCGGACGGAAAATGTCCGAACTGCGTTACCGCTGCAATTGGTGCAGGCCTCGGCGCGCTCATTGGCGGTGGTTTGGAGCTGGGAATGCAACTTTATAAAGGAGAAGAAGTAAATTGGGGCAAAGTTGGTGGAAGCGCACTGCAGGGTGCCATCACAGGCGGAGCCGCCGGATTTACAGGTGGCGCCTCGCTGGTGACCACAGCAGCGGTTGCCGGAACTGCCAATGCCGTGGGCGGTGCAGCAAACCGCGCGATACAGGGAAAAGGAACAACTGTTAAAGACGTTGTGGTCGATGCCACGGTCGGTGCCGTTCTCGGAGCCGGTGGAAAAGTTGTGGGCAACGCGGTGAAAGGGGCCACCGACAGGCTGTCCAACGCTGCTAAAGGAAAATTAGGCGAAACGGTTACAGCAGTAAAATATGCTGCGAAGGGATATCAGAGTCAGGGAAAGGCGATCGTCAACACGGGAGCCCGCACCGCCACAGGAAGAACGCAAAGAGCTGTTTATGATCATAACATGAGAAATGTGTTCACAGGCAGACGCCTGACAGTGGAAAGTAAATTCAATACGGCCGGGCTAACCCCCAATCAGGTTAGAGCAGCTGGTAATGTTACCACGCCCGGAGGTTTGATCGTTGACAGAACCACAAGTCAGCAGCTTGGCAATGCCGCGAAAGCAGCTACTGTAGGTGCCGGAGGCGGTGTTGCAGCTCAAAGAAATCAAGAACATTAAACCATGGGACTATTTTTTAAAGTATCGGACGATAAACTTCTGGAGGTCAGGAATAAAATATTCCGTGAAAAAGGAATCCCTGCCCTCGAAAAAAATGGATTCAGGAAATCACCGTTCTCTACTGCCTGGTTTGGTAAAGATGATATCGGCGGATTTACTTATCAAATGTGCAGGCTGTCTCAAAACACACGGCTTGAAATAGTTGAAACCATCATTGCGCGGGGTGACCGGTGGATCCAGATCTATTTGAATATTTTTGAGCTGCGTCCGCAAGTGGCCTCACCGGAACAGCTAAAAGGTGTCGATGGACTAAAGTACGACCTGCCTCCCAACAGTTTGACCAGGATGCGTCTGCGGGTTGATGATTTCAAAGGAATGCCGTTATTCAACTTCGTGGAGCACAAATTGAAATCCTTCAATTCGGAGAGCGGATTGAAAAAAAGAGCAGAAGAGCTGGGTGACCTGATAGAAAAGGATCTGACAAATATTGACTCATTTATTAAAAAATGGCATGAGCTCCATCAGCCCAATGTCACAGACTGGAGCGGAAACAGGGTGAAATAGTTTTAACAACGTTACCAAAGTTCATAACAGAAAGTATGAAAAGAAAACTACTGACAGGGGGCCTGATCGCCCTGGCATTTTTTCAATCCTGCAGCGACGATGACAAAGGTACACCCTCGTTATCGGGAAGGTACGGCATGGTGTCGCATGAGATCTCCAGCTGCACAGATGCCACTAAAAATAAACTGACCCAATGTCCGTCAACCGTTCGCTGCCGTGACCTTGAATTCCTGGCCGATGGTAAGGTCAATATCCACTATTCAACGGCCACGCACCCCGGCACTTACGTTATTGCCCAGAACCAGTTGGTGTTGGACGACAATTATTACAGCACCCCGTTCACCACGTTATATACTGTTTCAGCAGACGGGAATAAGCTAACGCTGACAAGGCAGGATACTGACACAGGGGCGGCCTGCATGGAGAAAGAGATCTACAATAAGATGTAAAAAGAGGGGCGATGTTTTATCGCCCCATGATAAAGTAGACGCGCTTCATAGCTTCGTCATATCCGCTTCCATTTTCAATGTTGAGCTGGATCGTTGTTATGATTTCGTTCACCAGCGCGTTGGGATATCCGAATCTGGTAGCGAAAACACTACAAAGCAGTATTTCTTCCGGGTGAATGAAATCGTCTACCGTCATCATGTGAACAAGGTCGTATAGCTGATAAAATTTTTCGCGGTCATCCGTAGGGCATATAAAGACAATGGCTTCGGGATGGCAGCGGATCTCTTCCAGTTGTTTGTCGGAGATATTGTTTCTCCTGGCAATCTCTTTCAGCAGATAAAACTCCTGCTCGTTGAACTCACCATCGGCGGAAGCCACTTCGATCAGGTTTTTGATATGGCTTTTAGCAGATACGTTTCCGTGTTGGAACAAGCCAAAAATATTTCTTAAATCCATTTTCATAGATCATTGTTGTTAATTGATAAAACTATCGGGAAGACTTGATCACGATCAGATCGTATGGCCGTGCAAAAGAGCGCACGGGCAGTACGCCTGAGATGTTAATGTTGCGGTGGGACGGTGTCCATAAAACAGGTTGTTGCTATTAAGCAGCCATATTGCAACATCTATACCACCGGCCTGTTTATGTTGATTTCGAAGCATTGCCAGATCGAAAGCCGTTAAAAACCCTCAAAAAGGGCGGTAAGCTTTTTAAAAATGGGAATGAAGCAATCCAGGAATGGGAGGGTCAGCCGCGATTGACAGCGTTTATGCCCCTGGCTACGGGTTGCGCTGATCTGAAAGGTTTGTAGTGATGCCGGTGAGCGATGGTGAACATTTCGCGATCGCCGGAGGAGTCGCCGTAAGCAACGATCTCTTTGAAGTCTGTGAGCGTGAATTGTTGCTGGATCCGTTTCACTTTTTCGGGCCCGTAACAATTGGCCCCGCAGAGGTTTCCGGTGATCTTGTTGTTCTCAACTTCCAGCTGTGTGCCCACGCAGATCAGTCCCTGTTTTTCACACCACGGCTGCACCCAGTTCTCTGCCGAAGCGGTTACTACGGCTACCTGTGTACCCTCGCGTTTATAAGCGTTGATGGCTTCCAGCGCCTGGGGGCGGATGAGTCGCGGCAGCAGCCTTTCTGAAAATTCTTTACAACGGATCGTAAAATCTTCGAGCTTTTCGCCACCCAAAAAATACCGCAGGCAGATCTGCTTACCTTTCCAGTTCGGGATCAGCTTGAGCACGTACAGCGCCAGCACGGGAGAGAGTACAAACATGCCCCAGAAGAAACGCAGCCGCCCCTTGTAGAACATGAGGAACTCCACCAGCGTGTCTTTGGTGGTGATGGTGCCGTCGAAGTCGAAGAGGGCAAGTTTTCTTGTCATAGTTTATTCTATCGAATTAGGAGCTGTGGGTTGCGAGCCTTGAGCTACCAGAAATTACGAGTCTCCACTCGCTGCCGGAAGCTATCGGCTTGCAGCTTTTTTTGCTACAGCGCATAAATGATGATATAAAAGCTCAGGATCCATCCTGCGATGGTGGTCAGAATAAATTTGTCTTTGATAAAAATATTGGTGGGGGAGCCGCTCTTTTTCTCCACGAAGACGATCTGCAGGTAACGCATGATGCCGGCGATCACAAACACGGTTGTTACGAACAGGTAGTCGCTTTGGAAACGCTCTGTCACTTCGGGGGAAACGGTATACATGATATACGCCACGATCATCACCGCCGAGAGCAGGGTGATGCAGGAGTTGATGTATACAAGGTTATACTTCTTCGTAGACTTGCGGATCACGAAGCCGTTTTTGTGTTTGCCGTTGATGAGGATGTCGTCTCTTCTTTTGGCAAGGATGAGGAACAGCGCCAGCAGCAGCACCATCAGCGAGAGCCAATGGGTGATGGGCAGGTCTGCGATCACGCCACCGCTGTAAATGCGGATGAGAAAACCGAGCGAAACGATGAACAGGTCAAGGATGGGAATATGTTTAAGCCCGAACGAATATGCGAGGTTGAGCGCGAAGTATCCCAGCAGCAGGTAGAGGAACGTGGTGTTCAGCGAAGCCGCCAGCCAGAAGCCGGAACCCAGCAGCAACGCCATCAGCACCCAGGCTGTATGGGTTTTCACTTCGCCCGAAGCAAGTGGCCTGAATTTCTTTTCAGGGTGAAGCCTGTCTACATCACGGTCGCGGTAGTCGTTGAGCACGTAAACGGCCGAAGCTACAAAGCTGAATGCCAGCGCTCCCAGCAGCACCATCAGCAGTTCTTGTGTTTTGAAGAGATGCCCGGCGAAGAACGAAGGGATGAAGAGGAACAGGTTCTTGACCCAGTGCCGGACCCTGATCAGTTTGGCGATGGACTGCATTGGACTGGAGATCGCGCTTTTGGCGGTGATGTCATTGACGAGCATGCTGCCCATGATGGTGTTTTTGTTATTGTCGGCGGTCTGCACTTTCATTTTACCAGATGTTTTCGAGGTCTTTCTTTGTATATAAGTGATTGCGTGTAACGAACAGTGATGATGTATTGCGTTTTCTGAGAACGAGCGGGTCTTTCACGAACAGTCGCGACAGCCACGCCAGCGGCAGCAGAAAAACAAAATAGATGACGCTGAGCAGCACGCGCGAATTGACCCATCCGAGTGCCATGGCCAGCTTGAGCCAGGCCCACTCAATGCCTCTCGCGGCCGCCGGAATAAACACCGAGGCCAGCCCGATGCCCAACGCCACATACATGAGCCACGATAACCGGAAGATCATTGCAATGGCCAGCAGGCCTGTGACAATGACAAGGATGGTCTTGTATCGGTCTTGCTGCTGCACGGCTGATGGTTTAGAATAATGTATAGATAAAAGGCGCAACGGCCGATCCGCCACCGATCACGATGAGCACGCCGACGAAGATCAGCAGCAGGATGATGGGGGTAAGCCACCACTTCTTTCTCTCTTTCAGAAATGTGTAAAGATCTTTGACAAACTCCATAGGTTGATTGTATTGATAGTTCGTAGTTAATTTTCGTGCCTAGTCGAGCGTGAACTCTTCTTTCCAGTTATCTTTTTCCTGCCATGCGGGCTGCTGCTTTTTTTCGAATACAAAATTTCCGACCACGAGGTAGTCCATCTCCGTGCGCATGAAGCAGCGGTATGCATCTTCCGGTGTGCAGATGATGGGCTCACCGCGTACGTTGAAGCTGGTGTTCACGATCACGCCGTATCCGGTAAGCTTTTTAAATTCCTGTACCAGCTCATAGTACCTGGGATTGGTTTCCGCATGCACGGTTTGAATGCGTGCTGAAAAATCGATATGGGTGATGGCCGGCATGTCTGAGCGCAAATGATAAAGCTTCTCTTTCAGCGGGAAAGAGTGATAGCCGTCGGGCAGTGGCTTCCGGCGCTGCATCGATACGGGTTGAACCAGCAGCATGTAGGGTGAAGCCGAGTCGTGTTCAAAGTACTGCCCGCATTCTTCCGCCAATACCGAAGGGGCGAAGGGCCTGAACGATTCGCGGAATTTTATCTTCACATTGAGCTTCTTCTGCATGTCTTTGTTGCGTGGGTCGCCAAGAATGCTGCGGCCTCCCAGCGCACGGGGCCCGAACTCCATCCGTCCCTGCATCCATCCCACCACGTTACCTTCCGAAAGCCTGTTGGCGACTTCCTTGCACAGATCGTTAGAATTGTAGAAGTGTTTGCAGACTGCACCGTATTTCTTCACAACGCGCTGCACATCTGCATCAGAATATTCGGGGCCCAGGTAAGAGCCCTTCATCCCGTCAAGGGCCGAAGGTTTGACACGTTCTTTTTCGAAGTAGATATGATAGGCAGCCTGTGCCGCGCCCAGGGCTCCACCTGCATCGCCGGCGGCCGGCTGAATAAAAATGTCTTTGAAGATCCTGGCGTTGTAGACCTTGCCATTGGCTACACAGTTGAGGGCCACACCTCCGGCCATGCAGAGGTAGTCGGCCTGCGTGAGACGTTTGGCTTCGCGGGCCATGAGCAGCACTGCTTCTTCTGTGATCTCCTGAATGGCAAGCCCGAGGTTGCAATGGTGCGGCTGAAGCTCATCCTCAGGCTTGCGGGCCTTGAAACCGAAGAGCTTTTCCCATTTATCTTCCTGCACCATGGTGAGCCCGGTGGCATAATTGAAAAATTCCTGGTTGAGCCACACAGAGCCGTCGTCCTTGATATCGACAAGCCGGGTCTTGATGATGTCTACGTATTTTTTCACCTGCTCACTTCCCGGCACGCCATAAGGTGCGAGTCCCATGAGCTTGTACTCCCCGGAGTTTACCTTGAAGCCCAGGAAGTAAGTGAATGCAGAGTACAAGAGTCCCAGCGAATGCGGGAACTTGAGCTCTTTGAGGATGCTGATATCCTTTCCTTTTCCATGACAGATGGAGGCCGTGGCCCATTCGCCCACACCGTCGATGGTGAGGATGGCGGCCTCTTCGAAAGGTGAGGGGTAAAACGCGCTCGCGGCGTGCGAGAGGTGGTGCTCCGGAAAAAGCAGCCTGGCCTTCGACCTGTCGAATGGTTCTATTTTTTCGAGCTCCTCCAGCAGCAGCCGTTTCAGGAACATTTTCTCCTTCAGCCACACGGGTATGGCGGTGATAAAAGAGGAGAGGCCCCTGGGAACAAAGGCGTAGTAGGTCTCGAGCAGCCGCTCGAACTTCAGCAAAGGTTTGTCATAAAAGACAATGGCATCGAGCTGACTGAGTGTTGTGCCCGAATACTCGAGGCAGAACTTTACAGCATTGGCGGGAAAACCGGGGTCATGCTTTTTGCGGGTAAAACGTTCTTCCTGGGCTGCGGCAATGATCTCGCCGTTCTCGATCAGTGCAGCAGCTGAATCATGATAGAAGGCGGAAATTCCTAAAATTCTCACAGTACGGGTTTTAAAAAATAAACCTGGGTTGACGATACAGGCCAATACCCGGTTCACCCTAAAAAACTTGTACCTCGCCGCTTCCCCGATTACCAGGAGCGCTGGTCAGCGTGCGGGTGGGCATGGCATTCTTTTATTATACCCGCTAAAGGCTTTACCCCTATGACAACATTTACAGAAGAAAGATCCTATCATTTTGCGGATTTTATCAGGTTTGTGGCCATGTGTGCCATCATTTTTCAACACAGCTTCATTGTTGAAAAAGCAGTGCTCATCTCGGATGCGCCCTCCGTTATCACCTTTTTCTTTTTGAAAGTGATGGCCAAGATCGGCTCCATATCCTTCTTCCTGGTGTCGGGTTTTCTCTTGTCATCCGCCCTGGAGCGTTATTCTTCAAAGGAATACCTTAATAAGAGGGTGAAAAATATTTTCAAACCTTATGTGCTCTTTGTTTTCCTCTACCTCATGCTCGACATGGCGGGGGCTTTTTTCGGGGAGCAGAAGATCACGTCGTTGACAGAGCTCCCGGCCTTCGTGGCAGGTAAGCTGCTCGGCATCCTCTTCTTCACGAGCTACTGGTTCATATTCAATTACTTCATCAGCGTGATGCTTCTGCTCTTGCTCAGAAAATACCTTTACGAGCCCTGGCTGGGCGTGGTGCTTTTTTGCTGCACCATGGTGTACGCCATCAACGTTCACCTGGAGTGGTTCACGCCCCATCACACCACCGCTTTTGTTGGTTTCACTTTCTTTTTGTGGCTGGGCGCCAACCTCAAGAAATACGAGGAGGGCTTCTGGAGGCTGATCGATGGCACACCCTGGTGGAAGCTGATCGCCGCGGTGCTGATAACGCTCGGGGTGAATTTTTATGAGACCTTCTATCTCCTGGAAACAGCCGCCACGGTGGTAGACAGCTCACTGAAGGTGACCAACATTCTTTATTGCTTCGCGGTGTTCATGCTGCTGAGCAAGATCGGGATCAATGTCAGGTTCGGTTTTATGAATCCGCGCGATGAGACCTATCCGCTGTACCTGATCCATCCCATCTTCCTGAAAGTTATCAACTATGCTGTTCTTCCCTTGTTGCCTTCAGTAAAAAACGCGCTCACCATTAACGATCCTTCTGAGATCAGCTGGCTCGCGATTTTATTGTACCAGGCGGGGTGGTTCATTGGCATCTATACCCTTTCATTGGTGGCTGTAAAGGTGATCCTTAACAGTCCCTTCCGATGGGTATTCGGAAAGCAGGGGAAAGCCGTTATATCCCCGGCTCAATATTTTAGAATATTCATTAATGGCGTGAAAAATTTAAAATTCAGATAAATCAGTAAACAAACATATCAAAATGGATCTCTTAGTATTAGCGAAGGTATTGTGGAGAAAATCATGGATCATTATTTCGGTACCATTAATTGCCGCTTTTGCAGCGTACCTGTTCACGATGGACATGACGGATACTTATATTTCGACAGCACAGATCGCCACGGGCTTCACCCTCAATGACCAGGTGCAGATCACCGAAGAAAAATTCAACATGCGCGATGCCGACGTCAAGTTCAGCAACCTGATGAACTCGATGAAGTCAGGCCTGTCCATGAACCTGATGTCATACCGCTTGCTGCTGCACGACCTCGATCCCAAAGAGATCCCTTTTCACCGTCCTGATCCTCAATTGTTCACCACCACACCCAAGGAGATCGAGCTGGTCAGGGGTATGGTTAAACGCAAGCTTGACAGTCTTTCTCCGCTGGCGGCATCCGACCCGGAGTTCGACATGATCCGCAAGTTCCTGGAAGGATATCAGTACAGCTACAATGTTGTGAAAGAAAAGCTCGTCATCGAGCGGATCCCCAATACGGACTACATTGAAGTGGAGTACAGCTCGGAGAAGCCAGGTCTTTCGGCATTGGCTGTGAATGCCTTCTGTGAGGAGTTTATGCGTTATCATCAGTCGCTGAAGACCGAGCGCAGTGGCGAGTCCGTTGAGTTCCTGAAGCAGCTGGCTGATAACAAGAAGGCAGAGCTCGACAGCAGGCTGGAGACGCAGAAGGCTTTCCGGTCGAGCAGTGGGGTTTATGCCGAGGGCGAAGGCAGCATCCGGCTGAGCCAGCTCACGGGGCTTGAATCGCAGCGCGACATAATTAAAAGCAACATTCACCGGCTGCAGCTCACCATGCAGCGGATCAACGAAGATATCAAACGCATCGGGGCGCCTGTAGTGACCAACAACAATCAGCGGATCCTGGACCTGCGAAACAAGATCAACAGGCTCAACGAACGTTACATCACAGGTGGCTCTACCAATCAGCGGCAGCTGGACTCTCTCAACATGCTGCGTGAGGAGCTGCGCATCCAGCAGGACAATTCCAGCCGCCAGGGAGCAAGCCTTCCGCAGGGATACACCGTGGCCGATCTGCAAATAAAATTGAAGGATGCCGAGATCGAATACGAAGTGGAGCGGTCTAACCTGGCCCTGATCGATTCAAAGATCCGGAACCTGGAATACAGCGTGTCTGGTTCTGCTTCGAAGGAAGCGAGGCTGGCGGCCATTCAGAAAGAAGTGGAGCTGGCTACCAACGAATATACCCAGGCCATGGAGAAGTACAACAACGCCAAGAACCGGATGGCGGCTTCCAACACTTTGCGCCAGGTGCTGAGGGCTGTACCGCCGGCAAGTCCCGAGGGGTCAACACGGTGGCTCATCATCGGTCTGGCCGCCTTCACCAGCATGGGCATGTGTATCTTCGTGATCATTACGCTCGAGCTGCTGGATGGTTCCATCCGCACACCAGACCGGTTCAAACGTATGATCGGACTTCCGCTGGCGGGTGTCATCAACCGTATCGATAGCCGCAACTTTAACATCAGAACGTATTTCAATCAGCAGAACGGTAGCCCCGAGACAGAGCTGTTCAAGTCGCTGTTGAGGAAATTTCGCCACGAAATCGAATCGCTTACCGGCAGGGTCTTCCTGTTTACAAGTCCCCGCAAGCGCGATGGTAAAACGTTTATCATGTTCTCGCTGGCCTACGTGCTCAGCCTCATCGACAAACGTGTGCTGATCATCGATACCAATTTTAAGAACAACTCGCTCTCGCAGATCCTGGGCCGCAACCAGGGCGACCTGAAGGTGCTCGATAGCCGCAAGAGCAAGTTGCTCATGAGCGCGGAGGGACAACAACAGAAGCGCGAGCAGGAGTTTGAGCACGAAAGCCACTACGACCTGATCAACCCTACCAAGTACAAGAACATTTACATCGTAGGCAACTCGGGTGGTGGTCACGAGTCTCCGGCCGAGATCCTTTCGGGCCGTGATTTCGGCAACCTCATTACGGTGCTTGCCGATAGCTTTGACTACGTGCTGCTGGAAGGTGCCGCGCTGAATGAATATTCCGACACCAAAGAGCTGGTGAAATACGCCGACAAAGTGGTGGCCGTCTTCTCAGCCGAGTCAGCCATCAGGCAGTTCGACCGCGAATCCATCCAGTATTTCAAATCACTGGGCAAGAAGTTCGGAGGAGCCGTGCTCAACCGGGTTGAGTCGAAAGACCTCCGGGTTTAAGTTTCAGGTTTCAAGTTTCAGGTTTAAAGTTGAGGGATCCCAACTTTAAACTTTAAACTTCAAATTTTAAACTTACTTCACTGTGTTCGGATGCAAGCACTTATCCCAATAATCCAGGATTAGCTTAAAGGTCCGCTCCGTCTCGGCGAAGCTTGCTTCCTTGATGAAGAAACCTTGTACGGTGAGGTCGTATGCCTGGCGTACCTGGTGAAGACTGGCGCCGGTGGTAAAAAAAACAAAGGGGATACTTTTCGACCGCAGGTACTCTTCAGACTGGATCGTCTTTCGCAGCTCGAGGCCATCCATCTGAGGCATGTTCAGGTCGCAGAAAATAATAAACGGTTTTTGTGTTGTAGTGCGGAGGTAGGGGAGCACTTCATTCCCATTGCGGAAGAACAGCACTTCATTTGGCACGTTGAGCCTTGTTGTCACCTCCTTGAAGATGAAGTGGTCGTCTGTGTCGTCGTCTACAATTATGATCGGTCCACTGCTGGTCATGTCTGCTGCAGGTTAGTAATACAAATCTTCACAATGCGTGTTTTAAAATAACGAGCCAGTGATTGGTTGCCGGTTGCCAGTTGCCGGATAGCCGGTTCAGTGTGGTGTTTGAAAGCTAACTGGTTTCTTGTCAATGGTAGAATTGAAGCACAACCGTAAAAGTTACACGACTCTAACCGGCAACTGGTAACCGGCAACCGGCAACCAACTTTGGTTATATAATTCCTCATCTAAAGCTGGCCTCACAATTATACAGGTACAGTCCCAACCGGGCGACAAATCGTGCAATGGTGTATTCTATCGATTGCAGCCGGTTTCAAGTTTTGCCGGGTATGATAATTTCATGATGCTGCTTCAGCACAGATCATAAAAGATGTGCTGATTTTTTGAAAAAAATATCGTCCATCATTAAAGGTTAGACATTGGCTTCATTTGCATACTCGCACTGGCTTTCACAGGGGGCCTACTCCCTGATGAACAGGCTCTCTGTTTTGTTTTTTGGTTTTTTGAATATCTTCTTTATGGTGCGGATGATCCCGAAAGCCGAGATCGGCATCTGGGTGTTGTTCACCAGCGTTACCGCCATCCTGGAGATGGTGCGACACGGATTTATCAGGAACCCCTTCATCACACACCTGGTCAGCGCAGACGAGCACGAGAAAGACGCCGTGATCACCACGTCACTGGTGCTGCACTGCATGCTGGCAGGTATCATCTCTGTTCTGCTGCTGGTGAGCGCGGTACCGCTGAGCCGGTTCTGGGATGCGCCCGGCCTCGACAAGCTGTTCTCGCTCTATGCCCTGAACACCATTATCTTTATACCCTTCCTGCATTTTGAATATTTACAAACGGCCAAGTCCAATTTCAAGGCGATCTTCATCAGCAATTTCCTGAGGCTGGCCCTGCCGGCGATCTACGTGATGATCGTTTATTTTGGCAGCCATCATCTTACCCTGGTGGAGCTGGCCGTTGTGCAGATCGTTGCCACTTTCATCGGCGCTGTCGTGGCCTATTTTTATGTGAAGGACCTGGCCAGGATCTTCTCCAATGTTGACTGGAAAACGTTCCATGAGCTTTTCCACTTCGGCAAGTATACGTTCGGAACCAACATCAGCTCGATGTTCATGAAGAACACCGACAGCTGGATGATCGGGCGTCTCATTTCCACAGCCGGGGTAGCGGTCTATAACCCCGCCCTCCGGATCTCCAACCTCATCGAAGTGCCTACGCTCACCATTGCCAACATGATCTTTCCACGTGTACCCCAGAAAATGAAAGAGCAGGGCGTGGCGGGTGTTCGGGATATCTATTACAAATCGGTAAGCCTCATCCTGGCGGCCATGGCACCCATGGTGATACCGTTGTTCCTCTTCTCTGACACCATTATCACGCTGGTATTCGGTGCCGAATACATTGACTCTGCGCCTATTCTGCGGGTTACGGTCTTTTATTCACTGATCATTCCTTTTAACAGGCAATTCGGCATGATCATGGACGGCCTGAAAAAACCCAAGATCAATTTTTACCTGCTGGTGCTGGTAGCCGTGCTCAATGTGATCTTCAATTTCTTTTTCTTACAATGGTTTGGGCTCATCGGCTCGGCATACGGCACGTTGCTCTCTTACATCGTTGTTTTCATCCTGAACCAGATCATCCTCTACAAAATGTACGGCATCAATACCTTCAAGGTATTTGAAGGCATCACGGAATGGTACCGGGTGGGCTGGGATATTTTCCGGAAGCGGATCGTAAAGTTCGCGTGATGCGGTCTCCCGATTATGATATTATCATGCTCGCGTTGGCGCGCTGGGACGGGCCTTACGCTTCTACTGCGTTCTCTCTCGCCAAAGAGCTCTCGCGGCATACAAGGGTATTTTTTGTTGACAATCCCGTTACCCTCCGGGAGTACCTCGAAAAAAGACATGCGCCGGAGCTGAAGCGGAGACGGAACGCGCTGCTGAAAGGCGATGACTTTTTTTCCATCCCCGACAAGGCATACCCCGAGCTGTACGCAGTGACGCCACCCATCACCTTGCCCGTGAACTGGCTTTCCGACGGCAGTTTGTATGAGACTTTAAGCCGCCTGAACGACGCAGCGCTTTCCCGGTCACTGAACAAGCTGCTGCACACATTTGCCATCAGGCAATACATTTTCATCAACGCTTTCAATCCTTTATTTGGCCGGCGTCTTTCACTTTCCATGCCGCCATTGCTCACGGTATACCAGTGTGTGGATGACATCAGCCAGGCCCCTTACATGCAGAAACACGGCCCGAGGCTGGAGCAGGAGGCGATCGCCGCGGCTGACTTTACCATTTGCACTTCCGCGGAGCTCAGGCGTATGAAGTCGGCGTTTTCAGAGCGCGTATTTCTGTTGCCCAATGCGGCCAACACCACGCTTTTTCAACGGGCCATGCGCGAGAACCTGCCGAGCCCACCGGAGATCAGCCGCCTGCCCGAAGGCAAAAAAATAATTTGTTATGCAGGCAATATCTGCCAGCGCCTGGATTATGAGCTGCTGACAAAAGTGGCCAACGTGCACAGTGACAAAGTGCTGCTGATGATCGGTCCGAAGACGCGGGTTGACCATGGCGCATCCGAGCTTGAAAAATTACCCAACGTGGTTTTTACGGGAGGTAAACCCGTGGAGGAGCTGCCGGCATACCTTCAGCACTGCCATTGCTGCATTATTCCCTTTTTGTGTAACGAGCTCACCAAAAGCATCTACCCCCTCAAGATCAACGAATACCTTTCGGCAGGGCGCCCCGTGGTGACCACCGGCTTTTCTGAAGACATCCAGGGTTTCAGCGAAGTGGCATGGATCGCCGGCAGCCCCGACGAGTTTGCACGCCAGGTGCAGAAAGCCATTGACCAGGATACGGAAAACAGCCGCATCCAGCGAATGATGTTCTCAGCCTCCAATAACTGGGAAGCGAGGGCACACCATTTTATAGATCTTACTGTAGAATTTTTGAAACATGACGGACGAACGCGAGACGCAGGACGAAGAGAACGGCAGCAAACCTTTCATGGGATTGAATAAAGCCCTCGCCATACTATTTGTCCTCGCCATTTACATGGTGATCTTTTTAAAGATACTCTTCATAAAATAATAACGGTTCCAGATGTATTTGAACAGAACAGGCAGGTATCCGCTATTCATCATATTTACCCTGTTGCTCTTGCTCTCGGTAGGCATTGCTTACCTCATCGTGACCAAAGGCACCATCGCAGGCCCGTTGACACTGGTGGCCATCAGCGGCATCTTTTTGCTGGGCGCCATCCTGAAAGATTACCGGATCGGCTTCTATTTCCTTTTCGGCATGGGCATGTTCATGTTTTACATCGACCGTGTCATTCACATTCCCATTCCCCTGGGGGTTGTGTACGATGCGCTCGCGGCACTGGTCTTCATCGCCCTTTTTATTCATAATAAAGATAAACGCGACTGGACCCTGTTTAAAAATCCCGTCACCATCGCCTTTGTGATCATCACGGCGTATCAGCTGCTGCAGTTCTTCAATCCCAATGCTGTATCGCACATAGCCTGGGTGATTGCCCTGCGCAACAATATTTCTTTTCTGCTGTACGTGGTCTGCTTCCAGCTTTTCGCCACGGTCAGGGATCTGACGCGTTTCACCATCACGTGGATCATCATGGCCTCCATCGTTGGTTTCTATGGCATTTATCAGGAGATCTTTGGACTGACGGATTTTGAATGGGAATGGATGTACGCCAGCCCGGGCAGGCTCGACCTCTATCTCATCTGGGGTAAGCTGCGCAAGTTCTCCATGCTGTCAGACCCTTCGGCGTTCGGGTTGTTCATGGCCTTCAGCTGCCTTGCGTGCGCGGTGCTGGCCATGGGACCATTTAAAGGTCTTTATCGTTTCGGCCTGGGCATTCTGTCGGCGATCATGTTCATATCCATGTCGTACTCCGGTACGCGCACCGCCATGGCCATGGTGGCGGTCGGTATTGCATTTTTTATTGTGATGACTCTTCAGAACCGGAAGACCATCATTGCTGCGGCCGGTCTGGTTTTTGTCGGCACTATCGTATTGGTGGGGCCTTTTTACGGAGGCACCATCAACAGGATCAGGTCTACCTTCAATCCGTCAGACGATGCTTCCATGGCGGTGCGCGATAACAAACGCGTGCGCCTTCAGGAGTACGTGCGTACGCATCCCATCGGTGGAGGCCTCGCTACTACCGGACAGAACGGTGTTAAGTACTCTCCCGGTCATTACCTGGCAGGAGGCTGGGACCCTGACAGTGGTTACCTGCTCACAGCGCTGGAGATGGGATGGATCGGACTGATCATTTTTCAGGTATTCTTTTTTATGGTGATGCTCAAAGGAATTAAAAACTACTTCGCGCTCAATGATCCATTGCTTAAAACACTCACCCTCACGTATATCGTGCCGTTCCTGGCGTTGTCAGTGGCGCACTTTACGCAGGATGCGCTGTTCCAGAAGCCTTTGAATTTGCTCGTGATCGTGACGTATGCAGTGGTGGTTAAAATACCCTCTTTTCAAAAGAAATTATTCTCAGTCGATCTCGTGTAGATAACAACTTTCATAAAACAAGGTCAAATCAAAACTCAAAATCAGTATAAATTTTATTGCGATGAAAAAGATCATTTTTTTCCTGGTGATCAGTGTTCCGGTGTTTGGACAAAATGTTGATTACAACAAGATCATTCTGCCTGACTATACAAAGACCGCGGACTTCGGAGAGAAGCTTGTTCAGCTCGCCTGGAAGAACCATCCCAGCAACGAGACCTTTCGCAGGGAAGTGGATATTGCCGAAGTAACCGTGCGGCAAAGCTCGGCGGCGTGGCTCGACATCATCAGCGTGGCGGGTAACATGAACGAGTTCACCATCAACCCCCAGTCTGATATTTATGGAAGGTCTGCGTACTGGCCGAAGTACAACGTGAGGGCCAGCATCAGCCTGGGACAACTGTTTACCATCCCTGCCACCACCCGCGTGAACAGGCACCGCCTCATGATCGCCCAGGCCAACGTGAATACACAGAAGCTTACGGTGCGCAATCAGGTACTCAAGGCCTATAACGAATATGTGCTTCGTGAAAAAATGTACAAGGTGCAGTCACAGCTCCTGCTCGATAACGAGACGTCGCACAAGCTGATCGAACAACGTTTCAAAAATGGCGAAACCAATTTCGAAACCTACTCATTAAGCCTCAGCAATTACACCACCATGACCGTAGCCCAGCTCGAAGCAGAAAGGAATTATAAGAATGCCAAACTTGATCTTGAACAGTTGATCGGGATGAGATTGGAAGACGTGAGGTAACCAGTTGACAGTTGACAAGCGAACAATTCACAACAGGTGGGTGAATTGCGCCGGCGGTGTGCTGATTGAGGGCGCCCCGAATCGTAGCCCGGTTTCGTCACTTTACACTGAACGTTGTCAATTGCCTCTTTGTCAACTGTCAACTATTCCATCTCATACGCTCCAATATCAAACGCTTTTCCTTTCGGTCTTGGGTTCTTGAGGAAATCGAAGCTGATGTCTTTGCAGAATTTTCTTACGTCGGCGCCCCGGTTGATGGCGGGGGAGCCGGGGCGAAGGCGCAGGTCAGCCTGGAGAATATTTTTAAAGCGCACGCGCGAGATGTCTTGTGTGAAAATATTGTTGCAGGAGTCGAGTATGCCGCCACGGGAAGTAAGCTTGTGGCCGGCCTTCACCACCAGGTTGTTCATCACAAACTTTTTTCCGCCGTGGTTGTGGAAGAACACAAACCCATCTTCGCCAGAGTTGTAAATGGTGTTGTTGAAGATCATAAAATATCCATCCGGAATATACACCGCCATGGTGCTGCCCGATCCGTTGAAGCCATCGGCCCCGGCATTCAGCACCACGTTGTTGAAGAACTCGTTGTTGCCCATGCCCTGAAACGAGATGCCATGCCCGGTGCCCGTATCTACAAAGTTGTTGTACACTTTTCCTGTTACACCTTCGCCGATGAAGAGGCCTTCGTTCTGGGCGCCTTTGTTGCGTGTGCCGTAGTTGCGGATGGTGTTGTTGTAGATCTCGCAGTCTTCGTCGGCATTTTTGATCTGGATGCCATCAAACCCGGTGTTCGCGATCACGTTGTTGTAAACGCGTAAACCCTTGATGGAATGGGAGTACGTCTTCGCAGGACATTTCGGCTCCTTGCGGCCTTTGTAAAAACCGTGACCGATATACATGCCTTCGCCTCCGGTGTCGTGGATGTAGTTGTCATGAACGGAGACATTGCGCATGATCCATGCCTGCCGGGTAGAGTCAGTGAACAACGCACAATCCTGGTAAGGGCTCGTTTTGATGCCGATGCCTGCAAAGCCGGCGCCTGTTTCGCCAAGTCCGTTGGGGTTACCACCGGCAATTTCCAGCCTGGCGATCTCGAAGTCAGTAGTGAATTCTTCAAGTGACACAAAGAAGCCACTCTTCGTGGAGATCCTGAAGCCATAGGTGCTGTCTGCAACGCCATCGCCCAGCAATTTGAAATGTTCGGAATGTTCAAACTTCAGCGCAAAACTTTTGGGTGATGAGATGGTGACCACGCCACCGCAGTTCCGGATGGTGATGGGTTTTTCCTTCGTTCCCTTGATGTAGCTCAGCACTGCCTTTTCATATCGTATAGCGGCATCGAAGCAAATGATCTGTCCAGGCTTCACGTTGATCAGCCCTCCGTCCGTGCGATATCCCCGTATAATGTGGTCGCACTTGCTGCACGGAAAAACTTCTCCGGGCGTTTCGTCGGAAGGCATTATTGGCGGTTGATTGGCATTTTCTTTTACGTTAACAAGACTCGTGAGCACAAAGACGATAAGGATCAGGGAATGCGAATACATGTGTGGAAATTAAAAGTTAAAGCGATCAGGAATGTTTAAATCTTCAAGTCTGGAAAACCGGTATTTTCATTTGTCGATCAAAAACTCAGTTAAATCCAAATGGTTTGCCCTACTAATTTTATTCCCGCTCGCTGCCTATATAGCGTTCCATATGCTGGAGGCGGAGGCGGTTTCGTTTGTTTTTCACCTCTTTCCATCTGAACCGTATAAATCCACCGGTTTTTATGACGACCTGCTCAACCTGATGTTCAGTGAGCTTCTCTGGATCACCGGTTTTTTATTCCTCACCTGGATTTTTGTGGTATATGTTCCACTATTGAAGGTCATCAACCAGGCCGAACGGTATGCCATGACCCATTCGGGAATTTATGTTTTTGTGGTCATCAGCGCGTCTTTTGTGCTCTCCGTTTTTATTTCTGACAGGGCCCTCGAGCGTTTTGCCAATTCGTCTGATGAATACGCTTACCTGTACCAGGCTCAAACCATGGGCCATGGAAAGCTTTGGGAATTTGCGCATGACCTTCCCGAGTTCTTCCACTTCAATCACATCGCCCAGAAAGACGGCATCAGCGTAAGCCGTTTTCCACCAGGCTGGCCGCTGATCCTCAGCACCGCGTACTATTTTGGTTTTCCCGCCAACCTTGTCAACCCTGTGCTGGGGCTCATCACCCTCATTGTGTTTTACGGTTTCGCCCGCAGGTTCTATGGGCAGCAGGTGGCGCTCTGGTCGCTTACGGCGCTGGCATTGTCGTCGTATTATATTTTTAATAACGCTTCTTATTTTTCACATACTTCCTGTGCGCTCTTTACAGTGGGCTTCGTCTATGGTGTGTACCGGTACCTGCAGCGGCCCCGGGCAATGTACACCCTGTTGGCCGGCTTTTGCCTGGGCATGGTCGCCATCACGCGATACTATACGGCGATGATCATTTTCCTGCCGTTCTTCTTTTACCTGCTGTATCATTGCCGCTGGAAGTCGTTGGTGGTTTTCACCTGGATCGGCATTGGTGCTTTGCCATGCATGCTCTTTTTGTTCTGGTATAACAACGCCATTACCGGCAACCCGCTGATGCCCGTTACTATGTGGGCTTACGCCGATGAGGCACTCGGTTTTGTGAGGGGGCATACAGTGGCGAAAGGATTCGAGCACCTCGTTCGCTGGTCACTGATGTTCTTCTATTGGTGCTCTCCCGGCATCTTCATCCTGTACCTGGTCTTTCTCTGGAGAAAAGCCATCAACCCGGCGGAGCGTTTCGTACATCCCGAAGATTATATTTTTATCCTGCTGATGATCGGTTATTTCTTCTATTACCAGATCGGTGGCAACCAGTATGGCCCGCGCTTCTTTTTCGAGGCGCTTCCGTTCCTCATTGTGTTTGTGGTCAGTAAAGTTTTCCAATACCGTGAGAAGTGGGCACTGGCGGTGCTGGCCGTGAGCATCGTGTATGCCCCTGTCAGGCTGCCCTTCATCGCGCAGCGTGAGCATGAGGTGGTAGAGGAGCGAAACGATCTCTACAACACCGTAAAAGAAAAACGTGTCACCAATGCCGTGGTCCTGGTTTCATCCTACACCAGTGTGATACGCCCCATGCCCATTGGCGACCTCACACGCAACGACATCCATTACGCCAACGACGTGCTGTTTGCACAAGATCTGAAAGAAGAAGACAGCCTGCTGATGGACTATTATCCCGATCGTACTTTTTACAAGTATGTAAGAGGAGATAATGATGTGCGGGGGAAGCTTATCAGAGTCGGGAAATAGTTGACAATTGACAAATATACAATTGACAAAAGGCACGCCGCATCCTCTCCGAAGCCCGTCATCCTGAGTGGCGGTTTGTGCGGTGGGATGTGCGAGCGAAGGATCCCCTGTTCGTCACTGCGGACTTATTTCGAAGGCAGGTCTTGTAGAGAGCACTTCGCCATCCGGAGATCCTTCGTTCCGCGCAGCGCCTGCACACCGGCCTCACGCAGGATACCGGTTCCCGGTTGGCGGTGGACCGTGGACCGTCGACTGTGGACCGTAGGCTAATTCCTCCCCGCATTCAGCGTATCACTCGTAGTCAACTGTTCCACCGGTTTCGTGAACACATACACATACGATTCTTCCGGGTGTCTTGGCGCGAGGAAGCTGAACTCGAACTTGTAATGTTGCTCGAGGCACTTCCGGACGTCTTCGGGATAGAAGTTGATCACTTCCTTGGGCGATACCGATTCGAAGATCACCAGGTCGTATTCCTTGCTGGCAACTTTCTGGCAGAACCACGCTACCTCTTTATCGAAGATGGAAACGGTCTGGTGGAACCACATGGGCTGTTGGGTGAGGGGCGTGTAGCCGATCTCGTACGCCAGTGAGGTGAGCTCACTCATGTTCAGCACTTTTAATTTTTTCGGATCGGTGTTCTTCACCACATCCAGTTCCATTATTTTTTTGATGCCTTCCAGTGTATTCTCTGCGAGGAAGAGCTTCTCCATCGATTTATATTCTTTGGCCAGCCTGTATTTATGTTTCCCTGCTTTTTCATTGGCTTTTACTACCGTGGGCGCTTTGGAAATGACCCGTTGAACATTTCTCCAGTAGATTCCCGTCCACCAGAAAACCACGAACGTAAAGCAGACCGCAAGGTAAGGCCAGCGTGCCAGGTCAAGGTTCAGGCGAAGGTTGGCCAGGCAATAGGCAAAACCAAAAGCGTAGAAGAATACTTCATTGCGCTCCGGCACAGGACTGGTAACGGGAATGATCAGGGCCTGCCCGATGATGGCGATGCAGAGGAAAGCAAAAAGCACTTCCTTTTTATCTTCCAGGAAGGCGCGGCCCGCCCGGGCTTTGTCAAGCACGAAGAGTACGATCACGAGCAGGAAAAATTTTTCCCAATATGCCCATCCCAGGATCTCGTTGAGAAAATCCGTGATCACCAAGCGCGACTTGTGAGGAGGCTGTCCGTAATTATACCAGTAGAGAAAATCATATTTCAGCAGGGGAAGGATAAAGATGGCAGCGAAGATGGCATACGCCCCCACAAAAGCCAACAGTTTTTTGGCCGAACGCTCCAGCCACGCATTGTAGATAAGCATGCCCAACACGATGAGGAGGGCGAGGCCACCGATGTCCTGCTTGGTGAAGAGCGCAAAAAAAGTGAAGAATGCTCCGAGACAGAGGTTCAGCCACACTTTCCATCCTTCACTTTTCAGGATGGCCAGCAATGTGAAAAAGATGCCTACCAGCTCGAAGACAAAGACCACGTGATTATACCAGGGCCAGAAATTGAACGAGACATAAGAGAAGCAGAACACAATGACCGAGAAGAAGATCACGATAGGTTTTACGCCCAGCAGTTTGAGCACCGATCGGAAGGTGAGCACCGAGACAAGGTTGATGAACACCTGGGCTTTGATGAGACTGTAGAAATACGGGCCGAAGATCTTGAAGAACAGGGCGGGGATCACCCAGTAGCCATACCCCATGGGCAGCGAATAATCCCTGAAAGGCATTTGCCCGAGGTATAACCGGTAGGCGCCTTCCCACGAGAGGAAGATGTTGATGCGGTAGGGATTGTTGAACAACAGGGGCGTGAAGCAGAAAACAGAGGCAATGATCAGTTCAAGGGCAAGCAATTGCTTTTCGGTGATGCTCTTTTGAAACATATATTTAAAGTATAAATAAACGGGTTGTCATGTGTTTATGGTAAATTCAGGGGGTTGGTGCGTATTTTTTACATCGGCTTTATATGAAGAAATCTATTACCAACTGGAATAATTTTCCCGTTGTTGAAGCCAAAGAAATATCGTTTGACTTTCAGAAAGACCTGGTTCCAAAATTGGCCCATTCGTCAATTCCCCACGGCAATGGGCGTTGTTACGGGGATGCTTCATTGTATTCGGATGTGGTTAATACCCTGCGGTTTGACAAGGTGCTCGCGTTCGATGAGCACTATGGAATAATTACGTGCCAAAGCGGCGTTCTGCTCTCTGACCTGTTGCAGATCATTGTGCCCCGCGGATGGTTTCTGCCTGTTACACCGGGCACGAAATTTATTACCGTGGGAGGGGCCGTGGCTTCCGATGTTCATGGCAAGAACCACCATGTGGATGGAGCGTTCTCCAATCACATCGTGGCCATGACGGTGCTCACGGGAACAGGAGAGACCCTCGTTTGCAACAAAGACACCAACCCCGATCTTTTCTGGGCTACGTGCGGTGGCATGGGGCTCACAGGCATTATTCTCGAAGTGAAGTTCTCGCTGAAACGGATCCAGAGCGCTTACATCAGGCAGAAGCAGATCAAGGCCGCGAACCTCGATGAAGTGATGGAGCTGTTCGGTCGCAACATGGACTCAACTTACTCGGTGGCCTGGATCGATTGCCTGAAGAGTGGAAAACATTTCGGGCGCAGCATTTTGATGCTGGGCGAGCATGCAGACACCGGTGAAACTCAGGCAGAGCACAAGCTCACGCCCCGCGAGAAAGCGTTGTTCACCGTACCTTTCCACTTTCCCTCATTCGTGCTCAATGGTTTTTCGGTGAAGGTCTTCAATGCGCTCTATTATGCGAAGAACTACAAGCGGGAGATCAACAGTGTGAGCCACTATGATGGATTTTTTTATCCGCTCGACTCCATTCTCAGCTGGAATAAGATCTACGGCAAACGCGGATTTGTGCAGTACCAGTTTGTGATACCTTTCGATGCGAGCAGGGAAGGGTTGAAAAATATTCTAGCCAGGATCAATAAAATGGGAATGGGCTCCTTCCTGGCAGTGCTGAAATTGTTCGGCGACCAGGAGAACCTGATCTCTTTCCCCATGAAGGGATATACGCTGGCGCTGGATTTTCCGATCCGCGATGGATTGTTCGGGTTCCTGGATGAACTCGACCAGGTAGTGGCCGACTACGGCGGAAGGATCTACCTGTCAAAAGATGCCCGCATGAAAAAAGAGATCTTCTGGAAGACCTATCCGCGTGCACGCGAGTTTCAGGAGATCCTCAAAAAATATGATCCGGAGAACCGGTTCAACTCCCACCTGGCCCAACGCTTAATGTTAAAAGTTTAAATGGAAGAAAATGTATTGATCCTTGGCGCAGCTTCCGACATGGCTGTAGCGATCGCCAGGAAATTTGCCTCCGCCGGATATTCACTGACGTTGGCTGCACGCAACGTTGAAAAACTTGAAGCCATCGCGGCCGACCTGAAAGTGAGATACAACGTGGCGGTTGCCTCCGTAAAATTCGATGCGCTCGATTTCGCGAGCCATGAGCAATTCTATCATTCACTTGCCGAACGGCCCGATGTTGTGGTCTGTGTCTTCGGATTGCTGGGCGACCAGTTTGAAGCACAGCAGCACTGGAAGGCCTGTGAAGAGATCCTGTTCACCAACTATGTGGGCGCAGTCTCCATCCTCAACGTGGTGGCCAACGACTTCGAAAGACAAAAACGCGGCACCATCATCGGCATCAGCTCCGTAGCAGGCGACCGCGGGCGTCAGAGCAATTATTTCTATGGAAGCGCCAAGGCAGGTTTCACCGCCTACCTTTCAGGCCTGCGCAACCGGCTGTACCACCACGGTGTTCACGTAGTCACCGTAAAACCCGGTTTCGTCAAAACCCGCATGATCGAGAACATCAAAACACCGGGTCCCATCACCGCCTCCGTCAAGAAAGTAGCCGACAGCGTCTTCACTGCCTCGAAGCGGAAGAGGGATAGTATTTATGTGCTATCTGTTTGGGCGTTAATTATGTTGGTGATCCGTTTTATACCGGAAGCAGTGTTTAAAAGGTTGAAGCTCTGAGTGTTTTAACTAGAAGCCAGGAGCCAGGAGTCAGAAGCCAGGAGTCCATCTTATTCATCGCGTGCCATCACATCGGGCGTGCAGCTTTAACAATTGTTGCTTACTCCATCCACTCAACCCTTAACTCCCCATTCTGACTCCTGGCTCCTGACTTCTGACTTCTAGTCCACAATCTAAACCTTCGCCCGCTTCTCCTTACTACTTACTCCTGGCTCCTTACTCCTTCTCCCCCTAGCAGGTATACTTTTTTAACCAGCCTCTCCTATACTCACACCACTAATCAAATACAATGCAATACAAAGCCTTACTCATCACGGAAACGCCCGAGGGGAAGTTTGAACGTTCTATTGTGCAGAAACATACCGATGATCTTCCGGCCGGTGATGTGCTGATCAGGGTACATTATTCCGCATTGAATTATAAAGATGGATTGTCGGCCACGGGACATAAGGGCATCACCCGAAAATTTCCACACACACCGGGCATCGAAGCGGCCGGTAAAGTGGAGGAGAGCAGCTCGAGCAAATTTAAACGGGGAAGCGAAGTATTCATCACGGGTTACGACCTGGGTATGAATACGGATGGCGCTTTTGCCGAGTACATCAGGGTGCCGGCAGAATGGGTTATTCCCAAACCTGCCTTCCTATCCTGTAAAGATTGTATGACCATTGGCACCGCAGGCTTTACGGCTGCATATGCGCTTTACAAGATGGAGCTGATGGGGCAGACCCCCGACTATGGCCCCATCGTTGTAACGGGGTCGACAGGCGGCGTGGGAAGCCTTGCCGTGGCGGTGCTGGCCAAAGCAGGTTATGAAGTGATTGCCGTTACCGGAAAGAAAGATTCGGAAGATTACCTTAAATTCCTCGGTGCCGCGCGGGTGGAATCCAGGGAATTCCTCAACGATACACTGGGTAAGCCACTGTCACGGGCTATGTGGGCAGGCGCGATCGATACGGTGAGTGGCAACATGCTCACCACGTTGCTCAAGCGCTGCCGCCGCGATGGTAACGTGGTTGCTACCGGGCTGCTGTCGTCCATTCACTTCAGCACCACCATCTATCCTTTTATTCTCAACGGTGTGAACCTGCTCGGCATCGGCGCGGGACAAACACCCATGCCGCTGCGCCTGAAGCTCTGGAACAAACTTGCCAGCGAATGGAACGTATGTGATAAGCTCTCCGCCATCGCCCAGGAGATTGGCCTTGAAGAGCTCAAGGATACCTACATCGACGCCATTCTCTGTGGCAAGACCAAAGGAAGGGTGGTAGTGAAGCTGAAAGAGAATTGCTGCGCTCCGGAGAAGGAAGAAGAGGTGCTGAAGGAGGTTCCGGCAGTTGTCGAGGCCCCGGTGCTGGCAATAGGATGAGAAGAGTCCACAGTCGACGGTCTACAGTCCACAGCCGTGTCGTTTGTGAGGTCATTGTTTATGTTTCGTATCTAGAATTTTGAATATCGAATATTGAACAGGAACGCCGGATTTCGAAGGAGTACTACTTCGAAATCCGGCGTTCGTTATTCTTTGTTCGATATTTGCATCGAAGAAGACGTTTGGAATAGGATACCGACCTAACCGTGGACTGTCGACTGTGGACCGTGGACTCGTTTTCAGCTTCCGATCAAATACCTGCTATACCTTCCCGTTACCTTCTTCACGAAGTACACCGTCACAATCGAGATCATCAGTACGAACACGAAATAGATCAGCCAGGTGGTGAGCGAGAAGTCTATGGTCACACCAAAAGCTTCCAGCGCTTTTCTCGATACGCTGATCAGGATGTAGTGCACAAAGAACACCCCGAAGCTGTACTGGCCCAGGATGTCGAGCAGGGGCATTTCACGCGTGCGGAGCTTGTAAAAGATCATCAGCAGCGCGAAACAAAGGATCAGCGCTTTGAGCATGTAGAAGTTGAACACAATACTGCCTTCGCGAAGCACCGTTTCAAAGTTCATCTGGCGTTGCAGGCTAAAATTCCCGGCAAGGTCTGCCGCGGTGAATATCAGGTATAGAACAATCAGGGGTGCCAGTAATTTCCAACCCAGCTTCAGGATCCGCTCTTTGTTGTAGCTGGCCCACATACCCGTAATATAAACAGGAATGAAATGGAAATACGAAAGAAACGTGTTGGCGTTGTGCTGCGACCGGTAAGTGAAAAGGCACGAGAGCAGTATGAGTGGAAACAGTGTTCGGTAAAACGTTCGGTTGTCGGCGGCGTGCAGCAGGGGAGAAGTGAGGTAGAACAGGATGATGGTGCTGATGAACCAGAACGGTGGCATGTGGCTGCCCGTGAGCAGATGATAAAAGAACTGATACACCACGGGTTTCTCATGAAAACCCGCCGGCAGCGTCAGCGAATCGAAATCGGTATTGATGCGGATCACGATCAGCGGCACGGATATGAGAATATATGGCAATATGATGTTGAGGAACTTGGCCTCGATGTATTTTTTGAAATCGAACTGATTGTGCGTGAGGTGCTGGAAGAGAAAACCGCCGATGAATAAAAACAGAATGGTGCCGTTGCCTTCTGACGGATCGAAAAAGGTATGCAGGAAATGGCGCACATGCGGATACGTAGCCCAGTCGGTCTCATACCCGGCGGCATGTACGCCCACCACAAACATGATGGCCAGACCCCGGAGATTATGGATGTAGGGCAAGAAGCGAGACATCGTTGGTTTTGTTTAGATTACCGATAATGTTTGAGATCTCCCGGGCGATGATCTCGTTGCCATTGGGCGACACGTGACAGAAGTCGATATAGATATAGTCGTCTCCGTTGAACCGGTCGCTCAGGTCAACGATCCAGGGATGGCCGCGTTCCGCGATCTTCTGCTGAATGCGCTTGTAGATCTCCCGGAAGTTTTTACCCAGCTCTTCGTCCAGCTGCAGGTGCTCCGTTCGGGGCTTGCCGACGAAAGCGGCCGGCTGCAGCACCGCGATGAATGCTCCGCCACGGTTCGTTACTATTTCGTGGGCCATCTCCCAGTTCTTCATCATCATGGAGGCGATCTGCTCCGCTTTCCCCGGGTTGCTCAGGCAATCGTAAGGAGAGTTGTCGGGCGTGGGTTTATAAGTGAACTTATGGATCACCTTCATCGTGTTTTCGACAAAGATCTTGGCGGCTATTTCTTTGACGAAGGCCATCTTGCCTACGTACAGCTTTTCGCGGTACATGGGCACCAGCCTGTGCGCCGGCAGTTGTTTAATGTCTTTGGGACATAAGAAGGCAGCGTCGTTCACACCATCATAAAATACCACGATGTCGGGCCTGGTGTCTACGGCGTAAAGTGAGATGAGCGCATCCAGCTCCTGCCGCGTGTTGTAGGCAAGCTGGGCGTGGTTATAAACGTCATACTGTGGGTTCCGTTCGTTGAAGAGCGCAGGAATGGTATGCTCGTCGTCCGATCCTTCTCCCCACATGGTGGAGCCCCCGAAGAAGTGAACGCTTTTTTCTTTTTGATTCGCAGGCGCGGGATGCGTTCGCCGTCCATCTGTTGAGATATTGAGGGTTGCGCCTTTATAAGGCAACGTTTTCCATCCCACGAACGGTTCGTATTGATGCTGCACCCGGTTGTAATCGTAGAACACCTTTTCAGCGTGCGCATAATCGTTGGCATAATTGGGCAGCTTTTCCCGTTTTACGTCGGCGGCCCGTTTGAGATAAAGGCCGCACGCCCAGTTGACGAGCACGAGCAATAATGCGAAGGAGGCCATATTGATGGCCAGCACTTTCAGGATCCTGATGATTTTCACGGCTATAGACATATAAAGAAAGATGTCTCAAAAGCTGTTCCTCCGGATGGGGCGGATGTGTATTCCCGGTAAAATTCTCCGGAAATTTTTATACCGGCGCCCGGTTAGAAAAGCTCTTGAGACAAATTTCTTTTTTGTTTGGTTAATGATCTGTTTTAATTAATCCTTGGTCGCCGTTGTTGGTGTTCTTCACCAACAACCCAACCCAACGCCTGTTTTAATTAATCCTTCACGAGTATCCTTTCGCGGATCACCTGGTCACCTTGCCTGACAACAATCACGTAGATGCCGCGGGAGAGTCTTTCACGTGGCACCAGCGCTGCGCCTTCTGCCAGTGTGGCTCCTTCAAAAATGTTCTCATAAAAAGGTTTGCCCATCATATCCACCAGGCTCACGTGCACAGGATCGCCCGCCGGGGCATCCAGCTTCACAGTGATATTTTCGCCAGGAGTTGAGGGATTGGGGAAGATGGTCGCCTTGAGTGGCGGCATCTCCGGCCTGGTGATCTCAGGTTCTTCTGCTGAAGCCATTCTCATGCTCGCGCTGCCGGTATTGCTGCTGCGCAGTGCCGAGTTTGGAATGACCACCCAGCTGTTGCCCGTATCAGGACCTTTATACCGCACTGTGAGGGTAGCCCCTCCGGTGTCTTCAATGTATTTACAGTTGATGGTATGCGGACCGCTGCCAAGTGTTATTACAGGCCCCGTGATGGTACGTGACGCATGCAATCCGTCGTTGTCGACAACAAGAGTCGTGTCAACCGTGAGCTTGCTTCCGTCATCTGACGTTGTCTGAAATTGATAGGAGCCTCCTGCGGAGATGTAGAGGTATCCGTCGAACTCGAAATTGAAATAGTCTTCCTGAGTGCGGGGCGCGAGTGTGAAGTTGGGCACCTGGCCCGTAAACTCGGCTACGTTCCAGTTCACAGCGTCGATGTCGTTCCAGGCGCCGGTGCTGTGCTCGTAATACAACCCGGTGACAAAAGTATTTCCACTGGCCGAATTGCTGGCACCACTGAGATTATCACCCAGGTCTTTGGCCTTCACCGTGAAAGTAAAGTTTGTGTTCAGCGGCAGGTCCTTGAGCTTGAAGCTGGTGGCCGGCGATCCCGTATTCACGGTGGTTGCTCCATACGTGATCACATATTCCCGGATGCCGGTGTTGTCTGTAGAACCCTGCCACGATAAGGTGATCTCCTTGATGGCGGTGGAAGCTGCGGTCAGGTTCTGCGGTACTGTTGGCAGTTGCGTATCGGCCCCCGTCACAACGGTGAGGAACTGGCTGCTCGATAAAGGCGTATAGTTCGATCGTCCGGTGCTGCTCACAGCCCTGATCTTATACTGGTAGGTGCTGGAAGGTTCAAGGCCGGTGTCGTTGAAGGTTTTCACGTTGGCGTTGGTCAGCGTGGCCATCACCCATTTCGTGTACGTGGTGGTTCCTGTCTTTTTCCTGCGCCAGATCTCGAAACCACCTTCGTTGCTTGATGCGTCTGTCCAGTTTATCACGGCGCTGCTATTGGTCACTGTACCCGAAGTAAAGGTGGTGGGTGCTGTGATGTTGATGGGCGCCTCATTGTTGAAGAATACATTTTTCGCCGCGGAAGGTGGACTGGGACAATTGTTGAATCCGGCAGTCACCAGCGTATAAGCGCCGCTGGCGTTGGTAGATGACAGTCTTACATACCGGGTGGTGTCGTCCTGGTCTCCCGACAGGTTCACCAGGGTGCCATTTTTATACCAGTAATAGTGATCGGCTTCTGCTGCTGAGAACAGGTGCGCGTAGTTATAGTTGTTCAGGTCCTTGAGCACCACAGATCCTGTCTGCTCGATCTCTGCCTGTGCGGGACTGGAAGAGACCACGGTAATGGGATCTGACCATTGATTCCATTGTGCCTCAGAGGGTGTTCTTGACAGGCGGCTGAACCTCGCCCTGTAAACACCGGTAGTAGTGGCTGTATAGGAAGCCGAAGTGGCGCCTGAGATGATCGCACCATTGCGCTCCCATTGATACGCGAGAAAACCTTCCGCAAGGTCCATCTTCACACCCTGGCCGGTGGTCTGGCAAAGCGTGGGGTTATCAGCGAATACGTGAACCTTCGATTTGTTATGCGACCTGAGCCACAAGAAGAAGTCCGGCTCGTTGTAAGCCGTGTTCCAGGTGCCGTGGCCGAGGTTGGGATATTCGTTATAGCGAACGGTAAGTCCGGCTTCGCGGAAGCGTTTCACATAGCCCCTGGTTTTGCCAGGTGTTGGCGCTGTGTCCCGTCCTCCCTGGAAGAACCACAATCCGATGGTGGAGATCTTTGGCGCAAGGCCGGTGCTGAGAATGCTACTCTCACTGACGGCCGACATTCCAGCGGCAGCGGAGAAAAGCCAGGGTGCTCTTTTGATCACATCAAACACCGCAGCGCCGCCGTTCGAAAGGCCGTGAATATAAATGCGGTTCGGATCGATGTTGTATTTTTTAATGAGCAGGCGCACGATCCTGATCACATCCTGGGCCTGTCCGCCATCCCAGCCATTGAGGTCCTGCGGAAAGAGCACGAACCCGGGAAATGAACGATCGGGCAGGGTAGGGTCGTTGGGCAGTTTGCTGCCGGCCGCATTGCGCATGGCCAGGTGAATGGCGCCGCCGTGTAACAGGTTATGGTCGTTATTCAATAACTGATGCCCTGACGATGTAGGCGCAGGGGGCGTGTTGGTGCCGGGCCGCCATGAGCGCGTGTCCCAGTAGCAGCTGTTATCCCAGCAGTTGGCCCGCTCACCCAAGCCGTGCATCATCACGATCAGCGGGTAGCCGTCGTCAATGCTGGCGTTGTAATTCACGGGAAGCAACAGGCGGTAGTTCATGATGAAGTTGCTAGCGCTGCCATTTTTTTCCCGGAGGTTACCCTGGCCATAAGGACTGGAGTCCCAGCTGGTCATATCCCGGTAAGTATTTGTTTTAACGCCGGGTGAGCTTTCCCTGAAACTGAATGTCTTGCCCTCTTCGAGGTAGTAGTAGCGTGTTGCAGATTTGGCGATCCTGATGTCAAGCGTACCGTATGGCATGCCTGTTCTGTAAATGAAAGTTGTATCAACTTGTGAAAATGCGGCGTGGTAAAAGATCAATAGAAGTCCCCACAAGCCAACCGTTTTTTTGATCATGGTGTGTTAAAATTTTAGCATTGTAAAATGTTTGTCGTTAACTATTTGAGTCGCGCTACGATGTAAAAACTTATGCCTGTTGCTTGCTCTTAAACCGTGTGCTAAACGCTTGATTGATAGTCCACAGTCCACGGTCCACAGTCCACAGTAGTGTTGCGTAAATATCACTGCCAAAATTCGAATGAACAGAAAAAAATGATCAGTGTTTCACTAACGCAGCGCTGCCGTGGACGGTGGACTGTCGACCGTGGACTCTACTATCTCGGTTTATTAAAGAAATAAAAATTAGGTTCTGGTATTTTTTTTACCAGTGGGGAGGACGTTGCCGGTCTTGCGCTTTTGGAGGGATACAGCACACTTTCATAAATGGAGAGCACTCTTTCCGCCGCGGTATCCCAGCTGAATCGTTTGGCGTTGGCCAATCCATCGCGGATCTTTCTTTCGCGGTAGTCCGCGTTGCCCAGCATGCGCAGCAGGCCATCTGCTATAGAGGGAGCGCTCAGCGGGTCAACCAGCAAGGCAGCATCGCCGGCGATCTCAGGCATACACGAGATCTTTGACGTGATCACCGGGGTGCCACACGCCATGGCTTCTATCACCGGCATACCGAAACCTTCTGATAAGGATGGGAACAGGAAGAGCTTGCTGAGCCCGTAAATAAATGGCAGGTCTTCGTCGCGGATATATCCGGGTGTGATAAACCGTTTCGGATCATATTCCGCATTCAGGTTTTTCAGCACGTGCGCGATGAATTTTTGGGTGAGCCCGGGTGTCACCAGTGGCAACGGGTTCGCTACCTTCGAAGCATACATGACATAAGCTTCGATCACACCCATCGGATTTTTTCGCCTGGAAGGATTGCCGAGAAACAGAATGAAGTTCTCCGGCAGCCCGTACCTGTGACGTACCTGCGCCAGGATCTTGTCATCGGTGGAGGGATAAAAGTGGTCTTCGTTGATGCCGTTGTACACCACTTCGATTTTCTTTTCATCGATGCCCAGCCGGCTCACGATGCGTTGTTTTTCATAATGAGAGACGGTGATGATAGCCCTGCTGTGGGGCGATACCAGTGGCACAACTTTTCTGCGGTACTGATTTCCCAGGCGCTGGTACAGGCTGTCTTTATTGGGAATCGGGTCCATAAAAATGATATCGTGCAGCGTCTGCACCACAGGCACCGGTGAAAAATACGGCGTCGTATTTCCGGTGCAATGCAGCAGGTCTACCTTTTCGCGCCTGGCCGCCAGGGGTAAAAAGAACTGCTCGAAATCCACAAAGAATTTTCCGGCTACTTTTTTGATCTTAAAGTTTGCCGACTCCGAAAAGCAATCACGGTCAACATCGTCTTTTACAAACACAACAAACTCGGTGTCGTGGTGAAGAGACTGGAGTTTTTTAAGCAGCGCGAGGGATGACGTTTCTATCCCGTATTTTTTCTTTCGAAACAGCCGCTGTACTTCAATACCAATTTTCATATTTAGAGAGGGATTAAGGGTATTTCACTTTTTGGCCGTTGGCCTGATGCGTAAGGTTCCACATCAGCCCTTTCCAGAACGCTCTTCCGTGTTCGGCATCGCGCTGGAGCAGATAGGTTAGCGTATTTTTCGGCAGTGAGACCAGCAGGAAGAATATCATCCAGAAGATCTTTTTCATGCCCGAGGTATGCCTGCGCATGAACAGCAGCCGGTTACGGGTCATGTAGTAGGTTTTGATCGTCGAGTTCTTGCCTACCGACATCGATTCTTTGTGATAGACCCTGGAGCCCGGCACAAAGTATATTTTGTATCCCGCTTTTTTGATGCTCTCACACCAGTCGATCTCTTCGTAGTAGAGAAAGAAGAAGTCGGGCATCATGCCTGCCTTTTCGATCACCTTGCGGGGCACCATCATGGCGGCGCCGTGAGCAAGGTCTGTCTGCCTGAGCGTATCATGCTGGCCCTGGTCTTTTTCCATGAAGCCCACCCGCTTGTTCCTGCCGGTAAACGGATTCACGCAGGTGCTGCCCGCGTACTGGATCACGCCGCCTGAATTATAATAAAGGATCTTGGACGACGCAGCGCCGGCATCGGGATGCGTCTTGAACAGCTCCACCAGCGGCTCCAGGAATCCCGGATCCACCTCTGTATCGTTATTGAGAAAAAGCAGGTACTCGCCGGTAGCGGCTTCAATGCCAAGGTTGTTTCCGCCAGCGAAGCCCAGGTTCTTGTCGCTCCGGATGAATTTTACTTCGGGAAAATGCTTCGTAATGTATTCGGTCGGGTCTTCAACAGAAAAATTGTCGACCACGATCACTTCAACGTCAGGGTAGGTAACCTTCCGCAACGATTCGAGAAGAGCACCGGTAACGTTTGCTTGATTGTAATTGATGGTAATGACCGATACACGGGAAGGCTGTGCACTCATAATTTTTCGGCGTTACTGGGTTGAGCTTCGATGGGTCCATGCGGGGTATGAATAAAAGTTTTGTTCGCGTCTTTCAGCTTGAACAACAGCATGAACATTTTAACAAAGATGGTCGGTATCAGCAGCACAGACTTCAGCAGCCTGATGGAATAGAATTTCTTGGGAATGGCCAGGATCATCGCCAGCAGGTTCAGTCCCAGCAAGGCGAGCCATAGGAACGGACTGAACACCAGGTGATGAGCCAGCACAAAGCTCACGGCCGTAATGAACGTGAGTAGCCCGAGGTTGAGCAAACGCGGCAGCTGGATGTTGCGCAGCACGGCGCTGTTAAAGAAGCTCAGGTCGCCTTTGGAAAGACTGGCGAACCCCGGTGCAAAATATTTTTTAAGATAGAAGAACTGGCTGGAGATCCAACGCTTGCGCTGCCGCTCGAAAACTTCGGTGCTGGCAACTTTTTCGTCGAATACCACGGCGTCTTTAGCAAAGTATACCTTGATCCCTTTTTCGATGAGCTTCAGCTCGAGCTCACGGTCAAAGCCGCCGATGGAGTCCATCTCCGCCATAATGCTTTTGTAAAGGGCGTAGTCGAAGATCATACCTGAACCGTTCAGGGAAGCAGACATGCCCAGGCCAACAGTACCCTGCCTGTAAATGAAATTATTGATGGTCTCGCTCAGGCCGTCGAGCAATGCCATGGAGTTGTTTTCGTTCTTGGGATCGCGTTTTCCTTGTATGGCGCGGTACCCCAGTCCGAAGAGATCGTTCATCCTGGTAAGAAAGCTCCGCTCCATGATGTTGTCGGCATCGAGCACCACGGCACAGTCGTAATGGTCACCGATCACGGCCATAGCCTTGTTCAGCGCTTTTACTTTTGTGCTCTTCTCGAACGATACTTCGATCACGGTGATGGGCAGCGAGCGCAGCGCGATGATGGTGGCAGGTTTTAATGAATCGGCGATCACCACTACATCGAAGCGGTTGGCAGGGTAGTGCTGCCGCAGCGCCTGCCTGGCAACATCCACGATCACACCGTCTTCTTTGTATGCCGGTATCAGCACGGCCATCTTCCGTTTAAAGGGATCTTCAGGCGCATGCCGGACTTTGTAAAACACGCCACCCACACTGAGGATGAATGAATACAGTGAAACGTACGAGAAATAGATGAGCAGGATCAGTTCTGGTAAATACATGGAAGTATCGTATTAAGAGACCGGATGATGCCGTGTCCGTTTCAGAGAACACGGCACTCCGGACTTTTCACTTTTTACACTTTTTCTTTTTGCAACAGGGCAGGGATGGTAGAGAACAATATTTTCATGTCGAGCCAGAAGGAGTTTTTCATGGCGTACTCCATATCGAGGGCAATGCGCTCGTCTTCCGACATGTTGTCTTTGCCGCGTTTGGTGATCTGCCACAGACCGGTAATGCCTGCGGGTGCCAGGAATCTCCACGCGATCTGGTCTTTGGTGAGCTTCTCTGCTTCGTACAACGGAAGAGGGCGGTTGCCTACCAGCGACATATCGCCGAACAGCACATTGAGAAGCTGAGGGATCTCATCGAGGCTCGTTTTGCGGATGAATGCACCGAACGGTGTAATGCGCGGGTCGTCTTTGATCTTGAAGAACACGCTGCCATTCTTGGTGCCGTTATACTGGTTGAGGTGCGCAAGCTTCTGCAGTTCGGCGTCGGAACCGGTACGCATAGACCTGAACTTGTAGAAGTTGAAGATCTTGTAACCCGTGCCGGCGCGTTTGGAGATATAGAAGATAGGACCTTTCGACTCCAGCTTGATGATGAGTGCTATCAGCACACAAACCGGCAGTAACAACAGGAGGGCGGTGGCCGATACAAGGATGTCGAACGCCCGCTTCAGCGACCAGAGCTTGATCTGCGGAACCAGGTCAATGCTGTGGGCCACATACGGTTTGTTGCCGCGTTGATTCTTGTATGACTTTACTTTTTTAATGAACTCGACCCGTTTCAGAAAGGCGCTGTTGATGGCGCCGTAGTGATAGTCGTCGGCGCTGATGCTGATGGCCGTATTTTTTGCCATGCTCTCGAACGCCGGTGTGTACAGCATCACCGGTACTGTCTTTTTTGCTGCAATACTTTTCAGGGTGGCAAAGTCCGCATTGACGCTTTCGGGATGGATCAGGATGGCGTCGATGTTGCCCTCGCCCTGCACGGCGTCAATGGCTTCCTTTACGGTAACAGTTGAAAAGTATATGTTTTCCTGAAGATAGGTATGATCAAACCCGCGTTGGTGATTGTCGATGCGAAGGATATGTTTTGTAAAAGTAACGGTCTTTCGCCTCGGCTGCTCAAGGCTGATGCCCGGCGCTTGTAACACTAATTCCATATGCGTTAATAAAAATGAAAGTTATCAGTGAGATATAAGTACGTTCTGATTATGGTGCGCTATGGCACGGTTTACCTCCGCCAGAAATTTTTGAGGCTCAAATGGTTTAACGAGGTACGCGAAAGCGCCGAGGGCGATGCATTGGTCTTTGGAGTCTTCGAACCCCGAAAGCATGATCACCGGTATGCTCCTGAATAAACCACTGTTGCTCAAATTTTCTAGCAGCTCTATTCCATCTAGCGATGGCATCTTCACATCTGAAATGATGAGATCCACACGGTTACCATCCGAAAGCCATGACCAGGCTTCTAATCCATTGTTCATGATGATGACCTCATACTTGCCACGCAGAATCCTTTCCAACAGCCAGCACAACGGAGCGTCATCTTCAATCACTAATACTTTATTCATGTTTCCCTTTTTGTAAAATTATTTCCAACTACACACTCCGACAGCTATAAATTGTGATGCCAACAGGTCGCTTATTCCATGCCTGCTTCACACTGTACCTTAGTTAAAAAAGGGATTACTTCCGGATGGTGAAAGAAGAGTGTATGTTTTTCAAGGTGTTACCACGATTGATCTTGCCGCTTCCCGTAGCGCTGAAGTTCTCCGTGATCAACACTTCACGTGGTCGCTCATAGGCAGGAATGCGGGCGAGTATTTCGGGGAAGATTTTTTCCAATAACCCCTGCGTATGGCCGGCCGCTTCAACGACGAGCACGACTTTGTTTCCGAAAGTTTTGTCTGGTATACCGTGAACGAAGAAGCGGCTTGTAATACCCGCTTCAGAGAAAATTTTTTCTAATGCCGCTTCAACTTTTTCAGGGATCACTTTTACACCGCCGCTGTTGATCACGTTATCCCACCGGCCCAGCCACTGGAACCTGTCATGGCCGGTGATCTCTACTAAATCGTTTGTAACGACTCTTTCTTTAAGGAAAGGAACTTCCGCCACCAGGCACCCACGCTCATCCTTATGCAGGGAAATTCCGGGCAACGTGTGGAATTGTTCATCACGTACGGCACCGTTCAAGGCGCGTAAGGCGATGTGAGACAGCGTCTCCGTCATACCGTACGTAGCATAACATCTACAAAGCAGTCCCTGTAGTTGGCCAATCGTCTGTTCATCCAGGGGTGCCCCGCCGATGATGGCAACATCAGGGTTGTTCAGGAAATGTGGATGTTTTGACACAAGCATCGATTGCACCTGATAGGGTACAAATGCGGCAAAATTTACACAAGTGTCGACAGGAATTTTTTGTAAAGGACAGGCGCATGGATCCACCGCCAGGATCTTCATTCCGGTAACGAAGCTTCTTGCCAGCATCATCTTCCCTCCGATGTATCTTGTGTCGATACAAACCAGCGCCTGATAAGAAGGCCTGAGCGAGAGCGCCTGTGCCGTGAGCCTGGCACTGGCCATCATCTGCTCGCGTGTAAAAGTAATGACCTTGGGTTCGCCGGTAGAGCCACTGGTCTGCGCAGTGAAAGTCTCCTCGCCGGAGAGCCACTCGCGCATGAAAGTGAAGGTACTTTCTTCAAAGGTCGACTGTGACTTCACCTGGTCCTGCACGATCATGTCGAGCAACACGGTACGGCCATTGATCCAGATGGAAGCGTAGGGATAGCTCATGGCTTGCGTGGTTCATTTTTTCGCCTGATCAGAAGCTCCTGGTATCCGTACGTGGCATCGTTCACCCTGTCGAAGAAAAGCTCTTCAAGCTCGGCGATGGCGATCTCGGCAGTGGTGTATACGAGGTTCTCATCCAGCAGGTGGCCGCCGAACGTATGACCGGTGCTGTCAGCAACGGAGGTGTGAAGATGACAGGCCGTGTCTGAGAAAGTTCCGGTGAGCGAAACGATCTCGAAGTGCCCGTTCTTTTTTGCGCCGTTGTCCTGGTTGGCAAAGCGAAGGTTTACCTGCTCCAGGCTGCCCACGCAGGTGAGCACGATGCCCGCCTTGATGTTGTGCTCTTTGGCGAACTGCATGATGGACCGCTTCAGGTCTTCATGCGGCTTGAGCCGGAATACATAAGTTCTGTAAGAAGAATGCATAACCTGTGCGGCAGCACCCGTATCGCGCAGGAAGAATGCTGCCGTCAAAAAGATACACAAAACCGGGAGAACCCGGTAGCGGGTCTTAAGGAAATTTGGGATACTTCGACCAGTCCGGATCGCGTTTTTCCAAAAAAGCATTTTTACCTTCTTTAGCTTCTTCACTCAGATAATAAAGCAATGTTGCATTACCTGCGAGCTCCTGGATGCCAGCCTGGCCATCGAGCTCTGCGTTGAAGCTCGCTTTGAGCATACGGATCGCCAATGGACTCTTGTGAATGATCTTCTTCGCCCAGGCCACATAGGTTTCCTCCAGCATCTCCAGCGGAACCACCTTGTTCACCAGCCCCATCTCGAGCGCTTCTTTCGCGTCATACTGATCGCACAGGTACCAGATCTCGCGTGCTTTCTTCTGGCCCACGATCCGCGCCAGGTAAGAAGCACCGAATCCGCCGTCGAAGCTGCCCACCTTCGGACCGGTTTGCCCGAAGCGCGCATTTTCTGCGGCGATGGTTAAGTCGCATACCACGTGCAGCACATGGCCTCCGCCAATAGCCCACCCCGCAACGGCAGCGATCACCGGTTTGGAAATAGACCTGATCATACGTTGCAGGTCCAGTACGTTGAGCCTGGGCACGGTGTCTTCGCCAACGTAGCCGCCATGGCCCCGCACGCTCTGGTCACCACCACTGCAGAAAGCTTTGCCACCTTCACCCGTGAGGATGATGACACGAACATCGGAGTCTTCACGGCAAATGCTTACCGCATCGATCATCTCTTTCACGGTCAGTGGCGTGAAGGCGTTGTGAACGTGCGGGCGGTTGATGCTGATACGGGCAATACCTTCAAACTTGTGGAAGAGGATCTCCTTGTACTCCTTTGCGGGCTTCCATGCGTACTTATAGCTCATAGCTTTTTTTGATTTTCAATTTAAGGTTATCGAATACGGTTTTGTTCAGGGTTACATCGGTCTCGAACTCCAGGATCTTCGTTCTGCCATCGAGGTCGAGAAAATCTTTCAGCACATTTCTCAGCTTGCGGCGGCTGTCGAGGATGAGGTGATCGAAGCCGAACTCTTCACAGAGCTTCTGTGCTTTCAGTGCCTGGCGGGTGATGAAATATTCCCGTGCCTCGGGCATGGAAGCGGGGCCGTCGATCACGTTGAAGATCAGGCCGCCGTGGTTGTTCAGCAGCAGCACCCTTAATCCCGGTATCGGGTAGTTGTGCCAGAACGCGTTGCGGTCATAGAAGAAGGCCACGTCTCCGGTGATCAGGAACGTGGGCCTGCCCGAAGCGAGGTGATGCCCCACGCTGGTGCTGGTACACCCGTCGATGCCGCTGGTGCCGCGGTTGGAAAACACACGAATGCCTTTTCGCCTTGCCTCCAGGCCGATGAAGTTGGCGTACCGAACGCTCATGCTGTTGGCCAGGTGAAGGTTGCTGTGCTCGGGCAGCTGATCGATCAGCTCTTTCACCAGCTCCATCTCGGCCAGGTCTCCGCTGCCGAAAAAATCTGCCAGGGTACGTTGCGCCCGCCGCTCTTCTACTTCCCACAGCTTGGTGTAATTGTGCTGCTTCTGGTTCTCGAAGGTCTCGTCCTGCTGAACGGAGCTGATGAACCCGAAGAAGGAAGCCGGTGAGGTCTGAAAGATATCGGTTACATGTTTGAAGGTGTCGGCTGCGGTTCCTTCAGGCTGAAGGTGCCAGTGTGCTTTGGGTGTGTATTTTCTCAGGAAGAGTTTTACATTCTTGGAAATGAGCGATTGCCCGAAGGTGATCAGCAGGTCGGGACGTAATGTTTTTTTCAGGTCTTCCGATGCCTGGCCCAGGAACAGGTCTGCATGGCGGATGCTCTTGCCTCCCTCGTGAAGGTTGGAGATGATGTCGCTCACCAGTGGCACATCATGTTTTGCGAAGAAGCTTCCGAGTGCCGTTGCAAGCGCCTCGTCGGGATGCTGCTGGCCTGCCACGATGAGGATGTTGTGATAAGAAGACCATTCCTGCCTGATCTTCTGCTGTTGTTCATCGGTCAGCGTGTAGGCATTACGGTGCTCCCGCATCACGCGTACATCGCTGCTATAGGTGGTGGCTTCGTTCCGTTCAGGGTACAGGGGTTCGCGGAACGGGGCGTTGATGTGCACCGGGCCTTGTGGTTCCTGCCGGGCGAGGTTGATCGCTTCATTCACGATCCGGTTGATGGCCCACTGGCTGTCGGCATGATCATAATCCTGAGGAAGCTGGTAGAATTTCTTCACGTGTTTGCCGAAGATCTCGGCCTGGTGAATGGTTTGTCCGTCGTGCTGGGCGATCCATTCCGAAGGCCTGTCGGCGGTGAGCACCACCAGCGGTGTTTCGCTGAACCACGCTTCGGCTACTGCCGGGGCAAGGTTGTATACCGCGGTGCCTGACGTGCAGACCACCACCACGGGATTTTTTTTCTGTTGTGCCATGCCCAGGGCGATAAAGCCTGCGCTTCGTTCGTCGCTGAAGGTTCTGGGAGTGATGTGTGGGTGGCGTGTGAAGGCCAGCGTGAGCGGCGCACACCGCGAGCCGGGGCAGAGCACTGCATCGGTCACATCTTTCCTGGCGCAGAGTTCTGCAATATCGTAGATCGGCTGAAAGCGCATCAAAGGATCACGTTGAGCAATGTGTTGAACTTCACCTCGGTCTCTTCCCATTCTTTCTCTGCTACCGAGTCGATGGTGACACCCGCGCCGGCGAAGAGCAGTGCCTTGCCGTCGAGCATTTTCATACAGCGCAGGTTCACGAACAGGTGAATATTGTTATCTACATTGACGGGGCCGAGGTAGCCCGCGTAAAATTCGCGATCATAACCTTCATGGGCTTTCAGGAAGTCCATGGATGATTCCAGCGGCATGCCACACACGGCCGCCGTGGGGTGAAGAAGCTGCAGCATCACAGAGCCCAGCAACGGGAAGTTGGTGGCCTTCATGTCGACTGTAAAATCCGACTTCAGGTGCACGAGGTTTCCGGCCACAATGGTCTTGGGGCCATGCTCGTCGTATTCGCGAAGCCTGATCTTTTTAAAACAGCTGATCACGTAACGCTCCACCAGCGCCTGCTCTTCGATCTCTTTTTGGGTCCACGCCACGCTTCGCAGGTTCATACCTTCCTGGTAGGGCATGGTGCCGGCCAGGGCTACCGTTTTGAAGATGGTTTTATCTTCCACGGTCACCAGCACTTCAGGCGTGGCGCCGAGCCAGCTTCCGGTGTTGGGAATGCTCACAAAAGAGATGAGGGCGTTGGTGTATTTGCTGCAGAGGTTTTCAAATGCCTTCACGATATCGAAATCGTCGGGCAGGTCTACAAGTTTGGTGCGCGACGGAACGATCTTTTCAAATTTTCCCGCTTCGATGGCGGCTACACCTTTTTGCACGAGCTGAATGAAGTCGGTGCCGTTGCCCGCAGCGGATGATGTTGTGTTTCCTTTGAAGTATACACGTTTGCCTACGGGCCAGGTCCTGAACTTCTGCGACAGCCAGGCTGCCGAAGCGATCTCCGCCGGGGTTTCGGGTGAGGTGAGCACATTGTTCTCGAACCTGAAGATAAAGTCTGCGGGCAGGAACAGCGTTGTGCGGTCGCGGTCGAAAGGTGCGAACATAAAACCTGCGGGCAGCTCTTCGATGGGAGAGTTCTTTTCCAGCGAACGGTACTCCTGCGAGATGATCAGATAACGGGTGGAAGTATTGGGGAGACGCCAGAAGGCTATCGGAAGATCGTTTTCCAACGCGTGGTTCAAAAGCAGGTTGAGTATTTCAGTTTCAGAACTTATCTCTGCGGAAACTGAAGTGACTGTATTCATCTAGTTAGTAATCGGTTATCAGTAATCAGGTAATCAGTAATCTGCCAATCAGTAATCAGGTAATCAGTTGGTGAACCAGCTATCGGTATTAAACCGATTGCCGATCACCGAATACCGATTACCATTTTACATTTTATCAAGAACAGCCATGGTGATCCTGCTGATGCACACCAGCTCTTCTTTCTGGTTGCTGATCCGGATCTCCCACACCTGCGTTTTTTTTCCGATGTGGATCGGTTTGGTGACCCCTGTCACAAAACCTTCTCTTACGCCCCGGAGGTGATTGGCATTGATATCCAGGCCAACACAAAACTGTTTGGCCGGGTCTACGCAGCAATGTGCCGCCACACTGCCAAGGGTCTCCGCCAGGGCTACGGAAGCTCCCCCATGTAACAAACCGAAGGGCTGATGAGTTCTGGAATCCACCGGCATTCTGGCCTCCATAAAATCATCGCCAATGGCCGTAAATTCGATGCCGATGCGCTCGGCCATGGTATTCCGTGAGAGCTTGTTCAAGGCTTCCAGGGTTATGTCTTTGCTGAAAATTCCCATCTTTAAATCGGTAACCGGTAGTCAGTATTCGGTAATCGGTATTCAGTCGAGTCGATATTAGACCGGTTACTGGTTACCCGATTGCTGATCACCATTTTTACCGGTTGTTGTTGTTTAAATACCAATACACCTTATTTTTGCGCCTGCCTATATCTGGCAGGAAAACCTGCTTATATAAGAAGGCGGGGCCAAAATAGTGCAAAATTGATCAGTAAAAAAGTTTACCTCGTTCGTCACGGACAAACCGATTTTAATCTGAAGAACATCGTCCAGGGAAGCGGGGTGGATACAGACCTCAATGACCTGGGGAGACGTCAGGCTAAGGCGTTCTTTTCTGCCTACCGCCATATTTCCTTTGACAAGATCTATACTTCGGCGCTAAAGCGAAGCCAGCAATCCGTGCAGCAGTTCATGGACCTGGGCATCCCGCACGAGGCGCTGGCAGGCCTCAACGAGATCAGCTGGGGTACCAAGGAAGGCCACCGCGTAACACCCGAAGAAGACGAGTATTACCACCACATGCTGAAGGAGTGGCAGAGGGGCAATACCAATCTGCGCATTGAAGGCGGGGAGAGCCCCGACGATGTGATCGTGAGAATGAAACCGGCGGTAGACCACATCATGAAACACGAGCACGAGAAGACCATTCTCATCTGCATGCACGGCCGCGCCATCAGGATCATCCTCTGCCACCTGCTCAATTACCCGCTCCGGTGTATGGATATGTTCGAGCACCAGAATCTTTGTCTCTATGTGCTGAATTTTTCAGGATCTATTTTTTCGGTAGAGCTATATAACGACATCGATCATTTGAAGGGAATCAGTTGACGGGATAAGTCCACGGTCCACAGTCGACAGTCCACGGCAACTTCCCTCGTAAAAACCGCTTCCTTGTAAAAACTGCTTCCCTGCCCCCCCCATGAGACCGGTATCCTGAGTGAGGCCTGTGCGCTGGCCTGCGCGGAACGAAGGATCCCCGGATAAAGGAATGCATACATATAGAGAGCAGGTACACGAAATAAGTACGCAGTAACGGTCACGGGATCCTTCGCTCGCTCTTGCCAGCACCCACTGCACCGCTCAGGATACCGGAAGCAAAAACTGTGGATTTGCTTTTGCCTATTGCCCCGATCGCCTGCGATCGGTCCCGATAGCTATCGGGATTGCCTACTGCCTACTTGATTCTCGCCAGCGCCGACTTCGCCTTACTATCAATACTATTCTTATACTCGTGCTTCTTATACGTAAGCGCCTTCTTGAAAAAGCTCCGGGCTTCAGTCCTATTGTTCTCGGCCTCGAGGATATAACCCAGCTGGAGGCAGGCATTTGGGGCAAAATACCAGTTCTCATCGCCGGCCATGTCGATGGTCTGCCGGTAAAAAAGTTTAGCGGCGGCCAGCTGCTCTGTTTTGTGTTCGATGCGGGCGCGGCGATAATAATATTCAACCTGGTCACGCAGGGAGGGCAGGTCTTTCTCCGCGACAATGGCGTTGAGCATCTCCCGCGCCTGTTTGTAATATCCGCCATCGGTAGCGTAGCGCGCCTTCGACAGCAGAACGTTGGGAAGCTGCTTGTCGGTGAGGCTCCTGGCGGCCGACTTGTCTGCCTCTGAAGCTTCACGTCCCTGAGCCCGGGCATCTTTGAACAACATCATGGCGTCGTTGGTGTTGCCGTTCAGCCAGTAGCAAAGCCCCATTTTATAGTAAGCATCCTTCAGGTAGTTCTGGCCCTGGTAATGGTTCACAAACCACCGGTACGAAGAAATGGCGTTGAGATATTCCGCCTTGTGCAGGTACACTTCACCCCGCAGGTAATCAGCATAATAGAGGGGGAGGCCTTCATGTTTGGAAGCAAGCGTTGATAACAACGTGAGCGCTTCCTCGCTTTGTGAATTCTTGATGGCGAGGGAGGCGCCTACGAACAAGGCCAGGCGGTTATCGGGCCGTTGCTGCAGCAGCCGTTTCATTTCGGTGAACCCGATGTCTGTCTTCTGAAAGATAAAACCCTGGGTGAGGCTGTACAGCAGATCGGCTTCAAAGGCCAGGGGTGAATCTGATGTGCGCACGGCTTCCAGGTCGCTCAGTCCTTCGGCAATGGATCCCTGCATGCCCAGCAGGCTGAGCAGCCAGTTGTATTTCTCCGGCACCGAGCCGATGATGAGCTCCAGCAGTCCGGTTGTTTTACGGATAGCCAGGTAGCTGGGTGATTTCCGTTTGCAGTTCTCGGCAATGGTGTAGGCTTCGCGCAGCCGTGAGCCGGCGTCGAACTCCTGCCCGAATTTCAGGTACACAAATGCCCATTGCAGGTGAAGTTCGGCATGCAGGAACTGGTAATCTTCCGTAACGCCTTTGATCTTCAGGTCGATGCGTTTGTGAAAACGGTCCTCGTATTCGGAGAACTTGCCGTGGTCTTCGGAGATCAGCAGCTCCAGCGCTTCGGCCAGTCCCACCACGTAATGCTCCTGGGCGGTGCGGGGTTCGGGGATCAGCTCCAGCGCTTCTTCGGTCTGCAGATTGAGGGTAAGCTCGTAGGCCCGGCGGGTAGTTTCGTCAAACACCCATTCACCTCCGGCCAGGGCCGGGGCGGCGTACAATAAAAAAAGGCAAGCGAAAAGGCCTGCCTTCTTCTTTATAACGATCAATGTATTATTCAACTTTTCTTCTGCGCGTAGTGGCAGGAGCAGGGGTTTTTGCGGTCTTAGGCTTGTCACCTTCATCCAATGAATCCATGTCAACATCTGCCAAGATACGACCGGAATGCTCATCGATAACAATTTTTTTCTTTTCCCTGATCTCGGCGATCTTCTGGGGAGGGATCACGATGTTACAACCTTCAGCGGCGCCACGTACCACACGTACCACGGCCAGCCCGTTAGACAAGCTTCCGCGCAGGCGCTCGTAATATTTCAAAAGTTTATCTTCTATCTTTTTAGAGGCTTTTTCACGTTCTCCCAGGAGCTTTTTCTCTTCTTCCTGGCTTTCGGTCATGATATCCTGCAGCTCTTTTTTCTTGTTGTCAAGATGCTCGCCGCGTTCAGTAATGAGGGTATTGGTCTTTTCGATGTCGTCTTTCTTCGCCTGGATCTGGTCTTTTGCTTCTTTGATGCGCTTTTCGCAGATCTGGATCTCAAGCTCCTGTAACTCTATTTCCTTGGTAATGGCGTCGAACTCGCGGTTGTTTCTGACGTTCTTCTGTTGCTCGGAGTATTTTTTGATGAGCTTTTCGGCCTCTTTGATGCCTTCCTTGTTTTTCTTAATGGTCTCCTCCAGATCCTTTTGCTCGGCCTCGTAGCGTTGCTGGCGGGTTTTGTATCCCTCTATCTCGTCTTCGAGGTCCTGAACCTCGTCGGGAAGATCTCCGCGAAGCTTCTTGAGTTCATCAATTTTTGAGTCAATGGCCTGGAGTTTAACGAGCGCTTCGAGTTTTTGAGCAATTGATTGATTTTCCATTATTTACAAGTAACTTATTGGATTCGTAACGGTTCTTGAAAAATTGATCGCAAAAGTAGGAAATTTTTTTGTCAAAACCTCCACCAGGAGGTCTTTGGTAAAAACCTCACTTTCATAATGACCGATATCAGCAATGGTGATCCGGTCTTCAGCATCGAAAAATTCGTGGTATTTGAAGTCGGCAGATACGTAAAATTGGGCTCCCGATTGTATGGCCTGCGGCAGTAAAAAGCTCCCGGAGCCTCCGCAAACTGCTATTTTCTGAACGGGTTTATCTAAAAGACGGGTGTGCCTGACAACACTTAGATCCATACTGGTTTTTAAACGCTTCAGGAATTCGATTGGTTCCAGGGGCGCCTCCAATTCCCCTGTCATTCCCGACCCAACTTCTTGATTTTCATTGCTTAAAGCAGTAAGATAATAGGCTACCTCCTCATAGGGATGGGCTTTTCGCAGCGCTTCCATTACCCTGCCCTCGGCATGTGCCGGAAAGATCACCTCGGCCCTCGTTTCCTTCACAAATTCCTGGGTCAGCGCCTTGCCGATGTGGGGATTGGCACTTTCGTTAGGCTTGAATGTGCCGGTACCCTCCAAAGTGAAGCTGCAGTTGCTGTAATTGCCGATCTGGCCCGCCCCTGCACCGTAAAGCGCCTCCAGCACCTGCTCCGCCTGCTGGCTGGGGATAAAGGTCACCAGCTTCATCAGCGTATCCTTTTTTGGCACCAGCACCCGCAGGTTCGTCAGGCCTATCTTTTCACAGATCCTGCGGTTAACGCCGGTATGCACGTTGTCCAGGTTGGTGTGAATGGCATAAATGGAAATATTGTTCCGGATGGCTTTGATCACTGTACGCTCCACATAGTTAACACCGGTTAACTTCTTAAGGCCCTTGAATACAATGGGGTGGTGCGCTACGATCAGGTTGCATTTCGCCGCAATGGCCTCCTGCACCACATCTTCCGTACAATCGAGGGTGACCAGCACGCCCGTCACATCGTCGTTCGGGCTTCCGGTGATGAGCCCTGCATTATCGTAGTTTTCCTGGTAGGCGCGGGGAGCGATAGATTCCAGGTACTGCGTAATGTCTTTGACTGTTGAACTTGGCATCAACCTGCAAATTAAGGTGAAAGTTTAAAGTTCAAAGTATAAAGTTCAAAGTTTAGAGGTAAAGTTATGGTTCTGGCTGCCGCACGTTCCTGCCGTGCTATTCTTCCATTTGGTTAATCCTGTCCGTCCTGCTAATCTTGTATTTTTATCCGAAAATTTTTGATGGTTCTGAAAATCCTGTCTATCCTGCTATTTCCTTTCGCCGTGATCTACGATGCTATTACCAGCATCCGGAACCGTCTTTATGATATGGGATACAAGCCTTCAGCCAGCTTCGAGGTGCCCCTGATCAGCGTGGGCAACCTGGCAGTGGGGGGTACCGGAAAAACCCCGATGATCGAACACCTCATCAGGCTGCTGAAACCCAATTACAAGGTGGCCACTTTGAGCCGGGGTTATGGCCGTACTACCAAAGGCGTTCGGGTGGCGAATGCTGCCGATAACGCTTCTACCCTGGGAGATGAGCCATACCAGTTCTTTAAAAAATTCGGCAACGAGGTGGTGGTCACCGTGGGAGAGGAGCGCGCCCTTGCCGTTCCCTATGTGGTGGACCAGCAACCCGACACCGCCGTGGTGCTGCTGGATGATGCCTATCAGCACCGGCAGGTAAAGCCTGCATTCCAAATATTATTAACCGACCATCGCCGTCCCTTTTACAACGACCTGCTTCTTCCGTCAGGACGCCTCCGCGAATCCAGCTTTGGTGCCAGGCGCGCCGATGTGATCGTGGTCACCAAGTGTCCGCCGGAGCTGAGCTCCGAAGCGATGATGGCCATCGAAAAAAAGATCCGTAAGTACAGCGACAAACCCGTTTTCTTTACATCTATCCGATACGGTAACGTCATTCCTCTGGAAGGTAGTGCAAAGGCCGCGGCCGATAAGGTAGTGCTCGTATCGGGGATTGCCCATGCGGAGCCCCTGGCAGCTTTTGTCGGGCGTAACTATACGATGGTGAAGCACCTGGAATTTGCTGACCATCATGTTTACACGGAAAAAGATCTGAAGATGATCGTGGCGGAGGCCCAGGCGCATCAGGCGATGGTGATCACCACGGAAAAGGATGCTGTGAAAATGGAGACGGAACAGTTCAGGGAATTTCTCGTGCAAGTTCCTTTCTTTTATTTGCCCATCGAGATCGAATTCCTGAAAAATGGAAAGGATTTTGATGAGATGGTTTTAAATGTTATTACGAATGCCTGAAAAAGATCCCGTTGCTGTTGTATCGATCCGATTGCCCCTGCCGGTGTTGTATGCAAGCCGTTTCCGTCTTCTCATAGCCGGTCTGCTGGTGCTGTGTGCGTTGGCTTCCATGGCGCAGCAGGAGGGGAACCGTCGCGGCTCGAGGGTGATTGACGATACTACCAAGCAGGTCTACGGCCCCAACACGTCGCGCTATTTCTATGAGCAGGATGCCTTCGAGAACCGCGAGGTATTGCATCCTATCGATACCTCTATCAACAACTTTCACCGCTGGGACTATGTGCAGCGGTACAACAATCTCTACCAGGACCTGGGGTTATTCGGCACGGCGATTCAGCCCATTTATTATCAGGCCCCTGATGTGATCGGTGTGCGATCCGGGTCCACCGTTTATGACGTGTACTGGGATTCAGAAGCGGTGCGTTATTATAACACACATTCTCCTTACTCTAACATGCGCGTGATCCTGGGCGGCAGAGGGAGGTCGCTGACCCGGGCTACGTTCAGCCGCAACATCAATGAGAACTGGAATTTCGGGTTTACCTACCGGGGACTTTTTATCGACAAGCAGGTGGGGGGCTCCGGAAAGAACGACCGCATTACCCGCAGCAACTATTACGATTTTTATACGACGTACCAGTCGAAAGACAGTACGTATCGCCTGTTCTTCAACTTCAGGAGAGGTTTTCACCGGGTGGAGGAATACGGCGGTGTATCGCTTGACAGCTTGCAAAGCCTCGATCTTGCCAACTATTTCGAGACCAACGCGCAACCCTGGCTCACCAACGCGGAGAGCAACGACCTGCGGATTGCGGTGCACCTGTTTCATGAGTATAAAGTGGGCAAGGCGCTGCAGCTCTACCATACGTTCGACCGCTACCGTCAAAAGAGCAACTTCCTCGATATTCAAACGGCGACCTCTGCCGACTACTATGATTACCAGGAGATCGACAACGACAGCACGCGCGATGTCTCCAAATTCAAAACCGTACGCAACGAGATCGGCATCAAGGGCAACCTGCTGAAGCTGTTCTATAACGGGTACTACGCCATCAGGCATTACTCCATGAGCAATCCCAACTTCACGGCTGACGGTATCCTCAATGCGAGTGGCAACGACCACCTCACTTACGATTCGCTGAAGATAGGCTCCATGATCGGTAATGAAAGTTATCTGGGCGGGCGTATGTCACTGAAGCTCGACTCCATCGGCGAAGTGAGCGGGTGGGCCGAGGTGATGCAGGAAGGTAATTACCGGTTGCAGGGTGAGATCAGGAGCCGGTGGTTTGAAGCGAGGCTCACACAAATGCAGTATGAGCCGACCTTCTTCGAGCAGGCGTACAGGGGAGCGCACGATGTTTGGAATAACAATTTCGGCAATACAAGCCTGACACGGCTCAACGGATACCTGCATTACAATTCAAGGGTGTTCAATATCTCTCCGGGACTGACCTTCACCCGGCTTCGCAATTATGTCTTCTTCAAGCAGGTAAGTGAGGTAGACACCGTGCAGCAGGTGTTGCCCGTACAGTCGGGTGGAAACCAGGTGATGGCGTCGCCGGAAGTGAGGTTGTCGGTAACGTTTCTGCGGCACATCACGCTCAGTGGCAGGGCCATCTATACGCATATGATCGAGAATGCCGATTCCGCGATCCAGGTGCCGAAGCTTTTCGTCAACGCGCAGCTCTCGTATTCCAACGTCTTCTTCAATGGCAACCTCGATATGCACGCAGGAGTGGATGTTCATTGGAAGTCGCCCTACTACGCGCCGGGCTACGATCCAGCCGTCAGGCAGTTTTATACGCAGACCTCGTTCGAGGTGCCGTCGTTCCCGCTGGTTGATCTTTTTTTCGGCGCCCGCATCAAACGTGGCAGAGTATTTTTCAAATACCATAACCTCGTTTATGCGCTCACCAAAGAAGGATATTTGCCCACACCCAATTATCCTGCGCAGCGCAATGCCTTCGATTTTGGTTTCGACTGGTCGTTCTATGATTAACGGAAGCGATGGAAGCAAAAGATAAATTCACGCTGGGCCTCGAGTTGCCAACCGATCCGCGCTGGATCAACATCGCTGAAAAGAATATCCGCGAGATTCTTGTTGACCACGCCTACTGCGAGCAGAAAGCGGCCTCGTCATGCATCTCGCTGATCGTGCAATATCCCGACAAGGAAAAGCTCGTGGAAGTGCTCACGCCGGTGGTGGCGGAAGAATGGGCACATTTTGAACGGGTGATCGAAGCGCTGAGAAGAAGAGGTTACGCCCTGGGCACACAACGCAAAGACGAATACGTGGCCGAGCTGCAGAAAGTGCTCCGGAAAGGCGGCACCCGCGAGCAGCAGCTGATGGAAAAACTTCTCATGAATGCGCTGATCGAAGCCAGGAGCTGTGAGCGGTTCAAGATCCTCTGGAAGAATATTCCAGATCCGGAGCTCTCCACATTCTACTACGAGCTCATGGTATCAGAAGCCGGGCACTATAAGAATTTCCTGCAGCTTGCCAAAGAATACACACCCGAAGAAGAGGTTGAGCAGCGCTGGCGCGAATTGCTGGAGCAGGAAGCAGAGATCGTGAAGAACCTCAAAGTGAGAGGTGATAGAATGCATTGAGAAGGTACGAGGTGGAAAGAGGTACGAGGTGAGAGGTACGAGGTACGTGAATGCAATGCGCACCCTGTATTTCCGTACTTCGTACCTCGTATTTCGTACCTACGTCTTTTGCTTCTTCTTCTTCGCTGCCGGGAACAGAATGTTATTCAGAATAAGCCTGTAGCCCGGAGAGTTGGGATGCTGGTTCAGGTCGGTGGGCTCTTCGTTCACCTGGTGCTGGTAGTCTTCAGGATCATGCCCTCCGTAAAAGGTCCAGAACCCCTTGCCTAAAACACCGTGGATATATTTGGCTTCTCGGATGTCGCGGTTTTCACCCATCAGCACCACGTCAGGTTTGATCAGGTGTTTTTTGAAACCCGTGGTCTGTCCGAAAAAACCGGAGATCACGCGGGTGTGGTTCTGCGTGAGCATGGTAGGGATCGGATCCCACTTGGCGGAGAACTCGAAGATGGTGAAATAGTCGTTGTCCTGGCGCAGGCCCCGTTCATTCGGATGGTTGTCGATGTCTGAGAACTCATACTGGTACGGATCGCGCACCAGCCTGAAATCGGTGAAGGCCAGCGTATTCTCATAGTTAAGCTTTTCCTGTGCCTGCGGATCGGCCGGGTCGCCATCATACATGCGTTCGCAGATGTCAACGCCTTCAGCAGCAAGCGCTATGTCGTAACTGTCGGTTGCCGAGCACATGGCGAAGAGAAAACCGCCACCGGTAACGAACTCCTTGATCTTTTTGGAAACGGCAAGCTTCAGCTGTGACACTTTGTGAAAGCCGTGCTTGCGGGCGAGGTCTTCCGACTCCTTCACCTGCTCTACATACCAGGGCATGTTGCTGAACTGGCCATAGAATTTTCCGTATTGCCCGGTGAAGTCTTCATGGTGCAGGTGCAGCCAGTCGTACTTGGGCAGCACACCGTTCATCACTTCATCGTCGAAGATGATATCGTAGGGAATTTCAGCGTAGGTAAGCACCAGGGTCACGGCGTCGTCCCAGGGCTGTTTTGACTTCGGGGAATAAACGGCGATGCGCGGATACTTCTCCAGCTTCATCACATCGTAGTTCACAGCAGGGCTGGCAATTTCAGTGATGATCTGGTTGGCCTGTGCATCGGAGATCACTTCGAAGCTCACCCCCCGCACCACCAGCTCGTTCTGGATGGCCGGATGATGCTTCACCATAAAGCTGCCACCCCGGTAATTGAGCAGCCAGTCCACCTCCATCTCATTGCGCAGGATCCAGTAAGCAATGCCATAAGCTTTCAGGTGATTGGTCTGCTTCTGATCCATGGGGATCAGGATGGAGTTGGCCTGAGCGATCCGGCACAGGCATAAAAAAACGAACAAAATCACACAGCGCATCGTACACTTACCCGTTATGTTTGACATAAATTTACCTGTTAGCAGCCTGAAATCAGACAAAAATCCTTTAAATATAGATTTTTGTAAAAAACAGGGGCCAGCATGTAACATTAAGCACTGTTTTGTCAACGTATTAGCATACAACGATCGTTTCATTACCCATGAATTTAATCGAGAACTTTAAGGAAGGGCTTCGCTCCGTACAGGCCAACATGCTGCGTTCGGTGCTTACGGCGCTGATCGTGGCCATCGGCATTACAGCGCTGGTGGGCATGCTTACCACCATTGACGGGATAGAACACTCCGTAAACGAGAGCCTTGCCACCCTGGGCGTCAATACATTCGATATCAACTCCAAAACCAACCGGGGATCCAGCTCGCAGGGTGTGGCTGAAAAAACGTATCCGCAGATCAGGATGAATGAGGCCTTCCGTTTTATCGATGAATATGAAGTGGCCTCCACCATCAGCCTCTCTTCTTACCTCACACAGGTGGCGGAAGTGAAACGGCTGTCGAACAAAACCAATCCCAACGTAGCGGTAGTCGGTTGCAACGAAGAATACTTTGCCATCAAAGGTCTTGATTTTCTCAGCGGCCGCGGCTTCTCCAGGCTGGAGGTAGACTACGGTACACAGGTAGCCGTGATAGGATACAAGGTCTATACGACTCTCTTCCCCGACAATCAGCAAGCCATCGGTCAGGAAGTGAACTTCAACGGTGCGCAGTTCAGGGTGATCGGTGTGCTCAAAGAAAAGGGACAGCTCTCGGAAGATAATTACGACAATATGGTGATCATCCCCATCATTAAAGCCAACCAGATGGCGAAAGGCAGGGGGTTGTGGTACGATCTGACGGTAGGCATCCAGGACCCCTCGCAGATGGAATATGCCATGGGCGAAGCAACGGGATTGATGCGCAGGATCCGCGGTGATCAAATAGGTCGTGAGAACTCATTTGAGCTTGAAAAAAGTGAAACGCTGGCGCAGGAACTTGAGAGCATCACGTCAGGTTTACGCCTGGCAGGTTTTGGTATCGGCTTCGTGACGCTGCTCGGGGCTTCTATCGCCCTGATGAACATCATGCTCGTTTCCGTCACTGAAAGAACCCGCGAAGTGGGTGTAAGAAAAGCGCTCGGTGCCACACCGCGCCGCATCCGCCAGCAGTTTGTGATCGAGGCCATCGTGGTGTGCCTGCTGGGGGGCGTTACGGGTGTGATCCTGGGCATCCTCATTGGCAACCTGTTGGCTAGCCTCATGAACATCGACGGTTTTGTGATCCCCTGGGCCGAGATGGTGCTGGGCATGGTGGTGTGTATTGCCGTGGGACTTATTTCAGGATACTATCCGGCGAGCAAGGCTTCACGGCTTGACCCTATCGAATCGCTCAGATTCGAGTAAATCCAACATCGTTCAACCTTCCGCTACTGGGCCTGAAGGTGCCAGACTGGCCTGTTTTCCAGGATCCGGAAAGTGAAATTCTTCAATCATGCCCCTAACCTTACTCAAGGGGTGTGATTTCGCCACCGCTGGACGCTAGCTCCGCAATTTTTACCTACCTTTAGGGTCGGCTTTAATTGTTGAACTATGTTTTTGAGGACCTTTCATGGCTCCAAGTGTATCTTGTGTGTTGCGTTTTTCTTGTTTTTTTCCACCGAGGCTTTCTCCCAGGCCAGTATTATTCCAGGATCCATTTCCACTTCCAAAACAAACTATGCGGCTGGTGCTGGCCCGAACAGGATCATTGTGGTCTGTGTCTCTGACTTCACAGGCAATGGCGCCCGTACCGTCAGCAGCATCACCTGGGGAGGCCAGACGTTTACGAATGCCTCGGTTATCAGTGGTGGCGGCACCGGCAACAACGATACCCGCGCCGAGATCTGGTACCTGAACGAGGCTGGCATCAATGCTGCCTCGGCATCCTGCAACAATATTGTCGTTAGCTGGAACAACACGCCAACCAATGAGACCATCACCGCTTTTACCCTGAAGAACGTAGACCAGACCGCCATTATAACAGACAGTGACGGAACGGCCCTCGGCGCCAATGGCACCACTGTAACGTTGCCGGCTACCACGGTGGTGAATCAGGATATTCTCGTGTACCTCACCATCGATCCGGCTACTGCCACCCATACGCTTCCGGCCAATTATACAGAAGTATCGGATCAAAGCGTGACCGGTTCATCATCGGCAGTTGCCTACCGGCTGATCACCGCGGGCGGCACACAAAATCCAATGGCAACATGGACCGTGTCAGGCAGGTTATCGATCACCGGTGTTGCCTTCAATGGTGTGGCCAACACTGTGGCAACAACCTATTACAGCATCGGTTCAGGAGCCTGGAACTCGAATGCGGTTTGGTCAACAACCAGCGGAGGCGCTGCAGTGGCTGCAGGCGTCTGGCCAAGGCGGTGGGACAACGTGGTGATTGCCAACGGGCATGATATTACTGTGGATGCCACCAACGACAACAAGAGCTGCGGCATCACCCCGATCTCGCTTGCGTACAGCAATGTCGGAAACTTCGCAGGCTCAAGCACAACATATTTTTACCATACGGGAAATATCACCGTCAACTCCGGCGGAACCCTCACCGCCACAGTGCCGGTGATGCTCGAAGGCACCACCGCTATATCAGGAAATTTTCCAGTTACGGGCGACCTGACCAACCTCGGTACGCTGACGGTGAACGGCACGGGTGATATGGACATCACAGGCAGCTTAAACCTTTCAGGCAGCAGTGTCACTACGCTGAACAATACAGGCACGGTGACAGCATCGGGTGCACTGAATCTTGACTATACCAACGCCACCCTCTGCGGTACAGGTCTACTGGTGCTCGGCACCGGTATTGTGAGAACGAATGGGGCGTTGCAGACTCAAATATGTTCGACCATACCGGTCTCCTGCACCTGCACTTCCGGGACGGGAAACACAGGCCCCGGCGGTGTAGGCAAAAGCGATGGAACCTCTACGCTGGAGCTTTGGTTCGACAGCCGGGACCTCAACGCCGATGGCACTACCCCTACGGTAGGAAGCCAGGTCGTAACCTGGTCTGACAAATCGGGCAACAATGTTGACGTAACACGGAATACAACGGGCGTGGCCACTTACCAGACCGATGGTGTTACTTTTAATGGCACCGGCTATCTGCGCGGCAGCGATGCCACACTGCCCTCAGGAAGCAGTCCACGAACTGTAATTCTCTGTGCCAGGCAGCCCGCATCGGCAAACCATGAAGTGCTCTTTTTTTACGGATCTGCTGCAGCCAACGACTCATACGGAATTCTAAAGCTCGGCAGTGGCGATACGCCCAGCAACGGCCTCAGGAACTTCTTTTATACGAACGATTTTGACCTCGCCAGCGGCACCCTGACCACAGCCATGACTGTCATCGGCGCTACCTATCGGTCTAATGTGCAGACCGTGTATGTTCGTGGTTCGGCCAGTACAAGGACTCCTACAACACCCACCACTACGCTGGGGGGCGCCAATGCCCTGAACATCGGTGGCTGGAGCGCATTCGCTGCAACGCATTCCGAGGCCACTATTTCTGAGATCATCTTTTTCTCCGAGGTGATCAATTCGGCACAGATGATCATTATCAACAACTACCTGGCTGCCAAGAATGGTGTGGTCCTGCAGGTATCTGATAATTATACGCAGGATAGCAACGGTTACGATTACGAGATGATTGGCATCGGAAAGGCAGCGGATGGCGAACACCTCGACGCCAGGGGTACCGGTATATTACGGATCATGACTTTGAATACAACCGGGGCAATGGTTTCGGGGGAATACCTGATGACCGCCCATGATAACGGAAGCCTGACCACAACAGGAAAAGTAGCGCCACTGGTAGATGCCGTGGTGATCAAAGAACGTATGCTCAGAACATGGGCTGTAACCGAGCTGGGAGATGTGGGCGGGATCTCGATACAGTTTGACATCAGCGGTTATCCCGGCACGCCGCTGGAGCAGAACCTGCGCCTGCTCATAGACCGTGACGGCGATGGATTCGGCGATAACGATGTTACCCCCATCAGCGGTGCTACGCTTCAAAACGATCTCGTTACTTTTCACAATGTGAACCTTCAATCCGGCGACCGGTTCACCCTTGGCAACACCGACCTGGCGCACCCGATGCCGATCCGGCTTTTGTCTTTCAATGCCAGGGCCGAGCACAGCGTAGTGAAGCTCGACTGGGCCACAGCTTCGGAAACTGACAATGATTTCTTCACCGTGGAAAGATCTCAAGACGGCAAGCAGTGGCAGTCACTCATGGAAGTGGATGGCGCCGGCACAACGAATGAAAAAAGAACCTACCAGGCTGTTGATGATGGCCCGTTGAAAGGTTATTCGTACTACAGGATCAAACAAACGGACTTCGACCTGCAGCATACACACTCGGCACCGGTGGGTGTTTACATCGGGCATAAGCAGATCACGCTGCATCCCAATCCCTCATCGGATGGGATCTTCTATGTGAATACGCCATTCGAGGCAGCGCCGGAAGATGTGCACATCCTGGGGATCTCAGGTCAGCACATGAAGGCGAGGATCTACAAGGAAGGAGACAGGATCGTGTTGGATGGGGCTGAGCTCCCTGCAGGCGTGTACATGCTTCAGGTCTCTGACGGATTGGTAAACCAGTATGTACGGTTCGTGAGGAATTAAAGGATATGGAGAGATCCTTATCTGATGGATGATACGTAAGTAATGTTTCGTATAAAATGTTGATGGAAACAGAAATGTGTTGTGCAGATTTGGGAAGAGGTTTCCAGTATTAGAATGGATTTTGCTATTGTTGGATTTGCTATTGTTGATTTACACTATGAAAATGACCATTTATTGGAAGTGGTGTTTTTTTTGAACAACTGATAATCGAAGGAGAAGAGATCTTATGAAAATTGCAGTTGTTTTAAATACGTCCTGGAACATTTATAACTTCCGGATGAACCTTTTGCGTGAGTTGCAGGCGCAGGGCCATGAGATTCACACCATTGCGCCGTTAGACAATTATACACGGCACCTGATCGATGCAGGATTCATTCATCATCCCATCAAGATGGACAGCCGCGGTGCTAACCCTATCAAAGATTCGGGACTGATCCTGGAGCTGTTCTCGGTCTACAGGAAAGTGAGGCCCGATGTTATCCTCCACTACACCATCAAGCCCAATGTATACGGTACCCTTGCCGCCGCCATGCTGCGCATCCCGGTGATCAACAACGTATGCGGACTTGGAACAGCCTTCCTGAAGAAGAACCTGGTTTCGGC
>NZ_JAHESF010000099.1 GCF_018598225.1 Chryseosolibacter histidinae | reverse complement strand
GTGATTATATATTGTGTGAAGACGAAACCGCAACACTAACCGCTTCTGCAGTGGGAGGAACAGTAGGCTCAGGATATGCTTACTCATGGGCGCCTGCAACGGGCTTGTCAGCCACTAACGTCGCAAACCCGACTTTCACACCTCCGAATATTGCGTCACAGACGATCTACAATTTCACAGTAACCGTTACGGATAACTTCGGTGTAGTGTGTACGTCACAGAAAACCGTAAGCATCACTGTTGATCCGGTTCCGACAGGTCTTACGTTGACGGCTGCAGCTCCTGACATCTGCTACGGTACTTCAACCAACATCCAGATTGCAGGAAGCCAGAGTGGAGTTACTTACCAGCTTCGCAACGATGCTGGTGACGTAGCGATCGGCTCCCCGGCGGCAGGTACAGGCGGATTGATCAATCTCCCGACAGGTAACCTGACGGCGAACACGACCTTCAACGTTTTTGCGACGATCACAGCTACAGGTTGTGACACGGAGATGAATAACACGGTAACGGTGACCGTGAACTCCCAGCTCACAGCATCGGCGGTATCGAGTGATTATATATTGTGTGAAGACGAAACCGCAACACTAACCGCTTCTGCAGTGGGAGGAACAGTAGGCTCAGGATA
>NZ_JAHESF010000098.1 GCF_018598225.1 Chryseosolibacter histidinae | reverse complement strand
CCTGTAGCCGTGATGGTAGCAAATACATTGAAGGTCGTGTTCGCCGTCAAATTGCCTGTCGGGAGATTGATCAGTCCACCTGTGCCTGCTACCGGGGAGCCGATCGCTATGTCACCAGCATCATTACGGAGCTGGTAAGTAACGCCAGCCTGGCTTCCCGCGATCTGAATATTGGTCGAGGCGCCGTAACAAATCGCCGATGCTGCTGTGGTTACAGCAAGACCCGTCGGAAGGGGATTAACCGCAAGCGTGGCTGCGTTGCTCGTCACAGGACAGTTCGGTGTCGCGCTCGTCTCCGTCACCACTACATCAAAATTCCCTGCAACGCCTGCTACACTGCTAATCGTCAGCGTTGATGTGTTCACGCCGCTGTAAACTCCTGCATTGGTCAGGTTTACTCCGTTCCGTCTCCACTGATAGGTAAGCGTGGTGCCGGTAGCTGCAACCGTAAACGTCGTTCCGTTATCTGCACATTGCGTTACACTTACAGGATGGGTCGTAATCGAAGGAATAGCGTTGACCGTCACACCAATCGTGTTGTTCATCTCCGTATCACAACCTGTAGCTGTGAGGGTCGCAAAAACATTAAAAGTCGTGTTTGCTGTCAGGTTGCCTGTCGGAAGATTGATCAATCCACCTGTGCCTGCTACCGGAGAGCCGATCGCTATCGCACC
>NZ_JAHESF010000097.1 GCF_018598225.1 Chryseosolibacter histidinae | reverse complement strand
GCCATGCTGCGCATCCCGGTGATCAACAACGTATGCGGACTTGGAACAGCCTTCCTGAAGAAGAACCTGGTTTCGGCCATTGCCATATTCCTTTACAAGATCAGTTTCCGGTTCGCCTCTAAAGTGTTCTTCCAGAATGCTGACGACCAGAAACTGTTCATCAACAAGAAGATCGTAGCGCAGCAGGTGACAGAAGTTATTCCTGGCTCGGGTATCGACCTGAAGAGGTTCGAGCCGGTAGCCTTCAAACGCAACGAAAAATTCACCTTCCTGCTCATCTCGAGACTGATCACCGATAAAGGGGTGATGGAATACATCGAGGCCATTAAAAAATTAAGACAGGGCGGACTCGATGCTCACTTCCAGATTCTGGGCGCCAAAGATCCGCTGCACAAGCGTGGCATCCAGACAGAAGTTATAGACGGCTGGGTAGACGATAAGATCGTGGAATACCTGGGCACCACCAACGACGTTCGCCAGTTCATCAATAAGGCCGATTGTGTTGTGCTTCCCTCGTACCGCGAAGGTACACCCCGCACGTTGCTGGAAGCCGCCAGCTCAAGCAAGCCGATCGTGGCTACTGACGTTCCGGGTTGTAACCATGTGGTTGTGCACAACTACAACGGGCTGCTGTGCAAGATGAAAGACGCCGACGACCTGGCCGATAAAATGAAGCAGATAGCCGG
>NZ_JAHESF010000096.1 GCF_018598225.1 Chryseosolibacter histidinae | reverse complement strand
CCTAAGTTGAATGTTTCCGGAACAGACGAGCTTGCTTTCTCCACGATGATCGCCATGCTCTACGATTCACAAAAAACAACCAAATACCTGGAGCGTGAAAGATATTCGGAGACCATCAACTATCGCGGCAATATTGTTGACTGGCATGGAGCCTCCTCTTACCCGGGCAGGTATGCTGTGCTTGACTGGGACCAGGCGCTGGATACCACACAGTTTGTTACTTCCATGATCAAAGACAAGATCGTGATCATGGGTTTTCTGGGCTCAGACCTGCGTGATACCTCGTGGGATGATAAGTTTATCACACCGTTGAACAAGAATTACGCGGGCAAAACCAGGCCTGATATGTATGGTGTGGTGGTGCACGCCAACGCTGTTTCCATGATCCTGAACGAAGATTACATTGGCGAGCTGGGTGATACGCAGGAGCGGATCATAGCTTTTATTGTTTGCTTTTTGAATGTGGCACTTTTTTCGCTTATCACGATGCGGATCCCGTTGTGGTTCGATGGATTAAGTATCCTTGTCCAGTTAGCGCAGATCGTTGTTTTTTCGTTCCTGATGATCTACCTGTTCAGCTGGATCGATTTAAAGCTGGACCTTACTGTGACGCTGGCCGTTGTGGCATTGGTTGGAACCTGTTTTGAGATCTACAACGGTGTGCTGATGACCTCGGTGCGTTACTTTA
>NZ_JAHESF010000095.1 GCF_018598225.1 Chryseosolibacter histidinae | reverse complement strand
ATCAGGGCGGCTCAATGCCGCTCTGATTTTAGGATTACCTTCGGTGTAAACAATCACCTTCGGTCTGTTCTGGGTGCCTAAATCTAACAATTGATTTTCAAACTGCCTTGGGGTTTGTTTTTGTGGCAGGTGGCGATGGATCCTTTTTTCGTTATAATGTGCTACTGCCCGGTCTAGTTCTTTTTTCAGTTCTGTCAGGGACCGGATTGTTTTCCTTTTTAGGTATTCATTCTTGATAGTGCCATTGATCCTTTCGGCGTAGGCATTTTCTTGGGCAATCAGCCCCATGCTCAGGTGTATGCCATGGGTGTGAAGAATGTCGCGATATCGATTATCCACAAACTGACTTCCTCGATCGGAGTGATGAATTAGCCCCTGAACTTGTTTAGCTTCTGCTAAAGCCATTTGAAGCGCTTTTAAGTTGGCATCTGCTCTCATATGATCACTGGCCTGATACCCTCGTATAACTTTGGTGTAGATGTCTATGATAAATACAATGTAGTAGAAGCTCCCGCCTATATTAAAGTAGGTAATGTCGGTTTGCCATACTCGGTTCTTATCCCACACAAGCAATCCTTCAATCAGATTGGGATATCGTAAAACAGCAGGAATGGTAGTTTTAATGAAGTTGCGCTGTTTCTTCACCCGGTATCCCAGTCCCATAAACACATCGATGAATTTGTCCCGGCCTAGCCAGGAGGGTTTTAACGTGTCATAGAGCTTCTCCAGACCACAACCAGGATGATCATTCCGAACTTCGTCAACGAGTATTTGTAATTCAGCCAGGCTGTCGCTCCAGTCTTGCTGACGGTGATTGTATTTGTGGACGGCCTGTTTACTAACCCCACCAATTTGATAAACTGTGTTCATAGAAAACCCTAGGCTTTTGATGTTTTCTCTGAACCAGAGGATGGTGGGGTATCTGAGTTTTTTTTGATATCGATACCATATTGAGCCTTGGCAAGCTCAATCATCTTCTCCAGAAAATCGATATTGAGCTGCTTCTGGCCAACGATACGCTCAAGCTCCGAAATCCGTTTTTGCAGCTCTTTTAACTTCTCTTTACTGCTGTCTGCCATCTCTACCACTTTGATCCTACGCTTATTATACGTAGAAAATTTATAAATCCACCGATAGATCAATACCGGCTGGATATGGTAAAGTTCAGACATTTCCTGGACCGAAAATTGGCCGGTCTCATAATCTTTTACACAGGATTTTTTAAAATCCTCCGAAAATACTCGACAGCTTCTTACTGTAATTTTCCTTGTCATAAGTTAACCGTTTATGGTCAACCTATTTCAGGGACGGACAAG
>NZ_JAHESF010000094.1 GCF_018598225.1 Chryseosolibacter histidinae | reverse complement strand
GTTTTTTGTGAATCGTAGAGCATGGCGATCATCGTGGAGAAAGCAAGCTCGTCTGTTCCGGAAACATTCAACTTAGGGTTATAGGTCCGGCACACTTTCAGGTCTTCCTGGTGCTCGGCATCGGTTTCGAGGTTCACAAATCCTTCGTAAGCATTTCCTCTCAGCTCGGCATCGGTATGCTCAATAGAATCATAAATGGAAACATCACCATATTTTTTTATCAGCGCCCTGGACTGCCACAGCTTTTCGGCCAGCACCATGGTTTGTGTTCCCTGCACCGCCGAAGCGAAGATCATGTTGTTCAGCGTATCATAGGCCTGCGGACAATTGATGGAATCGCGCAAGCCTCCGTCGCAGGCGAAAATGATATCGAGCGCGATCACCTTAGGCTTGAACTGGTTCAGCGTCATGATCTGCCTGCCGATATCACCTCTTGACAGATAGCCGATGTTCACGATCACAATGTTGGTATCGATCGGAGGGTCTTCACGAAGCTGGGAGAAAGCAATATCGAAAAGCTCCATGTCTCCGAGAGCCTTGCCCAGTGGATCGAACGCGTTGAACATATTCAATTGTGTGATCCCTGATAAACCCGCCAGGATGCCGAATGTGAACAATGTGTTCAAAAAGCAGTGGAGCCAGAATTTGCGCATGTGAGTGGGTGATAGTCAAAGTAAAAATAAAGATTAAACCCGGATTTATGAACTGCCGCCGCCCGGCTGACAGCGAAACATCTTCATTGACAGGTCCCTGAAACGAAGAATTTCATCGGTATGACGTATTTTTAGAAATTTAAGGTCCGATCCAAAAATTTTGAACAACGTAAGATTAACCATAGCGCAGTACATCGAAGGCATTGTTGCGGCAGACAGGGTGGTCCTGGCCAAGGCCATTACGTTGGTGGAAAGCACGCGCCCTGAAGACAAAACGCTTGCATCGGCGCTCATGGATAAAATTCTGCCGTACACGGGAAACGCCATCCGCATCGGCATCACGGGTGTTCCGGGTGTGGGCAAGAGCACGTTCATCGAAGCTTTCGGCAAGCATATCACAAAACAGAACCTGAAGATCGCCGTGCTCACGATCGATCCTTCGAGCCAGCTTACCAGGGGCAGTATTCTCGGCGACAAAACGCGAATGGAGGAGCTCTCCCGAAATCCGCTCGCGTTCATCCGGCCCACCGCCTCGGGCAATGTGCTCGGTGGTGTGGCGGGCAAAACAAGAGAAGCCATGTTGCTCTGCGAAGCTGCGGGTTACAACGTTATCGTGATCGAGACGGTAGGTGTAGGACAATCTGAAGTTGCCGTGCGAAACATGGTAGACTTCTTCCTGTTGCTCATGCTGGCCGGCGCAGGCGACGAGCTGCAGGGAATTAAAAAAGGGATCATGGAAATGGCCGACGCCGTTGTGATCACCAAAGCTGATGGCGACAATGTGAAACATGCCACACAAGCCCGCGCAGAATATCAACAGGCCCTGCACCTGCTGCCGTCAAAAAACTCAGGATGGACTCCGCCTGTTCTCACCTGTTCTGCCACCAGCAACACAGGTATAGAAGAGACCTGGAAGATGATCCGCAGTTACAAAGACAAAACAACGGTCTCAGGTTACTTTGAGCACAATCGTCAGCAACAGAACACAGTCTGGTTCGGAGAGTATTTCCAGCAACTGTTGCAGACCGATTATTTACGCTTCGCTGGGAATAAAGAACTGCAGGATGAGCTCACACAACTTGTGAGCGAACATAAATTATCACCACACCGGGCAGCACAACGTTTGCTGGAAGCCTATCACCGGGCCATTCAGGAGCAGATCCTGAAAAAGGAATGACCAGATTACGAAATTTCCTGTTCCTGCGGTGTCACTACTGCATTCTTATGTTTGGTAAACCACTTGTTCTTAAAGTAACGCACCGAGGTCATCAGCACACCGTTGTAGATCTCAAAACAGGTTCCAACCAATGCCACAACGGCCAGC
>NZ_JAHESF010000093.1 GCF_018598225.1 Chryseosolibacter histidinae | reverse complement strand
ATAACAGCACATACACCCCTTCAGACCTCCAGGCCCGCAACCTCGAGGACCATCACGCGTTGCGGTTCATGTCTACGCTGGACCGTTACCGTAAATTCGAAAACGACTCGCACCAGGAAGCGATGGACCTTCTCACCAAACGTATCAAAGACGTCCTCAACATCGAAAACCCCGACCCCGACCAGCGTCGTTTTTTACAAACGGTGTTGCAGGACTACGTTATTCTGAGCCGGTAATCCATTAACCGCGGAGGTCGCAGAGAAGGCGCAGAGGGCCGCAGATATTTCCACCCCCATCCCGCTGCACACTCAGCGTCTATTAGCACCCCATCGTCGACCCCACTTCCAGTCATATGCCATGAGGACATAAGCCAACCTTTGGCCTGGCAGTGGCATGCGCGGGTTGGGTTGAGTCCGAATGGCATATGACGAGGCCCCCGCCGCGGCCTCGGAGCGGCACCGAAAATTCAATTATTACTCAAAATCCACATCCAAAAAAACTAACACTCGACAGCAAGTAAGAAGGGCAAGGGCAGCTTTGATTGAGAAAATGAAATTGCAGTCTGACCTTCAAAGCCAGGATGAGATAACGTTATAAAGTGAATGGTATCGATTATTTTTAACAAAAGGACCAACAACCATGAAATTCGAAAAAGAGATCTCGATCATACTAAAGTCCCGTCGCCCTGACACGGACATGCTCAATGTCATAGAGGTGCTGGGTTACAACGCCGATCAGTTCCAGCAAGCCTTCGACATCGCCCTGGAGATGGACAACCGCAGCCTGGTGAAATTGTTGTACTCCAATTTCAACGCCGGAAAAGTGATCGTAGAGTTCACGCTACTAGGTAAGACATAATACGCAGTAGGCAAAAACCAATAGGCAATGAACGGGATACTACGTAACCCAACTGCATAATCAAAGCCCGCTCCATGTCGCAGCAACCCTATCGTCGACCCCGCTTCTTCCAGTCATATGCCATGAGGACATAAGCCTACCTTTGGCCTGGCAGTGGCATGTGCGGGTTGGGTTGAGTCCGAATGGCATATGACGAGGCCCCGCCGCGGCCTCGGAGCGGCACCGAAATCTTAATCAATTACTCAGAATCTACATTCAAATAAACCATCACTCGACCCATAACCCTGCAATTAAAAGGGACCCCGCCCGTGGAGTCCCTTACAATCTATTTTACTGCGGCAACGCAATCCCTCCTTTCTCGGCCACCTCACTGCACAACCCTTTCTTCCTGTAAGTAACCCTGATCACCATCCTGTAAGGCCCATAACTGGTAACCATATACCCTGAGATCCTTTGATAATTCGTGATCAGGTAATTGGAAGCGGGTCTGTTGCTGGCCGCCAGCGCTTTCCAGGTATTCATCTGAAAATTCAGTGAGCTTGCCGGGTAGCAGCAATTACTCAGGTCCACTTCAATATTGCGCGTTTCGGTGATGTTACCATTCCAGGTACAGTTAGACGGCAGCGGTTCCGTTCTGCAGTTGTTCATCATGTTCACCATCAGGTACTGGTTAGGATGATCCCTTCCCGTGCCCGCTGTAAAGTTGCAGCCGTCATTCGTCAGGTCATCAGGACAGCCGCCCAGGGCACTAAAAGGTCCAGAGTCGGCTTCGCCCGCAGGTGCTTCAATAGCCTCGGCATTTCTTGCTGCCTCCGGAGCCTCCAGTCCTTCGTCAGCGCACGCCGCCAGCAGGGCAAACGTTACAAAAGCAGCGATCTTCACGGACGCGCTCGTCCATCTTCTCAAGGTTGTTTTCATTTTTTTTGGTTTTAATCTGGTGCCTACTCTTTTACAGGATTTTCAGCGTTCTCCTTACGTCGTATGCCCCTATATCAACCAGATCAAAAAAATGTTACCCATCCCGTTGCCCCAACAAGTCTCCGGTACACTGCTAACCCAAATCCCGCCCCATGTCGCAGCAACTCTATCGTCGACCCCACTTCTTCCAGTCATATGCCATGAGGACATAAGCCAACTTTTGGTCTGGCAGGAGCATGCGCGGGTTGGGTTGAGTCCGAATGGCATATGACGAGGCCCCCGCCGCGGCCTCGGAGCGGCACCGAAATCTCAATCAGTTGCTCAAAATCACATCCAACAAAAGTATCATTTGACCCAGGTCCGAATCACGACTTGCATACCC
>NZ_JAHESF010000092.1 GCF_018598225.1 Chryseosolibacter histidinae | reverse complement strand
TAGCTATTCCTGCGAGCATTGACCCCTCATTCCATTTTTGATTGACCCCCTGTTGCTGCAAGTTGACCCCCCGGATTTTGGCGGTTTTCGGGTTATTCCAGCAAGCTGACCCCTCAAGTTCGGCAGGAATTCCAGGAAGTTGACCCCTCTGGATTAGGACAATTCCAGCAAGCTGCCCCCCTGATTGTGATAGGATTTGTTCTGGTTATCCTTATTGGATAAAGCACAGAATCATGGCCTTTAATCCTATTACAATGAACCAAGTAAAACAGATCTATAAACTGCGCTCGGAAGGCTACGGCATAAAGACGATAGCCTCGACGCTAGGTATCTCCAAGAACACCGTAAAATCCTATCTACGAAAGACTGATGAACTGGGCTTGTCTGATGAGCAACTCATGGCTACCGACAATCCGATCCTGGCCGATCAGCTCAAACCGGTGTCAACTCAAGAGAAAGATAATTACCAGGCCTTTTTACAACGTGCCGAACACTACGTCAAAGAACTATCCAGGCGGAAACAAACACACGTCACGCGCATGATCCTCTGGGAGGAAGACTTCCACGCAGGACTCATCCAGATGAGATACTCGCGCTTCTGCTTCCACCTGCGGCGTTATCTGAAGAGTAAGCAGCCGTCGATGGTCATGGTTCACCGGCCCGGTGAAAAGATGTTCGTGGACTTTGCTGGTGACAAGCTCTATTACATCGACTCTGATACAGGCAAACGCGTTGCCGTCGAGGTACTACTGATCACGCTTGGCTACAGCAATTACACGCTGGCCATAGCGGTACGGTCACAAAAGAAGGAACACCTCATTGAGGGACTTGTCTATCTTTTTTCCTGGCTGGGTGCAGTGGCCGCCGCCTTGGTCCCCGATAACCTCAAGTCAGCCGTTACCACGCCAGACCGTTATGAACCCGTCATCAACGAGACCTTCCTGGATATGGTCAACCACTACAATATGGCTGTTGTTCCCACACGTCCCGTAAAACCCAAGGACAAGGCGAAAGTAGAAACTCATGTGAATGTAATTTACCAGCAGGTTTATGCCAGGCTGCGTCACAAGACCTTCCACAGCCTGGAAGAAGTGAATCAGGCACTTCGTGAGAAGATAGAGCTCCTCAATGATGCGATCATGCAGGACTATGGTGTATCGAGGAAGACGTTGTTAGAGCGAGATGAGCGAGCGCATCTAAAACCACTGCCTGACAAGTCTTACTTCCTGGCTACACAATCCAAGCCTACAGTGTCTGTGAATGGTCACGTCAAGATCAGCTCCATCAGCAAGTATTTAAGCGTACCATACAGACTTATCGGTCAAAAGGTCACCGTGCTGATCAGCAATGGTATTGCCCGAATATATCATGAACGTGAATGTGTGGCTACCCATGCTATATCCGGCACTGGACTATATATCACACAAGATGACCACATGGCCTCTACTCACCGGGACTACCTTCATAGCCTCTCCCCGGATGAGCTCAAACGGCAGGCTCGCCTGATAGGTCCCGAAGTCGAAGGGCTCATTAGTGCGGTGCTTAGCAAAGGCCTTTTCCCTGAGCAAATGTATAAGACCTGTCAGGGCATATTAGCACTACACCCCAAAAATGAAAGCGACCGGTTCCGGCAGTGTTGCCGGTGGGCGTTGGCCAATAATATGACTTCTCTACGATACATGAAGCATCTGATGGGTAGCCGCCACGTGAACTTCGAAGATGATCGGAGTTCTCAAGGGCAACTGCCACTACACGACAACATCAGAGGTCGACAAAACTATGTCTAACAACTTAAAATACATAATCTATGAACTATGATCAAACACTCGAACAGATGCGGTCTTTACGACTCCACGGCATGGCGCAAGCCCTGGACAGCCTCATTGCCGCCAAAAAAGTATCCACGCTGAGTGCAGAGCAACTACTGGCAGTGCTTATGCAGCATGAGAATGACGAGAGATCCGGACGTAAGATCGATCGCCTCAAGAAGGCAGCGAAGTTCCGTTACAACGCCGCGCTGGATCAAATCCGGCCTGATCCCAACAGGAATCTGGATGCCGGATTACTAGCTCAGCTCACAACATGCTCATGGGTTAACAACTGCGAGAACATCTTGATTACAGGCCCTGCCGGTGTAGGTAAAAGTAACCTGGCTTCGGCACTCGGGCATCAATCCTGTTTAAATGGCTTCAAAGCCATATACTTCAACAGCCAAAAACTTTTTTACTCCCTTCGCCTGGGAAAAATGGACGGCACACATCGCAAACAAATCAATGCTATCGCCAAGGCAGACGTGCTCATCATCGACGACTTTGGTCTTCAAAAACTGGACGATTACTCCCGACTGGATCTCATGGAAGTAATGGAAGACAGGCACGGTCGCAAATCAACGATTATATCCTCCCAGCTTCCGGTCGCCGCCTGGTATGACATCATTGGTGAACCAACGCTCTCCGATGCCATCCTGGACAGGCTCACCAGTAAGACAATCCGAATCGAACTAAAGGGAGAATCTCTCAGGAAAAAGAAATAACTTTACCCAACGTTCTTTGCTTTACAGAAACAATCCCTTCACACAGAGGGGTCAGCTTGCTGGATTAGGGGGTCAATCATGCTGGAATAGTAA
>NZ_JAHESF010000091.1 GCF_018598225.1 Chryseosolibacter histidinae | reverse complement strand
GGGCTCGGAGATGGGTTGCCGTACCCCGATCATTGTTTCCATCATGCTTGTCGCGATCCTTTCGCCGGCCGTGCGGGCACAACAGCCGTTTGTTCCGTTTCGTAATTATTCCAGTTTCCACGGGCTGTCGCACGACAAGGTGCTCTCCATCATCCAGGACCGCCAGGGCTTCATGTGGTTCGGGACGGTGGAAGGCCTCAACCGTTTTGACGGCTACACTTTCACCTCCTATTACCACAAGAACGGCGACACCACCTCATTGTGCGACAACACGGCCATCGCCATGCTGGAGGACCGCCACGGCGACCTGTGGATCGGCACGACGGGCGGGCTCAGCAGATACAACCGTGCCTCCAACGACTTTACCTCGTACGTTCCCGATCCATCGGACGATGGCAGCATTTCCGATGGGCGCATCAACCAGATCCTCGAAGACGAACACGGAAATTTCTGGCTTGCGTTCTCCAACGGCTACGTCGATCACTTCAACCGCACCTCGGGCCGCTTTCAACATTTTCTGGTCGACGAAAACTCGCTCGATGTAACGTCGCTGGAGTTCGACCGCAAGGGTGACCTCTGGATCGGCACACGCATCGGTGTGGTGGTGATGAACAAGGCGCGGCAGATCACCCAACACTTCAGCCACGATCCTGCTGACGCGGGCAGCCTCAGTCACAACTACGTAAATGATCTTTTTCTGGATCGCAACGGCGTGATGTGGGTGGGATCCGATGGCGGTCTGAGTCGTTATGACCGTGATCGGAAAACATTCGTGACCCATCGGCACCGTGCCGGCGATGCCAACAGCCTTGCGCTGGACGTGATCCGTTGCCTGGGTCAAGACCACACCGGCAGAATTTGGGTGGGCACCGAAAACGGAGGCCTTGACATATTCGACACCGGGGTCGGCCGCTTCTATCATTATGTAAATGACGAGCTCGACCCACGCAGCATCAGTGACAATTCGATCTATGCACTTTTTCGCGACCGGCACAACAATATGTGGGTGGGCACCAACAGCCGGGGCATCTGTCTGTACGATGCCAACCGGAAGCCATTTGTTATCTATCAGAAAAATCTAAGCCATCAACCCCAACTATCTAACAACAAGATCTCGGCCATCGTAGAACAGCCAGGCATTGGGTTGTGGGTTGGGTCAGACGGTGGGGGCGTTGGTTTTTTTGACGAGGCACACGGAACGTTTACGCCATACCGGCACGATCCGAAAGATCCCAACAGCATACCAGGTGACTTTGTGGTTGACCTGGAGTGGGATGAAAAAGCAAAATGCCTGTGGATAGCGACGTGGGGCGCGGGGCTTGGCCGATTTGATCCCGCCACAAAAAAGTGCCGGCGTTTTTTACCCCGTGCAGGCGACCCCGCCGCGCTGGCGTCTGACAAACTCTGGTGTCTTTACATGGACAACGAAGGGACACTTTACATCGGCACCCTCGGCAGCGGCTTCAGCATCTACAACCGAAGCACCGGAACCTTCAATTCCTACAGCACCAATGCCGGCCTGCGCGAAGAAAATGTAGTGGCCATTTGCCGCGACGTAAACGGCTTGCTCTGGCTGGGCAGCTGGGGCAACGGTGTGAGCTGCTTTGACCCTGTGGCCCGAAAATTTGTAGCCCGGCCTGACTCCCTCAGGCTCAGGAATGCGGAGTCGATCGCGGCTGACTCTTCGGGCAGACTTTGGATGATGGGGCACCCAGGCTTTGAATCTTACGACCCTGTGAGCGGAGCGGTGCAGCACTATGGAGACAAAGAACACGTACCCGAAACCACCATCAACAATTTTTTGCGCGACGGGCGGCGCAACTTTTGGCTCACCACCAATAAAGGGCTGGTACGGTACAATCTCGCAACACAAAAGGCAACCGTTTACACCGAAGACGATGGCTTGCCCACCAGCCAGTTTTATGGCAGGCCGCTTTACGCCTCCAACGGGAAAATGTACCTGGCCAGTGTTCGGGGCATAATCGCCTTTGACCCCGACAGCCTTAAAGACAACGCGATCGTTCCGCCGGTGCTCATTACCGATTTCAAGATCTTCAACAAATCGGTGTTTGCCGACAGCGGTGAAAGCCCTTTGCAGGATGTGATCAGCGAAACAAAAGAGATCTCGTTATCGTCGCGATACGATTTTATCTCGCTCAATTTTGTCGCCTTCAACTACTCGTGGCCCGAAGGCAACCGCTATGCATACAAGCTGGAAGGGTTCGACAAGGACTGGGTCGCTGCCGATGGTCAACGGTCAGCCACCTATACGAGCCTCGAACCCCGCGACTATGTATTCAGGGTAAAAGCCAGCAACAACGACGGGGTATGGAATGAGACCGGCACATCGCTCACCATTCACATCCTTCCGCGCTGGTACGAGACGCTGGCATTCAAGCTGGCAGTGGCGCTAGCGATAGGGGCGGCAACGTATGGTTTTTACCGTTATCGCGTACGCAGCATCGCGGCCCAGGCGCGGAAGCTCAGCACGATCGTGAGGGAGCGCACGCACGAGCTTCAGGAAATGAACAAAGACATCAGCGAGAAGAACCAGCTCCTGCAAGACCGGCAACAGGAAATAGAAATGCAAAACGAGGAGCTGAAGCAAAGCGGTGACGAGATCATGGCCCAACGCGACATCGTATACGCCCAAAACCAAAAGCTGGAAGAAGCCTCCACCAC
>NZ_JAHESF010000090.1 GCF_018598225.1 Chryseosolibacter histidinae | reverse complement strand
TCCCTGGATGAGCGCGATGCCATAAAAAAGTAGACAGCCAGGGGCTGCCAATCCAAAATGCCCGGAGTACAGCATGATCAGGATAAAGATGCCGCCCGCCACCAGGGGTACGCTGATGTTGAGTAGAATGGTTTTGCTGGCGTTGTTCCAAAGTTTTAATCCGTGCTTCTTTGCTTTCAGCTGGCTGAGCCATAAACACGTGGCGATGGACGCGAATAAAACCGCGGTTGCAATGAACAGCAGCTTCCATAAGTTGTCAGGGTCCTGAATGGAATAGATCCTGTAACGGAAGGGCGATATAGGATAGTGAATGATGAAATAGGCAGCCACCGCTCCCGCCAGCGCATAGATGCCGGCCAGCACCCCCGACAATCCACTCAATGAAATGAATTTCGCAGACCGCTCCATCATCGTGCGGATGGAAGCAATGTCTTTTTCGTACTCCCGGATTTCCTTCATTTAAAAAGTACTTTGATGTACAAAGTTACAGAACGTTTCCTAATAAGCAAGGGTTACAAATTCTTTTGATTTTTGGATTGGTCCACGGTCCACTGTCGACAGTCCACGGCAATCCACACTATGGAACCGGTATCCTGAGTGGTGGTTTGGAGGCAGGCGTTGAGCGAGCGAAGGATCCCCCGAAGGTTAGTGCGAACCTGATACGAGCATCTGCCTCATGTGTTCGCACGCTGTTACAAGGGGATCCTTCACTCCCGCAAGCCCTTCGCACCAGCACCGTTCAGGATGACGGATTCGCGGGGGGATCCTTTGCCTACTGCCCGAATCGCTTGCGATCGGAATTGCCTACTGCCTACTATTCCTTCGATCCTGCTTTCTCCGGCGAGGGCAGCTTCTCAGGCTTCGGTATCTGTGTAAACTGCTGGATGAGCACTTCAACCGCTTTCTCCAGTTGCTGGTCACGGCCTTTCACCAGCATCTCGTAGCGGTTTTTGACAACGATATCCGGTTCCAGCTGGGTGTTCTCCAGGTATTTGCCATCGGGGCCAATCATGCCCACCTGCGGGATGCCGAATACCAGCGTGGGGTCGATCTGCGCTTCCCACCACACGGCTGTTCCGGTACCAGGCACAGGCATGCCGATGGTCTTGCCGATATCCTTGGTGTCGAAAGCAAAAGGGAACATATGCGCATCAGAGTAATTGCTTTCACCCATCAGCACCACCGATGATTTGGTCCACTTGCGCTGGGGCTCGAATCCGATGTGCTGGCCCCGCGGCACCACGTCGATGTACTTCTTTCCGCCCAGGAACGTCACCAGGTCATCGTGCAGCCATCCGCCGCCATTGGAGCGTGTATCCACAATGAGCGACTCGCGGTTGGCGTGTTTACCCAGCGCCTCTTCGAACACAGTACGGTAGCTGGGGTCGTTCATACCCCGCACGTGGATGTAGCCGATCTTTCCTTTCGAGAGGCTGTCTACCTGCTGCGCGCGTTTGCTCACCCAGCGTTTATACAGCAGCTCATTCTCTTCTCCCAGTCCCACAGGTTTCACTACTTCATCCCAGCGCGTGCGTGTTGCCGGATCATAGACCGATACCAGTGTGTTGCGGCCAGCCTTGCGGTTCAGGTAGGCAAAGAAGTCGGTGCCGGCAGCGATGGGTTCGTTGTCGATCTTTTCGATCACCATACCTTTCTTCACTTTCGATTCGGCCCTGTCGAACGGACCTTTCGCCAGCACACTGGTAATGCGCAGGCCGTCGCCTTTGAAGTTCTCATCGTAGATCAGGCCGAGGGAGGCGGTGGCGTCTTTGTTTTTCTGGTCGGGGCTGTAGCGGCAGCCGGTATGCGAAGCATTGAGCTCGCCCAACATTTCACTGAGCATCTCCGAGAACTCCCAGTTGTTGCTGATGTGCGGCAGGAACTTCGCATATTCTTTCCGGTAAAAATTCCAGTCTACACCGTGCAGGTCGGTAACGTAAAACTTCTTCAGCACCTGGCGCCAGGCGTGATCGAAGATGTAGCTGAGCTCGCCCTGTTTGTCGAGCATCATTTCGCCATTGATCTGCACCGTCTCTTTTTTGAAAGGTTCGATCTCCACCTTCACAGGTTTTCCTTCGGCCAGCACAAAAAGTTTTTTGCCGTCTTTGTCGATGGTGAGGTTTGAGCCATTGTCGCCGAGCTTGGTGATGATCTTGGTCTCACGGGTGCGCAGGTTCGTCACCCACAGGTCCACACCTTTTTCGAAACGCGCCAGGTAATAAAGCTTTTCACCGTCGGGCGACATCACCGCATCGCCCAGCAGTGACGAATGGATGGTGAGCTTGGCCTTGCGGTCTTCAAGGCCGGTGAATTCGATCTTCACCAGCTCCGGCTCTTTTTCAGCGGGCTTGGGTTTTGACTTATCGGCAGATTCTGTGTTCTCTTCTTTTTTGTCTTTGTCTTTATCCTTGTCTTTTTCCTCTTTCTCTTTCAGCAGCTTGTAATCTTCTTCGCTGAGGCGATATCGGTCATAAGCATTCTGGGTGAAGAACATACCGTATACATCGGCCTGTGCGCCCCAGCTTCCGTGATTTTTCATGCCGTCGCGGTCGCTGAACCACAGCATCATCTTGCCGTTCATCATCCACTTGGCACCGTTATCTTCATAACCGCTCTGGGTGAGGTTGATCACCTGCGCATTGCCTGCCGCGCTAATGAGTCCTACTTCACCGATCCAGTGATTGTCTTGCATGAAGTCAACAAGGAACCACTTTCCATCGGGTGACCACTGGTAATACTGGTCGCCATCGCTGTAGGAATAATTCTTATTGCCTGGCAAAATCGTACGCGTCGCCTTCGAAGCGAGGTTGATCACCTTCAGCGTGGTGCGTTCTTCCAGGTAAGCAACTTCCTTGCTATCGGGCGAAAAAGAAGGCTGAAATTCTTCCGCCGCCGTAGCCACTACTGCTTCTTCCTTCAGCACCGTGGAGGCGTAGAAATAAGTTTCCTCATCCCTCACAATAGACGACTTGTATACATCCCAGTTGTTGTTGCGCTCGGCCGCATATACCAATGACCTTCCGTCTTTGCTGAAGCTCACGGTGCGCTCCTGACCAGGTGTGTTGGTGATCCGTTTGGTCACCCCACCTTCCACAGAAGTGACAAAGATCTCGCCACGCACTACAAAGGCGATCTCTTTTCCCTTGGGTGAGAGTACCATCTCCGTTGCGCCGGCATTCACGGGCACGATCTCATAGGGATTCAGTTTGCCGTCACTGCTGATGCGGATGTCTACCTTTTTGGGCTGCTCACCTTTTTTCAGGGTGTAGATC
>NZ_JAHESF010000008.1 GCF_018598225.1 Chryseosolibacter histidinae | reverse complement strand
CTTACAGACAGCACCACGTTGTTTGCCGCGGCCGTTGAGCCCATTCTTGAAAGCAAGTGTTACAGTTGTCATAATGAACAGAAGGCGAAAGGAAAACTTATTCTGACGTCGCTGGCCAGCATGGAGAAAGGTGGTAAGAATGGCACCTTGTGGAAAGCGGGTGACGCGAAGCACAGCCTTATCATGGAGCGGCTGACTTTGCCTTTGGGAAGCAAGGAGCACATGCCGCCGAAAGACAAGGCGCAGCTTACAGAAGATGAGGTGCTTTTTATTTCACGGTGGATCGGTGCAGGTGCTGATACAAGAACGAAGTTGAATGCAGTACCTGCCGTCGATACGCTGAAAAAACTGGCAAGCCCGATCGTGGCAAGATATTATGCCGAAGAGGGGATCGCGCCCCGGTACCATTTCCAGTTTTCATCGCAGCAGAAGGTGCGGGAGCTGAGCACACCTTATCGCACCGTTTCGCAGATCGCGCGCAATGAGCCCGCGCTCCAGGCGGAGTTTTACCTCAGCGGATCATTTCAGAAGAAATACCTTGAAGAGCTGAGCAGTGTTAAAGATCAGCTTATCGCGATAGACCTCTCGAAGATGCCGGTGGTGGATGATGACCTGAAGATGCTGGCAAAGTTCGATAACCTTGAAAAGATCATTCTGAACAACACGGCCATCACAGGCGATGGTTTCAAACACCTGTTGAAGCTTGAGCACCTTCGCTCGGTTTCATTGTCAGGCACAAAAGTCACGGCTGCGGCTTTAAAAACGCTTGCACCCAATACAAGCATCAGGGAAGTTTATTTGTGGAATACGCCCGTGACAGACAACGAGATGGCTGGCCTGCGACAAACGTATAAACAGATCAGCTGGGATACCGGCTACCGGCCCGATGAAAAAGAGATGCTTCGCCTGAGCGCGCCTTTCCTAAAAAACGATGCGCAGGTATTGAAGCAGAACGAGCCCGTGATGCTGAAGCACAACCTGCCGGGTGCCGTGATCCGCTACACCACCGATGGCAGCGATGCCGACAGCCTGAAGAGCAATACGTATAAGGATCCATTGCCTGTGACGCGCTACACGGTGATCAAAACAAAGGCTTACAAAGACCGCTGGCTGAGCAGCAAGCAGGTTGAATATGTGTTCTTCAAAACAGGTGTTAAACCATCACGGGCCGAGCTGTTGACGAAGCCGGACAGCAAGTATGCGGGAGAAGGACCTTCAACCCTGATCGATAACAAAAAAGGAATGCCTGATTTCTACCGCGATCCCTCGTGGATGGCCTTCCGGAATGAACCTCTTGAAGCTGTGTTTTTCTTTGAAGGCGATGTGCCCACGCTCACAAACATCACGCTGAGCTATGCAAGAAATATTGGCTCCATGTGTATGCCACCCGCCACCTTCGAAGTGTGGGCAGGCTCCAACCCGAAAGATCTTAAACTCTTGCGCAAGATCACCCCGGCACAACCCACCACCTGGGTTCCCACCCGGATCGAGGGCGCCACCATCGATATCCCTGCTTCCACGTTCGCGTGTTACAAGATCGTAGCCCGTCCACTCTCCAAACTCCCGGACTTCCGAAACGCAAAAAATGAAAAAGGATGGCTAATGGTAGATGAGGTGTTTTTTAATTAAAACCTGATCCTCACATCATCCTTATAATCCACCGGAACCTTGATCGGCACACCGTGATAAGATAATCGAAGCGAGCCCTTATAGTGAACTTCGAATTTTTTTCCACCGATCAATCCCAGTACAGTATCCATAAAGCCCAGCTCTTTGATCGCCAGCTTCACCTCCAGGGGTACGGTAAACTCACTTTGCGAGGGAATGTGGGTTTTCAACTTCTGATCCACATGCGCGGCCCTCTTGCCGTTGATAAAGATCTCTACGTTGATGCGCTTCAGCCTTCCACGCACTTTATTGGGATTGAAAAAAACGGCGTTGGCCTTGAGCATGGGGTCTGAAGAGGCATCTACCACCACATCCTTGATCCGGCGTAGCTCTATATCCTGATCGGGCTTCTCGCATGACGCAAGGAGAAAGATGATGGCAAATACGCCCAGGATCCTTTGAAGTGTAATTTTTTTATACGACCGTGCATTCATAATCGGCTGGTTGCTCGTAAGTATAGACATTTAGCGCGTAAATTTGTTACATGATCACTGTTTTCGATTCCATAGCCGACGACCTCGCAGAGCACGGATATGCCATTGCCGATCAATTTCTGAGCCAACAGGAAGTCAACAATATCCTTGACCTGGAAGAATTCAAAAATGGTGCTGAAAGTTTCAAAAAGGCCGGCATTGGCAAAAACAAAGGTTTGCAGATCAATGAGGCTATACGCGGAGATTATATTCAATGGCTCGACCGGAGCTCGGCGCCCCGCCCTGCCGTGGTCTACCTCGAGCGGCTGAGCGACATGATCCATTTTTTGAATCAGGCACTGTTCCTGAGCCTGAAAGATTACGAGGTGCACATGACGGTCTATCCGCCCGGATCATTTTATAAACGGCACCTCGATCAGTTCAAACAAGACGACCACCGGAAGCTTTCCGTGATCTGTTACCTCAACAACCACTGGCAGGAAGAACACGGCGGACAACTCAGAATGTACCTGCCCGACGGAACGCGTGATATCCTGCCCGTTGCCGGAAGACTGGTCTGCTTCAGAAGCGATCAGATCGAGCATGAGGTGCTGCCCGCCACCCGCGAACGCCTGAGCCTCACCGGTTGGATCCTGGACCAGCACTCCGAGCTCAGACACCTGTAGCCTTGAGTTACGAGCTGTTAGCCGTGAGATTTGGAGCACCTTCTCGAAGCTCGCGGCTCAAAGCTTATTAGCTCCAGTTTGATAACCGGAAACTTGGTAGTATTTTCAGGAACACGTGACCGTCCCGCGCTCTCGAACAAAAGTCTGTTCTAGTTAGTCTTGACGGCCCCAACTTTAAACCTGAAACTTTAAACCTGAAACTTTAAACCTGAAACTTTAAACCTGAAACTCCCACCCATGAAAAGATCCTGCCTGCTCCTAACGCTGACCCTGGCCATCGGTTGCAAACCCGCCAACGATCCTGCCGTAAAATTTTCGGTATTGTTCACCAAAGAAATGAGCGATCAGGCCCAGGATGGCAGGCTTCTGCTCATGCTCGCCGATAACGACAAAGGTGAACCCCGTACCCAGATCAGCGATGGATTGAACACCCAACTCATCTTCGGCGTTGACGTGGAAGGAATGAAACCGGGAGATGAGATCGCGATCGGCGACGATGCTTTTGGCTTCCCCATCCGCAGCATCAGCCATGTTCCCAAAGGAGAATATTTTGTTCAGGCACTCATCAATCGTTATGAAACATTCAAATTGAAGAGTGGTCACATCGTGAAGCTTCCGCCCGACCACGGTGAAGGCCAGCAGTGGAACAGCAAACCCGGAAATTTTTACAGCAAACCTCAGAAGATCAGCTTCGATCCCGCCTCGCAGGAAGTGGTGAAGATCACCATGGACCAGAAGATCGCACCCATTGAAGAACCCAAAGATTCGAAATACATCAAGCACATCCGCATCCAGAGCAAGCTGCTCACGGAGTTCTGGGGAAAGCCCATGTACCTTGGTGCGCATGTGCTGGTACCCGAAGGTTTCGATACCCATCCCGAAGCACGTTATCCGCTGATGGTATTTCACGGCCACTTTCCCAGCGACTTCGGTGGGTTCAGCGAGACACCACCCGATGCGAAAATGGATACCACCGATTACAATGCCAGGTTCGGCATCTACGGCTACAACAAATTTCAGGCACGGGAAGCGCACAACTTTTACACGCAGTGGATCAGCAAGAACTTCCCGCGTTTTCTCATCATCGAGATCCAGCACGCAAACCCTTACTACGACGACTCCTACGCAGTGAACTCTGCCAACGTTGGCCCTTACGGCGATGCCATCATGCAGGAACTGATCCCCGCCATCGAGAAACAGTTCAGGGGTATCGGGCAAGGTTGGGCAAGATTCACATACGGAGGGTCTACCGGCGGATGGGAAGCGCTGGCCGTGCAGATGTTCTATCCCGACGACTTCAATGGATGTTTCGCAGCCTGCCCCGATCCCATCGATTTCCGCGCCTACTGCCTCGTTGATCTTTACAAAGACAAGAATGCTTACTGGTACGAGAGCAATTTCAAGAAGGTGCCGCGGCCATCGCACAGAAATTACCTGGGCCAGATCCAGTCAACTACGGAAGAAAGCAATCACTTTGAGCTGACACTCGGAACCAAAAGCAGATCGGGCCAGCAATGGGATATCTGGGAGGCCGTGTACTCGCCGCAAGGTGACGATGGTTACCCCAAACGGATCTTTGACAAGCTTACCGGCGAAATCGATCCCGAAGTAGCGAAGTACTGGAAGGAGCATTATGACCTGCGCCACATCCTCGAACGCGACTGGGCTACGCTGGGTCCCAAGCTTAAAGGCAAGATCCATATCTATTGTGGCGACATGGATAATTATTACCTGAACAATGCCGTGTACCTGATGGAGGATTTTTTAAAACGAACGAACAATCCTTTTTACGGAGGAGAAGTGGCTTATGGCGATCGTGCCGAACATTGTTGGAACGGAGACCCTGTAAACCCGAATTATATTTCGCGTTTACGGTATAATACAATGTATCTTCCGAAAATACTGAAGCGCATCACAGAGAGCGCTCCCAAAGGGGCGGATCTGAAGAGTTGGCGATACTAAAGGCCCATACCGAATAATCCGGTATAAACACCAATGATGATGGCCACTGCAATCCCGATTACAACCAGAATTTTTCTTTTGCTGATCATGACATCAATCATAACGTCTATTTGACACCAAAATTAGGTTTCCGGTTGCTCCCGCTAAAATTTTTTTGACCAATCCCTCCGAATCCCGTGACGAAGTGTTGAAAATCTGAAGTGAAACGGAACGGTCCACAGTCCACAGACGACAGTCCACGGCAGATCAGTGTTGAAATGGATATTTGCCTACTGTTCGTTTGCCTATTGCCTACTTCGCCGAAAATGAGATACTTTCTACGAAGCACGATCCAGTAACATCACGCTACACTACCGTGGACTGTGGACCGTCGACCGTGGACTCTTCCTACTTCTGCCCCAGCATCAACGTCTCTGAAGCCGAAGTCGAGTATCCTTTATTGATTCCTTTCTCCACGGCCGGAATTCCTTTTTTCATCCATTCGGGAGCGGGTGCGCCTTTCAGGTAATGATCGAAGAACTGGCTCATGCGGATGGCGAAGTCGGTTCTGTCCTGCCGCTGGGTGAGGCCATGACCCTGGTTGTTGTAGTTGAGCATCCACACGGGTTTATCAAGCCTGCGAAGCGCCATGTAGAACTCTATTCCCTGGTACCAGGGCACAGCGCCGTCGCCATCATTGTGCATCATCAGCAGCGGCGTTTGGATCTTATCGGCAAAGAAGATCGGAGAGTTTTCGATGTAACGTATCGGCGTCTCCCACAAAGTGCCACCGATGCGGCTCTGTGATTTTTCATATTGGAACATACGGCTGAAACCCGACTCCCAACGAATGCCACCATAGGCGCTCGTCATGTTCGACACCGGCGCTCCTGCTTCTGCTGCCGCAAACATGTTGGTGCGGGTAACGAGATAAGCCGTCTGGTATCCGCCCCAGCTGTGGCCCTGAACACCGATGTGCTTTTCATCCACAAAACCTTTGGCGATGAGGCTTGTCACGCCCGGCAGGATACAGTTGTGAGCACTTTCTCCCGGATAGCCGATCTTGTAAACAATGTCAGGCACAAACACCAGGTAGCCGTTGCTGGTGTAATAGGAGTAGTTGATGTATGACCGGATCGGCGCCGGTACAATGTGGTTATACAGGTTGTCAGTATTCTTCTCGTAGAAGTAAACGATCATGGGATACTTCTTCTTCGGATCGAATCCCTCGGGTTTGTACAGTAGCCCCTGCAGTGGAATGTTGTCGAGCGATGTCCATGACACCATCTCAACCGAGCCCCACAGGTAGTTCTTCATTTGCGGGTTGGCCTGGCTTATCTTTTTTGGCGCGCTGAAGTTCGGGTCAGTAGTCCACACGTCGGGATATTCCGTGAAATTCTCGCGCGTATAGATGAGGCGTTCCGCATTTTTTGCTTTGATCACGGAGGCGTAACGGTGCTCGCTCATCACCAGCTTCGTGAGCTTGTTGTCTTTTAAAGACAGTTTATAGAATCCCGAGACCTTGGTGGTTTCATCAAATACCTGGAGCAGCATTTCTTTTTCAGGATCAATGAACCGCTCTTCAGGGTCGAGCTTCACGTAACGGAACACCAGCTTCTGCTCACGGCCGATCTTGGTCAGATTCACGGGAGCTCTTTTGTTTTCGGGATCCAGCGACCAGATATCGTAACGGTCATATACGAGCATAGACCTGTCGTTGGCGAGCCAGCCTGCCACGCCGTAAGAAGAAGGGAAATCCGGATGATCGTCTTCTTCATCGGCAAACCTGATCTTTACTTCCTGCGCCAGCTTATAGGTCTTTGAATCTTTGACAGCGTAGCTGAACCATGCGGTGTCGGGCAGGCTGAACCAGTAAACGTAACCTGCTTTTGGCGAGATGAAGGGATTTCCCTTCAGCTTTTTCACCACGTCCTTTTTGCTGCCATCCGCCACGTTGAGTAAAAACACATCTTCGTAGCCGCTGATGTCCCAGGTGGTGTTCCTGCGGTAGGCCATATCGGAGCGCCCGAGCGCCACAGCAGCGTTACCTTCGTCGGCCTGGTCAACCGTGGGCATCTCTTTGCTTCCCAGCGTCACCAGTTTTCCGTCAGCAAGGTGGATCACTGATTGGTAAGACCTTTTCTTTTCGTTATCGAGCTGTTTATTCTGCTGCGGATAGATGAGGCCGTCCTGCCAGTTCCATACCTCCACGTTCACGATCTCTTCTTGCAGCAGCATGGTATCCTGAACGACAGGCTGCGGGTTGATGCCTACAAAAAGTTTGGAGCCATCTTTGGAAAACGACGGAACGTAATGCTCACTGACGATCCATGACGGTGGCATGCCTGTTTTGTTTTCATCAGCAAGCACAATGGCGGAGGCATCACCTTTTTTCCAGTGATAAAGTTTGGGGTAACGCTTCAGGGCTTTGGTGGTATCGGCATCAACAATAAAAGACACTTGTGTGCCATCTTCGTTAATGGCCAGTCCTTTCATTTTCTGTTTCGCTTTTCCGGCATACAGCGGCTGCAGTTTTTCCTGCTGGAGGTCATACCAGTACACGCCGGCTTTCAGCGTGCTGTCGTTGCCGGTGGAGGCAAACAATACACCCTGGCCGTATTTGGCGATGGCGTAATCTTTCACATAACCGAACGAGGTCTCTTTGCCATCGGAGAGTTTTCTCAGCACCAGCGTGTAGCCGTTGTCATCGGTATTCTTTTTGATCTTTTTTGGCTTGACTTCTTTTTTTACGGAATCGGGTTTCGATTTGGTTTTGTCATCGGCCTTGGGCTTCGCTTCTTTTTTGGCTTCGAGCTGGTAGGCAACCCAGCCGCCCGCTTTTTCAGCGATCTTGTAAGAACGGATCTCTGCGATCTTCTCGAGCTTCTTTGTGCCGAACGCATAGATACCCAGTGAATCTTTGGGGAGATCTTCTTTTTTCTTTTTCTGCCTGCGCAGGTCTTTTACCGTATTGATGGGCGGCTTGATCCTGAAAACAGCGTAGCGGCTGTCGAAGGTAAGCCCGATCTCCGCGGCGCGTTTTACAGAATCCTGTGTATTGGCTTTCAGGTCGAAGAACACCACCTTGCCATCTCCGTCCTGGGGATTGATGGCCAGCGCCACAACGTTACCGTCGGTGGTAATTGCCTTGTAAGGGATTTCCCTCCACTGGTCATATACCGCATGTGTGAGCGGCTTTTTAACGACAGGAACAGTCTTGGCAGATTTCTTTTGTGACCACGCACAGAACGTGAGCAGGATGAATGATAAACTAAGAATAGCAGGTCTCATTTTGAGTTTAGGTTTAGCGAGGTAAATTAGAAATTTTAATCCCACGCCCGAAGCAGTAGTTACATATTATACCGATAACCTGATATGGAGGGATGCCACTACGTGCAAGCGGAGTCTCTGAGGCTTCAGCTGCCTCGGAATAGAATCAACTTTCCGATTTCACCAAAGTCCTTTACGGGAGATTCTGGCACGACTAGTGGTAATGCTTAATCGAAAAGGCCTGAAGGCCTTCGACATCGCGAGATGCATTTTTTGGCACGTAACATACGCTTGCAGATAGAGGCGAATGCTCAATGCCCATTTCCCAATGCCTCTTTTTGATAGCAATATTTTTCAAAATGCGGTTGCCTCAAACCCTTATCTTGACACGCAAACCAGACAGAATCATTATATGAGATCAGGAAAAATTTTATTCATTGCGCTGCTGGCGGTGGCATCGTTTGCTGCCCTAAGCTTCAAAGAGAAAACAGCTCCCCCTTCTAAAGCGGAACAATTGATTGCCGACTGGGAGCGGGCGAAAGCCTACACGTTAGATTATCTGAATGCGGCGAACGACGATGTGATCAGCTTTAAACCCACCGCCGAGATGCGCACCTTCGGCCAGCAGATGTTGCACATGGCCGACGACAATTTTGGCTTTGCTGCCCTCGCCTCCGGAAAGACCAGTCCTTCAAATTTCGGAGAACTTGAAAAAAGATCCGCAGAATTCAAAACCAAAGCAGCGCTCACGAAAGCGGTGATGGACAGCTATGATTTCACCATCAGCGTATTGAAAGATATGAAAGACGATCAGCTGAACGAAGTGATCAAGGTCTTCCGCTGGCAGGCAAGTCGCGAAGCCACCTTCCAGAAATCATTCGAACATCAGACTCACCACCGTGGCCAAACAACCGTATATCTTCGCCTCAAGGGAATCAAACCACCAGAAGAAAGATTGTTCTGATCAATTGCCACGGGTTTAAATCCGTGGCAATTGATGCTCTACCTCAACAGCTTGTCAAAGGTATTCGTAGCCACGAAGTGATAATTCGGTCTTGCTTTTTCGTAGATCTCCTTCGCGCGTTTTTTGCCGGCTTCCGTTTTCACAAGCTCATTGTACAACGGGCTGAGGAATTTTCTTCTGCCGGTGTTGATGAGGAACGACTCGATCTTTCCGTTCATCTTTTCATAATTGTTGCGGATGGCGATCACACCCCAGGCTGTGACAATCTCCGCATTGCCTGACGCCGAGAAGTTGCCAAACTCATCTACCGCCTTCATTTGCTGCGGTGTGAGCGATGGCGGCAGGTTCTTCAGGAAGTGCAGCCACTCATGGGTGCTCCAGTCTTTGGCGCGGCTTTTATCCAGGGGCTTTTCCGCTTTCCAGCCGGCCAGCAGCTCGTCTACCTGCTTGAATTTGGTGGACGAAGGCTGTGCAATATCTGCGGGCAGGCCCTCCGTGGTGATCCACGCGTTGAAAAGCGGGTCGTCGAGCGTTACCTTGAATTTGTCCTGGTAGTATTTTTTGATGTAACGTTTGAAACCTTCCGTGTCCATGGAAGTGAAGGCGTTCTCCGAGAAATAATCTTTCAGGAAGCTGTCGAACTTATCCCTTCCATGCTTCTCTTCAATGGAGCGCAGGAAGAAGTAACCTTTGTTATAAGCGATGTCTGTAACACCATCGTCGGGGTTGCGGCCTTCCAGGTTCAGCAGCAGCTTGGTGTCGGCGGAGTTATTGGCTTCGTTGAGCGATTTCACCTCGTCTTGCAGGTCCTGGAGGTTGAGAGACGCAAGCATTTCGGCATAGTCTCGGCCATAGAGCTTCTCCATGATGCGCGTCTCGAAATAAACTGTGAAGCCTTCGTTCAGCCAGAAGTCGTTCCAGGTGGCGTTAGTCACCAGGTTGCCAGACCAGCTGTGGGCCAGCTCATGCGCGATGAGTGATGTCAGAGACCGGTCGCCGGCCAGTATGGTGGGGGTGGCGAAGGTCAGCCGTGGATTTTCCATTCCCCCGAAAGGGAAGCTCGGTGGCAGCACGATCACATCGTAACGTTCCCAGCGGTAAGGACCGTAGAGCTCTTCTGCGCCTGCGATCATTTTTTCCAGGTCGGCAAACTCCCATGCTGCTGTGTCTAGTAAAGAATGCTCAGCATAAATACCAGCCCGTTCGCTAATAGGTTTGAAGGCTACATCGCCTACCGCCAGCGCCAGCAGGTATGACGAGATAGGTTGTTTCATTTCAAAACGGTAAGTGCCTGTGTTGTTCTTGTCTTTCGGATTGGAGGCGCTCATCAGTGCCAGCAGGTCTTTGGGAACGGTGACCTCTGCATCGTAGGTGAAGCGGATGCCCGGCGAGTCCTGGCAAGGTACCCAGCTGCGGGCCAGGATAGCCTGCGACTGTGTGAAGAGGAACGGAAACTTCTTGCCTGCGGTCTGCTGAGCGCTGAGCCATTGCAGCGCCTCGGCATCAGGACTGGTCTCGTATTGTATGTTCACCACTTTTGTTCCCGGTTTGATCAGCACCGCGAGCGCCTGCCCCAGAATGGCGTCATTGTCAGCGAGCTTGAACTGAGTGGGTTGGTCATTGTCGAGGGTCACTTTCTGTATGGTGAGTCCCTTGGTGTCGAGGATGATCACATCGGCATCGGGTGTGGCTTCTATTTTCCACGAAGCCGTGGCGCTGATCGTTTTGGTGTCGAAGCTGACCGTGGCCTTCCAGCTCAGGTGCGTGACTTTGGCTTCAGAAGGTTTGGCGAATGAATGTGGATCTTGTGGCATAACGATTTTTTCCGGTGTTGTTTTGGTTCCGCAGCCGCTCACGATCATGAGCGCGATCACGAAACCGGATATTTTTGAGAACATGCGTTGAGTATTTTTTCTGCCTGCAAGAACGGAAACTTTTTGATGAAGCGAAAGCAGCAACGATGCTTCGTCAGGCCGGGTTGTGGAAGTAACTTCCGCGCGATGAGCAGTCGTCAGACCACTGGCATGCGTCGGGGGTAGTGCGCGATGGTCCGACGACTAAACAAATGCCCGCAGTGATCCGACAACTAAGCATAAAAAAAGGCAGTCACGATGACTGCCTTCGCTAACGGGGTTAATAATAACCTTACCAACCATTAAACTCCCGTCCGCAAGATGGCCTGCTCCTTTCAAGATAGGAGGGCATATCGTCGTTGTAGTAGTCTACTTCATAACTTCTTGTTGTGCGTACGTTAACATGGCGCATGGCTACGGGAAGTGCTGCGCTCACTGTCCAGTTGTTTCCGGCGTACGATATGTAAACGCTCCGCTGGAAGTCATAGTATACATCGTAATCGCGATAGTAGATATACCGCGGGCGATTGTGATGATGATGTACTACCACGGGCCTGTGACCACAATAACGGTCGTGATAGTGAATGTGCACGTCGCGTCTCCTGTAATCATGGTGATGGTGACGATCCCTGTCATGGTCATGGTCTCTCCTGTTGTTGCTGTAACTGTCGTGATGGTCACGATCGTCGTGCCCGTTGTTGCCATGCCGTTCATGGTTATCATCATCCCGGCCTTTGTCTCTTCCTCGTCCTTGCGCCACTGCATCCATTGAAACACCGATTACTGCCAAACTCATGAGCAGTGAAAAAATTGTGCTTTTCGTTCTCATATTCTCGGGGTTAAATCCCTTCACGGGGATAAATGCAAATGAGGGGCCAAAAATCAGAAGTTAGAAGCAAGGAGTCAGGAGCCAGAAGAGGAGTGTATGAAAAGTAGTAAGGAGTAAGAATTAAGAAGCAAGGAGAACGCCTACCGTTTGGGGAAACGGTGTGCATACACGAAGCATTACCTTCTATAGGAGATCAAATCGTACCTCGTAAATCGTACTTCGTACTTACGAATAGACGAACTCTCCGAACTCACTCTTGATTGTAACTTTCTTTTGGGTTGAAGGTTCTACTCTACCGATGATGCGGGCTTCTACGCCAAAATTTTCGGAGATGCGGATGATCTCGGGGGCCAGCTCTTCGTCTACATAGAGCTCCATGCGGTGGCCCATGTTGAAGACCTTGTACATTTCTTTCCATTCGGTGCCGCTCTGCTCGCGGATGATCCGGAATAAAGGTGGCACATCGAACAGATTGTCTTTGATCACGTGCAGGTTATCGATGAAGTGAAGCACCTTGGTTTGCGCGCCGCCGCTGCAGTGCACCATGCCGTGGATGAGCCTGCGATATCGCGTAAGCACCTCAACGATAATGGGTGCGTAGGTGCGGGTAGGTGATAATACGAGCTTGCCTACATTCACATCCGTGCCATTGGATTTATCGGTCACTTTGTACGACCCGGAATAGATGAGCTTGGCGGGAACATCCCTATCGTAGGTCTCGGGATATTTCGAAGCATATTCGTTGTTGAACACATCGTGCCGCGCGGAAGTAAGGCCATTGCTGCCCATGCCTCCGTTGTATTCGTCTTCGTAGGCGGCTTGTCCGAACGACGATAAGCCCACGATAACATTGCCGGCTTTGATCCTGCTGTTGTCGATCACATGGTTGCGTTTCATGCGGCATACCACGGTGCTGTCTACCACGATGGTGCGCACCAGGTCGCCGAGGTCTGCGGTCTCGCCACCGGTGCTGATGATGTTGAGACCGTGTTTGCGCAGCATGGCCAGCACTTCTTCGGTGCCGTTGATGATGGCGGCGATCACTTCACCGGGGATGAGATTTTTGTTCCTGCCGATGGTGGATGAGAGCAGAATGTTTTCAGTGGCGCCTACGCACAACAGGTCGTCAATGTTCATAACGATGGCGTCCTGTGCAATACCTTTCCATACCGAGAGATCTCCCGTTTCTTTCCAGTAGATATACGCCAGCGACGATTTTGTACCGGCGCCATCTGCGTGCATCACAGCGCAATATTCCTCGTCATTGCCCAAATAATCGGGCACGATCTTGCAGAAAGCTTTGGGATATAAGCCCTTGTCCAGTTTGCTGATGGCCTGGTGAACATCTTCTTTGGAGGCAGAAACCCCGCGCTGGTTGTAACGGTCAGACACTGAATGAAATACTTTTTACCATCCCGTAACTCCGGGATGTCTCTGCAAAGTTGCAAATTTTAAAATTAAAAGGGATGACATCTTTTCAAAAGATGTCATCCCTTATTGGACAAAAAAAGACCCGTCAGACAACTGCTCCTTCCATCACAGTACGAACACGCTTTGCCTGACGGGGTATATAACTATTGTTTTCCTTATGTTTAAATACTGTTCGCAGCTAAAAAGGTTTCAACGTCACAGCTGAAGTTTTCGAAAAAATTCCCAGGTAATGATGCCGAGACATACTGAAACATTAAGTGAATGTTTTGTTCCATGTTGAGGAACTTCCAGTGCCAGATCTGCGTTTGGAAGTGCCTCCTCGCTCACGCCATTCACTTCGTTGCCAAAAACAAGACAGTACTTTTTGCCGGGCTCGGGATCGAACTGCTGCAGCGGTTTACTTTCCGTGGTCTGTTCAATGATCACGATCGTGTAATCTTTCTCTTTCATTGTTTTCAGAAGTGCGCCTGTCGATTCAGCATATTCCCAATCCACAGATCTGGTAGCGCCGAGGGCAGACTTCTCTATCTCGCGATGCGGCGGTGTGCCGGTAATGCCTGTGAGGAATATTTTTTCGAGCCGGAAAGCATCCGCCGTGCGAAAAGCCGAACCCACATTGTGCAAACTGCGCACGTTGTCAAGCACAATACAAACCGGGAGCTTATCAGACCCCTTGAACTCATCCACCGAGATCCGCCCCAGCTCTTCTAGTTGCAGTTTTTTCATCGGGCGAAGTTAGTTGAAAATTTAAAGTTTGAAGTTTAAAGTTGGGCGTGCTGGTTGCCAGTTGCCAGTTCCCGGTTGCCGGTTCGTGATCGTTGTAAAACTCAATTCCGGTTCTATTCTTCGGTTCCAACACCGACACTTCGATCATACCTCGTCTTCTTCTGGCTTCTGACTCCTGGCTCCTGACTTCTAGTCTCAACTCCTTACTACTTAATTCTTACTCCTTACTCCTTTTTCTTCCCCCTGAAAAGCACCACCTTCGATACCGGGAACCACGTTGTAAATACATGCGCCTGATCACGATCCTCCTCTTCACCATCACCATCACGGCTTCAGCCCAGAATCCCTGGAAGAACATTTATTCAAAACCTGCGTGGGAAGCACGCGATAAATGGCAGCGGGCAGACGAGCTTATTTCGATGATGAAGATCGCAGAAGGAAGCCACGTTGCCGATATTGGATGTCACGAAGGGTATATGACCTTCAAGCTGGCCAGGGTAGTGAACAACGCAGGCAAGGTATATGCGGTGGATGTGGACCAGTCGAAGCTCACGAAGTTGGACGGTTATATCGCCAACAAAAAACTGACCAACATCCAGACCGTCAAAGGCGACTACGATAACCCAAAGCTTCCGCAGGAGCAGCTCGACGCCGTGATCATTCTCGATACTTATCATGAAATGGACGACCACGATGAGATCCTGCAGCACGTAAAGAGGGCACTGAAAAAAGGTGGCAGGCTGGTGATCTGTGAACCGATCGCGGATGAACGCCGAAAGCTCTCGCGTTCGGTGCAGGAAGGCAAACACGAGCTGGGCATGAGCTACGCGCTGGAAGACCTCACCAAAGCCGGGTTCAGCATCGTCCACCAGAAAGACCCGTTTGTCGATCGTACAAAGGAGAAAGGGGATAAGATGTGGGTGATCGTAGCTGAAAAGTAGGCAGTAGGCATCCCGATAGCTATCGGGACCGATCGCAGGCGATCGGAGCAGTAGCAATAGTAAGGCTACGGGCATCACATGCGCTGTTCCAATTTCAACAGTAAAACGCTCATGATGGCTTGCACAATCCTTTGCCTACTGTTGTGATAGCGAAGCCATCACAATTTGCCTACTGCTACTATTCCGCTCATCGCTAACGGCTCGCAACTCACTAACCCACTGATCATCAATTTTTAACAAAAAAACCATTCGTCGCCTCCATGCTTTTCTATCTTTTCTATCTTTGCTTCAATGTCTGAAGCTAAGACCACCGTTGAAACCCCGTTGATGAAACAATACAACGCCATTAAGGTGAAGTATCCCGGGGCATTGCTGCTTTTTCGTGTAGGTGATTTTTACGAAACGTTCGGCCAGGATGCGGTGGCGGCGAGCAAAGTGCTGGATATCGTGCTCACGAAACGTGGCGCCGGATCAACCTCCGAAACCGAGCTTGCAGGCTTTCCTCATCATGCGCTGGATACGTATCTGCCGAAGCTAGTGCGTGCAGGGCACAGGGTCGCCATCTGCGATCAGCTGGAAGATCCGCGGTTTGTAAAGGGCATTGTGAAACGTGGTGTTACAGAATTGGTCACACCAGGGCTTTCTTACAACGACAACGTTCTCGATAAAAAACAAAATAACTTTCTCGCTTCCATATTCGCCGGCAAGGAGCTGGGCATCTCGTTCCTGGATGTTTCCACGGGCGAGTTTTATGTGGCGCAGGGTAATGAGAACTATGTGCTGAAGCTGCTCCAGAGCTTTGCACCTTCTGAAGTCATTTTCAGCAAAAGCTCGCGCGAAAGATTTGAAAAACTTTTTGGTGCCGAGTATAACACCTTTGCCCTCGATGAGTGGGTTTACGCCTACGACTATGGTTATGACAAGCTGATCAGCCAGTTCAAAACCGCCTCCCTCAAGGGATTTGGCATCGACGGCTCCGGTGAAGCCATCATCGCGGCAGGTGCCATTCTCCATTATCTGGACGATACGGAGCACAAAGACACCTCGCATATCGCGTCCATATCGCGCATCGATGAAGACCGGTATGTGTGGCTCGATAAGTTCACCATCCGCAACCTGGAGATCGTTCATTCACAGCATGAAGGAGGTGTTCCGCTGATCGAGATCCTCGATCATACCGTTACCCCCATGGGCTCGCGCCAGCTGCGCAAGTGGATGATCCTGCCACTGAAGAGTAAGGAGGCCATCGACGAAAGGCTCAGGGTTGTGGAGACCTTCCATGCCGACGATTACTTTGCCGACAAAGTACGGGAGCCTCTGAAGCAGATCGTTGACCTCGAGCGATTGATATCCAAGGTGGCCGTGAACCGCATCAACCCGCGCGAGCTGCTGCAGCTGAAGCGTTCGCTGAAATGTATTGTGCCCATACGCCAGGCGTTGAAAGACCATACTTCTGTTGAGCTTCAGCGAATGGCGGAGCAGCTTCATCCCTGCGAAGACCTCATCGACAAGATCGAACGTGAGCTGCGCGAAGACGTATCCATCAACAGCAACCAGGGCAACATCATCAAGGAAGGTATAGACGCCGAGCTTGACGAACTGCAGAAAATAGCCTTCTCCGGCAAAGATTACCTGCTGCAGGTGCAGAAGCGGGAAGTGGAACGCACCGGCATCTCGTCGCTGAAGATCTCGTACAATAAAGTTTTCGGATACTACCTCGAAGTAAGCAACGCCAATAAAGATAAAGTTCCGGCCGACTGGATCCGGAAACAAACCCTGGTGAATGCCGAACGTTTCATTACCGAAGAGCTGAAAGTATACGAAGAGAAGATCCTTCACGCCGAAGAAAAGCTCGTGGTGATCGAGCAGCGCATCTTCAACGCCATGGTGCAGCACGCAGCTACGTTCATCTCGCAGATCCAGCAGAATGCACGGGTGATCGGCCAGCTCGATTGCCTGCTCTCCTTCGCTTCTGTGGCGCGTGCCAATCGTTATAACAAACCGGAGATCAACGATTCGCTGATCCTCGACATCAAAGCCGGCAGGCACCCCGTGATCGAAAAGCAGTTGCCTGTGGGCGAATCATACGTGCCCAATGATATTTACCTCGATAGCGATCAACAGCAGATCCTGATCATTACCGGTCCTAACATGGCAGGTAAGTCGGCGTTGCTGCGGCAAACCGCGCTCATTGTGCTGCTGGCCCAGATGGGTAGCTTTGTGCCTGCGGAAAGCGCCAGCATCGGCATCGTAGACAAGATCTTCACCCGCGTGGGTGCTTCCGATAATTTATCGAGAGGTGAATCAACGTTCATGGTGGAGATGACGGAGACGGCCAGCATTCTCAACAACCTCAGCCACCGAAGCCTGATCCTCATGGATGAGATCGGAAGAGGCACCAGCACTTATGACGGTGTGTCTATTGCCTGGGCCATTGTAGAATATCTTCACAACCACGGCCATAAAGACTGTAAGCCCAAGACCCTGTTTGCCACACACTATCATGAGCTGAACCAGCTGGCAGAAGACCTCACCCGTGTGAAGAACTTCAATGTGTCAGTCAAAGAGATCGGCGACAAGATCATCTTCATGCGCAAGCTGAAGGAAGGCGGCAGCGAGCACAGCTTCGGGATCCATGTGGCGCAACTGGCCGGTATGCCCAACAAGGTGGTGTTCCGCGCCAACGAGATCCTTCACTTCCTGGAGAAAGACAAACACAAGAACGAAAAGAAAAAGATCCAGGAGCTTCCGAAAGCTACACCTCAAATGAACCTCTTCGAAGCCGACCCCCGCTTCATGCAGATCCAGGATATGTTGAGTAAGGTAGATATCAACACGTTGAGTCCGGTGGAGGCTTTGCTCAAACTGAACGAGGTGATAGGAGTTTTGAAGAAGTAGGAGTAACCCTCCTTCGCTGCTCTCGCACTAATGCCACGGCGTGCTACGGCGGGCGAAGGGAGCTGGGAATAGAAGTCAGGAGTCAGGAGCAAGGAGTCAGAAGAAGGCGGTGTGGATCAAGTGATGGTGTTGTGACTCTAGGGGAACGGAGCTGGGAAAGTGAGTTTCACCAGGGTCTGAACCGGCAACCCAACCTACGCTAAAGCTTCGGCGGGTAAAACTGGTAACCGGCAACTGGCAACCGGCAACCTGAAACTTGAAACCTTAAACTTCAAACTCTCCTAACCTCCATTAACCGTTTCCTGATCCGACTAAGCGACTCCGGTTGAATACCCAGATACGATGCAATGTACTGCTGGGGAATTCTTTCGATGATATCAGGACGGCTTTCGATGAGGTGAAGATAATTCTCTTCGGGAGAATGATAGAGCAACCGGTGTGTGCGCTCTGCCAGCACGATGAACAAATGTTCTGCCATCAGCCTGCCGTACTTCTGCCATACGGGATACTGTTCATACAATGCCTGCACCTTATCGTAGTGCAGCTCGATCAGCTCGGATTCTTCCAGCGCCTTTACACAGATGTCGGAAGGTTTGCGCGTGAGAAAGCTGATGTATTCGGTGGCATATTCGTTCGCAAAGAAAAAATGTTTGGTGAGGTCCTGGCCGTTCATGGTCTTGAACACCCTGAACGATCCCTTGTTGATGAACGATACATTGTTTACCACCTGGCCTTCGGAGACCAGGAATTCGCCTTTCCGGAGGAACCTGCGCGTAAGACAATCGCGGTGCGCCTTCCATTCTTCGTTCGTTGCATCAACGACTCCGGCTATGAACTGACGCAGGGGTGTGTATTCATCAGCTGACATGTTGCTTTTAACGGCAAACTCCTGTCAAATGATATGCCTCACAATATTAAGTTTTCTGTCGTTTGCCGCACCTCAAACGTTTGTTGGTCTAAAAATCCCCCGCCTTCACTCCATCGCGCTAATTCCATCGCGAGCTGCGGCGGGTAAAGAAGCAAGAAGAAGCTAGAAGTCAGGAGCCAGAAGCCAGGAGTCAGAAGGGGAAGGTGTGAGTTGACTGAAAGCTTCATAAAACTGAGAATACAGCCTCCTATATAGCTAATGTCAGATTCTTATAGCAGCCGCAAAATTGTCAGTTGAGCATCCCTACACCTGAAAAGTACACAAGACTTCAACTTAACTCGAACCTCTCCTGACTCCTGGCTCCTGACTTCTGACTCCTGAAACCCACCGAAACCATCAAAATGTAAATCTCACATAAGGAACAGGGAAGAACGCCTGCTGATATTGGGTAGCGATACTGTTGGTGCGCGGGTTATAGCTCTGGCTGAAAATGTTTTTGTTGTTGGTGAGGTTCTGAAGATCGAGCGATACCTCGAGTGTGCTCTTTGCATACTCCTTGCGGTAGGCCAATCGCAGGTCGGTGCGGAAATAACTGCTTTGCCGCTCACTGTAGGCGTCACTATTACGGTAAATGGTGCGGCCAAATTCCTGCGACTTCGCGAAGTCTATCGGTGTAAGAAATTTTCCGCCGATGGTGGTGAGCTTCAGGTTGAGTGAAAAGAACCTTCCATTGTTGCCCAGCTTCCATTCTTTGCCCGCCAGCGCATTGAATACAAACCTGGTGTTAAAAGCGGTGTTGCGTTCTATGCCGTCGCTGCCTTCGTAACGTGAGTCGAACAGCGATGTGGTGAGCAGGTAATAAAATCCGCGGCTGTAAAAACGCTCGAGTGTAAGCTCAAGGCCGTAGTTGGTTCCGGTGCCGCTGTTCACGAGGCTATCCTGGTCCAGGGGCGCAAAGCTGGCGCCGGTGTTGAGGGCCGAAAAAGAAGTTGGTTTCCGTTCAACCGGTACATCGTTCAGGCGCTGGTAATAGGCTTCGGCTTTCAGCCTGGTGTTGCCGGAGATATTCCAGTCGTAGGTGAGCACATAATGCTGGCTCGCGGTAAAGTCGAGGCCTTTGTTCGTCAGCACCATGGTACCGTCCTGTGTTTTAGTTTGGATAAAAGACGTGGTGATGTTTTGCATTTGGTGATGCAGGCCGTACCCCAGGCTCAGTGCATGCGAACCGTTGATCACATACTGAAGACTCACGCGCGGTTCGGCCACGATCTGTTCGTTCAGTGAGTAGTATTGGCCATGGATGCCGGTGTTCAGCGAAAAGCGGTTGGTGAACCGGTGACGCCATGTGGTGTAGAACTGGTAGAGCGTGGCATTCTCGTCAACATCCAGCCGTACCGTATCGCGGTTCAGGTTGGCATACGCATCGCGGTTGAACAGATCGAAGCTCATGGCGTCGATGTAAAATCCTGAGGTAAGACTGTTCTTGGTATCGAGCTTGGTGCGGGTGTAAAAGTTCAGTGAATATTTCCGTGTGGTGAAATCGGCTTCGCTGGTAAGATATTTGGCCACCACTTCATTAGTCTCATCCCTCACCAGGGAATCGGCATAAAAATTCTCGCTGGTAGCGCTGATGCCTGCCGTGAGCTTCAGGAAAGTTTTTTCCGACACACTTTTTTCATAGCTGATACCGGCCACACCCGTCTGGTAGCGCGGGTAAGAATCTATGTTCTCGCTTCCGTACAGGTCTGTGTCATTATCCAGGTCTGCCTCACTTCCCAGCAGGTCGATCTCGCTGGCGCCGCCGAGTCCGAATATCGAGATCTTTCCATTCTTGCCGGCAGGCAGACTCACCTTGAAGTTCAGGTCCTGGTACAGCGGTGTGTTGGAGCCGGTGCCGAACTCGATGCCCAGCGTCTGAAATACGGCCAGCGTCGAATAACGATAGTTGATAATGTACGATGCTTTGGAATTTTTGCCGAAATGCCCTTCTGCGCCGAGCTCAAAACCATTGAAGCCGATCTGGCCCAGGAACTCGTTCTTCTGATTGTTGCCATCGCGAAGCTTCAGATCAAAAACACCTGCGGTGGCATTGCCGTATTGTGCGGGGAAGGCGCTGGTGATGAAATCGGATTTGTCGATGTTGTTGTTGTTGAGGATGCTCACCGGTCCGCCCGTAGCCACCAGGGCGCCGAAGTGATTGGGGTTGGGAATGTTCAGTCCCTCCATCTGCCACAACATGCCGGTAGGCGAATTGCCGCGCACTACGATGTCGTTGCGGGAGTCATTGCCGCCTACCACGCCCGCGAAATTGGCTGCCATGCGCGAAGGATCACCCAGCGCGCCTGCATAACGTTTGGTGTCGTCAACGTTAAAAGACCTGGCGCTCACCACGGCCAGGTCGTTGTTGGTGGCTGTTTTGTCTTCTTTTGTGTCGGCGATTACCGTGACCTCGCTGAGCTGGCTCACCTTTTCCGTAAGGGTTATGTTCATCACCACTTCTTTTCCGGCAGTAACCATTACGTTGGGGATGGTTTGATCTTCGTAACCGATATAGCTGATCTTGAGCGTTTGCCTGCCCACGGGTACTTTTTCAATGCGGTACTCGCCACTTTCATCGGTAGTGCTTCCGAGCACAGCACCCGGGCCCGACATGACAACCACATTCACCCCGATGAGTGGTGTTTGCGAGACCTCATCCAGCACCCGGCCGCGAACGGTTTGTGTGGATTGCGCCGCCGCCGTAACAGCGAAAAAGAACATGATCAGTGTGCCTGTCAGCAGTAAAGGATTTGTTTTCATGGGTGTTGAGTTGTTATTACGACAAAATTGCCGGCCCGGGCCCCTATCCATCCTTGATGTCGGTTAGGTAAAAAGGAATATTGTATTGATCTCGGTTAGGAAATTCTGAACGGAGAGGGTGTGCTGACTAGGAGCCAGAAGTCAGAAGCCAGGAGTCAGGAGGGACGGAGCCGGTCAAGGAGCTTCTTCCTCCGATGTACAGCAAAAAAGTGACTTCAGTTGGTACACCGTACCATGTTACAACGCCGGTTCCCTTCTGGCTTCTGACTCCTGGCTCCTGACTTCTAGCCTTTACTCCTAAGCACCTTCAGCACACCCTAACACCCGTTCATGACCAAATCACCTGTTTAAAGGCGGATACTGAAAAAATTCCCCGTACCTTTGCAAAGTTTGAAAAGTGAAATTCAGCAGGCGCTTACGAACTTTATTAAATACCTCTGCTGTTAGCATCAGACATGAGTCAAACAACCATCACACCACAAGCACGCAAGAAACCTGTAGTTAAACAGGAAATAGCATTTCTAGCTGTGCACCTACTGCCGCTGGGCGCTATCTGGACAGGCGCTACTATGTTCGACTGGATCGTATGCGGCGTACTGTATGTTACGCGTATGTTCTGGGTTACCGGTGGATATCACCGTTACTTCGCGCATAAATCGTACAAGACCTCACGCTGGTTCCAGGCCGTGATCGCCTTCTGTTCTGAAACCACTGCGCAGAAAGGCGTGCTCTGGTGGGCAGCGCATCATCGCCATCATCACCGCCACAGCGATACACCTGCAGATCCGCATTCAATGAAGATCTACGGCTTCTGGTATTCGCACATCGGCTGGATCGTAGGTCCCGACTTTAAAGAAACCGACTTCAAAACCATCGGCGATTATGCCAAATATCCCGAGCTGGTGTGGCTGAACAAACATTACCTCGTGCCGCCCACCATCCTGGCCGTTGCTATGATGGCCCTCGGTGGAATTGTGAACGGCGGAAGCATCACTACAATGTTTACAGCGGCCGGTTTTTCTACCTTGTTCATCGGATTTTTCCTGAGCACGGTGATCCTGTATCACGGCACGTTCTCCATCAACTCCATCATGCACAAGTTCGGCAAGCAGCGTTATGAGACCGGCGAAGAATCGAAGAACAGTGTATGGCTGGCATTGCTTACACTCGGTGAAGGATGGCACAACAACCACCACTACTACGAGACCTCTGCACGTCAGGGATTTTTCTGGTGGGAGATCGATATCACTTACTATGGATTAAGAGCGCTGCAGGCTGTGGGCCTCATCTGGGATCTGAAAGGTGTGCCCAATCACATCAAATACTCCAAAAATAAGGAGCATGCCAAAGAGCTGAGAAAACAATATGACGCACAGAAAGAGAAGCAGCTTGAAGAGCAGGCTGCCTAGAAGATAAAATAGAACAGGTTAAAAGCCGTTTGAGTAACATCAGGCGGCTTTTTTTATGCCCTGATTGTCCATGGCTGGACAGTCAACTTTCTGAAAATGGGCACATTGCTTAAGTTTATTGTCGGGAACGTCGCTACAGCTGCTTAAAACCCTTCCTGTGAATCTGGTACAGGGTTCGCGCAAAGCATCGGCAAAAAAACTTTATGATCCGCAATTACTTTGTCATAGCCACACGGAACCTGAAGAACAGCACCCTGTATTCAATCATTAATGTTGTAGGGCTTTCCATCGGCATTGCCTGCTGCCTCATCCTTTCATTGCTGGTGCTGGATCAACTGAGCTTTGATCGTGATAACGTACATGCCAAAGATATTTTCCGTGTTGTTCACCGCCAGGTAGACGGAAATCAAACAATGAATGTTGCGTACACGCAGGGCGTGCTCGGGCCGGAGCTGATCCGGAATTTTGCCGAGATCAAAGAAGCAACGCGTGTGGGCATCTTACAGGAGAATGTGCTGATCGAGAATAAAGAGCCCATGGAAAGAAAGATCATCGCTGTTGACCCGGCGTTCTTTTCCATCTTCACCATTCCGTTCAAGACCGCTTCATCGAAAAAGAATGTGTTGCCTGACGATGGCATCCTGATCAGCGAATCGGAAGCCGTTACACTCTTCGGCAAGGATGATCCCATCGGTAAGGTCATCACCGTTCAGGACATGGCCTCGTTCAGGGTTGTTGGCGTGTACAAAGATATGCTTCGCTCTCACCTGCGCAGCGGCTACATTATTTCTTTCACCTGGGTTGAAAAGACACAGCCACACGCATCGTCATGGAATTTTAATTCATTCTACAATTATGTGTTACTGGCGCAGCGTGACGACGCAAAGGTCATCGGCAAACGCATCGACACTTTTGTGCACAAGCATACACCCGAGTCGTGGAAGTCGTTCGAGTTTTTTCTGCAGCCTCTCACGGAGATCTATGTTGACACAACGTATACCGGCAATCCAATGCCAGCCATCGGCAAAACGTATGCGTATGCGTTTGCTGCTGTGGGACTGGTGATCCTGCTGCTGGCGTGTTTCAATTATATGAACATGGCCACGGCACGGTCTGCCAGGCGCGCGCTGGAGGTGGGCATCCGGAAAGTGATGGGTGCCTATCGCCGTCAGCTGATCGCGCAATTTCTAATGGAGTCTTTTATCATCTGCACATTCAGCTTTCTGCTGGCCATTCTCTGGGCAGACCTTGCCCTTCCTTTCTTTCAGTCGTTCACCAATGCCTCGCAGATAGAAATGATGCGCTTCGATCTCAGCAACTTCTTCAGCGACTACAGGCTGGTGGCAGGGCTGATACTATGTAATTTTCTGCTGGCCCTGGTGGCGGGATGTTATCCTGCATTCTTTCTTTCGCGCTTTATTCCGGTTTCGGTGCTCAAGGGAAGGAAGATGAGCGACTCCAGCCGGAAGATGCGGAGAACGCTGGTGTCTGTACAGTTCACCCTCACGGCCATTCTTGTTGTGCTGGTTACAGTGATCTTCAGGCAAGTACACTACATGAAATCCAAAGACCTGGGTTTTAACAAAGAGGGATTGCTGCTGTTTGCGGCAGTGCCGAACAGCAATACCAGTGTTGCCTCATTCAAAGCCGAGTTGCAGAAGATCGCGGGCGTGAAGCAGATCACAGTTGCCTCAACATTACCGGGCAGGCTCATCAACACCACTGGGCTTCGCAGGGTCAACACACCGGAGGCGGAGAACCTCAAGATCGGGTTTGTCTCTGTTGATCATGACTACATTCCAACACTCAGGCTTACCCTGCTGGCCGGAAGGAATTTTCATGTGAACGGCGCTGACACTGATACCGGTATCATCCTGAATGAAAAAGCCGTACAGGCATTGGGTTGGACACCCGAAGAGGCTATCGGCAAAAAAGTATCAGGATTTATTTTCCGCGACTCGCTGCCTGGTGAAGTGATCGGTGTTATCAAAGATTATCACGTGTCGTCCCTTCGCAAAGAGATCATGCCGCTGGCCCTGAGCTATCAAGCAGTCAATAACCGCTACATTGCACGGCTTGAAAGTGGCAACCTTGCGCAGACGCGCGATCTGGTGAAGCAGGCAGCGACACCGCTCGTTTCCGGCACAACATTCGAAGCCAAGCTCATGGACGATTACCTGGACAGTGTTTACATGCTCGAAGAGAAAATGGGTCAGCTGTTTACTTTCTTCGCCACCCTGGCCATCATCATTGGTTGTCTTGGATTATATGCGCTCTCGGCTTACGAAGGAGAGCAGCGCATCAAAGAGCTCGGTATCCGCAAGATCATGGGCGCCACTTCGCTTCAGCTGCTGATCTTGCTCTCGCGTAATTTTCTCAGGCCTGTATTCATTTCGCTGGTCATTGCCATGCCACTGGCGTATGTCATCGGCAATTTCTGGCTTCAAACATTTCCATATCATACATCATGGTCTGCCGGCATATTTTTACAGGCTGCGTTCTGGCTGCTCATGCTGGGATGGCTTACCATTCTCGGTCAGGGCGTGCGCGCGTCGGGGCTTAATCCTGCGGACACATTGAGGCATGAGTGATCAATTGTCGAATTCACTTTTGTAGACCACAGTGCCGTCGTTACCGGTTACATCGACATAATCCACTTCGCATAGGCCATTAGAGATGAAGGCGAGCCCTGCAATATTTTTGGTGGACTGTTCATAGGACGTTTCGAGGGCAACCGCTCCGTTGATCCTGATCGTGACGTTCTTGTTTTCGGCATGCAGCTCAACTTCATTCCATTCCGTGAGGTTGTAGGCAATATTTTCCAGGTTCATTTGTTTGCCTTCCAGCTTTTTGTTTCCTAAAAGAACAAAAGCCTCTGATGCACATCCTTTTTCGGTGCTCTTGATGATCATATAGTATCGCTGGCAAAAGATTTCCAGCGTAATAAACGGACAGAGACTGTTTTTGACGTCCTTCATCCGCACCCTTGTTTTCATTGTAAAGTTGTCGCCGGATACGTTCTGCTGCGTGGGAAAAAATGAATAGGTGTAGAAGAAATTTTGCCTGGTGTCGATGCCGTTTTGGATCAGCGTTTCTTTTGATATTCCCAATGCGCCGTTTGAGATCGGCTTTTCGACCTCGATGTATTCAGTCTTGTACTTTTCCTTCTGCTCATTGGCGTAGAACACCCACCGGTCAGTGGGTATGCTCACCTCCACCACCCTGATGGCCGAATCGTTCGCTATCAACTTGGCAAGATGGTAGCCGGGCTCATAGTAGATGTCGGTAACCGTATAGTGATTTTTATAGATCCGGATCCTTTTGCGGTCATCCCACGATTGCTGTATGAAAAAACTGTCCGCATCTACATTGTCAACATTATAGGTAAACACAACCGTATTGGGCAATTGGTTTTCAGTGATCTTTTTGGCAGAGAACACCACCTTATTCCAATCACCCGAAACAGTTTTGCGCCGGGTCATGACAAATGCCGTCACCAGCACTGAGACGACAACCAGCGCTACGATAACCACCCGGAACAGTGGCCTGGCCGGTGTTGTGCTCACAGGCAGGTCTGTTAAGGATGCCATCCTTTCGGAGGATGTCAGCCTTGTATCCGGACCTGCTTCCGATGCTTTGTACTCCTGCCAGTTGGTGAAGCCAAAATAACGGGCGATGGCGTCGAGGGTTGCTACCTGGGGAAGTTTGCTGAATTCACCATGTGAAAGCCTTTTGATCGTGGTGCTGCTCAGCATAATCCCTGTCTTGTTTTTGATCTCGGTGCTGATGTGTTCGTAGTTGCGTTGCGTCATTTTTGCAGCGTCCGGGAACCCGTTCAGCCTGAAGATTTTCAGGAGGCTGTTTTTGACAATTGTTTGCTCTTCCATAACCCGATGCGGGATTTTAATATGTTTTGTTTGGCTTTTGTAGCCTTTTGTCTGGCTTTTGGCGAAGACGGATCAACGGATCATCCGTTTTTTTACAACGGTTCGATCAAAAAAATAAACGACCAATTTAAGACATATGTTAACATCAAAATTCAACCTTTTTGGACGCATTTTCTATGGCGTCTCGATCGCTGGCGTGGGCATCTTACAACTTTTGTCCGGCGAATTCAGGCGATTTATCTCACCCATACCGGCCGGAGAGTCTTATGGATTCATAATTTACATTGTTGGGATCTATTTCCTGATATCCGGTCTGCTGATAACATTTGACAAAAAACTAAGAATCACTTCGGTGATCCTGGCTTATGTGTTAATTCTGTTTATCGTGTTCAGTCACATCCCATGGGTATTTATCCATATTCCGGACAGCCTGGAGCTTGGCGCTTTCACGAACACACTCAAGCTGAGCGCATTTGCCGGAGGAGCGCTGCTGATTGCGCTTGGCAGCCGCGCTGAAAATATGCCGGGTAATTTTATGACAGGTTTGTCAAGGCTGGCGCCTTTCGGCAAATACTTCTTTTGTATCATGCTGTTCATTTTCGGGATCGATCATTTTATTTACCGCGACTTTGTAAGCAGCCTCGTGCCTAAATGGATACCGCTGCCGTTGTTTTGGACGTACTTCACAGGCATTGCGTTGTTAGGCTCAGCAATATCGATCGTGACTAACATCAAAGTGAAACTGGTGGCCCAGCTTTTAGCGATCATGCTTTTCATTTGGTTGCTAACGATACACCTGGTGCTCGCCATCAAATATCCCAACTGGAACGGCGGAGAGAATATAACGGCCTGCTTCCAGTGCCTGGCATTCACGGGTATTGCGCTTACCATCGCCTCCCAGGCGGAGGTGCCACAATACGAGCAAAAGATTTCGGAGCGGATACCAGGCTGAGACCTTGAGTTAAAAATTCCGCAAGATCATACAGCTAATTTTGATAGCTGCCGCTGAAATTTGAACAGTCTGTGTCAGGAAACTGATAACCGGTATTTTTTCATAAAACGCTATCTGTATGAAAAGAGATAATTTCATTCTATCACTATGCATGGTTGGTATTGTGGCTATGGCATTCATGTCAGTCGAAGACATCAACGATCGGTCCATGCCTTATCCGGAGGGTTTTCGGAAATGGGTACATATAAAAACAACGTTGACAGGTTTTGGCCGTGTGCCGCAAACAAAACTTGACGGCTTTCACCACATCTACGCCAATGAAAAAGCAATAACAGGATATGAAACGGGACATTTCCCCGACGGCGCCATCATTGTTTTTGACAAGCAGGTTGCAGATACCGCCAGGAACGTGATAAAATCAGGTAGCCGGAAATTTATCAACGTGATGTATAAAGACAGTAAAGCTTTTGCCGATACAGGCGGCTGGGGCTTCGAAGAATTTACCGGAGACTCTAAAACTGAAGGACGGCTTTCTGTGGAGCGTCAACAAAGCTGTTTTAAAAGTTGCCACCAGGCTCAGGCAAGTACGGAGTTTGTGTTCACCAAATTCACGAATTGACATTTCAATTTGTTGTGGTGCGCAGGTCTTAAGATAGATAAGGGCAATAAATGATCAAGGCGCATACCACCGCGGCAATGCAGATGATAAGTACCGCTCCTGCGGCCAGGTCTTTTGCCTGGCCTATCATTGGATCAGGATTCTCAGTAACCCGATCCGCTAACTTTTCAATGGCGGTATTGAAAATCTCCGCCATCCACACGATGCCTATGAGCATCAATGTAATTAGCCACTCGGTTCGGCTGACAGCGAGCAGACAATTTACGATAAGCACCGCCACTGCCGCCACCAAATGAAAAACCATATTACGCTCATAACGGAACGCGAGCGATATTCCGCGCATGGCATATCGATAGCTGGCCAGGTGTTTCCTAATCATGGTTCATCTTCTTTTGTTCATTTTTTACTAGAACTTCGCGGGTGATTTTAATTGCATTTATCGACTCACATGTGCCAGGTAAACCGAAAGGAAACATGCCAGGCAGATAAAACCATGGAGCGTAAAAGGAGATAATATGTTTTGTTGCGAACCGTGAGATTGAAATGAGCAATAGGCAAGCAACCAAAACAGCAGGTAAAATGCAATATCCCAAATATCAAACCTTCCATTAGTGACATGAACGAGCTGACAAAATTCCAATCCCACGGCAAATAGTATCGGCACAAGAACAACTTGTATTTTATATCGCCTGATTTTTATATAAAAATCTTGCGAAAGCGCTGTTGCACAAAACACCCATAGGCCTCCCGGCAGTGAAAATATTGCTGGCTTGTTCAACGGTATTGTATTGATAATGTAGTTTTTTATCGCAGTGTAAGTTTCAAATGACAGAATTAAAATCATGAACTCATTCACGACTGTCTTTTCGGATCGATAGAACAGGTAAATAAACAGGCTAATGGATAGTGCTATAACTATGCTATAAGCTCTTTTCATAGATCAGGATTTTGAAATAAGAAAACAGCCCTGCATTGAATTCTTCCAGCAGTTTAAATTTTTCAAGCTTACGTAAACTGGATATATGAAACACTGATTTAAAGTAGAATAGCCTGGAGAGGCTTTCAAAGGTTTTGTCTAAGTACTTCAGCCAATTATTGGGTGTGAAGTGATTGAGGATAAAGACTTTTCCATTGGGTTTCAACACACGATAAACTTCTTCCAATAATTTTTCCGGATCCTCGACTACTGCAATGACGTGTGAGAGAATAACGTAGTCAAAAGTTTTATTCTGGAACAAAAGGTTTTCTCCACTCATATGTAAGAGTCGAATATTACCCTTCAGATGCTTGCGTGCGCTGGCGAGCATACTTCTGGAAGTGTCGATACCAATAATTTCATGTGTATTATAATAATTGAAATGCGTTCCGTTTCCGACGCCGATTTCGAGCAACCGCCCATACGGGCAGCTGTTGATTCTGCTGAAGAATTTATGTTTCTGGGGCTTTAAGAAAAAGTCAATAATCGGATACAGGAAGGTTAATCGATCATAGAATTTTTCTGAGTTGTTAATCATTGTTCATTAAATATTTTCAGTCCGCTTAGTCTTTCCTTTTTGTGCCCTCAACAAATGTATTTAAAAGAACTTTGATTTTCAAAGTGAATGCGCAAAAAAGAGCGCAAAAGTCTCTTTTACTCATCACCCATCCGGTCAAAACAAAGCGTTCCTCGCAGGAGATTATCGGTCAGGTTTTTAGGAAAGGAAGGTGAAAACAACGGTAATTAAAAAGAATAAGAGCTGACCCCAAGAGAGGTCGGCTCTTTATATACCCCCAGAAGGGAGTAGAACCTTAGTGCGGAAGATACATCACTCCACTTTTATGATCGTTGCCTGCCGCGCAATAACACTCCAGGAATTATTCTTGAACATCCAGACATTGGTAAACCGCCTGGTCACCGTTTTGCCTGCGTTGGGCTGTGTGCCCTGAGGTTTTATTACTTCACTTCCCATCACCACCGCTACGTTGTCATAGAAAGAGATCTTTTCAATGTTTCTTTCAAAGGCCAGATACTTCAGCCCACCATTCCTCAGGAGCGCTTTGGTTCCCTGCACAGTGCCCACCACGTTGGCCGGCGTATTGACGATCATATTGGGTGACCAGAGCTTGTCAAACAATACAAGAGAATCACTTTTCAAAACCGACGCCACTTCCAGGGCATCCAATCGCCTGATCTCGGCTTCTTGTGGATGTTGCGCAAAGGCAACGTGCGATAAGCATGCCGAACCGATGAGCAAAAAGACAATGATGTTTTTCATAATAGATTTAATTGATGTTACAAGATTATCCGGGCAGCTTCTTTGTTGGTGTGCCGTTTTTGGTGTGCCCTGCCCTATGCCATTGTTGGTGTGCCGTTGTTGGTGTTCTTCACCAACAACCCCAGCCAAGCCACCTTCGAAGCACTACTCCTGGGCCCCTGTTGGTGTTCTTCACCAACAAACCACCTTCGTAGCACTACCGCCCGGTACTTGTACAAAAATCTATTGTGTCAGAGAAAAGATTGGGTAAAAAAAGGACTTTGTTTATCGCAGCTTCAAAATTCTTTCGGGGGCAGATAATTCAGCTTTGAACCATTCCTGCGGCGTGAGCCCGGTAAACTGTTTAAACTCTTTCTCCATGTGGTGGTAGTCTGTATAACTAAACTCCTGCGCAATGGACGACCACTGGGTATCAGGGTGTGTTAATTTGTAACGATAGGCATGGTTGAAGCGGGAGAGCCTGCTGAATAATTTGGGGCTCATGCCTATTCTCTGCGTGAATTTTCTGCGGAACTGCTTCGTGCTTAAGCAGGCCTGTTCAGCTACCCAGTCTAAAGAAAAGCAGGTGGGATCTGATAGCAATTCCGTCGCAACGGTATCCACGGAAGCCTGTATTTCCAGTTGTTTACATTTGGCCAGCATAAACTGCTCTGCAATGGCTACCATATCGGAGAGGCTATCTGCTTCAGCCAATTGTTCGCTTACAAACCTGACTTCAGTGCCGAAAAACAGCTCAGCATCACAACAATATTCCTGGAGAAGCTCCGACACAGGCAGCCGGATCATTCGATGCAAGGCACCTGGCTGCAGAAAAATGATGAGCGCGAAAAACTCGGGCGAGACCTGGATATTCTTCCGGTCCAGCTGATGGGTGAAAACCGCTACCGGTGGAGGTGTGAGCACGCCACCCGTTTCAACGTTGTACTGGTTTACCGATCCCTTGATATAAAAAACAATTTTCTGTTCAGGCTTAGGTGCTCTTGGTTTGGCAGGAACCGACTGATGTATATCGAATTGAAAACGTATGATCGTGTAGTTCCTTACGATCGCACTGAGCTGAGGGCTGGGTAAAAAACTTTTGTAGACCATATCTTCGTTGAAGAACCGGCGTAAACAACTAACTAAAAAGGAGGCATCGATAATGAATAGAAACGCGAAACCTAATCGTGCCGTTGCCGTCTCAATACAAGCGTGGCTGTAACTTATCTTGTAACTATGAACAACACTGCTTTTCTCACCGGTACCAAAAAGCTCTTTCAGTATTATAAGGGTCTTGGCGACAAGGCCATTGCGCAGCTTAACGATGAGCAGGTAAGCTGGCGCCCGAATGAGGCCAGTAATAGCATTGCCCTGATCGTGCATCACCTGAGTGGCAACATGCTGTCGCGGTTCACGGATTTTCTTACCAGCGATGGTGAGAAGCCCTGGCGCGACCGGGAGGCTGAATTTGAAGTGGGTTATAAGGATAAGGCCGAGCTGCTGGCCGCCTGGGAAAAGGGTTGGAACCAGCTGTTTCTTACCATCGATAGCCTTACGGAGGCCGACCTGGACAGGATCATTTACATCCGTAACGAGGGGCAGTCGGTGATGGATGCCCTTCAGCGGCAGCTGGCGCATTATCCGCACCATGTTGGGCAGATTGTGTACATCGCCAAGATGCTGAAGGGTGACGATTGGAAGTGGCTTTCCATCCCGAAGGGTGGTTCACAGGGTTATAACCAGGATAAATTCGCGCAGGAAAAAACAATCCGTCATTTTACAGATAAAGCTTAAGTCCGGAATTTGGAAATTTAGTCTTGGCGATTAAATTTGCAGTCCCTTTCGGGTTAGGATTTGCGGAGACAGGGTTTCTGATGTCAAAATCAGGGATTTTAGTCGAAAATCGTAACTTTTGGAAGTAACAAGCGGGAGTAGCTCAGTTGGTAGAGCATCACCTTGCCAAGGTGAGGGTCGCGAGTTCGAGTCTCGTTTCCCGCTCAGTTTAACCTTAAAAAGTGTGAGTTAATGGCTCACATTTTTTATTTTAGGCTAATGGGTAATTCTGCATGATGCATTTTCCTAATGCCTGATGCCCAATGCCTAAGAACCCGCCCGGGTGGTGGAATTGGTAGACACGCAGGACTTAAAATCCTGTGGCAAGTAATTGCTGTACGGGTTCGACTCCCGTCCTGGGTACTCAGCAGAAAGCCTTCGAATTGTTTAAAATTTGAAGGCTTTTTTTATTGGGCCAGAACCGGAATTTGAACCATGGGAACACGAGATGAGATGAAAGCTAAACCCACTGTTGTGCGTCTGCCCTTTATACGTTAATTGATGCCGCAATTCTGAAGCCAATGCACTCGTCTTTTGCGTCAGGAACAATTGCATATCTTTTTGAAACGGTGCAGTGATTTGCCCAATTATGATGACATCCTCCCCGAAGAACTATTTCATTACCTTCTTCCAAATAAGGTGTTCCATCTTTTGGTAGTAAACGAATATCACTTTGAAAATAGTCCTGGCACCATTCCCAAATGTTACCACTCATATCAAAAATGCCTAACTGATTTGGCTGTTTCTGTCCTACGTCGTGAGTAGTCGTACCTTTTTCACGATTTTTTAGTTTGGACAAAATCTCAAGGTCATTATATTTTCCGCTATTTTGGTCGTACCAACCAACATCATTGATGTTATTACTACCGCTAAATTGAAAATCATCAATCCAATGTGTGCCGCCTCTTGCAGCGTATTCCCATTCGGTCTCTGACGGCAAACGAAATGTCAATTTATACTCGTCTCCTGTAATAAGATTTAGTTTATCCAAGAAGCCACTTTTTTGCGTAATGTCGTTGAACGAAACATTCTCTACAGGCTTGTCTTGTCCACCAAAATGTGAAGGGCTATTGCCCATAATGTATTCCCAAAGTTTTTGGGTTATCTGGAATTTTGAAATAAAAAAATCGTTGACATGAATACCTACTTTATCACCGTCGCCAAACAAGTAAGTTGTCTCTCCTGTACCTTTCACAAAGGTCAGAGGAAAACGATAATTAATTTCAGGAAAGTGAATATCAAAATCTGTCATAGTTGTTTCGGAATGAATCATGGTAAATCACAAATACCTGTGTTCAGGGTCAACATTGAGGAATAGGTACGCCATAACGCGTGCTGTTGGTCTCAATTTTTCACGGCTAAGGACTCTGGCTGTTTTCTGAGGGCCGTAGAATTCGATGGCATCAAAGATATCCGCAATCTTGCCGTACTCAAATATCCGGACAATGGCCCAGTCGTCGTTTTCGCGCAGGACTGTTTCCACACGTTCGGGGCTAATGTCCCAGAAAAGTTCTTTCCGCTGCACCAACGGCGTCTTTAATATTGCATCGCCTGACATATCTTCCATAACGTCTATGCGAATTTATTAGCTTTTTTTGGATATGAGCCCGGTGTCCTATAAATAGATGACACACAGTCGGATTCGTATCGGAAGAGTACGTTCAGAAATCCACCAACACCGGTAGCGAAATATTCAACGCATCAGCGATCTCGGAAAGGCTATATAAGGTAGGATTCACCTTTCCATTCTCAAGCTTTTCAATAGCCTGACGGTCTTTGCCAACTGCACGGGCGAGGTCAGATTGGGTCCACCCCTTCTTTGTCCGGAGGTCTACAACCCGCTGCCCTATCAGTTTCTTAAGCTTGTCCTTGGTCACATAACAAATTTCCAGTTTGCGTGTGAGAAAGATGTCATATTATAAGTTGACAAACTGATTTGTAATGATTAAGATTGTCATACAATAGTATGACGCATCAATTATGGACATGGATAGGCATGTCACTTCAAACCAAACCAATAAACACATGGCGCTATCATTTGAAGAACTAGGCGAGATCCTCAAGACCGTCGGCGTCCGTATGGCGCCGAAAGAAGACTTTGATGACTTCTTTGAGATAATCGGTGAAAACCTGCGCAACGCACGACTGGCGAAAAATATCGATCTCGAAAGTGCGGCCCAGGCAGCAGGTATAACCCCTGATAACATGGAGCTGCTTGAAAACGGCCTCTATAATTTTGAGCTGCTCAAACTGGCCAATCTGTGTGCTTATTATAAAATTCCCATGAAGGGCATCGGCAGGAGGAAAATGAAACAAAAATGAAAGCCCTCAGCTTTCCCCATCGATATTGACAACTGTTTACCTATTCGTTTGAGTGAGTAGATTAGAGTTATGCGGATTTTCCAGTATCCCGCAAAAGATCCATTAAGGCCTGCGACGTTGACAACAATTCAGCCTCGATTATATTTTTCTTTCACACCCAGTGATGTAGAATGGGTTTTATCTTATTATCTGCCTTCCGGAAATCTCGCTGCGTACTGAGCAGCCGTGTCTAAAATGAATTGAAAATCCTGTGGCTAGTGAAGTATCACTGGCAATCTTTTGTCTGATCCACCCCCCATTAAAGTCCATTTCACACCACCCTCATCTCAAGGCACAACCATACTTTTGAGTAACTTTTAAGTTACCTATTATGACGAAGATTATTAAACACCGGTTTTTCTTCCCTCACCCAAAGGAGATGGTGTGGGAATACCTGACGAAATCAGAACTGCTGGAGCAATGGCTCATGAAAAATGATTTCATGCCTGTAGCGGGCCATGACTTTCAATTCAGAACGAATCCAATACCCAGCCTAAATTTTGACGGGATATGTTATTGCAAGGTATTGGAGATCATTCCCTTTAAAAAACTTTCATATTCCTGGAGAGGAGGTCCGGGTACGGGCCAGATCACCCTTGACACAGTCGTGGTCTGGAAGCTCGTACCCAGCGACACCGGTACCGAGCTTCTCCTGGAGCATAGCGGTTTTGGGAAAGAAGAAAACCTGAATTTCTATGCAGGTATGACGGAGGGCTGGGCCAAAAACGTGCAAAAGATCGCGAATCTTTTACAGGCTGCGCAACATGACACAACGAAGCCTTGACACCTTTCAGGTTATTGGAGATCCCAGCAGAAGAAGGATGCTGATGCTGCTTTCCAGGGAGAGTTTGACGATCAACAACCTGGCCGGGAATTTCAAGATGAGCCGGCCTGCTGTTTCAAAGCATGTTAAGATCCTCTACGGAGCGGGATTCATTTCCGTCCACAACATCGGACGCGAACGGTATTGCACCTTGAAGAAGGATGGCTTTGAAGAATTGCAGGCGTGGATCTCTTACTTCGACGCGTTCTGGGCATCAAAACTGAAAAAGTTGGAAACCTTATTAAATAACAAGCTGCCGGATAAGGGAAATTAAAAATTCTATGAAGGGAAAATCCCGAGTTAATTGAATCAAAAAACAACGAAAACTATGACTACAAAAGATTTTACAACTACAATACTGGTAGATAGCACTCCTCAGGAAGCTTTTAATGCCATCAACAACGTTCGGGGATGGTGGTCTGAGGAAATTGAAGGCGACACTGAGAAACTCAATGACGAGTTCAAGTACCATTTTGAAGACAATCATCGCGCCCACTTAAAACTAATTGAAGTGGTTCCCAACGAAAAAGTTGTATGGCTTGTGTTGGATAACTATTTTAAGCCCGAATTCTTTGCTGCTCTTTCAATACCGTTCTCGAACCAGGCTGAATGGACAGGCACAAAAATTATTTTTGAGATCTCTAAAGCGGATAACAAGTCTGATAGCCGTCGAACGCAGATCCGCTTCACCCACCTGGGCTTAGTCCCCGAATTTGAATGTTTTGAAGTTTGTTCAAACGGATGGAATTTTTACATACGGGCGAGTTTGTTGAACCTCATCACACTTGGGAAGGGTCAACCGAATAGTACCGGCAAGCCAAAGACTACACACGAAGAGAAATTTCATGCTACCGCCAAATAAAACGTGAAATTTTACGCCACTAAAAAAAAGGCCGTCTCAGAAATTCTGAGCGGCCTATAACCGGTTCTAACCTGTACAAAAGCTTCAATCCTCCACAAACCTGGTTCAAACTTTAACCCGCTTCACTGGCCTTACATGAAACACATACAATTTTTTCGAACATTATCGTAACGTTGATCAACCTGATCGGCGTCTTAGGCTGGTAACGCTAAGACCATGATGAGAAAAACAATTTTATTCTTTGCGCTGTTTTTTGTTGCCATGCTCCCGTCCTTTGGGCAGAGTCCGGCGACACCCTATGGCAACAACCCGGAAACCGGCGCATTCAAAAAGATCAACGGCATCAACTTATACTACGAAACATATGGTAGCGGAAAACCATTGGTTCTTCTCCACGGCAACGGCGGTTCGATCAAAGGTGCCCGCAACAAAATAGAATACTTTAAAAAGTACTTCCAGGTCATTGCTATCGACAACCGTGGTCATGGAAAATCGGCAGATCCTTCCCCTCATCTGACCTATATGCAAATGACGGAAGATGTGGCCGCGTTACTCGATTCACTTCACCTGGATAGTGTCTATGTGTCGGGGCAAAGTGACGGCGGCATCCTTGGATTGCTGCTCGCGATCAATCACCCGAATAAAGTATCAAAAGTGGTGACCTTTGGCGCCAATATGTTTCCTGGAAACAAAGCAATTCCTGACGTTATTGATAAAATGATCATGGATACGTTGCGGCTTACGAAGAATTTTCAGACAAGAAGACTCTTCGAATTGATGGGTCAGCAGCCTGATATTACTGAAAAGGATCTGCAGAAAATTACGTGTCCGTTCCTGCTGATCTTTGGTGATCGCGACGTAATACGACTTGAGCATGCGCTCACCATGTTTTATAACATCAAAAGATCCAACCTTTTTATCATGCCCGGTGCAACACACTTTGGATCGATCGAGAAGCCTGAACTGTTCAATGCGGTGGTAATGGATTTTTTTAATAAGCCTTTTGCCATGCCATCAACCGTTGAGATGTTTACAGGCAAGAAGTGAACGGAGTAAATTTGCTGGAGGCTCACTGCTTTTTTAAAGACGCGTTTCATTTTGTTTATCCCTGAAACGCCCTGGTTTCTTTCCTGAAGTCCAAGTTCAAGAAAAAGGTTCTAAGGGAATGACAATGGAAACCGTAAACCCTTAATGGCTTGAAGTTAATATAGTTTTTAAAATGACTACGCATGTTCTTGCTTGGATTTTTAATCCAAAGATTATTGTCATTTAATCTCAATAAGTAATAAATTCGACTATACATTTAGAATATGCTGCGACACATTGGTACTATCGCTTCGCCATTGGACAACAAATCCTATGGTTTCATAAGATATAATGAAGGTGAATCCATATTTTTTCACAGCAAGAAAACTCTTGAGCCTTTAAAGCAGGGAGACAAGGTCTTTTTCTTGCTGGGCGAGCCAAGAAGTGCTGACGAGAAACCAGAAGCTATAGCTGTTCGCAAGATCCATACTCAACCAGATGGGACAAAACTTATTTTAGGCATGAACCTTAGGATTGTCCCTGAAGCAAAGGTTTTCTTACTGAAAATCTTGCCTGAAATAAGGATCGAGTCATTGACGACTGAAGAAATCGTGATCGAACGTAAGTTTGATCACAATATTGGGGTGTCATTAGCAATTGAAACAACACCAGACGATGAAGTGTTTTTCGCCAAGCGTCATAAACGGAGAAACTACTCGAGATTTGTAAAGAACAAAGCTGGATCTGAAACTGATCGCTTCACTGTAATTATTAGGTACAACGATCAGGAGGGATTTTATGAAGTTCTTGCAGCTTACTTTGGACCAAAGACCCCACCCGAGCCTTGGGATAGAAAAGCAACGGCTGAAGCACTTCCCTTCTGGCAAACGCATGCGTTGATTCCCCATGATGTATTCCGAATTGAAGTCAGTGACATAAAACAATTTGATCCAAACTTTTTCAAGACGTTTGAAGAGCTGCAGGCAGGAGAAAAACCGGGTGAATATCAGGATTGATTACTAAATCGTTCAAATAACTATGGCTAAAGGAGGAACCAGACCGCCGAATGGTCCAAGCACCACCGGCAAGCCCTCTGGCGGAGGAAGGGGGAACAATCCACCTCTCAACCAAAAGGCAAGTAACAAACTCGATTTCAGCAGACAGGTTGTTAGAGACACTTAGCTTGACATAGTCGTGTCGAAGAGGAAATTTCTTTATCAACTGATTGAGAATTGGCTCCAGCCGATACAACAGCTCCAAAATCCTCAATAAACTGGTTCGACTTTCTGACCATCGCGGTACATTCCCGACCCAGTATCGAGTCGTAAAAATGGCTGTAAAACACCCTGTAGGCACTTTAAGAGACTTCCGACAGGTTAGTCCTAAGTCAAGCAAAGAAGCAAGCTCGCTTGACACCCAAGCCCATGAGAGTTAATACGAGAGCTTCACAGGTCGTTGAAATAGCCTAAACGCCCCCAAAAATTTAACAATTTCTTAACACACGAACCAGGTAGGAAAATGGCAATCGCCCCTATTTATATAAAAACCAAAACATATGAGTAGTCTTTATTGCTTTGCTTGCTCGGTATCTCTGGGATATAGAACAGGTATTATCACCAACAATATCAACTTTACTGGGAGCACGTACATGGTCGACAAATTCCATAAGCACACAACGATGTCTATTCTAACGGGCGTAGTCTCAACATATCTCGATACGTCATATTCATCCTACAGCGCACTCACTATCACCGCGTTGATATCGGGATCGACCCAAATTGATCGCGGAAAAACGAACATTGTATGGAACGCTAACGAAATCATCGGAAACCGCTATGTAAACGGGTCATTCACCAATACAGCGGATGTAATAAAAGTGGTAATTCCAAAAGATCCGGTCAAAGTTCATTCGTTTCCTGTAACGCTTGCTGATTTTGGGGCACATCGGTGCAGGCGTTGCGGACGCGATGCGTTGTGTTAACAAGGTCGAAACGAAAGTCCATCACAGTATCCACTGGTCAAGATCACAGGTTTCGAGGTTTATTAGGGTATCTAAGAGCTCTTGAAATAGGGCTTTTTTGTAACTTGTCTGGATGAACACGTATATATTTTGTTCAACGAGGCACCTTGATCTACCTCCGAATACCTTTTTTTCGTTCCGGCAAGTTACCCTAACAAATAGTCGAGCTATTGTTGAAGAATTTGTAACACAGTATAGAGATCATGCGCTTATTACTTTCGGCACTATCAGCCTAGAGGCCATAGCATCTTGTCCATATTTTTTGGTTCGGCAATCAGCGCAAAGTTTAATGCAGATTTACAACTCTTCTAATCTTTATACAGCTGCTCATATTATTCACGATGAAATAGACTTTTTTACAGCTTCCCTTTGGTTTCTAAAAGATAATGCCTGTTCTACAGCAATGTTGCATCTTTATTGTTCGGAGGCTGAAACAGCATTTAATAAATGGCGAACATCTGGACAATCTAACTCGAAGGGTGAATACGAGGTGGTTGAATTCAAAGAAAGGGAACTTAATGAGGCGTTGCATATATCAAATCGCTTCCGGTCAATTATAACTTCTTTTAGGCGTGTCGATAGCAAGCAATTTCATATGGATGTTGATTTTTCGAGAACGACGAGATCCTCGTTTGTTGAGGAACCTTACAACAACCATGATCGCATTGGCAGAGCGTTCAGCTTCATTAGCTTAGCTCGACAAAGTTCTCTTCTTCCCTTAAAGATTTCTCTTTATGTAGCTTCTTTCGAGTGCTTATTCACAAATGATCATTCAGAAGTGACTCATAAAGTATCTGAGCGTGGAGCGTTTTATTTGGCCAATGATAGAATAGAAGCCCTAGGAATTTTTAAAACATTAAAAGCTGGATATGCAGTGCGTTCTAGTTATTTGCATGGGCAGAAAGTAGCTGGCGGAACTAAGGAGAAATTGCAAGACACGTCGACAAAAATGGATGCTTTGTGTCGTCGCTTATTTCGTAAAATATTAGATGACCACACTCCTTTTACACTGAATGATCAAGAGTTGCAAAAATGGTTTGATCAACTTTTGTTTGGATAGGAAGATTCCGACGGTAGTACATAGAACTCAACATCATCGTGATAAAGCGCATATGTGCCTTCATCACGACCTTACTCGAGCTGTGCGGTTCGGTACCCCTATAGAAATTCTAAAACCTACGCCCTTAAGAAAGCAGTTGGTCCGGGAGCTTGATAGGCCCGGCATTTTACTTCTTATCGATCTCCAATTGATTTTAAGCAGCTAAATTGACCGGTTTGTGATCTTTCTGGCTCGGCTTCTCTTAAATTTTTCTTTCTTTTTTTCAAAAATCCCGATCGTTTGGCGAGGCTCAACCGTCAAAAGACAAATTTTAACAAAATGAAAAATCTGAAAGACAAAGTAGCCGTCGTATTTGCCGCATCGGGAGATATTGCGGGGGCAGTTGCCCGATCATTTTCTCAGCACGGTGCAAAGGTGTATGTTACCGCCCGAAATCCGGAAGCCATAAAGGCATTGACGCAGGAGATCAAAGCCAATGGTGGAAATGTGGAAGCCGCCAAAGTAGATGCATTGAATGAAACCGAAATTGACACCTTCTTAAAAAAGGTAGTTGCAGACAATGGCAAGCTCGATGTTGTGTTCAATGGTATCGGTGCCAGCTACAGTGAAATGGGTGGGCGCCCTCCTACAACCATGGCTACCTTTGGACAATTTATGGCCCCGATTGAAAAGATATGTGGCTCGCAGTTTCTTACCTCGCGGATAGCCGCGAAGCACATGATACAAACTCAATCCGGGGGAACCATTTTACTTTTAACTGCTGCATTGTCAAGATCCAAGCTTTCTAATGTGGCAGGCATCACAGCTGCCAGTGCAGCCATTGAAGGATTAACACGGGTGATGGCAGCCGAATGGGGCGGAGACGGTATAAAAGTGATCTGTATTTGTCCTGGTGCGCTCATGGAGACAAAAAGAATATCAGGATGGATCGAGGCCGCTGCACAACAGTACGGAATGCCTGTTGAACAGCTGGTGGCACAGTACAAAGCTTTCGACATATTAAAAACAAGCCCGACATTGAAACAAGTGGGTGAAACAGCAGCGTTCCTTGCTTCTGAAACCGGGCAGGCTTTCAATAGTCATGTTGTAGATGTGGATTGTGGTAAGTTGAATATTTTGTAATACAAAGCGCAGGTTGCAATCTTCCGGCTGAAGCTTGCAACCTTCGTTTTATCTTGTAATGAATTTAATGATGGAAAGAGAAAAAATACTTCAGTCGGCTTTGGCCGGAGACATCAACGCGTTCCAAACACTGTTTGCAGAATTTCAAAATCAACTGAAATCTTATCTGTACCGTTTGCTAACCGATCGAAACGATGTAAATGATCTGGCGCATGATACCTTTATCAAGGCCTACACTAAAATATCCACTTTTAATCAGGAATCTTCTCTGAAAACCTGGGTATTCAAGATAGCCACAAACCTTGCCTATGATCATTTGCGGAAATCAAAAAGATGGCAGACCGATGCACAGGATCGGGCGGCAAACTTAGCCATAGGTTCGGAGGAGATCAGAAAAGTTTTTTGGATGGTTCATGATACTTCTCCTGCAGGCGCTTACGAAATGAGAGAGCATATAGACTACTGTTTCACCTGTATTTCAAAAACTTTACCAATAGAAAAGCAGGTCGCACTGATCCTGAGAAATATTTATGACTTCCAGGTAAAAGAAATTTGTCTTATCCTCGATAAAACCGAAGGCGTTATAAAGCACTTATTGAATGATGCCAAAAATACGATGACCGATATTTTTGAACACCGGTGTGCGTTAGTCAACCAGAATGGGGTTTGCCACCAGTGCAGTCATATCAATGAGATCTTCAATCCTAAACAAAATCAGCAGGAAGAGCTGATGAAGCTGGAACTGGTAAAAGCTTCAAAAAAATATAATCGCGAACAACTTTTTGAGTTGCGTACGCTACTGGCAAAGGCAATAGACCCGTTGAACGCTGCCGGCACCGACTTCCACGAGGAAATCATGAGGTGTCTTAGAACGGCCATTGGAGAAATTGATTTTTTTGACCGGAGTGAAGATAAAACATAGAAAAATGGGCTTGCATCTCACTACCTCTCAAACTGCCTCAGATGATGGTCACTGTGTTCAGACTGCAAGGAGTCACATTCCACCCACGTCAACGCATGCCTGTAAGATTTTCCTGCTAATAAAAAGCAATAAATTTGGAGCAAACTCGTACTTTAAACAGGTTTACGCACCAATCTATGCTTCGCCTCCGATTGACCACCCCTTTGATGATCTTGTTCGGCCTGCTGATTCCCATATACGGGTTTTCACAAAAAGACAATTATAAAAAGAACGATAAGATCTCGAAAGCGGAAAACAAGCGCTATGAAAAAGACCTCGAGGACCATCCCTACAGTGCGGAGCCACACTGGCGGCATGCCAATATTGTTGGAGCATTCGACTTCAAAGAGGCGGAAGAGGCGTGGAGGTTTTATGACAAGGCACTGAAGATCGATTCTACCAACGCTGCTATCTGGTCTGACTTCGGCGACTATCTGCTGAAGGTACATCAGGATATGAAAACGGCGCTGTACTTATATGAACGCGCACTCAACCTGGAACCGGACAATAAAACACTTCAGGGCAAGGTAGACGTGCTGACAAAAAACATGCAGCAGATCGAGGAAACCACCCACCTTCGAAGCATCGGCAGGTCCATGCGCAGAAAGATCGATCACGGCATCAAATATTCGGTGATATCCAACTTCGATTCTTTGCAGATGATGACCACGAACACTGAAAGCCCTTATGCGTATGAAAAGCTGCTCAAACGATTTTTGGAAGATGATCTGCTAAGCGAATGGGAAACTTATCTTCTCTGTCTGGGTTATGCAAAGACGAACAACTATAGCCCATACTCGAATGCCTCCGGCGATCTTTATAAGTCTAACAAAGCTGGTGACTACGACAAAACGCTTGCGCAAGGGCAGGAGCTGTTGAAGAAAAACCCGGTAAATGCCTCGGTGTACCGTGAATTAATGTACGCACATCGCCGTAAGGGAGAAAATGAAATTGCAGATCTTTACCAGCGCCGCGCCCAGCGATTGTACGAGGCCATGATCTTCACAGGTGATGGTACGTGCGACAAACCTTATGTAACACTCACCACTACTGATGAGTACGGCCTCATTGGCTACCTCGGACTTTACAGCACCGGCATGCAATCTTTAGTGACGTGCAACGGAGCCAGGGCAGATGAGCTCAGCATCGAAGACCGCGATGGAAAAAAAGAAGGGCTTTTCTTTGATGTAACGTTGCTCTTTAAAAAGATGAGCGAATCGTTTAAGAAATAGTGAATCAGTGAAGGATCATACGCCAAATCCGGCTATTTCTTGCCTGCATTGATCCGGATAAAGTTTCCGCCGTAGAAAAGTCCTGTTGGTTTATCTTTATTGTCGTATTGCGTTGATCTCAGCTCGTATTCGTTTTCAGAGATCCACTTATAAGTATAGATGCGATACGTTCCCTCGGCTTCACCTTCAAATGATACTTTTAAAGTAACATCGCCATTGTCGTTCACTGTTCCCTTGCCCACGCCGCACCTGATCTCACCAAAACTTGATAAATGATGTACTTCCTTTTTCACCGGGTTGTATGTCCAGAAGATATGTCCAAAAGGTGGTGTGCCATCGATCACTGCGAGAAGGCTGTTATCGGTATTGAGCGGTTTGCAAACTGTGTGATGATGGGGGATCTTGATATGCTCCATACCTTGCCCCCAGTTTTGGGTCCAGTCATCAGCTTTCAAAGTCCATTCTCCAATGAACTTTTTGAATGGATTGTTGCCGGAACCTTGTGCATAGCCAAGGCTGCATGAAACGATCAAAAGAAGGGTCGTGAATTTGAAATTCATAAGAACGCTTTGTTTTGGCGATGTAGTCAATACTATAACTTCATCATGAAAAATGAAAGTCTGACAGATGGACTACCTTCATGGGCTGACATAAAGCCATCGGCGTGTTGTATTTTATGCAGTGCAGTTCATTCACAGCATGGACTGATGGCTCTTTCGACTAAGACGTAATCACATTCGTGATCTCCTCTTTTTTATTTCTCAGATCAAGGCCACCTTCAAGCACCGACTTCAGGTTCACCAGGTAAAAGATCCATCCCCGCGAGTCGCCCACAAAGTGTTTCAGCGCAGTACTTTCGTCGATGGGCAGATCGCTTTCAACAAGCTCAACAATGGTTTCGCCAGCTTCCGTGTATAGGGAGATCGTCACAGGACAACCCATCGAAAAAGTAAAGCCGAACTTATTCTCACCGTTGGCGTGCAGCACTTTTCCTTTTTCTGAAATGGTGTCGGGGTAGCCGTGCCAGTACCATTCATATGTGTCGCCGGGTTTCACAGGCTCATGTTTTCCGCGTACGTTCCCTTGCGGATCTTTGAAAATGGCTTTGCGCAGGAACCATGATTCCAATGCTGCTGAGGTGATCCAGCGTGCGTAGGCATCCATTGCTTTGGCACCAATGTTCACCCTTAATTTGAATTTGCTCCAGTCTTGCTTTCCATAGATGTTGTTTTTTTTCTTCAGCAAAATTAACGGAGCAGCCCGGATGGTTGCTTCTCGAAAATTGACAATTTTATTTTTCCACCTGCGCGCGGTTCAGCTCACGAAACTGCGTGGGTGACATGCCACACCGGACTTTAAACAAAGTGCTGAAGGAAGAAAGGCTTTCGAAACCTACATCCTGGCAGATCTCTGACACCGGGCTGTCAGTAGCGATCAGCAGGTTGCTGGCCCGCTTAATACGAAGGTCGATCAGGTATTGATGCGGCGTTGTCCGGAAAGCTTTTTTGAAGAGCCGTAAAAAATGGTGCGTGTTCAGCATGGCAATGTCGGCAACGTGATCGATGGTGAACGCCGCAGCACAGTTTGCCTCCATCCATTGTTTGGCCACGGTAAGGCGTTTGTACAGCGTTTTACGCGTCGATTGTTTTACCACATCCAGGTTCTTTGACACCGTGACAGCGGCATAATTTTCGGCGATGATGTTGTCGAGCAAATTGCGTAGCAGCATGTCGGCCTTCAGCGCATGGAACGACGAGCAGCTTGAGCCCAGGTTGATCAGCCACGGTAAATGGTTCTTTAAAGTGGCATGCTGAAAATGGATATGCTCCAGCAACGAAAAATCATACGTTTCAATGTCACGCTCCGCATCGGCAGGCACATCGCGGTAAAAAATGGCACGGATTAACAGATCACAAAGTATCGTATTAAAATACAACAGCACCGGAATATTGTCAGATCCCTGCAGCGCGAATGACAACCTGCTCCCCCGGTTTACAATGAGGAAGGCATTTTCATCAAGCGCAGCGGTTTCGTCATTGATCTTGAATTCACCTTTGCCCTTCAGCATGGCCACGATGCCCAGCGCTGTAAAATGTTCCGGATACCGGAAGGATGCAGGCAAAGAGTCCGTAAAGAGATAATGATCGGCATAAGCGGGAGTGATATCCTGTACGCCCGTAAGTTTAACTTCCGGTAGTTGATGCCGAACGATCATTCTTAATTCTTTTTCTTAAACAGTATCCTGTCCAGACTCCACGCTCCCGGGCCTGTGAAAAGAAACAGTAAGCCGAACAGCGCGAACATGAAGGGATGCTGGTCTTCATACCAGAACCTGCCGTTGCCCACAAAAAAAGTGATATATGAAAAAGTCCCGATGATGAGCACGCCACAAACACGGGTGATCAGGCCAAGGCAAAGAAGCACACCCGTCACTAACTCAGCCGACTTTCCCGCATACACTTTGAACGCAGCGGCCTGGCCCTTGAACTTATCCCACTCCGTATAGCCCTTCATTAATTCGGCATTAAACACTTCGAGACCATGATAGACCAACAGCAGACCAACGATGATCCTCACAATAGCAAGGCCACGGTTGGATAGGGAATCTGAAAAAGAAGCGTTCATGATACAGAATGTTGTGATAAAGGTAATTAATGTCCGCGCCTTCCTCCTAATCAAAAATTGTTATGCGATGAACGCGGATTGCATATGAGTATCGTCCGTTTACCGGCCATTGGTCCAGACCGGGTTGAGCTCATGAACCTCGAGCCGTTTAACGATAAACTTGCGGCTCACGTCTCTTGATGCCACCGCTTCGATCTTTCCGGTTTTTTTGCCGTTGAAGGGCACCACATAGTAAAGCTCGCCATCGTTGATGAAAAACTCCAGTATGTTTTTGTCTGCAATAACTTCGATCTTAAAAAGATCCGACTTCGGCGCATACATCACAGGCTGCGTATCCCGTTGATCCGAACCTTGAAGTGGCGTGGTGGAAAAGATCCATTCATTATCAAACCGCATTTCGTAACCGAGCATCCTGAATACGATAGGCGCATCACCTCTTTCAAACTCGGCGATCACGTGCAGGGGCGTGTCCGGGTTTACGGGCAGGCTGACATTTTCGCCCGCGGTAACCACACGGTTTTCCAGCACCTTGCTGTTCTTGTGCAGCGAATTGATCTCGTTCACCGGTGTAGGGCACAGTCTGTATCCATCTGTAGTCATTCTTAACGTGAGGGCTGTGGGAAACAACATGGCCTGGTTAAACGGCATGCCTGGATGTGTGATGTCGCGTCCCCAACCGATCTGGACCCTTCTTCCATTCGGCGCGTTGTTGAAAGTTTGTGCCGCATAAAAATATCCGCCGCCATGCTCATACCGCGTGAGATGTTGCTCGATGTTAAATTTCTTTCCATCAAAATCACCCACCACATATTTACCGGATGCATCGTACATCACCCACTTCTTCACGCCTGATTTTCCTTCCACAGGCAGCTCAAAAAGATCGGGACATTCGAAGAAACCTGCTACACCCGACTGATACGTCCAGCGTTTGAGATCAGGCGATGTATAGATCGAATGCTCACGCACCATGGCCTGGTCGCCGTTGCTCAGTTTCTTCGGCATGCCGGCGTCCCATACCACCATCACCCAGTGCTTATCTAGGTCATACCAAAATACTTTCGGGTCGCGGCCTTCGCCCTGATGTTTTAAAACAGGATTGCCTTCATAATCGGTGAAGGTTCTGCCTTTGTCGTAGCTCAGCTGAAGGCACTCTCCCCGCCCCGTGCTGGTGTACACGGCAATGATGGGATCAACGCCATTCTTCCGGAAGCCTGCTGTGTTTTCGGGGTCAACGACTGCGGTACCCGAAAATGCGGCATCATCTGTGACTCCTTCTTTTATTACGGGATAAATTGCTTCCTTCAATTGTTTCCAATGGAGCAGGTCGGTGCTCACGGCATGACCCCAGTGCATATTTCCCCACGGCCATCCGTAGGGGTTGTGTTGAAAGTACAGGTGATATTCTCCATCCTCGTAAAGAAGTCCGTTCGGATCGTTCAGCCATCCACGTTGCGCCGAGAAGTGTACCTGCGGCCTGCCTTTCTCCCTGTAAACACTGTCCTGCCCCGGGTAGGTGACATCGGCAAAGATCAGCGCTAATCCTTTAGCAGTTGTGCTCACGTCCGATTCAACCCGCGAGCCGTCACGTTTATTTTCGATTTCAATTACCAATGTTTTGCCCTGGTATTCGGACACATCAAAGTAAGCCCAGAATTGAGGATTACCATTGGCAAGGTTGATGGTGAACTGATCCAGCGTCTTGCCATCCAGCATAATGGAAGCTTTTACAGAGGGCGCTGCCTGGTTCACCGGGAAGTTCAGGTACTGCTGTCCTTTTTTGATCTTTATTTTTTTGCTTTCGGAAAGTTGTCCAAAACTTTGAACCGTCAGACCGATGCTGCATAACGCAATGAACAGGTATCTCATAAGTTTTATCTTATCAATACCAATCTACGATAATTCGATTCTTTTCGCCAGATGACCTGAGGCGTTTCCGAAAACGTATCCGAAGAAGCAATAGAAAAGAATTATGCAGCCGGCGGATAGTTAAAAGTCAAAATGCGCTTATATTGAAGTACCACCGTAAGATCTCTTTAAACCCCAACACTCATCATTTATGGCAAAGCCAAAAACCATCGTTCTCATTCATGGAAATTTCGTAAACAACACGAGCTGGGCAGCATGGAAACGCTACTATGAACAGAAGGGCTACACCGTTCATACACCCGCCAACCCGGGACATGAAGGCAACCCTGCTGCACTAAGAGCACAGGTACATCCTGATCTTGTCAAAACAGGTTTTACAGATGTGGTCATGAACATCGTCAGACTGATCGATTCGCTGCCTGAGAAACCGCTCGTGATCGGCCACTCCATGGCAGGCATGGCTGTGCAAAAACTGGTGGAGCTGGGCAAAGCGACAGCAGCCGTGAGCATCGACGGTGCTCCTCCAAAAAATATATTTCCTCCTTTTTCAACGGTAAAGATCGTGCTGCCTGCCTTTGGTTTCCTCTCGGGAAAGGATTATTTCATGGGTACGCGTGAGTGGTACGATAAAGCTTTTTTCAACACGTTGCCAGAAGCAGAAAGAGCAAAAGCATTTGAAGTCGTTGCCGTGCCTGAAAGTTATAAGGTAAGCCGGCAGCTGGTGCTGAACTCATTTGCCAATATAGATTTTAAGAAGCCCCATGTGCCGTTGTTGTTCATCGGCGGCGGAAAGGATCATATTTTCCCACATACGCTAACCCAAACCATCGCCGGCAGTTACAAGGATAAGAACAGCCGTGTTGATGTAAAAATCTTCGAAGACAAAAGTCACTCATCTGCGGAGAACCTGGATGGGAAAAAGTGGCGGATCATATTTTAAGCTGGTACGAGGGACTGTAGTCTTCTTTATTTTCCAAGCTTCTTCAATTCGTCCTTAAAAGACTGCTCTTCGGGCAACAGCTCGATCGCCTTTTTATAATATTGTTTTGCGAGTGTTTTATCTCCCGACCTCGCAACGCCTGTTGCCAGATGAGAATATGCCCAGGCTGAGTTTGGGAATTGCTCGAGGTTGAACTTGAACATTTCAATTGCTTCCGGGTACATCTCGTGTTCCATGTACAGGTATCCCGGATAGGCAAACGCGGCTTCATCTTCTTTCCAGAGGTAGAACTTTCGTTGAACGGTGTCTTCTTTTGTCTTGTTGAAAAATGCTTTTGCTTTGTCAATGCCCTCTACCTTCATTACTTCTGCAAATTTGAACCCGATCTGCCGCCTTCCTGGCAGTGGTTCGATACCCATGGTGATGTCTAACAGAGCAGCCGCAAGATCATAGGTACGCAACAGCTCGTCGTTGGCCACCAGCATAATGGAGAGATCTTTTTCGGGCACAAGCATGAAGTAGCTGCGGAAGCCGGTATCTCCACCAGAGTGCCCCACCGTTTTCACGCCGTTGCGCTCGCCCAGCCACCAGGCAATGCCGATCTGTGATTTACCTTCCAGGTTTACGGAGTTCTTCCACCAAAGGTCATAAGTAGAGTCGGCAAGGATGCGCGTGTTTTTATATACGCCTCGATTCAGGTGAGCGAAGGCATAGTGGGTCATCTCCAGCACGTTCGAGTTGAGGGTGCTGCTGGGGCCATGCATGCGGTTGTAGGGATAATGTTTGCTTACCACCGGCATGCCCGCCCATTGATGTCCGCTCACGCGAAGTGAGTCTGGTATTTCCGGGTACAAAAAGCTGGTGGTGTTCATTCCGAGCGGTGTCAGAATGTTTTTGCGTACATAGGTCTCAAACGACATCCCTGATATTTTAGCGATCACGTCCCCCAGCGTTTCGAAGGCCGTGTTGCTGTACTGCATATCCGTTCCGGGAGCAAACAGCATCTTGTCGTTGGCGATGCGTCTCACAAAACGTTCAAGCGCACCCGAGTCGTACTGTGGATTGTGCCATTCGTAATCGTCTACATCGCCGATGCCAGACGTGTGGTTCAGCATCTGCCGGATGGTGATGTCTTTATAAAATGCATCCTGCTGCTTGAAGTAAGGAAGATAAGTGATGAGCTTTTCGTCGAGGTTGATCTTCTTTTGCTCCCACAGCTGCATGATGGCCGTTGCCACAAAAGTTTTCGAAACCGATGCCCAATGAAAAACGTTACGCGGGGTCATCGGCTCTTTGGTTTCAATGTTGCGATACCCGAACGCGCCGGTATAGATCACCGAGTCGTTTCGGGTGATGGCTACGGTCAGTCCCGCAAGATTCAGCTGGTCTGCTGTTTCGATGAGATAGGCATTTAACTTCTTTGTGAGCGCAGGCTCGGGAGCCGTTTCGGTAACGGACCCGCTGCAGGCCGACAGCAAGATCATCAGAAGGATGGAAGGGACGAGGGATTTCATAACAGTGGGTATCGCAGTTGATAAAAAGAGATAGAATAAAAATACAGAAAAATACGCTTCCGCGATCGTTTAACTCATTCGCTTCGTAACACCTCCGCGGGATTTTTCCTGGCCACACGCAAACCCTGCGATGTTACCATGGCCAGGGCGATGGCGGCAACCACAAAGGCACCAGTGAAAAGCTCAGCGAAGGTGATGGGGTTGTGATAGACCACGTTCACCAGCACCACTTTTGTAAAGAATACCCAAGTTAACGGAATAGCGATGGCCGCGGAGAGCGATAACAGCAGCAGGAAGTTTCGACTCAGCAGGTAGGTTACGTTCCATGCTGGAGCGCCCATCACCCGGCGGATGCTCATTTCTTTCATGCGGGTTTCGGCAGCAAAGATCACCATTCCCAAAAGTCCGAGCGAACATATTATCACGGTGAGGAACGCCAGGAACCCGACAACTTTTCCGATGGATGAATATTCACGGTAGGCCGATTCGATCTGATGGTTATAAAGCTCCGCTTCCATGGGATGGGCGTCATCAATGGTGCGCCAGACCTTTTCGAGCTTTGCCATCGTGGCCTGAAGATCAGCTGACGCAATGCGCACGTTGAGGATCTTAGCGCGATCCAGTTGCCGGAAAACGAACGGACCGATCTGTCTGTCGAGCGTGCTGTAATGAAAATCTTCCGTCACACCTACGATCGTAAGCTCGTTGCCATCGATCGTCACCGTTTCGCCTATCGCCTTGCGAGGATCACCGCCAGCGATCTGCAGCTGCCGGATCAATGTTCTGTTCACGATCACCTCACGTTCCGGCGCGCCTTCCACCCGGCCCGCAATGTTGCGACCTGCTATCAATCTGAAATCAAACAGATCCAGGTAATGCTCGTCGATCTTGTTGTACCAGGCACGCAACGAGTCATTTGGATCCGCGCCCTTCACATGTGTGTAGTAATTATTTCCGGTGCTGGTGATCATAAACGAGCGCGATGTTTCTTTCACTTCAGGAAGCGCCGCCAGCTTCGATTCAAGCACATCAGCCTTGTTTCCCCTGAGCGCAATGTTCACAATGTTGTTTGTGTTAAAACCCAGGTCGAAGCTCACGAAGTCACGATACTGCTTGTACAGGATCACGGTAGACGTGATGAACGCCAATGCAAAAACATACTGCACAACGATCAGCGCTTTTCGCACGCCCATGCGCGCAGACCCTTTCCATCCGGTACCACGCAGTACATAGGCGGCGTTAACTTTCGAGAAGAACATCCCAGGAACCAACCCGCTGAACAATCCCGTGGCAACGGCAAAGACCACAAAGAGTGCGATGTGTGCCGGGGTCAGCGCGAGATCGAACAAACGGCTGAGGTTTGGTGTCAGCGACAGGAACTGTGACCTGATCAGCGTGAAGATCACGAATGCGAATAACAATGCCATCAGCGAGATCACTGTAGACTCGGCTATGAACTGGGCCATGACCTGGCTTCGCTTTGCGCCAATCACCTTGCGGATGCCCACCTCGCGCATGCGTGTAGAGGCCCGGGCTACTGAAAGATTGGTGTAGTTGAAACAGGCTGTTATCAGTACAATGATCGATAAGCCTGAGATCAGCCAAAGAAACCTTGTTGGCATCGATAAGCCGATCTGGTTATCCAGCCGCGGTCCGAAAAATACGATCTTCGTCAAAGGCTGCACGCCGAATGAAATTACCTGGCGATTGTCGTTGTTGGAGGCTACGTTTCGTTTTTCCGCGATCCCCTGAAGCGCTTCCTCGATTTGGCGGGTGTTCACACCTTCACGCATCACTACATAAGTATAGTTCCCCCAGACATTCGTCCAGCTGTTCAGCTCAGAACCATTCAGATCTTGCGTTGAAAAGGATGCCAGCGCTTCGAATTGCATATGCGAAAATTTCGGAACACCGCGCATCACGCCGGTAATAATGAACTCCGTATTGTTAGCTGGTTCAGCGCTACCTTTGGCCAGGCTCCTTCCAAGAACGTCTGTAGTACCAAAGATCCGCAATGCGGCAGATTCTGTGATCACCACCGAATTCGGTTCACGCAGCGCCGTTGACGCATCACCCTGCAGCAATGGAAAAACTAAAGACGTCGAAGAATGAAGGTTGCGCCCAAAATCCTTTCAACGGCTGAACCTTGTTCTCAAACATAAAATCACCGCCAAAGCCATAACCCACCGTTGTAACGGTCTCCGCTTCCGGAACATCATCCCGGATCTCCTGCGCCAGGGCAAAGGATGACGTTGCCAGCTTCACCTCGTTCTGGCTGTCGCGATGGTTGGTGATCACGCGTACCGTTCTGTCTTTCTTTTCGTGGAACCGGTCATACTTCAGAACATCGGTGAGAATGGAGATGAATAATAGTCCCACAGACATGCTGGCTGCAAGACCGATGATATTGATGAGTGAAAATACCCTGTTGCGTGTGATCACGCGCCTGGCCGTTTTAAAGTAGCTGGAGATCATGGCTGCATTGATTTTTGGTGAATAACGACTGAATAGAATATTACTAAAGCTAAGCAGATGATAGCGGACCAGCACCGGTGGTGACAATTTTTTACAATATTATGATCGATTGCAGCCTGCGTACCTTAGGGTAAAGGTGGTGCTTTGAGTTTTAGCCGTACGCCCAACGATCTTACCTCGTTAATGATGTTTAAAGTATTGGATCGCACGTTCGTGCTTTTGCGCAGCAGCTTTGCTTTTAAAGGTACCGAGGTTTCTGCGCTTGCCGGTTTTTGAATTTTTCTTCCTCGAGTATATCCGGTACTCGCCTGATTTAAGCTTCCGAATCATATGCAGGTTGTTTATCTGAAACGCTCAGTTGATGCGGACAAACAGCATGCCGACGAACCATTAATGTTGATTACCGCGTTCCATACGAACGGCAGTCGTGAGGTGCAGGAACACTTTTTTATCACCGCATATTGCTAACTCTCGAGGAGCGATCGCAAGATCAGAACCTTCACGACCTGAATTGGAAAATATTTCATAGTAAGGAAAGGGATTAGCCAAGGCTCCTGCTCCAGGCGGGAGCCTTGATTTTGTCAGGAGATCTCTGTTACACAAAAATGGAAAACCTTTCCCCGGTCTGTCGAAGGGAGAGTCTTACCGGCCGTAGGAATTCTTATTCAGAGACATTTTTCAGGAGTGATCTTTCTTCAAAATGAAGCGTATCGACACGGGAATTTTTAAGGGTGAGGATGGACTCATGAATGGCGTTAAAAGTTCCATTGTGGAATAACCTGGTGAACTTCAGATCATGGATACCATCGTTATCAAAATCCACCAACTGAATTTCCGGTCCATCGATGTTAAAGCTGGTTTTTAAACTTGTCGGTGTAAACGCACCGTCCTTGAACTCGAACAAGGCGTAGATCTTAAAATCCAGTGGGTCGGCGATGAACTCTTTTTTCCCGTTATCGTAAAACAGCACCTTACTGGTCACTTCATCAGAGGGATAATGCTTTAATAAGATCACAAAAGTGGTGGTCAGGCTATCGTGTAAACGAAGGGTGCGGATATACGTGTCCATGTAAGTGTGCAGGCTGTCGCCCAGGCAGTCATGGGTGTAATAATCCTGAACGGTATTCATTATCCCGGATACGATCCCATCGTTCAGTTGTACGATGTTACCCTGGTTAAGATCAAAGGTGCCGAGGTTGAGCGGGAATCTTGCATCGATGACGGTGAGGGCTGCGGCATGCGTTGTTGTTTCAGGATTTTTATCACTGCAGCCAATCAATGCTGTGAGTAAAAGAAGCAAGGCCGGTATTCTCATCTATATTTTGTTGGTCCCTTTTATTCAGGAAACCCCTTTACGGTAACAAGGTAAACAGATGCTTCACCCTACTCCACCCCGGGCGGAAGCTGGATCTGCGGAAGCACACTTTCAATATTCTTTAAAGAGTGCTGGAAAGAACGTTCTTTGACTTTGGCCTTGCCCGTTAAAAAAACGGTGTATGAAAAAACATTTTTCTTCAGGTAATAGGTCAGGGTGCACCTGGCCTTGCCGTTGTCGAGCTTCTCCAGGATGAAATTGGTGGTGTTACCGCTTCCTTCTTCCGTCTCGCTGAATTCGATCCTCTCGGTGCTGTAGCGGTAGCTGCTGGCCGTGGTGATCACTTCCCGGTCTTTGAATACGCAACGGCAGCGCATGCCAACCCTGGGAAGGAAATGGCCCACTTCCTCGACCCTGATCACGCCCTCCATCCACTGGTGGCGATGGTTAAAATCTCCGGCGGCATGGAACAGCCTGATCAGGCCGGTGTCATACTCGTGAGAGGCCGATGCCACCTTGAGCATTTTCGACAGATCGATGGCGGGAGGAGGCAAAGCTTTCACCTGGCCCCTGAGCTCACCCAGCTGCGTGTACATGAACTGGATCTCGCCCGAGTCTGTTTTCTTGGAGCTCTCTACCCATTTCATCCATTGGGCAAGCGACTCCGGCGTCTTCTGATCCAGCATGTTGGTGGTCACCAGCCAGTATTCATGCTGGTCGATGTCGTTCTTCAGCAGCTGATGGGCTACGATGATATCCTTGCCGATGAGCTTGCGGAAATTTTTGACCGAATACGTGCTGAACTCGCCGTAGTGTGTGATGATCTTCAGCGAAAGGTTCACCGCCGACATGCAGGCGTTGCACTGGCAATAACGGCGGAGCTCGTAAGAGGTGAGGCTCTGGTGGAAGGAGCAGAATGTTTTTTCGATCTGGGCAAAAAGCTCGCTGAGGCTGGGAGGGTTGCAGAATTTATAGAACAGTACGGCGTCACCTTCAACTTCCGATACCTCGAGACCTATCTCGTTGGAGTTGATGATGGTCTCCAGCAGCTCCTGGATGATCAGACGGCTGTGTGCAATATCGGTTTCGTTCACAAAGCGGGTAAAGCCGCTGATGTCAGGTATAAACAGTAATCCCTTGTCCTGCATGGAGCAATTTACTTCTAATTTGAGCGACAAGCTTGTTCGAAGCAAGCTTTTTATACGGCTTCGTCACTTCCTTCCCTTTGCCCGCCGGAAGGTCTCTCGCCCACAAATTTATATCCCACCTTGTTCACGGCTGCGCGGATGTTCTCGATGTTGACTTTCGATGGATCGTATTCGACAAAAACCGTTGCCGATGCAAGATCAACCCTCGAAGAAGCAACACCCTCGATGTTGGCGATCACTTTCTGCACCGTTCGTTCACAACCGGCGCAGGTCATGCCTTCTACCAGGTACGTTTGTTTCAGGGTCTGCATAGTTGCCTAATTTATAAAACGGGCAGCGATTTGCAAGCGACAAAATGCAGTTCACGCAAAGACCGCAATGAAGCGCAAAGGGCGCAAAGAATTTTTGAGCATCCCTCATACGGAGGAGGTACTTCTTAAGTATGCAGTAAGCGATCAGGGGATACTTCGTTCCTGCAGGCCGACACACGGTCGTCAGTCAGGGTGACGGGTTTCAGAAGTCCCGAAGGTTCTTTCCTGTAAGGTATAAATGTCTTTGCCGCTGCGTCTCCTCCGCATTCTCCGCGGTTAAAAAAAATCTTTGCGGTCTTTGCGCCTTCTCTGCGGCCTTTGCGTTCTGCATTTAAACCGAATCCAGTGGCTTTCTGTTTCTCTCGATCTCCCTGGATTTTTTCATCTCGGAAGGAGTAAAACCGGTTATTTTTTTGAACTGTGCGGAGAGGTGGGCCACGCTGCTGTACCCAAGCTTGTCGGCAATCTCGCTGAGGCTTAGCTCGTCATAGAACAGCAATTCTTTTACGCGTTCTATTTTCTGGCGGATGATGTATTGCTCGAGGGTGATGCCTTCAACACTGGAGAACAGGTTGCTGAGATAGTTGTACTCGTAGTGCATCTCTTCGGCAAGGTACGTTGACCAGTTCAGTTTCAGGTCAACCTTGTTGGTGTGATGGATCTGCTGAATGATCTTGTTCTTGACCGTTTCGATGAGCCTGGCCTTGCGGTCGTCGATGCGCTCGAAGCCGTGACTCACCAGGGCAGCATCCAGTTTATCCTGCTGTGCATCGCTCAGCTCATTTTCTTCAAGCACAACTTCACCGAGCGAGATCTTCTGAGGATGAAGCCCCTGGCGCTCCAGCTCCTGCCTGACTACCATCACGCAGCGGTTGCAGACCATGTTCTTGATGTGAAGCGTTAGCATAGTGATGCAAGTTGAGAATTCGGCGGTTATCCGGATTATACAATTGCTAAAATCTCTTATATAATTACTGGAATTACCACCATAAAGACAAGGTGGCTGCCCAAACCGTTCCATCCCGGCTAACAGTGCCTGATAACTGATTGATTGACAGATCGATCTATACACGCCAAAAAGGCCCCGCAGTTTTGTCTGCGAGGCCTTCTATGCCCTGTCCCGTCAGGCCTTCTGTTATAATATTGTTTCGTTGTCCGAACGAACCGGTTGCAGCACAGGCGAAGGATCGAGAATCTCTTCAACGGAAGCTTGCCTTGTTCGCTTCAGGTTATTCAGTTTGTCTTTCAGGCGATCTACGATGTAGTAGACCATCGGTACAACAAACACGGTGAGCATCAGAGAAGAAAGCAGGCCTCCGATCATGACAATGGCCAGTCCGTTCTTCCATTCGGCACCGGCACCATCCGCCAAGGCTATGGGAAGCATACCGATCACCATCGCGATGGTTGTCATCAGGATCGGGCGCAGGCGTGATTGCCCTGCATCGATCAGCGCGTCGAAGGTGCTGAGGCCGTCAAGCTTTCGCTGGTTGGTGAAATCCACAATGAGGATGCCGTTCTTCAGCACCAGCCCGATCAGCATGATCACACCAAGCATGGTGAAGATGCTGAGCGTGCTCATGGCGAGGTTCAACGCTATGAGTGCGCCGATGAGGGCTACCGGCACCGAGAACAGCACCACAAACGGGTAGATGAAGCTGTCGTAAAGCACCACCATCACGAGGTACACCAGCAGGATGGCCGCCGCCAACGCCAGGCCTAGTGCGCTGAAGGAATCGGCCTGCCGTTCAATGTCTCCGGTCCAGTTCATGTCTACCGTAGTCGGAAGGGGTTCAGTCGCGATCTTTTTGTTGATGTTTTCCGCCAGTGTGCCCGAAGTGATGCCCAGCACGTTGCTTTTGATCGTTACCGATGTTCTCCGGTTCTTGCGTTCTAGCATGGAGGGGCCACTGCTCTGCTGCACGCTGGCAAATTGTGTGAGCGCGATGCGCTCGCCTTTGTTGTTGATGAAGCTGATGTTCTCAACGTCGGCAGGATTGTTCCGGTCGAACTCATCCAGCCTTACATTGATGTCGTACTCATTGTTGCCCACACGGTATTGGGCGTCTGTATTTCCGGCATAGGCGTTCTGCAGGGTCTCGCCCACCTGCCCTACCGTTAATCCGAGCTGCGCCATCTTTTCGCGGTCGAGCCCGATCGTTAGCTCTGGGTTGCCATCTTCCACGCTCACCGAAACATCGTTGGCGCCGGGAATACTCTTGATCAGCGTCTCCAGCTGCCGTGTAGCTTTCGCCAGGTCTCCTTTGTGCTCGCTGTTGAGCACGATCTGGATCGGCTCTTCTGACTTGGTGATGCCGATCACGGTTGAGTTCACTTCCAGGCCGGGATAAGCCGATTCAAGCTCTTTGCGGATGCGGATCATGAACTCGCCGGTGGTCAGTGTTCTTTCATCCACATCCACCAGGCCTACCGTAAGCTCTGTTTTGTTCTCGCTTCCAATGGTGGCAACCACGCCTGATGTACTGGCACCACCTACGTTTGAGAATACGGTCCTGACTTCGGGTTGCGAACGTAAATAATTTTCAATGGAAAGCGTGCGGATATTATTCTCCGTGAGCGATGTGCGTTTATCGTACTCCAGCTTCAGCAGCAATTTTCCACGATCGCCAGAGGCCACCATTTCCTGCCCCAGGATTCCCATCTTCATTACAGCGATGGTTGCTATGAAAGCACAGATCACGGCTATGGTAGTGATCAGCTTGTGACGGAGGGTCCATCGCAGCTGGCCTGTGTACCAGGTGGTGAGCCGGTTCACCCATGATTCAAATGCAATCAGCGGACGATGCAACGCTTTCTTCTCATCAAGGTGTGTTACCCTTCCGAAGCGGGAGGCAAGCCAGGGTGTGATGGTGTAGCAGACGAACAGGCTCATGAGTGTAGAGACCACGATGGTTACGGAGTATTGCCTGAGCACGTCGCCGATGATGGTGTCGATGAGCGCGATGGGCAGGAACACCACTACGTCAACCATGGTGATGGCCATGGCCGAGAAGCCGATCTCTTTCCGTCCATCGAGCGTTGCCCTGATCTTGTCTTTGCCCATGTGAAGGTGGCGGTGAATATTTTCGAGCACCACAATAGAGTCGTCTACAAGAATGCCGATCACGAGCGACATCGCCAGCAGCGTCATCAGATTGAGCGAATAACCGAACAGATACATGGCAATGAATGTCGAGAGCAGCGAAGCAGGGATGGCCACCAGTACAATGAGCGAATCACGGATGCTGTGCAAGAATAACAGCATTACGGCAGCCACCAGGATCACGGCAATCACCAGGTCGTGTGTTACGGCGTCGGCAGCTTCCAGTGTAAACTCAGAAGTATCGTCGGCGATGATGATCTTCAAGCCGTTGTCTGCATACTTCTTTTCGATGGAGGTGATCTTCTTCCGAAGCTCTTCGCTGATCTTCACGGCGTTGGCCTTGCTTTGTTTTTTGATGCTGATGGCGATGCCTTCCTGGCCATTGAAACGGCTGATGGATGCCTGGTCTTTGGTGCCGTCAACTACGTCTGCCACATCGGCTACACGCACGGGGCTGCTTCCCCCGGTGGTAATGATCAGGTTTTCTATGGCTGATATCGACTCGAACTTTCCCGCAAGCCTCACCGTGATCTGGTCGTTGCGGTCTTTCACTTTACCGGTAGGAAAATCGAGGTTGGCCGAATTGATGGCCTGTGTAACCTGCGAGAGTGACAGGTTGTAATGCGCGAGCTTATCCTTGTCTACATTCACTTTGATCTCGCGTTCCTGGCCACCCAGCAGGCGTGTCTCACCGATGCCTTCGATCTGCTGGATCTGGGGAAGGATTTCGTTCTTCACCAGGTCGAACGATTCACGCGCGCTCAGGTCTGCCACCACCATCAGATCGATGATCGGCTGATCGCTGGGCGATACTTTGGTAATGGAGGGAGTCTCTGCATCTTCAGGCAACGTGTTCTGGATATTGTTGATAGCCCGTTGCGCGTCCTGCTGTTTGGTATCAGTGTCGGTGCCCACTGTAAATTCCGCGATGATGACCGACACGCCTTCGTACGATTGCGCCAATATACTCTTTACACCATCGAGGCCCGACACCACGTCTTCGATCTTCTTCGTTACAGATTGCTCCACTTCCGTTGGCGCCGCGCCGGGATACGGTGTGGTGATCACCAGCGTGGGCACTTCCATGGGCGGCAACAGCTCGTAGCGCAACGTGGTGTAACAGTATGCGCCACCCAGCATGAGTACGGCGAAGATCACAATGATGACCGAGGGCCTTCTGATCGATATTTCAGTTAAGTTCATAAATGACCGGATTTTAAAATTTCTTTATTTGATAATGGCGACGCTCGATCCATCGGCGAGGTTGATATGACCTGTTGTCACCACCACCTCACCGGCTTGCAAACCTTGCAGCACTTCTACTGATTCATCGATCGCCTGACCTGTTTTAATATTCCTGAGCACTGCTTTCTCGGCGTCCACTACAAATACCTGGGGATTTTTTGCCGAGCCCAGCAATGCAGCCCTCGGTACCATTACCGCATCGTGACTGAGTGACTTGTTCAGCAGCGCAGTGCCATACATGCCGGCCTTGAGACCTGCCGCCGGATCGTTGTTGGCAATGACGATCCTGACCAGGTAGTTGTGGGCATGATCGGCGCGGTCGGCCACGAAATCGATGGTGCCTGTTATTTTCCTGCCGGGATAGATGTCAGTAACCACTTCGGCCGTTTCGCCTTCGCGGAAGAAAACCACCTCTTTCTCCGGTACCGATATTTCGAGCTTCAGCTGGGTGAGGTCGGTGATCCTGGCCACAGGGCTGCCACCCACTACAGAACCCGGCTCCACATCGCGCAGGGTAATGGTGCCTGTAAAAGGTGCGATAATTCTGCTGAGGTCGATCTGCTTGGCGAGTTGCTTCAGCTGTGATTCGGCGCTCGTAAGACTCAGCCTGAAGTTATCCAGCTGCAGCTTGCTCACACCACCGCTTTCAGAAGCGTTCTCGTACCGCTCAAGGTTGCGTTTGGCGGTCTGGTGGTTGGCGTCCGCGGCCATGTATTGTGCCTGAAGCAGGTCATCGTCTACCTGAACCAGCAACGTTCCTTTTTTCACTACGTCGCCTTCGTTGAAAAAGACACCCACGGCTTGTCCGTGTACCTGGGGCACGAGCATCACTTCGCGGTTGGCGGTGAACGTGCCCGTATAGGAGAATTGTTTGTTCAAACTTTTCAAGGCGGTGATGTGTGCCTGCACCGGTACTTTTTTATGGGCGTCCGGACGATATACATTTTCTTCAACTGTGTGTTTGTTGCTGCGCAGCTTCAACGTTACGGTGAGCAACAGGAGTGTAAAAACGGTGGTGATGATAATTTTTGCTTTCATGATTGAGTTGATTTTTTTGTGTTAAGATCTGATCAGGGTTCCGTTGGCTTTCTTCAGCGACAGCTCGGCCAGTTTGAGATTCAGGAGCGCGGCGCTGTAATTGGTGCGGGCGTTTGAAAGATCGTTCTGAGCGTCGAGCAGCTCGGTGATCGAAGTGATGCCGTTCTTATACTCCGATTGTGCGCTGGTAAACAGTTGTTCGGCGAGGTCGAGGCTGTTCTTGCTGTTCACCACCAGGTTCTTATTGGTCTGGTAGTTCTTCACGGCGTCTTCAACCTCTTTGCTGGCGCTGCTTTTCATCATGGCCAATGTGTTGATGTTCTTCTGGATGGCGATCTCTTTTTGCCGGAGCTGGTTCTGCTTTTGGAAACCATCGAACACGGGGATCTTCAGCGTGAGCACAAAGTAGCTGCTCCTGATCCAGTCGTTGTTGATCTGTTTAAGCGGTGCGAAATCGTCATAATAACCTGTGTAGCCGTAAGAGAACCGGTTCGATAACACCGGAAAATAACCGGCTGCTACACTTTTCTTTTCCAGCTCGGCGAGCCGCACCTGTGACTGCTGTAGCAGGATGTCGGGCCGCTGAGCAATATCCTCTTCTTCGATCGCTTGCAGCACTTCCGTATAATTGAAAGCGTCGATCACCAGCGACTGGTCCATGGGCATATTCATCAGATATTTCAGTGTGGTGATGCTTTTATCCAGCTGCAGCTTCTGGTTGTCGTACTGATTGCGAAGGTTCTCGAGGCTGATCAATATGCGGTTATGGATGTTGGATGAAACGAGCTCATTGTCTTTGAGCACTTTATTGATCTGCGCGGTTTTGTCGAGGTTCGCGATGTTCTCTGCCAGTCGTGCGAGGTTGTCGTTCAACACCTGGATGTTGTAATAATTGGCAGTGACGTTGTAGACCAGGTTTTCGCGTACCACGTTCTGCTGGAGTGCGGAGGATTCTTTCACCGCTTTGGCAGCTTTTAATCCCGTGATGACGGTTTGATTAAAAATGGTTTGTGACATCTGCAGGTTGCCTGAAGTGGTCTGGCTCATGTTCATGCTCAGCTTTTTGTACTGACCCTCGGGACCTCCAAAAGCCGAAGCGGGTGCATATTGTTCGGGCAGGTCCTGGTAGTACATCAGCTGACCCACAACATCGATGGTGGGCATCAGCGCGCTTTTAACTTCTTTAATGCGATAGTCAGCCGCCTGGCTTTCGAGCTGGCTGTTTTTAAACTGCTGATTGTTGTCGAGGGCGATCTTGATACACGCTTCAAGGGCGTACGTTTGGGCAGCTGCGTTCCAGCACCAAAGGCTGAGCGCAGGAAAGAACATCAGGGTTAGTAATTTTTTCATGGATGATAGATTTGTTTCAACTTTTTACTGATCACTTTCATTTCAGATGATGCACGGCAGCACTCCTATCCAGGCCTGGTCAAATGGCTGCCATCACCATTGCATGTTTTGTCATCTGAATGGCTGTGTTTACGGCGAATGTTTGGGGTGCGACTATGCAAAGAGGTTCGGGTTGGCCAATCCGAACGCTGTTCCGGTTCGGATTTCAAAGTCCGTACATCACCCGGCTACAATTCATTGGTTATGGGGGTCGGAAACGCAACACGCCGGAGATCCGTTGCCATCAGGGCGCAGACATTCATCGACCTGTCGGGATTTCAATTTGAAGTGTCAATAGATGACATCCAGGTGCAGCGGGTTCGGGTTACCGAAAGAAGATCAGGCTACGGCAGGTTCGGGCTGGTGGCGCTCTTTAAAATCGCTCGGTGTGAGCCCGGTGAATTTTTTAAACACTGTGTTGAAGGTGGTCTTTGAATTAAATCCGGCGTCGAAGCCAACGGCCAGGATCTTGTTGGCCCTGCTTTTAGGATCGAGCAGCAAACGTTTGGCTTCCTCCACCCTGTAGCCATTGACCAGGTCGTAAAAAGTTTTTTGCAATCCATCGTTAATGGCTTGTGAAACCTGGTACGAAGGAGTTTTTAGCTTGTCGGCAAGATCCTGTAACGTGAGCTCGGTCTGAAGATACAGTTTCTCGTCTGTCATGAGCTCGAGCGTTCTGGCTACGATGTCGTTCATTTTTTCGCTGGCGGGCGCAGGCTTCAGCTTTTCCGGTTCCTGTTGTACCAGCAATTCAGTTTCTTCCGCTTCGCGGATCTCCTGCAGCACTGTGTCTTTATCGCGGCCGTGACTCACCTGCCACAGCGTAGGTTGTGTTACACCCTTGAAAGTAACCGCATACAGATAAGGCGTGACGAGCGCTGTATTGATCAGAATGAGCAGCCCGAAGTTCTCAGGGTTGCGCAGGATGAGCGAATAAAGGATGGCCATCATCATCGTCAGGATGAAGTAGCCGTTGATCAGCCATCTTACCCAGGCCAGGCTGATCTTGCTGGTCTCGGAAAACAAATGCCGGATCGATCGCTGGTAAGCAGTAAGCACCCTGCCCGCCATCAATGAATATACGATCATTTGCCCGATCCTGATAAAGACCCTGGCCATGACGGATGGATGATGAATAACCTCCATCGGCACCTGCTGCGTTAATGGATAGTGGCTCGCCAGGTTCACATACAGGTAATAATCATAGATGACGATCAGCATGAACAGCACAAAATGCGGCCATGCCTTGCCGAACGTTATTTTCTCTTTGAAGCTGCAGACGTACAGGTACAGGAACGGGGCCGTCAACAACAGGAACGGATCGAGGAACATCAGCCGCTGCCATGAGGAGAAATGTTGAACAATAGGCGCAAACATCGGAATGCACATCGACAGGGTGTAACATCCCAAAAAAGCATTTACCGAACGATCGCCTTTCGGATAAAAAAAGATCAGGCAGGCAAGAAAGATCGCCTGCAGGATGCCGGCGCCCACAACGAACAAAAGTATGTTCATTGAAATAGTCATCGCTGTTGCCTTCGAGGGGTTGGTCTCGTAATAAAGATAGGAAATTTCGATGGGGATAGCCATGAAAAAGCCCTTCCGATTTAATCGTCAGAAGGGCTATCGAAAGCCGAAGGTACGAGGTACGAAATACGAGGTACGATTGGTGAGGCACACCACAAGGCTGTGGACTGTCGTCTGTGGACTGTCGTCTGTGGACCGTGGACCTCTCAATTCAGTTTTCCCACCAGCGTAACGATCGATCTTTTCGGGATCACAATTTCATTTTCTGCAGCGATCTCGTTCAGCGGTTTCAGGTCTTCATCTTCAGCGGCACCGGTGATGTACGGCTTCCATGAGCTTACCGATCCACCTTCAAGTTTGATAGAAAGCGTTGATTCCGCATTACCATAATTGATGATCACAGTGGTCACCTGTTTTTGATGGTCATCGATGTATGACGATGCCATGATGCCGTTGGCGTTGCTGATGTTCACATTGTCAGCGGTGACAGCAACCCGTTGTGCACCCGGGCGGATGAACCTGCTGTAGTTGCCAAGTGCCCACAACAGCTTGCTGTCTTCAACGGCGCCATCGGTCTTGTGCTTATCCGCGTAGATCAAACCATCTTTGTAGTCATAAACAGAAACGGCCAGCCACCAGTGCCACGCGGCGGCATTGGCAACGGTGAGGTCGTGATGGATGAGCCTGGCCACATACAACGCGGGAATGATACCGGTATCTTTTCCGGCTCCCTTCACTTCTTCTTGGTCGCCCAGGATGCAGTACTCACTTTGGTAGAATTCAAGTGGCGTGGGTGCCTGTTGTATCGCTTCGAAAACTTTCTGCCGCACACTTACCATCGTTTCGGCCGGCGCCGTGGTAAAATAGCTGTGACCGGAGATCACCTTATCCACATGCGAAAAATTACCCGTATACAAAGGAGACGCTGGTGAAAAGAACTGGCTGATCTGTTCACCACGCAAAGCCTTGTCGGCCTTTTCATAAAGATAGTTCAGCTTGGCTGCTTCCGCGATCTGGATCTTGACGTTCTGATCTTGCACGCTCAGCAGCGAATCCAGGACGCGGGTGATGGCAAAGATCTCCGTGTTCTTATAGGGTGTGCCTTCCTGCCCGTTGCCGGTCCAGTCCCACTGCGGTTCGTTAAAAGGACTCAGGTACGTGAGCGGAACACCTTCATCACTCAAATGTTTTGAAACATCCGCCAGAAACCTGGCATAACGTACATAGTTAGCCTGGCCGACGTTGGCTTCCTCGCCATTGCTGGAAAAAGCTTTCCCGTTTTTTGTGAGCTGCACGGGTGGGCTATTGGTAAATCCCAACAACTGGCTCACGCCTCTTTGTTTGGCCGCGTGCATGAACCATCGCTGCCCCGCCTGTTTTGACCAGTCGTAGGTGAGGTCATTTTTCAGAAAACCTTCCGTTCTTCGCCACTCGTCACCGATGTTGTCTTGTGCTGCACTGCCGGCACCGATGTTGAATCGCCAGAGCGACAACCCAATGCCCAGGGGTTTTCCGTTCTCGTCTTCTCCCATGCTGAACAACCAGTCTGCTGCCTGGTTCCGTTTTGCGTCGGGCCATGTGCCGATGTACTGGCAGGTCCAGGCATCCGATGCACCGAAGCTTCTGATGATTTGTTTCCTGCTGTCGAGGTGGATCACCATGGCATTTTTTGTATCCCCGGGAGTCGTTTCGGCGGTTTCGCTTTTCGAGCATCCCGAAAAAACAAACGCGAGCGTTAAAAGCAGTGGTGAAATTGTAGTGTGGTATCTCATCTCTTTGGTTTACACTTTTGAAAATTTGAATGATCATTCCCTGGCAGCCGGCCCGTGAGATGCCGAACCATTGCGCGGATCTTGCTGAAAAATTCTTTTGGATAACGGATGCTGATTTTAAAAGGGGTGAAGGCTCCTGGAGCCCTCACCTTACTTTTCCCACATATTAACCCAAACTAATCGGCGGATTATTCATAGAGGGGGTTTTGCGTGATCGCACCCTTCGAAGCATTGATCTCTTCTATCGGGATCGGGAACCAATAGTGCTGTGTTTTGAAAGCTTTGTTGGTCAGCGCTACTTTGGTGGCATAGGTAAGAGAGCCGTCGCCGTTCTTTGTGATGGAGATGCCGCTGGCCTGTTCGTTCTCCTGCACATCTGCGATCATCCAGCGCCTTACATCAAAGTAACGGTGCTCTTCGTACGCCAGCTCCACACGCCGTTCGTTCCGGATCCTTGCACGCATCTGGTCTTTTGAGAGACCTCCCGGAAGCGCAGGCATCCCGGCGCGCAATCTCACGGCGTTCACCGCATCATACACAGACTGGTCAGGACCTGTTGCCTCGTTCTGCGCCTCGGCATAGTTCAACAGTATTTCTGCATAGCGGAAGTAACGCCAGGTTGCCGTGCCCATGTTGCTCCAGTCGTCAAGCGTAATGGTCTCCTTCAGGAATTTTCTCAGGTAATAACCGGTAGGCGATGAGTTCCAGGGCTCATTTCCGTCAGGACTGTCTTTGCCTCCGGGAAGGAAAGTTTCGATTTTTCTGCCACGATAGTCTGCGCCATTGTACAAGATGGTGCCATAGAAACGCGGGTCGCGGTTTACATAAGGGTTCTGCGCATTGTAACCTGACCCGGCATCTGTAATAGGCAACCCGTTGGTCATCTCATAATCATCCACCAGGTTTTGCATCGGGCAGTTGCCGCCCCATCCGCCGTAACCATTCGGTGCGTTCATGCGCTCCATGGCCATCGAAGGACTGGTGTTGGTGTATTCCCTGAAGAAAATATCTTCGGTGGTGGTTGGCGGTGCAACGAAGTACAACCTGTAGTTCTCTGCAGGATTGGCTGAAAGATTGGTGACCAGGCTGAACTTGTTCAGGTCCATCACATTTTTCGCGGCGGTGGCGGCCGCCTGCCATTTGGAAACATCGCTGGTGCCGCCGGTATACAACGGACTGGCTGCATACAACAGCACGCGTGACTTCAGCGCCATGGCAGCAGGTGTTGTTGCCCTTCCCCGTTCCCAGGTGCTTCCCGCTTCATTCGGCAATGTACCGATCACGGCATTCAGCTCGTTTACAATGTAGCTTACGGTTTCCGCAATACTTTTCCGTTGATAGAGCGGTGTAAAATCATCGGTAAGCTCTGTCACCTCATCGCCAACAATGGGCACACCGCCAAAACCTTTCAGTAAATCGAAATACCGGAACGCCCTGATGAAACGGATCTCCGCTACCAGCATGGCCCTGCGTTCTTCCGTGAGGGGGGTAGACGGGATCTTTTCCAACACCAGGTTGGCTTCACGAATGCTCCTGTAACTTCTTCCCCACACGGTGCTCATCCATCCGTAGTTGCTGGGGCTCAGCTCTGCCCGCTGCACCAGGTAGGTCTGGTCGTTGTTGCTGTACACCGCTTCATCGGTCACCGAAGCATACATGGCCCAGTGAAAGCCACGGCCAAAGCCGATGTATCGTTCATCCTTGCTCGCCTCTTTGTCCGTCAGGCGGATGCCGGTGTAGAGGTTGATGATATAAGCTTCCGTCAGGCCGGCATCTTTCCAGATGGCCTCATCCGTCAGTGAGGTGGGCGTAACATTGAGAAAATCATCGTTACACGACAGCACCGTTACAGCAGCTGCCAATAGAATATATAATGAAATCTTTTTCATGCGTTCAGAATTTGAGGTTTACACCAACGTTGTAGATCTGCTGCTGCGGATAGAACTGGCCGCTTTCGCTCTGGCCTTCCGGATCGAAGTCTTTCACCTTGCTGAAAGTGGCGAGGTTGAAGGCGTTCACATAGAGACGCGCACCTTTCAATCTCAGCCGCTCGAAAGCCGCCGTTGAAAAGTTATATCCCAGCTCCACATTTTTGATCCTCATAAACGAGGTGTTGTACAGCCAGAAATCGTTCTTGTACAACGCGCCGTTGATGCTCGATGAGGTGCGCACATCCACGCGCGGGTACGTGCCGTTGGGGTTCGACGGGCTCCAGCGGTTAGATGCCCATGAATTGAAGAAGTTACCCACTTCACCGGCTTCGGTGAGCACATATTGTACTGATCGCGCCTGGCCTTGCAGCAGAATGGTGAGATCGAAGTTCCTGAAAGATGCGGCAGCCGTGAATCCATACACGATCTGCGGAACGTTGCTTAGACTTTGCATCACCCTGTCGTCTGCCGTGATGCTGCCACTTTTGTTCACGTCTTCATAGATCAGGTCACCAGGGCCGGCGCCGGGCACATGCGGATAACCGTTGAGGTCTTCCACCGTTTTGAAGATGCCCATTGTTTTGTAGAACAACTGCGCACCCAAAGGACGCCCTTCACGCCGCTGGTACGAAGGAATTCCATCGGAGTCATCCATATAAACAACTTCACTCTTGTTGTAAGTGATATTACCACCCAGCGTCAGGTGTACATCACCTATATCGTGGTTGTAGCCGAGCTGCGCTTCCACGCCGCTGTTCTTCACCTCGCCGATATTTTCGTCAGGGATGATGGGTGATGGCGTTAGCGGATTGCCACTCTGGTATTCGTTCACAATACCCGACACATAAGGGATCGAGCCGGTGCGTGGGATCAAGAGATCGGTTCTGCGTTCGCTGAAATAATCCAACTCGAGCGTCAGCTTGCCGAACAACGTGGTCTCTACACCAATGTCGAGCTTGCGGGCAGTTTCCCAGGTAATGTCAGGGTTGGCGAGCTGCAGGATACCGAATGTGGGCACAGGTGTACCGTCCAGCACATAGTTGCTGCTTCTCAGGTTGAAGGTGTTCAGGTATTGGAATGCCCTGATCCTGTCGTTACCTAACAATCCGTAAGACGCGCGCAGCTTCAAATTTCCGATGGCGGAAACATCGAACCACGATTCTTCCGAGATCCTCCAACCAACGGAGGCGCTGGGGAAGAAACCGTACTGGTTGCCTTTCATGAACTTCGATGACCCGTCGTAGCGGAACTGCACTTCGGCAAGGTAACGTTGATTATGATCGAATGAGATCCTGCCAAAGTAATTACGACGGGTGAACCTTTCGCTGTTGCCACTGTTGGTCCGCTCTTCAGGAGCCGAACCGCCAAGGTCTATCTCGGGGATCAGCGGAGAGAGGTATCCCCTTCTGAAAGTTTCAAACCAATCGGCCTCCTGTACATTCTGCTCGTAAGCGACAAAGGCTTTGATGAAATTAGAGCCGATCGATTTTTCATAGTTGAGGCTGATGTTGGCTGTGCTGAGGCGGTCATTGCGTTCGCGTTGTGTCAGCTCTGCTGTAACAGGTCCGCGCTGCACGGGATCGAACGTAACGGGATTGGTGCTGCTGTTCAACGTGTAAACAGTCCAGGGCGTACGGAACAATTTGCGCGCGTCGAAGATCCGGTCGTGCGCATAAAAACCTTTTACAGACAAACCCGGTGCAAAGGGCAGCTTATAATCGAGGGTGAGCAACGAGTTGAGCACTGTTTTGGGCTGCTTGTCGGAGCCTGCCTTCGATGTGGCGATCACCACGGGATTGAGACCCGCTTCGATGCCGGGAGCAGGTAATCCGCCGGGATAATATACGGGCAGCACAGGATACGTTCTGAAGGTTGACCTGAAAATGCTTCCGGCGCTCTCCGTGGGGAACACGCGGTCTTCGATCCTTCCCGAAAGGTCGATGCCCATCCGCAGGTTCTTCGTCAGGTTTACATCGATGTTGGAGCGGATGTTGAATTGTTCGAATTCAAGGTTGGTGTTCTTGTAGATGCCATCCTGGTGCCTTCTTCCCAGGGAAACAAAATACTGTACATCACTTCCCCCGCCAGCGATGGAGAGGTTCTGCTGATCTTGTAACGAAACAGATTTCATTACAGCGTCGATCCAGTCTGTGTTCGGATAGTTGATGGGATCGGAACCGTTGGAAAATTTCTGGATCTCCTCTTCAGAATAGATCTGGTTCAATCCGCCGGATGAGCTGCGATAGTACTGGATCTCGTTGAGGATGCGCGCGTACGTTGGTGCGTCTGCCATCTCGGGCAGGCGGGTTGGCTTTGCGAAGCCCTGGTTATAAGTGAAATTGAAAACAGGCCCTGTGGATGTCGAGCCGCGTTTGGTGGTGATGAGGATCACGCCGTTGGCAGCCTGTGCTCCGTAAATTGCAGCGGAGGCATCCTTGAGCACCGAGATGCTTTCGATGTCGTTGGGATCCAAACGCTCGAGGCCGCCCAACCGGTTGGCAACACCATCGATCACCACAAGGGGAGAATTGTCTCCCGTGGTGCTTTGGCCGCGGATGAGCAGTCGCGCGTTGTCGCTGCCGGGTTCGCCGGTTGCTGTGCTGGCCACCACACCAGAAACCCTTCCTGCAAAGGAGTTTGAAAGGTTGGGTTGCGGGCTCTTCACAAGCTCTTTACCTTTCACAGATGTGATGGCGCTGGTGAGCGACTCTTTTTTGGTCTCACCATAACCTACCACCACAACTTCAGTGAGGGTCTCCACATCCGGCAACAGCTTGATCTCGAAAGACGACTGCGAGCCCACCGGCACTTCTGTGGTTTTGTAACCGATGAAAGAAAAAACAAGTACAGCGCTCTGGTTCGGGGCGTTGAGCGCGAACAAACCATCGGCGTCGGTGGTGGTGCCAATGGAGGTTCCTTTTATTATCACGTTAACTCCCGGCAGGGCGGTTCCGTTCTCTGCCAGCACCTTTCCGCTGATCTTACTTTCCTGCGCATACAGGAAATGGCAACTGAATTGCAACAAGACCACCACCGGTATGATGGCGATCCGTCCGATTCTTCTGGGTAGACGTTTAATCATAATTATTGGGTTTAATTGAAAATGACTGGGGGATAATGGCGACTCAAACGTTTGTAAATGTCATTGAAAACGTTTTCTGGAAAGGGGTGCTAACTGTTATAAAAGGGGGCACGGATGTAGTGCAGAAGGGCTTTTCCGCAAGAATTAGCCACTTGTCGGGGTGGACAAAAAGGTTCCGCCACTTCACCCATGGCAGATCAGGTATTGTGTAATGGTTGCCAGTTACCGGTTGCCAGGTGGCCGGTTGAGGGCGTCATGATTTTTTAACCGGTGTGTTTCAGTTCCAATCCTGGAATAGTACATTAATCGATCAAACTCTTTTAAGTGTTGAAATGACATGACCAACGACGGGAGTCTTTCGATTGATCGGGGGATGGAGTTGCGGTTACTCGGTGCAGCCGTAATAATGTCACCAGTCTAACAAATAGTCTATGGATTATGGACCATAGACCATAGACTACTGACCAGTGACTTTTCCTTCTTCTGTTTGTTTGATAAAATCTGAAGGAGAATAGCCGAATTCTTTCGTAAAACAGCGCCTGAAGTATTTCATGTCAGTGAAGCCCACCATATAAACCACTTCAAACACCTTGTATTGTTTGGTCTTGAGCAGCTTGGCAGCCTCCTGCATTCTCAGCGAGCGGATGTATTCTATAGGCGAAAGGCCCGTGAGCATTTTCACTTTTTTATATACCAGCGAACGGCTCATGCTCAGCTCGTCGCACAGCTCATTGATGTTGAATTCCGGCTTGTCGAGGTTGGCGATGAGCTTCTCATAAATGGTGCGCAGGAAATTTTCATCCAGGGCATTGGCATTTTTGGCGGCCGGCTGCTGAACGTCGGCGGTGAAGAGGTTGCGGTAGAAACGCATCACGTTCTCGCGCGATTGCAGCAGGTTGTGAACCGTCAACCGCAGGATCTCCGGACTGAAAGGTTTGGTGATGTAAGCGTCGGCGCCTGTTTCGATACCTTCCTTGTGATCGGAGAGACTGGTTTTGGCGGTTAACAATATTAGGGGAATGTGGCTTGTGCGCATGCTGCTGCGAATGGCTTTGCAGAAGGCGATGCCATCCATTTCGGGCATCATCACGTCGCTGATGATCAGGTCGGGGTGATGTTGTGCGGCTACGTCAAGCGCTTCGCTTCCATTGGCGGCTTCGAAGATCTTGTATTCCTTCTCAAAATACTCTTTCAGGAATCCGCGGATCTCTTCATCGTCTTCGATGAGCAAGATGCTCTTGTATCCTTTTTTGGAATGCCCTTCTTCACGATCGTCATGCAGCAGGAAATCTGTTTTGAAGGCTGTGGCTGTGTCCTGTTCGAGGGCTGGCGTGGCAACGATCTCCTCGGGCCTGAAGTGCTCGTTCCCCAGCGGGATCTTGATGCTGAAGGTAGATCCGTTTCCTTCCACGCTGTCTACAAACACTTCTCCCTTGTGCAGGTGCACCAGCTTCCGCGCAAGCGAGAGGCCGATACCCGAGCTCATGGCACCGTAGTTCTCTCCTTTGTAGAACCAGTCGAAAATATTACCCAGGTGTTTTTTAGGTATGCCCACGCCATTGTCTTTGATCTTGATGCAGGCCCTGCCTTTCGGGAATTTGTCGTTCACCTGCCGCGTCACGTAAACGCTGATCTCGTTGCCCTGGCCGATGTACTTGAATGAGTTTGAAATAATGTTGTTGAGCACCATCTCGATCTTCTCGCGGTCGAACCAAAGCATGATCTCAGGCTGGTCTGCCTGAACATGAAACTGTATGTTCTTGTGGTTGGCCAGCTCCCTGAACGTGGCGCAGATCTCTTCCACGAAAGAAACGATGTTGTCTTCTCTTACTTTCAGGATCACCTTTCCATTTTCAATTTTCCGGTAATCAAGCAGCTTGTTGATGAGGTTGAGCAGCTTGTGCGCATTGCGGTATACCATTCTCAGCTTTCTGCCTGCGGCGGTTTCGACAGATTCTTTCGCCATCATCTCTTCGAGGGGGCCGATCATTAACGTGAGCGGTGTTTTGAACTCGTGCGAGATCTCCGTAAAGAACGTGAGCTTCTGCTGCACCAGGTGCCGTTCATGCTTGCGCTGCTGCTTGGCAATTTTCAGCCTCCTTCTCAGCTTGAGCTGCTTGGCGCGGAAATGAATGATAACATAAGCAATGGCACAGGTGGTGAGCATGTAAAGAAAATACGCCAACGGGGTCATCCAGAAAGGCGGCCTGATGGTCACCGCCACACTGGCGAAGGTATTGCCCCATTCATTTTCAACGTTCGATGCCTTCACTTTAAAAACATAGGTGCCCGGGTTCAGATAACGGTAGGTGGCCGATCGCTGGTTGCCCACGAAGTTCCAGTCGTTGTCGAGGTTCTCCAGTTTGTAAGCGTAAATGTTTTTCTCGGGATACGTGTAGTTCAGGCCCACGAATTCGAACGTGAGCACGTTCTGGTCATGCTTCAGGGTGATGTTGTCGGTGTGGTGGATAACCTGTGTTAAGATGGCGTTGCCCTCGAGGCTGTCGTTGATGTGTACAGGTTTGTTGAAGAGCGAAAATCCTGTAAGCATGATCTGGGGCTGCTTCAGGCCATCGGTCACCTGGTCAGGAAAAAAAACATTGAGGCCAAGCGTGCCACCCATGCACATGTATCCGCCCACGCCATTGAAGAGCGCCGAGCCCGGATGAAACTGCCCCTCTTGCAAGCCGTCGGAAGCGCCGTAATTGAAGAATTTATTTTTGCTCACATCGAGCTTCGAAATGCCGGCGTTGCTGCTCATCCACACATTATCCGCATGATCGGTGAGCACCGCGTAAACGGTGTTGTTCGCCAACCCGTCTTTTTCCGTATATCTTTTGAATGTGCGCTTGCGCGGATTGAAAACGCAGATGCCTCCGCCGCCCGTGCCCATCCAGATGTTGCCGTTCCGGTCTGCCTTCACGGCAAAAACGATATCGTTCTTCAGCTGCTCTTCCGAACGCGGATCGTTGAAGTGCCGCTGGAATTTTTGGGTGGAAGGTGAATAAGAATAGATGCCGTCGCCATAACACCCGATCCATAAATTGCCCTGTGCATCTTCGGTGATGGAACGGATGTCGCCCTCGCGCATCGCCCCGCGGAAATGCGGCGGATTGGCGTACGACCTTTCCTGCTCGTTCAATAAGCACAACCCGCCCCGGTTGGTGCCGATCCAAAGATTACCTTTCGAATCTTCGAAGATCACGCGCACATCGTTGCCACCGGTCTTCACCTGTTGTGCATTCTGATATTTGTAATTGATAAAAGAATTTTTCGATCGGTCATACAGGAACAGTCCCTGCGAATAAGAGCCGAACCAGAGCCTGCCCCGGCTGTCGCACAAGGCCGATAAGATGGCGTTGTCGCGCAGGCCGTTGTTGTTTTCTACGGAGAAATGCTGCAGCGTATTTCCATAGAGATCGGATTTGTAGATGCCGTTTCCATCCGTGCCCAGCCAGAGATTTCCTTCCGGGTCGTAGCAGATGCCGTAATAGGCAACAAAGCTCATCGCCGAATTTTCATACACCGGTTTCTGGATCCTGATAAAGTTCTCTTTACTGCTGCTCACCAGGTAAATACCTTCTCCGAAAGTGCCCACCCAGATGTTCTTGTCTTTGTCTTCGTAAATGGATTGAATGGTGCGTTTCGAGATGTCGAAGTCGCTGAGGCTTTTGATGCGCACAATGATGAAGTCGCTGAGCGGTCGTGTGGCAGACTGACGCAGGTCGAGCTGGTACAGGCCGCCCCCCTGTGTACCGATCCAGAGGTTGTCGTTGCTGTCGGCCAGCAGGGAGAACACATTCGCGCCGGAAACCGCGAGCTTGTTACCCGTGAACGCAAAGAATTTATTCTCCTGTCTTTTATACACCACCAGGCCTCTCTTGGTGCCGATCCATACGTTTCCAAACCTGTCTTCTGCCAGGCACTGCACGTTAGACGACAGTTCCTGGAAGCCGTGGCTAAGGTGGTCGAGCTTGCCGATCACTTCACCTTTGCTTACGCGGAATACGTTGAGCGCTCCCTGCTGTGTAGCCACCCATAACAACCCGAAGCGGTCTTCCATGAGGGCCACCGTTTTTTCGTTGGAGAGCCCGGGCAGAGTTTCCGGTGTATAAGGCACAAAGGTTTTGGTCTTTTTATTGAACGACGCGAACCCGCTTCCGTACCAGCCGATCCAGAGATTACCCGCGCTTCCCTGTGTAATGAAGCTCACGTCATTGAAGGTGTAGTCGGCGTGGTCTTTGAAGTTGTGTCTGTAAAGCGAAAAGGTCTCGTGGTCTGCATCGAATTCCAGCAAGCCTTTGCGGGATGATACCCAGAGTGTTCCTTCGGGATCTTTGAACACACTTTGAATAAAGTTATCGGCGATGCTGAACTTGTTGTCGGGATCGTAGCGGAAGGTTTTGAAAGAATAACCGTCGAAACGGTTCAGCCCGTCTTCGGTGGCGAACCACATGAGCGACTCATTATCCTGAACAATGCTGTTCACCACACCCTGCGAAAGCCCTGCATGCGTGCCCCAGTGCTTCACGAGGTTTCTCGGCTGAAGTTGGGCAATAACATTTTGTACAGATAACAGAACAAAAACAACAACGGTAAACTTTAGTCCATTCATACACGGTCGCATCATCAGTAATTCCTCGTAAAAGATACGAAATTGGATCCATCATTCCGCTCACCGTCGTGTTGGTGTGCCGACTGTGCCGACGTTGGTGTTCTTCACCAACGTCCCCTCTGCACCGATGTTGACGTGCCGATGTTGTATTCTTCACCTGTGTGCCGATGTTGGTGTTCTTCACCAACATCTCCAATCTCCATCCACCACATTCCTCTCATTAATGTCGCAAACAGCCCTACAAATTGTCGCTATAGCCACTCGCCTGGCTTTCACTGACCTTATATTTTTGCTTCCATAAAAACGAAACACATGACACGATCCAAAAGATAGACCCGCATGCGCTTCGTAAAATGTTCAACTCCAAAAAAATAAAACACTTATGAAACGATTTTCGATTGAGATCAAATGGTCATTGATCTTCGCTATCATGAACCTCGTCTGGGCGCTGATTGCCAAGGCGCTTAATTTTGACGACACCGCCATTCAATATGGACAGCTATTCAATACGTTGATCCTGATACCCGCTTTTGTGCTCTATCTGCTGGCGGGGTTCGACAAACGCAAAAATTATTATGATGGGATCATTTCATATAAGCAGGCGCTGGGCAGCGGGCTGATACTTTCGGTATTTGTTGCCTTTCTCGGCCTGATCACCACGTGGCTCTCTGTTTCGGTTATTTCTTCCGACTTGTTTGCCAATACCATCCAGTATGTAACCTCAACAGGACAAATGACGGCAGCGGAGGCACAACAGCAATTCAACCTCGGCTCGTTTATGATCATCGGTTTCTTCGCCGCTCCGGTTACCGGCCTGATCCTTTCACTGATCACAAGCGCTATCGTTAAAACTAAAAAGTCTCAGACGTTGGCCACTACCAAGATCGCCTGATCTTGCCAGTTGACAACAAGGCAATTGACCAAAGTGAACCGGGTTGGGTGCCAGTGCTGGTGTTCAGTGGGTGCCAGTGTTGGTGTTCTTCACCAACACTCCTAACAGTGAATCGAGCCGCAGGTTCTTAGCTTAGTGCCCACCTTTGTCAACTGTTTTCTTGTCAACTGTCAACTCATTTACAGCCCTGCCACAGGTGACGGAAGTATCGTTTTGTCATCGTCGGTGATATCCATGATCGCGTAACGGGTGATGCCGGTAATGGTGATCTCGTCGAGCACGTCAACCACATTTTCATATTTAGCTTCGTCCATCGGTTTGATCAGCACCATGATGTCTGGAACATCCTTGCGTCGCTCGAGCAGGACTTTCCGGATACCATCCTTTGAATAGTTTGTTAACCTGGCTTGCGGCTCGGGGCCGGTCCACCAGTACACCTTGTTATCACCGGCGAGCACCACGGAGAGTGCTTTGTCTGCATTGAGCAGCTGCGGTGGAGAAGGTGAGTTGTCAGGCATCTGGAGCTCCATAGCCATATCTTTTTTGAAAGTGGTGGTGAGAATAAAGAAGGTGAGCAGCAGGAAAGCGAGATCGACCATCGGGGTCATGTCTATTCTGGTGGATGATTTTTTTGCCCTCACTTTGCCCCCATTTTTGTGGGCGTTGTTTTGAGATATTTCAGCCATAGGTTTAGTGTTTAAAGCCAGGATGCGGCAAGTGTACTTTTTCCATACAACTTTTACAGAACCTTTCACCAGACGCTCATTGAAAAAACATCCCGAGAAAATAGATGCTTTTTTCGTATGTTGGTTCAAACAAAAATCGTCCTATGGAAACAGTGGTCCTGACAATCAGGGACAGAACCGGCGCCGGTAAGGTCACCCATGAAATGAGGGTTCCCCTAAGAACCGACAAGGTAACGGTACAAGACATTATTGAGGCACGCGTGATCGCTGAGGTTGACGCCTACAACGCCAAATTACCCGAATATTTTCAGGGCCTGGTTCAGCCTACCGATGCGGAAAGCACGCTGAATGGTTATAAGATGAAAGTGCGCAAGAAGGTCGATCCCGAGAAACAGGTCTATATTGCGCTGGATGCGTTTCAAAAGAACGCATATTTTGTGCTGATCGATAACAAGCAGGCTGAAGCACTTGATCAGGAAGTGCATGTAAAATCATCTACCACTGTAAGCTTTCTAAAACTGACGCCTCTTGTCGGGGGCTGACCACATCTATGGGAATGTTCGATTTTTTAAAAAAGAAGGATCCGGGAGGTCAACACCCGGAGTCTGCCGCGAGCGCTTCTTTAAGTTCCAGCATACAAGCTGACGCCGGTTTTGAAGCGATGTTCGAGAGGATCGTGGCCGAAGCCTTGGCTACTGAAAAAGGATATGCCCTCATGTCGTTCGCGCCCTTGAAAAGTTATCAGCCTTATCCCAACATGGACATGGCAGCGCGCAAGAGTTTCCTGTTCTTCGCAATTAACCGTGTGACGCAGGGAAAGGTCATGGGCCCAGATCCATGGAAGGCCGGCATGAGACTGATCGGATTTTTGCTGCTGGATGATCTTGACCTTGACGATAATGACCTGATCACGATCTCAGAAGGGTTGAAGCGTGTGAACAAAGCCGGCATGTTCGCCGAAGTGATACCCAACAATACCTTTATATCCATTCTGGAAAGGGAGATCAAAAAGAAAGGTGTCACCACCGGGTTGAGATCGGCGTTACTCAATCTGTCATTAAGAGGTTCCAGGTCTTTTCTGTCACCAGCGGAGACCAAAAGAGAAAATTATATCACCTTTCTTCTCAGTAACCAGGGTGAGACTGCGTACGACAAGTATGACCGGTGGGGCGAAGTGCTTGAGAAATTCTTCAGCACTTTATCAGAAGAGGAGAAAAAGTTTTGGGAAAAATTATTCGGGCATAGCAGGCAAGGCGGGAGCAAAAGTGACCCTTCGGCAAAATGGCTGAAAGAAGCCGGAGCCATGGTTGCGTCTATTGGAGAGGAGCGATATGCCGAAACACTGACCGCGTGGCTGGCCCTGGTAAAGGAGATCATCAGGGAATCGCACCAGACGCGCGAAAAGACCGATTTCCTGCGCGATGAAAATCACAACATTCTGAGAGGCCTTATATGGGCAGCCGGCACTATCAATCACAAGGCGCTGAACATGCAACTTGACGACTATGCGGCCTGGGCCTACAAGAAGAAGCCAGTCTTCGGTTCGATCTCTATCAAAACGGGGTCGGCATGTATGTTTGCTTTCAGTCAGCTACCGCTGAAAGACGGAGTCTCAAGACTTTCGAAGTTCAAGTCGCGCATCAAGAACAATTCGATCCTGAAAACGATAGACCGGTACATCGCTAACACGGCAAAAGCGCATGGGGTAACCGAGCATGAGCTGCAGGAGTTGTCGATGCCCGATTTTGAGATCGTGAATGGAAAGCTCAGCCTGGCGTTCGGCAACATTACAGGCATTTATGATGTTGACACCGCTACGCTCAGCTGGGAAAAAGACGGCAAAAAGCAGAAGAGCGTTCCGGCCGAGGTCAAAGATCACTACATCGCCGGCTTAAAAGATCTAAAGAACACGATCAAGGAAATTGAATCACTGCTTCCCGCAGTAAAAGACAGGGTGGAAAAAAGTTACCTGCACCAGCGAGAGTGGCAATTCAGGCGCTGGTGTGAGCTGTATCGCGATCATCCGTTCACCGCCGGCATCGCCAGGAGACTGATCTGGCACTTTTATGAAGGCGATCAGAAAGCGCAGGGTTTTTTCATGGATGGAAAGATCGTGGATGTGAACGAAAAGGAGATCAGCTGGCTCCGCGACGACACACGCGTGCAGTTGTGGCATCCTGTTGGATTTACCACCGCCGAGGTTCTGGCCTGGCGCAGCTTTATCAGAAAACACAAAGTTGTACAACCTTTCAAGCAGGCATTCCGCGAAGTATACATTCTTACGGATGCGGAGGTCAATACAGAGCTGTATTCCAACCGGTATGCCGCGCACATTTTACGACAGCATCAGTTCGCTGCATTGTGCAAGCAGCGTGGATGGATGTATCATCTGATGGGCGCCTGGGATTCGCACAACACGCCCACGCTGCGTCTGCCATCGTGGGGCATCACGGCGCAATATTATATAGACAGTGACCACCACATGGAAACGAACGACGCCGGTATCTTCAACCACGTTGCAACTGACCAAGTGAGGTTTGTAAGGGATAACAATGAGCCCATACCACTTTATGATGTGCCCGCGCTGGCCTTCACCGAGGTGATGCGCGATGTAGATCTCTTTGTAGGTGTGACCAGCATCGGCAACGACCCGAACTGGAATGATTCGGGAACACCCTTCATGAACACCTACTGGCAGTCGTATGCCTTTGGCGACCTGACTGAGTCAGCAAAGATGCGCGAGCAGGTGCTGCGCGATCTGATCCCCAGTATGAAGATCGCGCCGCTGTGCTCGTTCGATAAAAAGTTTCTGGTAGTGAAAGGCAAGTTCAGGACCTACAAGATCCACATGGGCAGTGGCAACATTCTGATGGAACCGAACGATCAATACCTGTGCATTGTGCCCTTGCGTGGCGGAGGCCCCACGGAAAAAGTATACCTGCCCTTTGAAGAAGATCACCTGCTCTCAGTCATCCTCAGCAAGGCTGTGCTGCTGGCGGAAGATGATAAGATCAAGGACCCAACCATTTTATCTCAGATCAATCGCAGGTAGATTTTGAGATGTGGGAGACTTGTGATCGATGGCTATACGGATGAGACGTTTGTATCTCAAATGTATTTCTTAAATTAGGTTATCCGCGATGGATGCCACATGATCACGCAATACGATTTTTTCAAGACCAAGTACGGTGAGGAGCTGCTCATCGACCTGATCCGTCTTGAAGATCTTGAAAAATACATCCGCTCTTCGCCGGTACAGCGCCTGACGTATTATGATATCACCATCATTGCTGAAGGACAGGGCACCTTCATCATCGACAACTGTGAACGGCCCATCGTTGCAGGCAGTGTATTCTTCAGCGCGCCGCACCAGATCCGGGAGTGGCGCATCGATAACATCCCGAAAGGGTATGCGCTGATCTTTGAGGAGGAATTTTTATGCACGTTCTTCAACGATGCACGGTTTGTGAAGCATCTTTCATGCTTTCATTCGGATGCGCCGGCGCACGTTTTGATGCTAACGCCGGCTGACCTCCGTACCATTTCAAATCTGCTGGAAGATATAAAAAACGAGATCAGCGTATTCAAAAGTACCGACACCCATGTGCTTCGGGCGTTGTTGTACCAGGTGCTGGCACTGCTGAACAGGAAATTCATGTCGGCCTATCCCTCATCTGGAGAAAAACGTATGAACAGGCATGTGAGCAGTTTCGTGCAACTGGTGAGTGCCCATCATCACCTGCATCGCTCCGTTGAGTATTACGCCGGGCAGCTGCACATCACGGCCGGCCACCTGAACAGCCTTGTAAAAGATCAGCTTGGCGTCAGCGCCAAAAAATACATCCTCAATCAAAATATCCTGGAAGCCAAACGGATGTTGCGTTATACAGACCGAAGCATCGATGAAATTGCCAGCGCGCTGAATTACGAAAATACCACCTATTTCATAAGGACATTCAGCACACATACCCACGCCACACCCCTTCAATTTCGAAGGCAATCCAATCCCTGAAAAAGTGTCTTTTCTTCCGGGTTTTTTATTACGCTGCTTTCGAACGCGGCGCTACCTTTGTTGAGCACCTGAAAAATGATCGTGTATGGCAACAATGACCACTCCCACTACGGATGTATCGGCAACCATCATTGCGCTGGAAAAGGCTGCCCTGGCAAAATGGTACCAGGGTGATCCGGACGGATATCTTGCGCTTTCCGCCGACGATGTGGTCTACTTTGATCCTTTTACAGAACAAAGGTTAGACGGACTGGAAGCGCTGAAAAAATACTATGAACCGATCAGGGGGCAGATACACGTGTCACACTACGACATGCCTAACTGCCGCGTACAGGCTGTGAATGATATGGCGGTATTAACGTTCAATCTTTTTTCATATCACGGCGACATTGCCTCCAAATGGAATTGCACCGAAGTATACCAGCGTGATAATAGCGGTCAATGGAAGATCATTCAAACACACTGGTCTTTTATCAAGCCCGAGCTCAAATAACCAATCACAACTTACCGGCTACTGAAAACTTGGCCCCTATTCATGGATCAGACGTGTCCTGGCCTTTGTGTGTCACCTAACCAAAAACCGCAACCAGCTTTCAACTTTCAACCTTAAACTTGAAACCTTAAGGACATATTCCGGTCTTTATCTCCTGTCTCAAATCTCACATCTAACCCCCCGTTTGTCCGAAAATTTACCAAAGCTGTCCTGAGATCATACATCCCAACCGTTGTGTCCGCTGCATCTTTGTAAGGTCGATTTTCAAGAATGGAGCGGTTTGGGGGCTTGCGAGCCAGGCGGGGGCGTGATCCGGCATCCTGGCTGTCTCCATTTTTTTTACACTGCTGTTTTGACTGATCTCTGCTTAATCATTTGATAAAACCCTATAACTATGGAAAAGCTCATTACAAAAGTAAAAGGCACAATTCCAGGACATGGAATTTTAGGAAAAGGATTTGACATTTTTGGCAGGCTTGATTCTTCTTCGGCCAAAGCGGTATTGTTCGATACCAGTAAACCCGATGACCGCATCTGGAATGACAGCGCCGCGGATATCGATTACGTGATGACACAGAATGTTGCCGACCCCGAGCCCACCGGGAAACAAGATGGTACCTGCATCACATTCGACTCTAAATCAGACTTTTCGAGCTCCCTGTCAATGGAGCTGAACGTAAAAGGAAGCTCGGTTGCCTTCGGTGGCGAATTCGATGCGCAATTCTCCGAGGTGCGGAACACCACCTCTGAACATCACATGGCGCTGTTAATGATGAAGTCGAGCTCATTCAGGCTTCAGCTGATCGACGATTCTGCCAATAGCCTCGACCAACATGTTTTGAAGGACCCTGACTTTTTGAACCTGCCCAAAAAATTTGATCGCGCCAATAATGACAATGTACGGCGGTTCATAAGGTTTTTCGAGAAGTATGGAACGCACTATGTATATGGCGTTGAAATGGGTGGACGAATGGACTACTGCATGTATATCGACAAATCGTACAGCTATTCAAGCACGGATATCTCCGCCAAGCTGAAACTTGAATTCAATGCAGCGTTTGTCAGCGGCGAAGCCAGCGCAGGGGTTGCATGGTCCAGCGTAGGCAAGGAATGGGCGGAGCGACGTACCGTCAAGCTGAAAGCTATCGGCCCCAACTCAACCCTGAACGCCATACTGCCGGGCTACGGATCAAACTTCAACGACGTGTTCGAAGCTTGGTTGGGCGATGTAAGACGCGCACCCATGCCGATCTCTTTCAATTTAAAACCGATCTACAACCTGTTCAGCGATAACCAGTACGATGCTATGAAAGAAGCGCTGGATTATTACACCAATAATCACATCAGCATCAAGATCATCGGAAAAGGAGCCATGAACAAGGCTTCCGGATATATCGATGTGAATGGAAAGAGCCTGAAGAAGCCGGAGTTCCAGGGCCCCGGTATCCAGGTAGCCGCCATCAGCCGTCATACACTGGAGACATTGGTAACGGGCAGCTTTATATTTGATGGCCTCACTACACAGTATACTTATAAACGCGCTGTGGACCTCATCGGAAAATATGCCAACAACAGTGAGGTTTTTCTGGTCATCGCCCTGTGGGATGTGCATCCTAACATGTATCCCTCTGACGATTTTCTTGCGCTTCTTTCAAAGATCGGCGCAGGAACGGCCATACAATCGTGGTTCAATGCAAAAGGTATTACAACGCCCAATGGTTCTGTCAGCTATGGCATCGTGGGCATCCCGGGTATTTCAGAGGGCAGGGCAGCGGAGGAGATATTATTGTCGGCCGTTGCGCATGCAAAACCGGCCACCATGGCAGTGGAAGCGTTTCTCGAACCTTCATTCAGAGATAATACTATTTGTTTTCAATTGAGCTAATGTATGGCAACGATTTTTCCAGGATGCAGAATTATGTCCTATACAAGAAGTAAGGGCGCGTTGACACAAACTTACAGCTCTGTTTGTGCATTACTCCATCACCCCGAGAGAAAGAAGCTTTATTTGCTTGCGTCGGGTCATTCATTCGATGTGACTTTGATACCCGATGGAACGGACGCTATTCTATTTAAAGACGATGATGAAAGTAAAGATAAAAGGGTAGTTTCCGATCATTTCTCTTCGCCGATAGGAAAGCTGAAATACCTGACCAGGACTATGATGGTGAAAGATTCGTATAAATTCTTGGACATTGCTTTAATTGAAGGCAGCGACGACTGTATCCATAGGGCAAGGCCATCTTTCGATTATGATCTAACTACCTATGATCCATCGAAGGGTACGTGTACGTTTAACACCAGACTTCCTCTCGATTTTAATAAATTCAAGGACGACGATTACGTCGTTTACAATATAATTGAAGGGCACGTGTCATTGCAGAGAAGCGGGCAAATAACAACAATAGAAGACAGTGGATTGATTCATACATCAATAGAAGGTGTAAAAGGTGATTCAGGAAGCCCTATTGTATGCAACCTGAGACCCAAACAACAGAAGATGCTTTTATTAGGAATGATATCCGGCGCGCTGAAGGATGCAGCTACTGCTTCTCAAAGTTTTGTAGGCTTTGATCGCATCTTTAGCCATATCAATGCGGTGCCTGAATTTACTGGAATTAGTTTATGGGCCGGCAACGCTTGAAATCAAAGTATCGTCGTGGATGGATATTTCAGTTCAGCAATACTGGAAGAAATACGATCGGGATCATTAGACTGTTTTTCCGACCGCTGCTGAACATACTCCGTTGGCGTGACCCCGTACAGCACCTTAAAACATTGAGCGAAGTACTGCGGACTCTCAAACCCAACCTGGTAAGAGACCTCGGCCACAGTGAGGTCTTTTACCAGCAACGTGGTTGCTTTGCTTAACCGGTAATTGCGGATGAACTCGCTGGCCGTGATGCCAACCAACGCTGAAAGTTTACGGTTCAGGGTGCGTGAGCTCATGCTGAAGTGGCTGGCCAGGTCTTCCACACCAATGGCGCGCTTGTCTTCGAGACCGTCGTCCAGGAACCGGTAGGCTTTTGTCAGGAACTCATTTTCTACGGGCGCGGGCGAAGGCTCCGCATTGTTTTTCAGGAGCTGGTTATAAAAATACGCGCGTTGTTTTTTCTGGTGCCCCAGCAGGTTGGCGATCCGTAATTGCAGCTCATCAAAGCTGAAAGGTTTGGCGATGTAGTCGTTGACACCGGTCTGAAGCCCTTCGATCCTGTTTTCAACCGATGTCTTTGCGGTGAGCATGATGAGCCCGATGTGACTGGTGTCTTCGGTCTCACGCACTTTTTTGCTCAGCGTGATTCCATCCATGTAAGGCATCATCACATCGGTAACGATCAGCTCGGGCATTTCTTTTACAGCCTGCTCCCAGGCGTCGTTGCCATTGGCTGCCGTGATCACCGAATAGGTTTTGGCCAGCTGCTCGGCGAGAAAACCCCGCAGCTGATCATTGTCTTCAGCGATCAGTATCACCGGTTTGCCGCCATGATCGGAGGTGATCGTTTCAGGAGGGTGTTGATCCGCAGGTCTGGCTTCATTAGCAGACGTGATCACCTTGCTGTCTGAAATTTCAGTTGCCACTTTACCGGATCGATCCAGCGGAAGCGTTACCGTAAAAACAGTTCCCTTGTCTACGGTGCTTTCAACCGTTATGGTTCCTTTGAGCAGGTTCGTCAATTCCTTCACCAGCGAGAGGCCGATGCCTGTTCCTTCATACGTGCGGGTTGCCCGGTCGTCGGCCTGATAAAAACGGTCGAAGATCCGCGGCAGCGCGTTGGCAGGAATACCGATTCCCGTATCGGCTATGCGCAGGCTGATCAGGTCGTGGCCGTTCCTGTTATCCGCACTTTTTACCATCATTTCTATGCGCCCTCCTGCGGGTGTGAATTTGATGGCGTTCGATAAAAGATTGGTGACAATGCGCTCGAGCTTGTCCTTGTCGATGAAATATTCGCGGCCATTGACCTCACTTTGAAACACCAACGCCACGTGGTTGCTGGCGGCAATGCTGTAGAAAGGCATAACCAATCCTTCCACGAATTTTTCAAGATCCACCGGTGCGACAGAGGTCTGCATCAGGCCAGCCTCGAGCTTCGAAAGATCCAGCAGCTGGTTGATGAGCTGCAAAAGCTGACGCGAGTTCTGCTGAATGAGCCTGAGCTGTTTTTTGTCCGTTTCCGGAAGTTCATTGCCCTTGAGCATCTGTTCCAGCGGTGAGATGATCAATGTCAAAGGTGTTCTGAACTCATGCGTAATGTTGGTGAAGAACCTGTTCTTGATCTCGCCCAGGTGTTTGAGCTGCTCCGCTTCTTTGTTCTTCAGGTCTACAAGGTTTTCGAGACGTATCTTTTTTACAGTGTACCGCACGTACCCGATTACTGCACTGATGAGCAAGATGGCATAGAACAGGTACGCGCCTTTTGTTTCCCACAGCGGCGGATCGATGGTAATAAAAACCTGCCTTACGTTTTTGCTCCACACACCCGACGTATTGGTGGCATTCAGCTCGAGCGTGTATTCACCGGGTGGTAATTTCGTGTAGTTGGCCATGCCCAGGTGGCCGCTGTAGTTCCAGTGCGCTTCAAACCCGTTCAGGCGATAACGGTATTGGATCTTATCAACATTGTTGAACTGCAACCCGGCAAAATAAAAGGTGATAAAGTTCTGATCGTAGTCCAGCGCGAGGGTGGCGGGTTCGTCTAACAGCGTTTTCAGCGCGCCGCCAGCACCCAGGTCTGCCTCCTGGTTGTTGATCTTCACCTTGGTAAGTCTCACGTCTGGCTGAAAGGTATCATCCACAAATTGAAGCGGATCGAATACCGTAAATCCTGCGGTGCCGCCAAAAGCAATACGGCCATCGGGGAGCTTCAGCTTGTGGAACGAATTGAACTCATCTCCCTGCAGGCCGTCGCTGCTGGAAAAATTCTGCATCGTAAAAGAAACAGGATCGAACCGGCATAAACCCTTGTTGGTGGAGAGCCAGAGGAAACCTTTTTCATCGGCTGCAATACAATAGATGGTGTTGTTGGGCAAACCGTTCTTCACAGCGAATGTCATAGCCTTCCCCTGCTGCAGATTGAAACGAACCAATCCTGCCCGCGTGCCGATCCATACTACACTGTCGTGGATGGGGTCGCGCTCAAGATCCGTTAGCTCGTTGGTAGGCAATGAGTCGGGGTTGCGCCCTTGTTTGTACCAGCGAGTTTCACCGGTTAATACGTTGATGGATATCAGCCCGTCGTGTTTAGTGGTGGCCCAGAGAATATCACCTTTTTTTACGATGTCAAGAATGTTGGTGGGATTGGTCAGTCGCCAATCTGCGCCCAGTGGATAAGCCCATGCTTTTTTACCAGCGTCGTAATAAACCGGAGTTCCCGTAAAGGAATAAACGCGCCAGCAGGTATCGTTGCTGATGGTCATGGGCGTGAAATAAAAGGCGGGATCATTGCCTTCCAGTAATGGCAACTCCGTAAATGTTTTTGTGCGAAGGTCAGCTACGGCCGCGTGTGCACCGGAAACCATCCACAGCGCACCCTTGCTGTTGTAATCGCAGCGGGTTTGTATATCGCGTGCGTATTGTTGTGTGTGCGGATGCGGGACCCACCTGGCCTTGTCGAACTTTAAGTCGAGCTGTTGGAGCAGGTCAACAAAAAAACCGGATGTGTAAGTGTACGACTGGAACGGCAACGATCTCAGGTTGAGCATCTGCAGGCCACTGGCGCTGTTGCCAAACCACGCCACACCGGAGCGATCGATGAGGAACGATTGTGCCTGCTCCAGCACTCCGCCCCAGACCTTGGTGGCCTTTTTTTCTTTTGGATCGTACTGATAAAGATCACTCATGACTTCAACATACAGGTTGCCGCCAGGCTCCCGTTGTGGCTGCGTGGTGGGCGGGATCTCGGCAGGTGATTTTTCATCAACCGGTATTTCACGAACCGAAAATTGTTTTGTGTCGAATAAAAAAAGCCCGTTCATCTCACGGATCAGGATAGTGTTGTCATCGACCATGGCAAGCCCCTCGGCAAAGTTCCGGTTGATGTTGACATCTTTCGCCACAGGAAAACCGAACGGTATCGAATGGACCACTTGATTTTGCCGATCGAGCCGTTGCACACCTTTCTGCATGAAGACCCAGTAATTTTTGTCGGGCGCTTCGATGATGCCCCTCACCGTATCGCACAACAAACCGGCTTCGCGTTTCGAGAGGTGATAAACCCGGTGCGCGCTCAGGTCGATCTTCCAAAGTCCGTTTCCCGGATCAATAAGCCAGACGTTGTCTTGCGAATCGACACTGATAAAGTTGGGACTGAAATGTTTGTATACCGCCTGGTAGACGGAGTCGCCGGTGAAAGCTTCGAACCGTTCCTCGCGTGGATACAGCACATCGATGGCTTTCGACTCGTGCAGGATCCAGATCCGGTTTTTGCGATCGCGGTAGAGGCTGGTGATGATGTTGGAAGAAATGTTGGTGGCACGCCTGTCGTTGGAATAAAAGACCTTGAACTCATGGCCGTCATACCGGGCGAGTCCGTCGCGGGTACCCAGCCAGATGAAGCCATCATCATCTTGAACGATGCCCGAAACGAAACCCTGGGGGAGGCCATCATTGACAGTGATGTGTTTTGAAATAAATGTTTTCTGCGCCGGCGATGACAACACCAGCAGGTGTAAAAAGGCGATTGTTACCGCAAGTTTAATGGCGGACCGATCAATGCAGTGAAATAACGAACACGGTAAGCGCTTCGTGGGGGCATCTTTCGTCATAACGTATTCTGCGCCAGGGTTGGGGGTTTATGGCAGAGGCTTAAATATTCTAATTTATTGGAATGAAAAAAAGGCGTGGCTGAAGTAAATTAAGACCTGAATGAAAATCAATAAGGAACCAGCACCCCATGCCGACCAACGCTACATTCAGGCGCTGCTCACCAACGATGGGGCCGTGCTGACGGAGATCTACCGGAAATTTTCGGGCAAAGTGGTCTCGTACATTAAAAAGAACAACGGCGATCACGAAGATGCCCGCGACGTGATCCAGGAGACCCTGATCACCCTGTATCAGCAGGCGCGTGATAAAAAACTGGTGCTCACCTGCCCTTTTGACGCGTATTTTTTCCTGTTATGCAAACGCAGGTGGCTCAATAAATTAAAAACGAAAAAAGGGGTAACAATAGACGAAACCGCCTCATCTATACCTGACGAAAGCACCAACCTGGTACTGGAAACCGAATTGTTCGAATCCAAAAACAGGCTTTTTGAATCAAAGCTCCGGGAGCTCGGCGACAAATGCCAGGAAGTGCTGCGATGGTCGTTCAAGTTGCCCTCCATGGAAGAAGTGGCTGCCAAGCTGAACGTCACCTATGCCTACGTCAGGAAGAAGAAGTCGCTCTGCCTCGGGCAACTTACCGAGCTGATCAGGCAATCTTCCGAATACAAGAAGTTAAAGGACCAATAAGATGGATGAAGATATCTACATACTCATAGACCGGTACCTGGCGGGTGAGCTCAGCGCGGAAGAAACACAGGATTTTGAGGGCAGGATCAGCACCGATACAGCGTTTGCCGAAAAGGTTCTGCTCTATCGTTCCGTGACCGAAAACCTGCGCTCGAAATTTTCAGGTGAAGAAGAGGAGGCCCGCCTGCGCGCGCGCCTTGCAGCAATAGCACAGGCAGAATTGCGGGAGGAAAAGCAGGCAAAAGTGGTCTCGCTGCGATGGTATCACTGGGCGGCGGCCGCCAGTATTCTGCTGATCGCGGTCGTGTGGTTCTACACCGGCAAGTCAGCGCTGCCCGAGTATACTGAATACGCTTCGCACGGACCGTTGGCGCTGGCGGAACGTGGAACAGATTCATTGCTGCAACAGGCAGAAGAAGCATTCAACACGAAGCAGTATACGCAGGCGATCCGTTACCTCAACCAGTTGCTGGAGACCGATCCTGACAACCGCGAGCTGCAGCTGTACAAAGGTGTAGCGCTGCTGGAAACGGACCGCATCAGCGAGGCTGAAGCCATTTTCAGCGCCATCAGAAACTCAGACACCGCCTATAAGCATAAAGCAACCTGGTACCTGGCACTAAGCGCGCTCAAACAAAAAGACTACGATAAATGTCGCGCACTCCTTGAGCAAATACCCAAAGAGTCGGAGGATTATGCTAAGGCCAGGGAAATCCTGCGCAGGTTATAGTAATCAGTGATCAGTAATCGGTAATCAGTGTACGCTCCACCGATTACCGAATACCCGAATACCGATTACCGTTTACTCACTAAGCGAGGCGTGCCGGTCGCGTCTTCTCAAAAACAGGTACAGCACGAACAGGAACGTCAGCAGCAACAGGCCCATCTCGAACCAGGTGATCTTTGAATGTTGTGGCAGGTGATCGCTGTTGACGTTGATATCGCCATAGTAAATAAAAGATGCCCAGAAATAAGGTGACTTCTGGAAATTGCCGATGCCTTCGTTCGCAAGATAGTCGAGCTTGGCAAGGCGCAGCGCTCCTGGTTTGGACTCGCCATCGAAGTAATGCTCATAAAACGAAGCCATCAGCCGGGCCGTGGAGAGATCGTTCACCTTCCAGAGCGAAAAGACGATGTTATGCGCTCCGGCATATTGAAAACCCCGCGCCAGGCTTAGCGCTCCTTCACCCTTCAGCAGTTTTCCGACACCCGTTTCGCAGGCGCTCAGCACCATGAGGTCCGGATCGATCCGCAGCCCGTATACCTCGGGCAAATACAATGTGCTGTCTACGAACTCGATGGAGGGTGGAGTCAGCCATGATCCCGCATCGGCATGCGTTGAAAGGTGGATGATGTTGTAATGGTGAAGGTTTTCTCCGAAAGCTTTTTTCGTTGCCTGGTTATCGAACAGGAATTTGCCATCCACATACAGTTGCATGCTTTGAGCTTCTGTCTCCGAATGTTTCAGCACGCGGTTGGTGTTCCTGAAAACAGGGAACATGGCCAGGGCGCGACTGCCGTTCAATGAAGTGGCCGGTGTTCTGCTGGTGCCGGCATAGCTCGCGGTAGACGATGCGTAGCTGACCCTGAACTTTTTGATCAGGTACGGCAGCGACGCATAGTCCAGGGCGTTGCTTGCCTGAAATAAAAGCGCCTCGAACGGAACGTAGTTCAGCAAACCATCCGGAACGATCACCAGGTTTTTGGTTACGGCTTCCGTTGGGATCTGAAGGAGATTGTTGAGCTCGAAAGCGATTTTTTTGTAACGCCCGGTTTCATTGTTAATGCCCGCGGGTGAAGCGAACAGGTCGTTCAGGGCGCGGATGTGGTCATAGATGGCCTGTGTCTGCGGCAGCTTATGGAATGAAAGGGAGCCCTTGTCAATTATAAACGCATACAGCACATCCTGCCCGGCTACATAGCTCATCAGCGTGGCATCTTCGCGGCCAAGTTTTTGCTGCAACAACGCCAGGTCAATGGGTACAATGCTTTCGGTGGCGCTGTACTGCGGATATTTTTCGGCGATAGACCTTTGCAGCGACTTGATCTCGATAGACATTTCGGTCTGCCGCGCCGTGAGCGTATTGATGTGGGCAACATCCGCGGCTTCACCTTTCATTTGTTCCATCACCAGCTCACTGGCGAGCTTTGCATTTTTATATGTGAGGTCATGTTCACGTTTCAGCAGGCTGTCGTGCCTGATCCATTGGCTGCGCGCATTCACTTCAACGGCTTCGCGCAGCACCACGGCTTTTGTTCGCTCTGCCAGCTGGAACGCCCGGATCACGAACGTGTGATCTTTTGTTCGTTCGTAAAGGTCATGCAAAATGGTCAGGCATTGCATCGTACGGTTCCTGATCTCCACCTGTTGCTGCAGCCGGTCTGCCTGGTAGTGATAGGTCTGGCGCAGCAGGTCTTCAGTCTCAAAGCTGAGCTCGAAACATTGCAGCGCTTTCGCGGGATCACGTTTCATGTAAAGTCCGGCCAGCCCGTCGAGAATTTCCTTGATCGTATTCTCAGGATAGAGCATCGCCTTGTCCGGAAGATCGGTTTCATTTTCAGGTTTGTAACCCGGCAGCAAGAGCTTCAGTGCCTGCTGATAGTGTTTCAATGCAACGTCATGCTGTTGCTGCAGCGCGCGGATGCTTGCGTATTCGGAGATCAGCTTCGCCAGCTCACGTTTCTGGAACACGGCCGGATTTTCGGTTACGATCTTCCGCGATCTTTCAATGCAACGCAGCGCTTCATCTGTATCTCCTTTCTTCAGGTTGAGCAACGATAATATTTTCCAGGTGTTCACCACTTGCGGCAGCACTTCATTGCCCCTCACATTTTTAAAATGGTTCAAAGCCTGCAATGCGTAACGGGAAGCTTCTGCCTGTTGCCCCAGGTCGAAAAAATTCCGGGCGAGATTGGAGCAGATCGCACCTTTTTTCGATGCGGCAATATCCCTGGTGCCCAGTGCATTTTTTAAAAGCCCGATAGCATCTTCCTGCTTGCCCGTGTCGTGATACACAATGGAGAGGTTGATGATAGCCGACACCAGGTGCTGCGTATTTTTCTCTTGCTCGGCCTTGAACAAGTAGTGTTTAATGATATTGGCGGCGCTCTGGTAATCGCCTAGCATGCTGTAGCTGTTGCCCAGTGGCTTCAGGCAATATTCCGTGATGTCGAACCCGGTAAGGTTGTGCTGGCTGTAGATCTTCCAGGCGTTTTCGTAGGCATCCACTGCCTGATGTATGTCACCGAAGCGTGCGGCGTAATAACCATAATTGCATTGCATGATCACATAGGCTATACGCTCATCGTCTGTTCGCAGCGGCCGCCAGCACATGCGCTCGCAGTTCTTCAGCAGTGAAAGCCGTTCTTCTGTCGGGTTCATTAGAAAAGCATCCACGTAAGTGTAAATAAAATTCGCAAGGTCGTCATGCAGTCTCCGCTGTCGTGCAAGGCTGTCAGGCAACGATCGGGCTTGCTGCGAAAACCCGCTCAGCACAACACAGAAGAAAAGCACTATGGTGGACAGGCATTTCATCATCAGAATTTCCAGGCAGCATAGAACTGCCATTGCGTGTTCGGTTCATTAAAACAATAGTGGTAACGTACGCCCAGTGAAGGCCCTATACGCGACGATCCGAGCACAACATCTGCAAACAGCGCGGTGTTCCACTCCGTGAAGGTGGTTTTGTCTGATGTTGCGGTGGTATAATCCTGGCTTGCGATCCGTTCCTTAAAAGGTTTTTGCCCGTTAGCAGTCTGGCCACCTTGCAGGTAATATTCATGCGTGGCATTTTTCTTCACCGTTTCCGATGCTGCCGTGCTGAGCTGAACACCGGCACCAAGCCCGATGAAGGCGTTGAGGTTGTAACGGTACGATGCTGGCACAATGTAAAGCATGGTGTTGGTGTACCGGCTGCGCTCGTGGATGTCATAAAGGTCATAGTTGCGGTCGGCCCTGAGGTTCATCTGCTCGTAGCTCACCGTATCAGCGTAAGTATGCCGCCCCACCATGATCTCCGCCTGCCAGTATCCCCTGTACGATTTGTAAGGTGAAAGCGTCACACCTGCGAAATAATTTTCGGAGTTCATAAGATCAGCGATCACGTTCGAGCCAACTTTCGCACCGAGTGATAAACCGGGCTTAAAACGTGTGGACGAATAGTTGGTGAGCACGGGCTCATTCTTGTCGAAAATGATAGCCGTGCGACTCACAGAATTGCGCTTCGGTACCTTGTTGTTGAACCGCAGCGCATATTTGACGAAGCCACGGGTTGAATCTTTCTCTCCCACATTTTTCTGATTGCTGCCGGGCAGGTAGATGTTCTTGAAATGAAAGACTATCTTCTGATCCATGAACAGGGTATCCAGGCAACTGTACGTTACTTCTGTGCTGTCAGGACAGATCGGACACTTTGGATACATATCGAGCACCTCGAGGGTTTGCTTATCAAACATGGGCGACGTGTCAACATTCAGCTTGATGGAGCGTGCGGGGCCTTCGCCGTTGTTCTGGAAGCGCACCTTGAACTGCAGCTTTTTATTCTTCACAAACCGGTAATTCAATCGCGCATCCGAAACCGACATTTTGTTCGGGTCGTGCGACGTAACGATCTCCATCTCCAGGTCTTTTACCTTATGCGCATCCTTGCCACGATCGGGTACATACACACCCCGGATGGTGATGATGGCGTTGGTATCTTTCAGCATCTCGGGTGTTGTCTTCAATGAATAGAACACATTGCGCGCCTGCCCTGCTTCCAGGTCGTTGAACTCGAGGATGAGCGAGCTCCGGTATTTGGCCCGCGACTCTTCCAGGTCCTGTTGCAAGGTGTGCCCGTCATTATCATCGTTATACATCGGGAACCAGGTGGGCTTCGGTGAGGCCGATGCCAGCAACCCGTAGGCGTGATGCGGAGGTGTATGCATTGCCACGGTCAGGTTTTCCTGGACCTCCTTCTCACCATAATGGGTCCTTGTTTCGGTGAGCACAAAATTTTCGTTTTTGAACCGGTTCTCATTGTAGAAAAGATACAGCTTGCCGTTGCAGGGGAGCTCGGCAGAATTTCCATAGCTGGCAACCACCACGATCTCTTCATCGGGAACTGGTGCCCGGTTGATCTGCAGGCGCAATCCGTCATGATCTTGAAGGCCTTTTAAATCCCCTTGTGTATCCTCATAGGTGATCTTCTTTACAGGAATTTTTTGTGGCCTGCTGGGCGGAGGTTTGCCGTTGTCATAATTATTGGTGGTCCAGAGCTGCACTTTGTGCTCGCCGGTTTTTTTGTAAACATGCTTCGGCTTCGGATCAACACTGTAGTGGCCATCACCAAACTCCCAATAGAAAGTGTAGAAGGCAGCCGGTGCGCCCTGGATCTGCTGCAAAGGTGGCGTAATGGCAGAGAACTCCGCTTCGTTATCGTTGAGCGAGTAGGTGATCTTCGTCTCCCTGGCCGTAGTATCGCTTTTCAGCGCCTGCGCGATGGCGTGGTGCTGAAGATAACAGCAGATAATCGCTATGAAATAGGGTCGTATCATAGAATGTTGGGCTGGTCAGCAAAAAAAGATCAACTGCAATCCGGAGTTAAATTACCGAATTGCAGTTAAATACTTCAATTAATTATTCGGTCACCGGGCATCAGGGCAGATCGTTGACAAGGGTCTCCAGCAGCGCCTCGGTTACAGGCTGCACATTGCTGATCACCTGCACATGGTTCTGCGTGATGGTGGCTTGCTGGATAGCGTAATTCCACTGGCCATCTACAATAGAGACGAAGATGAAATGTACCTGCAGGCCGATGGGGATCAAACCATAGTGTTCAGTGAATAACCCGGTAGCATCATCGTACACATCGAAAGAAGCAAGGGCTGCGGGCTCACCATCGTACGACAGGTATACGGCACAGTTCGTTTTGTTATAACCTTCGGGCACATCAACATGGATGGTGGTCTTCGGCCTCGGATCGCTGTACCACTTGTCGATGTTGGTCCAGCCGAATTTTGATTGAAACGCCATGTATTCAGTTTGCTGAACTCCACCGGTACCATTGCCCTTCTGGCCAACCTCCACGCGGTTCTGTCCCTGTACCCACTCGAGCTTACAATCGTTGCCGTCACACTTCTCGACACCATTGAAGATGAACATACCTTCGTTGGCTCCGCCGGTGTTATCAACTGGTGCCGTCAGCAGAAATCCGTTGGCCGGTTTCAGCTGTTGTCCGTTCTGCGTGGCGTTGACGAAGAACTCTCCGCCTGAGATGAGGGTGCTCATGGCGCCATCGGCCGTTCTTCCGTTGGTAGGTTTTCTGCCCAACAGCATGTCTGACTTTTTGTAGATCTCCACCAGCTCGATTTTTACATCACCTGTCACGGGCGCACCATCCAGCGTCAAAAAGGAATTTGAATAGAAAGTCACCTTGGTTCCCTGCTCACCGGTTACAATGCCTCCGTCAGCAGCCTTGATCGTAAATTCCTGCTTAAGGTCATCGATATGGTTGCTGAAATTCTCGAGCAATGCTTCGCCATCGATCTTCGGAGATGGTTTCACACCTTTCTCATCGTCACAGCCGGAAGCCGAAAAAAGAATGGCACCAGCCAGCACCATTTTAAAAAATACGCGCATGTTTTTCATAAGTCTGAATTTTTTGGTTTTGTCAGCCTTATATCAACACGTCGCCGGGTTTGTTACCCATCCTCAAAAAGATACTGGGATTGTTTTGATTTTTATGATGTAAGTGATTGATTTTTAGCGTATTAAAAATGATAAAATAGTTTTGTTTCCCGCAGTTCCGATAGCTATCGGGGACCGCGGATGTGCGCAAATAATGAGTAATTGAAAGTTCTGCGTTGATCTGCGTGATCAGCGGGAACTGGATTTCTGCTTCTCTTTTATCGGCGCTGCTTCTTTGACAACGCTACCGATGGTGATAGAAAAAGTAGTTCCCTTTCCAACTTCACTTGTCACACGGATCTCGCCGCCCAGCAGGTCTGCAAGATCTTTCACGATGGAGAGGCCGAGGCCTGTTGAGCCTTCTCCTCCGGTAGGTTTGTTGGTCAGCCTTTGGAATCTTCCAAACAAGAGGGGCAGGTCTTCGTCGGGGATGCCCGGCCCATGGTCTATCACGTCGAACCTGACCTGGTCTTCCATCTCACTTACACGCAAGTAAACTTTTGTTCCGGCAGATGAAAACTTGATCGCATTCGATAACAGGTTTTCGAGGATCCTGGTGAGCGCATCCGCATCGGTATCCAACACCACGTCGGGAGATTCAACCGTTAACGTTATACCTTTGCTTTGCGCGCGATTGACAAAATCCACCCTGAGCTTTTCCAGCATGCTGCCGATGTTTGTATTGCCCGTGCTGATAAAAAATCCTCCCCTGCCGAGTCGATTCACATCCAGGAGATTGGAGATCAACCGCTGCATGTTTATGCACGACTCTTTAATGTAATCCAGGTATTCCTTTTCCTGGGCTGACCGGTTAGCGGGTTGCAGGCTCAATAATTCGATCAGCCCATAGATGCCTGAAATGGGAACTTTCAGATCGTGTGAGGCAATGCTCAGGAAGTGATCTTTTGCACGGTTTGCTTCGATGAGCTCGCGGGTGCGCTCCTGCACTTTGGCTTCGAGGGCTTCGTTGGCATTTTGCAGGTTTTCGATCAGCTGGCGGATGGCGCGTTGTTTCCGGATCAGCGTTACCATGGCGGCCACAGAAGTTAAGCCGATCAGCATAAAGGCCAGGAACCTCACATTATCTTCGATGTTGGTGTTGCGCTCCAGCTTTTCTTCCTGGTCGGCCAGTAATGCCCGTTCACGTTGCACGAGGTCCTGTACAAGAATGCGGAGTGTATCCATGTGCGCCAGGCCGATCTTGGTGGTCACCCTTCTCGAAGCGCTGTCTTTGCCGTAAGCGTTATAGATGTCGATGCCGTTCTCGAGCTCTTCCGATTTATTTTGGAGCACGTCGATGATCTGTCCCGTGAGCAGGTTCGACTGGCGTTCGTTGTCGAGGATCAATTGTTTCAGGGTATCCACCTCGTGATCCATGGCGGTTTTGTTGCCTTCGTAGGGGATCAGAAAATCGCGGTCTCCGGAGATGATGTAACCCCGCTGTCCTGACTCCATATCCTTGACAAGCGAAAGAAGTTTTACAGCTGATTCGATGGACTGATACCGCCGCACGATCATTTCTGTCGATTCTTTTTTTTCGCGGGTGTTGTAATTGGTGATGTAGGCGCTGGCGATGGAGAGAAGAACGGAGAGAACCAATAAAAAATAGAGGCCGGCCAGCTGCAATCTACTTGCCTGAGTTATTTTCATACGTACCGGAACAAGATGTTGAAGAGCTTTGTATCCGCCATTCAATATACAAATGAAGCGCCGGTGTTTTTCAAAAACGGGTAAAAGATATCGTGATGCGCTGATTTCATAAAGCGGCCCTAGAGAAACAGAGGATGGAGCTCCGTAGGAGCCTCCTGACATTGCTACGTACCGGGACTACGCGCTCTTTCAGGTAGATTCCGGCTTATCAACAACGCCATCATCATGATAAAAACATGATAGTTAAAAATGAAGATCCGCTGCAAAAGCCCTTTGTAGGGAATAATTCCCCTGTGCGCAAGCAGAAACAGGATAATGAAGAACAAGCCGTTGAAGAAGGTGAACATACAATAAGCACCGAAGCCCGGATAATTTTTTCGGGGAAAGATCTTCAGGCAGACCAACGGAATGAACACCACCGCCGTGCCCCCAATAGCGCCGGAGATACTATGCAGTGTTCCAGAAGTAGTAAGTGCCCCATTCACGTGATCATAGGGAAAAAGACCGGAGCCGAGACCTTCACCCGCGCCATAAGCAGCAATGAGCCAAACCAGCACACCTTCCCAGAAACCCTGTCGCAGCTTCGTCAACCCCAGGCCTACCGCAAAGAGCAACAGGAACAAGAAGAAAAAGACGCTCCACAGATTCATGAGGTGCGCCACGGGACTGCCCGACGTACCAAGGTAACTCTCCGAATCCCTGATGAGATCATAACCCGGATACATCGCCCCAAGAATAAAGGTCACTACAAAATCGCCGGCGCAAGCAACAATGCAGCAAATAACGGCGAGGCGCAACATCAAATTCCTCATGTCTATTACGGCAATAACCTGTGAGACTTCAGCTCACGGAATTTGGCTTTAGATGCGATTTCTCTCTGAAGTCACATCGGGATTTATAGGATTTATGAGATTTTACTGGATGAATGGAGAATTCTCAGCTCCAATCCTGTAAATCCCATAATCCTATAAATCCTGGTTTTAGATGTGACCTCGCGCTGAAGTCACATCTATAAGATTTAGAATTCTCAACTCCAATCCTGTAAATCCAATAAATCGTGATATCGTTTATGAACCGAACGATCAAGTTTCCACACCGCGGGCTCAACAGCTCGTTCATCCGTGTTGTTATGGCAGGGCTGGGCCTGTCGTTGTTTATCTGTTTTTTAAAAGCGCAGCACCTCGATCTGGTTGCTATTAAAACGATCCTGACCCGGGCCAATCCCTTTGCGCTGATGGTGGGCGTTGTGATCACGGGTCTTTATATAGTACTGCAAGGTATGCTCTACCAGTATTCGTTCAGGAGCATCGGTGCCCGCATTTCCATCAAAGAGGCTGTGAACCTCTTCCTGAAAAGAAATTTTGTGGGCACTTTTCTGCCGGCGGGAACATTTACCTCGCTTGCTTTTTTTGAAGGTGAGCTGCACAGCAAGGTTTCAAAAGCGGAGATCCGGTACGGTTCGTTCCTGTTTGCCCTGGCGTCGCTGGGCTCGGTGCTGCTGGTGAGCATTCCTTCATTGCTGATCCTGCTCACGCGCCACCAGGTGAGGACCGTAGACCTTGTGGCAGCCGTGCTGATGCTGGCATTGACGGGAACAATAGCGTTGTGCGGCTACATCCTTCTGAGGCGGAAGGGTGTGTTGTATCACTGGGTCTGTCAGAAGTTTCCCCGTCTCACGGCGCACCTTCATGAGGTGGGAAGCAAAAGTTTCAGCGCCACCACTTTTGCCAAAGCCTGCCTCATCTCTTGTGTATTGGAGGTCACAGGTGTCGCGCACCTTTACATCGCGCTGGCCGCCATTGGTCTGCAACCCTCGGTTGAAACTTCTGTGATCGGATATGCCATCATGGTGGTGGTGCTGAGCATCTCACCCTTTCTAAAAGGCCTGGGTGCCATCGAGATCTCGCTCAGCTATGTGCAGACATTGTATGGATATCCAGCCATTGGTGCTGCAACGGCGGCGCTGCTGTTCCGGTTCTTCGAGTTCTGGCTGCCGTTACTGGCCAGCGTGGGCGCGTTTGTATTCAAAAAGGGAAGCCTGGTGCTCCGGCTCTTTCCTGCGGCGCTGTTGTTTTCCATGGGTATCGTCAACATTGTTTCAGGCCTCACGCCGGCATTGCCTGAGCGACTTTATTTTCTACGCAACTTTATACCCTTGCCGGTCTCACAACTTTCGACACTGGCGGTGATTCTGGCGGGTGTGCTCATGCTGCTTTCTTCTGCTTTTCTGATGAACGGCGCCAGAAATGCGTGGTGGATGGCACTCGTCATCAGCATCGTTTCTTTTATCGCACACCTCACCAAGGCGCTCGACTACGAAGAAAGTTTGCTGGCGCTGCTCATGTGCGGTATCCTGGTGTATACGCGCAAGGCATACTTTGTGCGGCACGACCGGGTTTTTCAACTGCGATCGTTTCAAAAAGCAGTGATCCTGTATGCGCTCCTGTTCTTCCTTTCCACGGCTGGCTTTTACATAGTGCAGGGTGGAGGCTCGTTGGAACGACACAAAATTTCACACGTCGCGGTCACTGCCGTGGAGAACATGGCATTCATCAATCATGACCTTGCCGGCAAAAATGGTGAGTACTTCCTGATCTGCGTTATCCAGCTCTGCTCGGCTTCCATCATGGTGTACATGCTCGTATCGCTTTATTTTAAATCGATCGAAAAGACCGGCATCACCGCTGATTTTGATGAAGCGAGGCTCCTGGTGCAAAAATATGGAACATCGTCCATGGATTATTTCAAGACCTACCCTGATAAAGAGCTTTTTTTCGATCCGTCGAACGATTCGTTTCTTGCTTACACAGCTTCTGCCCGTTATGCTGTTGTGCTGGAGAATCCGGTGGCGCCGGATATGAAGGCAGGCTCGGCGATCCTTCGTGCATTTGAAGATCACTGCAAAACCATTGGGCGAAGGACCTTCTATTACCGCGTGTCAGAAGAAGACCTGCCGCTCTATACAAGCCTGGAGAAACAATTCATTTTGATCGGGCAGGAGGCCATTGTAGACCTGCGTGGATTTTCGCTTGAGGGCAATGAGAAAAAATCGCTGCGGCACGCCGTTCACAAGCTTGAGAGCACGGGCTACCGGTTCAACGCTTACAGTCCGCCGCTCAGGGAATCATTGATCCAGCAGCTTAGAACGGTTTCAGACGACTGGCTGCACCAGAACGGTCACCACGAAGCCGGGTTTTCGCAAGGCGTCTTTGATGAGGCTATGTTGAAAAACTGTACCATCCTGACCGTAGAAAATCACGATCAAAAAATTTTTGCGTTCCTGAATGTGATCCCGAGCTACCGGTCGGGAGAGTGCACCTACGACCTCATCCGGCACACCGCTGATTCTCCCAATGGTGTGCTGGACTATTTGTTGGTGAAGACGATTGAATTTTTCGGGGACAATGATTTCAAAACCCTTAACCTGGGGCTTGTGCCGATGGCTGCCGGTGCTGCCGCAAAGATCAACGGCCTGATGAAGTTTTACCGCGATCACTTCCGGCAGGCCTCGCGGTTCAACAAGTCATTTGTTTATAAAAATAAATTCGGCCCGGTGTGGGAGAACAGGTACCTCGTTTACCATGACACGCTCGACCTGCTCCGGTTCCCATCGGTGCTGAACGCCATCTCGAAAGCCAGGGTCGGTTCAAAATAGGACCTGGTTGTGGCGGAGCGGTTCAAACGATAAATGCATTTCCCGCAGATAGAATTTTGGAAGTTTAATCTGCGTAAATCAGCGATCCCGATAGCTATCGGGACTGCCGGAACCAAAAAATCTACGCTCTGCTTCGAAGCAAATCCCTGATGATTGACCACTTTCTGAAAAATATTTTGCACATGGTATGTGACTTTGATCCAGGTTGGCCATCTCAACAACAAATCATCGGTTATGAAAAAGTTTGCTGTTATTACCGGATTAGCTTTTGCTTTGTGTGTTTCGGGCTACGGGCAGAGCGCTAAAATACGCATCAAGGTAAAGGAGGCCGAGATCCCGGCAGCCGTTGCACAGTCTTTCAAAAAAGATTTTACCAACGGCCAGGCTGAAGAGTGGACCATTGTGCCGGCAACGCTTGTGGCTGAAGAATATACCATCTCTGGATATGACAATCTGACCGGCGAGAAGCCAACAGCCTACGAAGTAAAAGTGAAAGGATCTAACATGCGGGGAGAAGCCGTGTACAGCCAGGATGGCAAGCTGCTGTTCTCCAAAGAAGTGATCAAAGACACCGCGCTTCCGGCAACGGTGGTTAAGGCCGTGAGCACGAAATATCCCGGCTACAACTTTACGAAGGATGAAGAAACGATACGCCAGGGCAAATCACATTTTATCCACTACCGTGTGATCATCAAAAAAGAAAAAGAGAGCAGGGTGCTGGCGGTGGATTCAGATGGAAAAATACTGAGAGATAAAAGGATTGTTTTGTAGAGGTTAGTTTACGGGGGTTCAAGCCACTCCGCGAGGGGTGGCTTTTTTTATTTTCAGTCCGGTGACTTTTTCCGGAAAGGCCGTCTCAAGATCGAGTTAAAAAAACAGATCGTTATGAAAAAGTTAATGGTATTTGTGATGATGCTGATGACCGCAGTGCTGGCCATGGCACAGACAACCGAGACGCTTACACTGAGACCTGTTAAAAAAGGTGAAGAGCCCAAACAGGTGATGGATGCGATCCGCGCAGATTTTCCGCAGGCCATTGTGAAAGATCTGAGCTTTCTGCCCGGCAAGCTCTACGGCGAAATGTGGTCTGTAACCCTGACAGGCGATCGGGAATCAGATCTGCCCGACGTTTATCAGGTGACCTTGAAAGACGGCCATGAGACCTATCGCGCTGTTTACAACAATCAGGGTAAGCTGGTCTCTTCAAAAACGGTGATCACCAGCGCGCAGCTTCCGGAAGCGGTGGTGAAATCAATTTCTACTGCGTACCCCGGTTGGAAGATCGTGCAAGACCGCGAGAAGATCCAATACAAAAATGGAAACCTGAAAGAAGCGTTTCGTGTGATGCTGCAGGAGAACAAGAAAGTTAAACACGTGTTTGTGGACGGTGGTGGCAACATCCTGAAGGAGAGAGCTGGCTGAGGATGCCAGGTTTAGGTAGACCGTGCCATTCCCGGAGCTGAGGGAATGGCACTTTTGTTTTTAACCGAGCTGTGACAATGCTTCAGCCAAACCCAGCGCGGTGGCGATCATGTAGAGATGATTCAATTTTTCCTTCGTGCGTTTCAGCCGCATTTTTATCGCACTTTGTGAAAGGTTGAACTTTTCCTGCAAGGCTTCTATAGACTCTCCCTGGCTGTATTTCAGCAGCAGCAGTTGTTTTTCATTGCCGGGCAAAACATCGATCAATGTGAGCATCAATGCTTTCGGATCACCTTCGCTGAACGATGCTTCGTTCGTGGGATCCGCCAGCGACCTGACCTCTTCTTCAAGATCATGACTCTCACTCAACCGCTTGTTGTTCTTTCTCAGGGCTTCGAGGCAGTGACGATGTGTGATGGTGAACAGCCACGTAGAAAACGAGGCATCGCCCCGGAAACCGTTCAGGTGACTGAAGGCTTTCAGCAATGCTTCTTCGGCAAGGTCAAAGGCCTCATCGTGGTTATGCACAAACGACAGGCATTTGTGAAATACTTTATTGTAATACCGGTTATACAGTTCTCCCCATGCTTCGCGGTCGTTTTTACGGCAAGCGGCAACAAGGGCCTCGTCCGTGATCATTTCCAGTTTTTTCATGGCTTTGTGCTTTGGTTATGGGCTAAAACTGCAAAACGCCGCGATGCCATGAAACGGTAGAAAAGCGTAATTCTGAAAATCGGAAATTTGCGTAGCCACTGCTGGATTTTCTTAGGCGCTACGAGTTTCTCGTATCAGATCAGGCCCTTGCTGATGGCATATTTTACAAGCCCGGCGGTGTTTTTGATGTCGAGCTTTTCGAGAATGTTTCTGCGGTGGGTGTCAACCGTCCTGATGCTGATAAAAAGTTTGTCTGCGATCTCGCGGTTCGAGTATTCCTGTGCAATGAGCTTCAATACTTCGATCTCCCGTTCGGAAAGAGGAATGTCTTCGCTGGTTTTTGTAACAGATTTATTTTTCTGATGCATCAACGCTTTGAGCAACGCACCGGATACTGAGTGACTGAAATAAGTGTCTCCGTTAAACACCGTTTCGATAGCCCTCACCAGCTCTTCGCGCCCGGCGTTTTTAAGAAGATAGCCCCTGGCGCCTGCCTCCAGCATTTTAATGATATGGGTCTCTTCTTCGTGCATGGTCAGGGCCAGCACATGCGTTTGCGGATAGAGGCCTTTCACTTTTTCTGTTGCTTCGATGCCGCTGCTCTTGCCCATGTCAATGTCCATCAGCACAACATCTGCCGCGGTTGCCTGTAACACTGCCACAACTTCTTTTCCATCTTCTGCTTCACCCACCACTTCCATATTGCTTTCCAACGCCAGCATGCCCCGGAGGCCAACCCGGATGATCTTATGATCGTCTGCAATGAGGATCCTGATTTTATCCATGACGGAAAAAGAAATGAGTTCGAAATAAAAACCGCGGAATCGATGTGACTACACCCTGAAAGTTACATCAAAAAGGGCAAAAATGTGATTGTCATGAAACCAAAAATCGCCCTGGTGCTCACCGCGATCGTTATGATCGGGTGGAGTTGTGAAAGCAGGTATGATCAGAAAGGCCCTGAAACGGAAAAACAACCAGCCTTAAAAGAAGCATCCGTTACCGAGATCGAACCCGACAACGATCTGCTGCAGGCAGAGAACAAATTTATCCAGGGCGATTACACCACCAGCGCCAGCCATCTCGAAGCTGCCGCCGAAGCCATGAGGCAGATCGCGGAATCGCTGAAAGGAAAACATAAGAACCGGATCGAAAGCTCGGCTTCAGACATCGATGCGCTGGCAGATGAAGTTGCGCACAACAAGATCAAGGACCTTGGCAGCCTCAACCCTGTGATCGCAAAAGCCGGGCAGGCCCTTGCAGGCTACCGACTCGAACTGACGGAAAACGAATTCTTTACCGTGTCTGAAGCACAGGCCGGCGCCACCCTTAAAAAAACGATCGAGCAACTTGAAAAATCAGTGGTGTCTCATCACAGAGCGCTTGACCCGGTGGAGAAGACCGTGCTGGATCATGCCACAGACATCGCAAGCCGGCTGCGCAAGGGCGACAAGCTTACAACGGAAGACCTGAAGGCCACGCTGCAAAGTGTTGACCATGAAATTGAAAAATGGCAGCATGAGCTTGACAACGCTAACCGGTGATCTGATGAAAACCGTCACCGCTATAATGCTGATGTGCGTCTGTGTCAGCGCCACTGCCCAGACCGGTCATACCGGTAGCAATGCCTGCCTCATCGAGATCGTGACCACACGCGCAGACTACCGCTTCACAGTTGAGAACATGAGCGCAAGACTCAACAATGCCCTGGGCCGGTTTGAGTTCAGCATCCCTTTGAGTACCGTGCGATCAACACAAGACTCTACCGCTCTGCAATTCCTGAACATTTTAACCACACCGGGCGACGCCATCAGCATCAACGCTGTGCTGCCCGACAGCAAAGACGAAGAATTGAACCTGGCCCTGTTCAAAGGAAACAATTCGGTGTTGCTGCCGGGTGAGATCAGGATGGGGCGATACACTTTTGACAACGGGATCACCTTCAAGGGTATGCTCATGGGCGGAGATCAGAAGATGGCGTTCGACTTCAGGGTGTTCCTCACCACGCCCGCGTCTTTTCTGCCGAAGTACGGAAACGAAGCGATCAGCGAAATAAAGATCTCCGCGCTGGGCGACAAGATCATAGGACTCACATCCAATTGATACAGTACCAAATGTGTGTATATATGAAAAACAGACTAACGATCATCGTTCTCATGCTGGTGGCGTGGGGCGCGCATGCACAGGTCCATGTAGATTTCGACAAAAGCGTGGATTTCAAAAAATATAAAACATTCAAGTTCGAAGCCGGCAAGGTGATCCGGCAGCTGGGCGTCAAGGATACGGCCAATGTTTTTTTGAATCAGTACATCAGTGAAGCGATCACCAAAGACCTTGTCTCAAAAGGATTGTCTCCGTCAGATTCAAATCCTGATCTTATCATCACGTATCTGGCAGGCGCCAAAGAAAAGCAGGAAGTTCAGAATTACCTGGCGAGCCCGGGCTTCTTTTATCCATATTATCGCTTCTACGGACTGAACGGTTGGTGGGGGCCTCAATGGAACAACTTCTGGGTAAGGAATTACGAGGAAGGCACCGTCATCATCGATATCTACGATGCCAAAACAGATCACCTGGTGTGGAGGGCCTACGGCGTTTCTTCGATCAATAATTTCAACGAGCAAAAATTTGTATCGAAAGAGATCGCCAAATCGTTCAGGCATTATCCTCCGGAAAAGGGTTAGAGCACAGTCTTCTTTATAAGCCGATATCCTGAGCGGTGTTACGTGTGTGGGCAAGAGTGAGCGAAGGATCCCCGGATCGACAGTGCGTGCTTAATTGATGTGAATGCACTTTGAATATGCACGTCTTTATCAGGGGATTCTTCGCTTCCCGCATGCCGGTGCACATGCCTGCTCAGAATATCGGTTCGAACGGTGGACGGTGGTCTGTGGACCGTGGACTAATTACTCCTTCACGATCTCCACTTCCACCCTGATGTTCTTCTTCGCGTTGGCGCTGTTCTTATCGTAAAGCGGTCGTTTGCCACCCCAGGCCTTCACTTCAATGCGCGAGCCATCGATGCCCCTGGAAATGAGATAATCGCGGATCACTTCCGCGCGGCTTTCAGAAAGCTCTTTTGCCGAGCCTACGGTGGTTCTGGCATCCTGGGCAACAGAGAAAAAGTCTCCGTCAGGATTTCTGCGGATGATCTTGCCGTGATAGTTGCCGTTGGTATGGCCATGCAGGCGGATGTGAAGTGTAGGGTTGTCTTTCATCATCGTCTCGAGGCCATTCAGCTCGAACCGTGACTCCGGCATCATCACCGCGGCGTCATTATAGAAATAGATGTTATACAACACGCGGATGTCGCCGCGCTGGTAAGGAACAAGCTCGAAGTGCGCGATGATCGAAGTACCCATTTGCTCGATGAATGAGGTATCGGCAAGCGGCTGGTTGAAGTTGATCTCCTTCTGGATCTTCCTGTAGCCAACCACATCGCAGATAAGGCTGATGTTGCCCGTTTTGCTTTTCGGATCGGGCAGAATGAGATAGGTGTTGCCCTTCACTTCGGAGATCAGCCGGCCACGGTCTGTGTCGATGACCTGGATATTACCTTCCGCCACCCGGTCGTTACGGGCGTTGTAAAGGCTTAGAAAGATCTCGGTGTTGCCAAGGGTGACCTTGTCGGGAATGATGATCTGCTGCTCCGGGCCTTCGGGCTCTTCTGCTATCGCGATGGTGGTGGGAGCAACGCTTGCCGTTAACACCGGTGTTGTTTCCGGTGCCGGCGTTGAAGGCTCTTCCACGATCCGGATCTCGGTGGTGTTGGTGGCGTTGACGTCGATGTACTTTACCCAGGTATCCCAGAACTCAGACTTTTTCCGCAGCTCGCGCATCTCCTTCAGGCATACCGAAACATTGGCGTCCTTCAGCGTATACACATAATAGATGTTACGCGAAGTGAGATAACCGCACGCCGAATGAATGCCGCTCTTCTGAAGCGAGGCATTGTATTTTACTGCGTTTTCTTTGATTGCAAAAGCGCCTACGATGGTGTAATAACCCTTTGAGGCTGATGTAAAGGCGGACTGCGAATAGCTGCAGAAAGATACTCCGATCAGGATGACCAGAGAGCAAATGGGTCTCATAGTGGGATACAAGAGTTAAGTTTCAACTATAGCCGCCTAAAGATACAATAAACAATCCGAAAAATCCTTGATTATAAGCGCTTTAGGGACCACTGACAAAAAATTGAGGACGAAGGTGATATTTGATGCGGAATCTGCACTTGATATAGAAGCTACTACGTTAAACTACTGATCAAAATCACTGAAAACCATGATGACACTGACAGCAATGGAACATGACATCAGCACACCGGCAGCGCGGGAGAAGTTCTTCATGTGCCTATATGAGAGCGCGTTTCCTGTTGTGGGAAAATTTGTGAGCAGCCGCGGCGGTACTTTTCAGGATGCCAAAGACATCTTCCAGGATGCCCTGGTGATCTTTTACGAAAAAACACGGGAAGGCAATCTCTCGGTCGAGGTATCAGACGAAGCCTATGTGCTGGGCATCGCCAAACACCTGTGGATTAGAAAATTCAACCACGATAAAAGCACCGTGCCGTTAGATGAACGCGAGGCCGTCACCCTGCCCGACCACTACTTTCCAACGGTTGAGTCCGGCAAGCTGGTGAGCTTCCTGGCCCGTGCCGGCAAGCGGTGTATGGAGCTGCTGCAGGCCTTCTATTATGAAAAACGATCTGCCGATCAGATCAGGAATGCGTTCGGTTATGGCAGCGCACACTCGGCTACCGTTCAAAAGTTCAAGTGCCTTGAAAAGGTCAGGGATATGGTAAGATCAAAATCCGTTACGTATGAGGACTTCACTGAATGAGATAAAAAAGACGGAAGATTTCCTCACCGGCAAACTGTCGGCCCCGGAAGCCGTGCTGATGCAAGCCAGGTTGCTCATCGACCCCGTGCTCAAAATGAATCTTGAGCTCCAGCGGAAGGTGTATGCGCTGGTAACACTGTATGGCCGCAGAAAGCTGAAGGCCGAGATCGAAGATGTTCACGATCGCATCTTCCACGACCCTGCCCGCGCGGCATACCGTGAAGAGATCGCTCAATTGTTTTCAAAACCTTAATCCATCATGCAAAAACACGCCAGTATAATTCCCATGGTCATCGATAGCGACGGCCGTGGCGAAAGAGCCTATGATATTTACAGCCTGCTGCTGAAAGAACGTATCGTTTTTCTGGGCACCCAGGTAAATGATGTGTCGGCAAACCTCATTGTGGCGCAATTGCTCTACCTGAACAGCGTAGACCCGAAACGCGAGATCAACCTGTACATCAACAGTCCCGGCGGAAGTGTCTACGCAGGCCTTGCCATCTATGACGCCATGCAAATGATCCAGGCTCCAGTATCAACGGTAGCGGTAGGTGTTACAGCCAGCATGGGCACGGCACTGCTGTCGTCCGGCCGTAAGGGCAGACGGTATGCATTACCCCACGCTACCATTCACATGCATCCCACAGGCGGAGGCGCGCAAGGTTATACGGAAGACGTGCGCATCGCCACCCGTGAGCAGGAACGGTTGCAGACCCAGCTGTTTCACCTGATGGGCAAACACTGCGGCCGCGGCTGGAAAGAAATAGAGGAACACTTTCTGCGCGACCGCTACATGAATGCCGTGGAAGCCAAAGCATTCGGCCTCATCGACGAAGTGCTCGGCGACGTAAGCGACATCGTGGTGCTGGGCAGTCCCGACTTCCAGGTAAATTTTTTGGGAGCGCAGCCCGCGTTGATTGGCAATGAGAGTCCACAGTCGACGGTCCACAGTCCACAGCCGGGTAGTGTGGCGTCGCCAAATCGTACCTCGTAAATCGTACTTCGTTCTTCCCTACGACCTATGCATCGTACTATTTCCCGTTAACGGGATGTCAATAGTGTACGAGATCCCGAAAGCTCCCGAATCGAAGCGGAGCTGGCCATTGACGGATTGAATGCGTGATTCGATGTTGAAGAGGCCCAGTCCCTTGTTATGCGCTTCGGATGCAAATCCTCTTCCGTTGTCTTCGTAGACGATGTTGAGCAGATCCGCAAAGGCGTTGATGTGGATGGAGATGGTCTTGGCATCGGAGTGTTTCAGTGAGTTGGAGATCAGCTCCTGAAGCACCCTGAATATGGCGATGCTCAGCTTCGGGTCTTTTACCTCGGGGCCGAACGAGTTTACTTCTATTGTCAACGGCACCTTGCCATTCAGCTTCGCCACGTAGTTTTGAACGCCGGCCATAAGACCATACCGTTCCAGGCCCGGGGGCGCGAGACCGTAAATGATACTTTTAACATCCTGTAAGGTATTCTGAAACTGTACTTCCACATCGTCTGTCTGCGGTTCGTTGTGTTTTTTCAGAAGCTGGGTCACCATCATCTTGATCGCCGTGAAGTCAGTGCCCACACTGTCGTGCAGATCTTTGGCGATGCGGCTGCGCTCTTTTTCAATGGCCTCGAGCTCGGATTGTATGAGCTTCTGCTGGTGGCGCCGGTAAGTTTTGACCTGGTCGCGGAAATACCAGTAGATGATACCCATCACCAGCAGCGCCACAACGGTTTGAAAATACCAGGTTTCCCACAACGGAGGGTTTATGATGAATGCCGGCAGATCTGGCGCGTTTGCCCAATGGATGTTGTCAGTGGAGTATTGAAGCTCGAAATCATAGATGCCCGGCGCCAGGGAAGTGAACTGCAGGTTGTTGTACGCCACGGGAGTCCATGCTGGCTGCCCTTTGATCTTATAACGTGTGAAAATATTCTGGTTATTGAACGATTTGTACCCGAAAGCGATGCGGATGTTATTCTCATCGTGGTCGAGTTTTTTATTACCGGTGAGCACCACAGGCTGGCCGTTCACAGTGACGTCCTTGAAATAGAACTGCGGGTTTTCATTGGCATACCGGGAGAGCGATTTCGGTATCCGTGAAAAGCCTTCGTCTGAAAATGCCCATACGGCGTTGTTCCAGAAAATGAGAAAGCTCACCTTGTCGCTGGTGAGTCCGCTTTTCCGGGTGAGGCGGTCAAAAGCCGGATCGCCGCTCAGCAATGATTGCACATCGGTTCGGGCAACGCCTTTGTCAGTAGCGAACCAGAGCACATCATCGTGTTTCAGCGCCGCATACACATCGTCTGCAATAAAATTGTTGCTGGTGTTGAAGTGTCGGTGGCTCCAGTTCCTGGTGTTCAGCAGGATAAAACCGCTGCCAAACGTGGTCACCAGCAGCGTGGAGTCATTGACCTTTAAGAACTCTGAGATCTTCACATTCGAAAAGATCGCAGGTACGTCCATCATTTCCATGCGCCTGTTGCGGATGTGGAGACCCACACGTGTGCCGAGAAAGATCAGCGAATCATCCACATAAATGGAACGGTATCGCTGTCCCAGGTCTATGTTGGATAATTTGTTAAAATCGCCGTCGAATTTTTTGATGGTATTGCTCCCATATGCCCAAATAAACCCCTCATTATCCTGTGAAAAATCGCTGGCATTGGTATGCATGGCTTCGCGTTTTTCCTTCAGCGATTGGTCCATAAAATACAGCCACTCCGTAGACGAGAGCCAGATGGTATTGTTCCGGTCGGTGAACATGGCTAGCACCGCATTTGGAAAGATCTTTTTTTCCGAAAGCGTGCCCCGTGTACTGTCAAAGGCATAAAGAACGCCAGCCTCGTCAGCCACCAGGAAAGAATTTCCGGCCGTCATGATCGCCCGTACTTTTGCTTCTGTTTGCAGCGGCCAGTTCTGTATCTGCTGGTTGGGAACATAAAATGCGCCCTGCTCCAGCGTTGTGAACCACAAGCCTTGTTCATTGTCTTGCAATACCTTTGTAACCGATTTTTTGGCAAGGAACTGGGGAGACCATGGGTCTTTAAAATCAGGTGAACGAAACCGCTGAACACTTTTGTGAAAATATCCAACCCACAGATTGTTGTCCTTATCTTTCGAAAAACCAATGATCTCGCCAGGCCCGGTGAAAACTTTTTTCATCGATACACCATCGAATTCAAAAATGCTTTTGCTGATGGAGATGTAAACCTTGTCATTCCATTGAATCACGTAAGGGGCACGATACACAAAGTGCTCCGGATCCGCTATCGGGAAGGGTTTTCGATTTACCCTGATGTGTTTTGCTGGCAACGCGCCCCGTATCGCCGCCCCTGTGATATAACTGCCCTTGATCTCTTCGTAAAAAACACTGCTGGTGGTTATCTCTGTCTGCGTAACAATACCGCGGGCATCGATCTTACCCGTGATGTTCGAGATAGTGAACCAAAGATCGCCCGTGTCAGCATCGAAAAAAAAATCGGGATACCCCATCGATTTGATGCTGGTAAGTCTGTCATTATACGCGTATTTTTTTATCTCGCCTTTTTCATAGTAACAAAGTTTTCCGCTGAAGGTCCGGAACCAGATTCTACCCTTGCTGTCTTCACGAAAGCCGAAAACAACAGGGTCTGTCAATCCTTGTGTAACACCAAACTTCTGCATCTCAAAACCATCGAACCGCACAACACCATTGTCAGTGGCAAACCACAGAAAGCCTTCGCGGTCTTGATAGACCTGGTATACTTCAGAGCTGGGCAACCCCTCGGGAACCGAATAGTTGATCGTGGTAAAGGATTGCGACAGGCAAGAACCTGTGATCATGCAAGCGAAAAAACCGGCGACTATCTTGAGACCCATGCGGTTTTAAAAGAGATGAACTTCAAAATTACTCCGTTTTCGGCAGCATAAAAAATAAACGTTGCGCATGAAATAATATTCTAACGGAGCATTGGGGGACAATCAAAAATTTGCCGTCATGTCAATGGTATCTATTTTATTTTATGACCTCATTCAAGACTCGTTTCCTTTTCATGATCATTTTGCTGGTCGGAGGCGTTGCCAGGGCGCAACAAGCCGATTCACTCACCCGGTGGCAGATGAATGCTGATGGTTCCATCACCTGGAACATTGACAAGCGGCTGCCGCACAGCGATCACATTGAAATGAGCGGCGAAAAAATTTCCACGGTGCTGCGATACGGCGTAACGGCATCAGGCGCATTCACCCTGGAGCGCACCCTCGTGTGGCCTATGCTCAGAAGCGCTCCCAACAAGACAAGGAATCACCTCTCCCGCATCGTTGACTGGGACATCATCAAAACCATCCATGTCAATGACAAACCGATGACCGATGAGAAAGTGAAAGAGATCAACCTCAATGGTACCATGACGGTGAAGAGTACCCTGAAGCCCGGCCTCGAATGCACCCGCACCTTCTTCCCATCGCACACCCTGCCCGCCTTCCTCGAAACCTACGCGCTTAAAAATACTTCGAACAAGCTGATGTATGTGGAGATCCCGGAGTATCAGAATACTTACTACACAGATTCCGCCAAAGGCATCTACGGGAAATATACGGTTGTTATCAAGTCGCAGGGTGGTGGCTCGTTCAGGCTCGATACGGGCAAAACAGTTTCATTCAGTGCGCTGCTATACGCTTTCAAACAGGGTGAGGATTTTTCGGCGATCGATATTGAGAACGAGCGGAAGACGCGGCTCGGCCATGTGCAGCAGTGGTGGAACAACCTTGTGCTCGAAACCCCTGACCCCATGCTCAACCGCGCCTTTGCCTTCGCCAAGCTGCGCGCGTCTGAAAGTATTTACCGCACCAAGGGAGGACTGATGCACGGGCCGGGCGGAACGGCGTACTATGCGGCCATATGGGCCAACGACCAGGCTGAATACATCGGACCGTTTTTCCCGTTTCTCGGATATGCCACGGGCAACGAGGCGTCACTGAATGCCTACATGCATTTTGCACGTTTCATGAATGCGGACTATAAACCTATTCCAAGCTCCATCATCGCTGAAGGTGACGGCATCTGGCATGGCGCCAAAGACAGGGGTGACGGAGCCATGATCGCCTACGGAGCGGGCCGTTTTGCATTGGCTATGGGAGATAAAAAGATCGCGGAGCAGCTTTGGCCACTGATTGAATGGACGCTTGAATACTGCCGAAGAAAGATCAACAGCAAAGGTGTGGTGGCTTCGGATTCAGACGAGCTCGAGAACAGGTTCCCCGCCGGCGATGCCAACCTCTGCACCTCATCGCTGTATTACGATGCATTGCGCTCTGCGGTTTATCTCGGCAAGGAGCTTGGCAAGCCACGCACGCAGCTCGACACTTATAATAGCCAGGCCGAAAAAATGAAAGCGGCGATCGAGAAACATTTCGGCGCTACCGTGGAGGGATTTCCTACTTATAGATATTATGAAGGCAATGACGTGCTCCGGGCCTGGATCTGCATGCCACTCACCGTAGACATCTTCGATCGCAAAGCCGGCACCATCCGGGCGCTGTTCTCGCCACGACTGTGGACCGCCGATGGACTCGCCACACAGGCAGGTGACAAAACGTTTTGGGATCGTGCCACACTCTATGCGCTGCGTGGTGTATTTGCCGCAGACGAAAAAGAGAAAGCGCTGAAGTTTTTACAGTATTATTCCAACCGGAGATTGCTCGGTCCCCATGTGCCTTATCCCGTAGAGGCTTACCCCGAAGGAGGGCAGCGTCACCTCTCTGCCGAAAGCGGATTATACTGTCGCATTTACACAGAAGGTTTGTTCGGGATGCGCCCCACAGGCCTGCGATCTTTCCGCATCACGCCACACCTGCCCGTGGAGTGGAGCACCATGGCCCTGAACAAAGTGCACGCCTTCGGAAAAAATTTCGACGTGAAAGTAACCCGCGAAAAAGCGAAGATCAGGATCAGCGTGACGGCAGAAGGGAGATCTGTCTACAATAAGATTGTTGGAGAAGGGGAGACTGCAGAAGTGAAACTATGATTGTAAAGGTACGAGGTACGAAATACGAGGTACGATCCCCGTACTTCGTACCTCGTATCTCGTACTTAATTGAGGTATTTCTTTGCTTTCCGCTCTTTCCCTGCCAGGCGATAAGCGAGCCCGAGGTTGATCATGATCTCGTCTGCAGGCTCTTTCGATTTGTATCTGCGGTGCGCACGAAGCGCTTTTTTATGATAACGGATGGATTCGGGATAGTGACCGTTCAGTGCCAGGGAGAGCGCCATGCCCAGATAATTTTCCGGCAACTCTTTTAGCCGGCCCTCGTGCTCGTAAAAATCGATCACCTTTTCAAAAATGTTGAGGGCGAGCTTCGTGTTTCCGATGGTGAGGGATTCGTTTACTTTTTGGTATAGATGGGTGGGCTCGTTGCCCGAATTGTCTGCTACAATCACTTCCTGGCTAATGGCCGCGAATGAAAGGAACAGCAATGCGAAGGTGATCAAAAATTTCATGGAAGACGGAATGATTTATTCATGGTGATCTTTTAACGCCGCACCCTGTCAAATAGTTTTCAGATCGCGTTAAATTGATATTTACTTTTCAAAACTCGCTGTAAAAGCTTGCTGAAATCCTGCGCCTTTCAATTTTATGCTAACCGTTAAATTAGTGTCAACTGCACGTTTACATCCGATCACATTTTTTGAAAGCAACAGAAACCCTGTGCACACTATCAACGATAAAAACCATTCCTTTCGCTCCCTGAAAAAAAGTGTGAAAAAATCTCGACGAAGCATGAACTTTTTGATCGATTACTGAACTCAGATCATGTACGGTTTAACCTACTGCGTCGACTTTCTTTGAAATAAGGATATCGTTGTGTTTTAAACTCCGGCAGGAGTTCCCTGTCTCTACCCTTGAGAAGATGATTTGAAAAAAATGGCTCCGTTAGGGAGCCACCCAAGGCTCGCGGTTCGGCTTCGAATGAGTGTTTTAACTTTTCTCTGACAATGCCTCCGACAATTTTAGTACTTTGAGTACCAGTTACCGTTTTATGTTTCGCATCAGCATCTTATTGAGCTTTCTCATCATACTTTTGCTTGCGTCGTGCTCGCGAAAAAGTATTTCGTCGCTGCAACGCAGGGGAGTTGTGGTCACGCAGAGGCAGGTTACACTCCGCGGTGAGGGTTCATCACTCAACAATGTGCAGATCCAGTATCTTGGCTGCGGCGGTCTTTACATCAGGCACGCGGGCCAGGCCATCATGATCGATCCTTTCTTTTCACACCAGCCCTTCATGACCATTGGCAGGTCTATGATGCTTGGCGGCCGCATCCGCTCTAAACCGAAGCACATCGCGTGGGCGCGGAAACGCCTGTACGACTCGCTTGGTATTTCAGCGGAGGATCTAAGCAAAGAAACGAAGGCCATCTTTGCGGCGCACGGTCACTATGATCATCTCATGGATGTGCCCTACATTCACCGTTACTGGCTGCAGGGCCAGGCGCATGTTTACGCTAACGAATCAGCTGTTAACACCTGTGCTGGCGTAATTTCCAGTGACAAGCTTCATAGTGCAGAGCAACTGGCCGCCATACGCGAGCAGCCCGGCAAAAGTGTCGATCTGCCGGGCGCTGACGGATCGGTGATCAAAGTTTACCCGTTGCTGGCCGCACACAATCCGCATATGCGCAACATCAAGCTGTTCAGCGGAAGCGTGATGAGACCACCAGCGCATTTCAATGATCCACTAGACAAAACCCGGGTCAACGACTGGCTGGAAGGCAGAACCCTGTCGTTTCTCATCGATATCGAGCAGAACAATTCGGTTGTGTTCAGGATCTTTGTGCAGTCATCGAGTTGTGAATTCCCGGATGGTTTGCCTCCGCAAGAACTATTGTCGGCACGACCGGTAGACCTCGCGATACTGGGTGTGGCGTCATATCAATTTTCCGAGACGTCTTACCCCTGTCAGTATCTTGATCGCCTGCAACCCCGGCACCTCATGTTCATTCACTGGGAAGATTTTTTCAGACCCTACACCCGCAAGCCAAAGTCAGTCATGAAAAATGACATCCCCCGTTTCTTCAACGAAGTGCTTGAAAAATGCAAACCCGCAGGCTACATTCTCCCCGTACCGGGTGTAGTGATCAACGCTGAGTTTTAGAAGGTACGAAATACGAGGTACGAAGTACGCACCAACCGCTGTCGGGATAAGAGGTACGATTTGGTAGGGCTTGCCCTTGCCTATTGTTTTGCCTGCTGCTTCGTCCGCCGTGAACTTGGCGAATGAGAGAAGTTATGAGGTTCGATTTGTAGCTGGCAACTTTTGCCTACTGCTCATTTGCCTACTGCCTACTTTTCGAATATCTCCAGCAATCCACCAAATGATCATTGACCAGTCCACACGCTTGCATGTGGGCATAGATCACGGTGCTGCCAACGAACTTGAATCCACGTTTGATCAGGTCTTTGCTGAGGGCATCCGATTCCGGTGTGGTAGGCGGTATCTCTGATAGTGTTTTCCTACGGTTGACAATGGGTTTGTTTCCCACAAACTGCCAGATGTATTTGTCGAAGCTTCCGAACTCTTTCTGCACTTCGAGGAAACGTTTGGCGTTGTTCACGGCCCCGTACACCTTCAGGCGGTTTCTCACAATACCGGGATCCAGCAGGATCTTTTCGATCTTCGCTTCCGTGAACCGCGCCACCTTCACCGGATCAAAATCAGCAAAAGCCTTCCGGTAACCCTCGCGTTTTTTCAGGATGGTAGACCAGCTCAACCCCGCCTGCGCACCTTCCAGCACCAGGAACTCGAAGTGCACGCGGTCGTCATGCACCGGCACGCCCCATTCCTCATCATGGTACCGAACATACTCGTCGAACTTCAGACACCACCCGCAACGTACTTTTTCATGACCTGCCATAGCAATCGCTATAATATTAATATGTTTTGAAATGATCCTGATCTCAGGCACATAAATGTAGAGTTAATTTCACAACAACCGGACAGCTGTAACGTAAAAAGCGGCCAGCCTGCATCAAAAAGCAAACTGGCAGCGGGGAATATTTTACCCGAAAACGGCACAGAATTTTTACCTGGTTAAACGTTTAATGTGCAGTGCGGAGTGTGTGGAGAACGAGTAATCAAAGCCTTCATCCACTATGGAGCAAACAACTTTTCCGGCCACCAAAGCTATACAAGCCTTCACCCATCGGAAGCTGATCCGCATCAAAAAGATCAACGGCAAGCTTCTTGAACCCGGGTATATTATTATCATGTATGGAGACATCGCCTTCAGAATGCAACCGCGACACAGTGGTCACGAGTCACTGTTCATCCGCATGGCAGAAATAAAAGATATCTTATTTGAAGAGAACTGAAGAGTCTACAGTCCACGGTCTACAGTCCACAGCAGATAGTCTGAAAATCGCTAATCGTACCTCGTATCCCGATAGCTATCGGGACGTACCTCGTACCTTCTATTTCATCTTCTCAAATACGGTATAGTGCTCACCGTTCATTCCAAGCGACGCATACACCTGTTGTGCTCTTGCGTTGGTTTTGTCTACATACAACCGCAGGCCCAGAATGGCGGGGTCGTTTTGGATGAGGTTGATAAGGTTATCGTACATGGCGCGGAACACGCCGTTTTTCCGGTGCGACTCTTTTACATAAACAGATTGCAGCCACCACACCATGCCGTTGCGCCACTCACTCCACTCGAAGGTGATCAGGTGGCAGCCCGCAGTCTCGCCGTTGTATTCGGCAACGTAGTAAGTTCCTTTTGAAGGATCGTCGAACAGAGCTTTCAACCCTTTCTCGACGATGGCCCGGTCTAGTTTTACGTTTTCCGTTTCGTGCGCGAGCCGCAGTTGGAAGTCGGCGATCACAGCGATGTCGGCAGCAACAGCTTTTCGGATCGAGATCATCAGTTCAATGCCTGTTTAATATCGCTGATCAGGTCGTCGGCCTCTTCAATGCCCACCGAGAGGCGCACAAGCTGGTCGGTAACACCAATGGCCAGCCTTTCTGCCGGGCTCATTTTAACGTGTGATGTTTTGGCTGGTGAAGTGATGGTTGACTCAACGCCGCCCAGGCTGATGGCCCTGTGGATAAGCTTCAGGTTGCCCATGAATCGTGCAGCGTCATTCTTTACTTCAAACGACAACATGCCGCCGAACCCTCCGGGCATCTGTGCTTTGGCAATCGCATGCCCGGGATGATCCGTCAAGCCGGGATAATATACCTTGCCGATGCGCGAGTCCGATTTCAGGTATTGTGCCAGCGCGAGGGCATTCTGGTTTTGCTGACGTACACGCAGCACCATGGTTTTAAGGCTTCGCTCCACCAGCCAGCAGGTGTGGGCATCGAGCGAGCCGCCGAAGTGGATGGCGCTTTCCCAGATGCGGGTGATCAGCTCGCGTGAAGCCAGGGCCGCCCCGCAGCAGATGTCGCTATGACCGCCGATGTACTTGGTGCCGCTGTGTGTAACGATATCGATGCCCAGGTCTATCGGGTTCTGGTTCACCGGCGATGCAAAGGTGTTGTCGATGATAGAGATCAGGCCATGTTTTTTGGCGATCGCGGCCACGGCGCCGATATCGGTGATCTTCAGCGTGGGGTTGGAAGGAGTCTCGATGTAGATCACCCGGGTCTCCTTGCGGATGGCTTTCTCAAAATTGGCCGGGTCGGCACCATCCACAAAAGTATGGTCGATACCATAACGCGGCATCTCTTTCACAATAGCGTGGTGGGTTCCGCCATACAGGTCGTTCTGGAAGATGGCGTGATCACCCTTTTTCAGCATGGCGAAAATGGAAGTGAGGATGGCAGCCATGCCCGAGCTGAAAACGATTCCGTCTTCGGCATTCTCCAGGGCGGCAAGCTTCTCCGTTACGAATTTGTTGTTGGGCGTGTTGAAGTAACGCGGATACAATGAAACCGAAGTTCCTTCATAGTCATAAGCCGAAGAAGGAAAAACGGGCGACGTGGTGCCTTTGTACTGAGGGTCGCCGTGAGAACCTGCATGGACGCTTTGCGTCAGCTTTGAAAAACCGTTTGAGCTGCTCATCTTTTGCCAAAAGGGCAAAGATAGTTAAAGTCAACAGTCCATCGCCAATTGTCCACAGGTGGAAGCTGGCCGGGATGGAAGGAACCGGGCCTGATCAATGCCGACCCATTGCGTAGACGAAACCCCCGATTCGGAAAGGGCCGCCATTTACAGTTAAAAAAAATGAATATTTTGCCGCCATGTTTAACTAAAACCCCACAAGTATATGGCAGAGCATTTCAAACCCACGGTCGGTGGTCGAATCACAAAAGCACAAGCCCTCGAATGGATCGGTAAGTTCGAGAAGGAACGTAAAAAAGACACTAAGTCGGTCTTCTACGGAAAGGATACACTTCTCAGGATCCTGAAAGATGACAAGATCTCCGGGATCAGCTTTTTCTTCTGCAGAAAGACGGACAAGAATGGCAAGGACTTCGATGATCTCATCCTTGTGCCCACGAAAGAAGACGGCACACTGGTATGGGGCAAAGACCCTGATGAAAAAAAGCAGGCCTCTGCTTTTAGCATCGCCAGCGCCGAGCCCACTTCGGCAGAAGATGATGGGCCTTATGAGAATGGTACCGGATGCCCACCTTATTGCACCCGTTAAAATAGAAAATGGATAGGGACTTCGTAATTCTTGACTCAGTCTTCTATTTGGGATTGATAGTACTGGCTTACCCATTGCTATGGCTGTTGATCTCTGGCTTTAATCGCCAACCATTAGTTTATAAATGGTTGGCGATTGCTCTCGCATTTGGGTTTGCAATCGATGTCGTAGCAAGGCTCTTATGGTATGTCAGGAATTTCGTTCATATTAACCCGAACAGTATAGGTCACTTATACCAGCTGTTTGGTACAGCATTCATTTCCGTTTTCTTTTATCATGCAATTCAGTGGCCCACCTTGAAGCGCACATTTATTTTCATCAATATCCTGTACTTCATATTCAGCCTTGTCAATCTTCTGTTCCTTCAAAAATCGAGTCTGCATTCTTACAGCCAGACCTTGCAATCCATCATCATACTTTTTTTGTGCATTATCTTCTACTTCAAGCTTTTAAAGGAGCTTCCCACGCAACAGATCCAAAAGCTTCCGCTGTTCTGGATCGTCTCAGGCTTCTTCTTCTCTTACGCCGGTAAACTGGTGATCTACGCTATCACGCACTACATGATCGCCATTGGAGATGATTTTATCCTGATCTCCATTTTTCACGTCTCCCTGACCCTCATAGCTTACCTGATCATGGCCGTTGGTGTCTGGCTCAACGATAAGCAAACATCACCCGGGGAGGTACATAAAAGCATCGGCTGACCATCCAACAAAGAACCTTGGTTGACTCCCGTGACGGAGGAACAGCTCACGAACTTTATTTTTTACAAAAGCTGTCGTGATTGTGTTTCTTTTTTCTCATTTCCTTGCCATAATTGCCGATCTTTAAAGATTCCATGGCCGATTCACAGGAAACTCAGATCTATCTCATGATTGCCGTGGCTATCGTGGCCATGCTGCTGATGGCCGGAGCCATCGTTGTGTTTGTGGTCTTTTACCAGAAAAGGATGATCAAAGAACAGCTGAAACGCCAGGCCCTGGAGTTCGATTATCAGCAGAAGATGATGCAGGCAGAGCTGCAGTCGCAGGAAAGCGAGCGAAGAAGACTGGCCGCAGACCTGCACGACAGCATTGGCGGGATGCTCTCTACCATCAGGGTTGGGCTCACTACCATGGCGCGGCAGTTGCCAGACCCGCAGAGCATGGAAGAGACCAAGCTGATGCTGGATGATACCATCACGTCGGTGCGCAGGATCAGCCGCGACCTGATGCCGTCTACCCTTGAAAAATTCGGATTTATCCAGGCTATTAAAGAGCTTTGTGAACGTTTTCAGGCCACCTCAAAAATTTCAATTCTATTCCTGGAGGAAGCGGACATCCAGTCCCTGGAAGCGCAGCGCGAGCTCATGGTATTCCGCATCGTGCAGGAGCTGCTCAATAATGCCGTTAAACATGCACAAGCTACCGAAATCAAGGTAACCATTGGCATTCAGGGGCAGCAGCTCTACCTTTCGGTTGAAGACAACGGTGTTGGCTTTAATGCCGAAGAACAGAAGAACGACAGGCAGACTGGCAAAGGACTCGGATTGTTCAACATCGAGAACCGGGCACGACTGCTGGGCGGCACCCTTGAATTTGAAAAAGACAGACCCAACGGAAGCAAAACAACATTGACATTACCCCCGGTACATGAAAAAGCAACTTAAGGTTTACATGGCAGATGATCATACCCTCTTCAGGAAAGCCATGGTCAATCTGTTGAGGGGCTTTGAGGATGTGGCAGAGGTGAAAGATGCGGAGAACGGAAAAGAGCTGCTCACCCTCATGAAATACCAGGCGCCGGATGTGGCCATTGTAGACCTTCAGATGCCCGTGATGGATGGTGTTGAAACCTGCGAGAACATCCTGTCCAAATATCCTGACGTAAAGATCATCATCCTTACCATGCACGACAGTGAGCGCTATATCCTTCACATGATGGAGATGGGCGTTCATGCCTTCCTGCTCAAGAACACCGAGCCCGAAGAGCTCGAAGAAGCCATTCACGCTGTGATCGAAAAGGATTTTTACCATAACCACCTGGTTGCATCTGTGCTGCGCAAGAATGTAAAAGATCGCCGTGCGGGGCAACGCCCGGTTTTTTCAGCAGCCGAGCTCACAGAACGTGAAAAAGAGATCGTTATCCTGGTATGCCAGGAGCTCACCATCAAAGAGATCGGGCAAAAACTCTCCCTGAGCGAGAACACCGTCAGGAACCATCGCGTCAACATTATGGAAAAAGTTGGCGTCAACAACATGGTAGGATTGGTGAAATATGCCTACGATTCTGGCCTCGTGAAATAAATTCTCCTTTATAGCGGATAGTATTTTTGTACTAATTTGATAGTACTTTTTTACTACTGCGAAGCGGCTTTACCTGCTTCAGAAACCGTCAGGCATTGCTTTTTAGGCTATTTTCTTTCTCACCATACCCCGAGCCGGGTAGGGCCTGTGTTGCGGCCCGCGAAATCATGTTCCGGATTTGAGCGACATTCATATCAGGTTTAGGTTAAGTTATTGTTCAAGGCAAGCGCTTGGCAAATTTTATGAAGATACTTGTGGTTCACAGGCAGAAAATGGTCATTGACCAGGTAAAGTCAGTACTGCAGGACAACTCTCCGGTTGTCATACACACCGACTCGGGTTTGGATGGGCTCCTAACCTCTAGAATCGAATCCTTCGACTTAATTATCTGCGGTACTGACCTGCCTGTAATCACGGGTTTCGAGCTTGTGCGTTCTATCCGCACAAACTCTGTTAACAAAAACGTTCCGGTCATCTTTATTGCCGACCATGTCGATGCCAAAACAGAGCACCTTGGCAATGCGCTCGGCGTAGCAGGCATGATGGCTGTTCAGGATGTAAATATCCGGCTGGCCGACCTCGTGCAGGAACGTGTGAAACCCGAGCCCGATAGAAACTGGGACGACATTGTGCTCAAGTCCCGTTTGAATTAGCATTACGAGAGCAGGTACCTGATCGTAACAGATCATGTGTCTGGAAGGAAGACCCCCTCTCCCTCTCTCTTCTTTTCTTTCCTAACTCATAAAAAAATGGCAGGTCAACTGCCTTTTTTTATTGGTGTACGCCAGGAAATTTTCCCTTCGGCCAGGAAATATTACCTGCGTGTTGTATTTCTGTTAACACCCTTCTTACCCCTTGAACCTCAAGCCTTTAATTTCCGATATTTGTATTGTCAACCACTACGACAATGACAACAACGATCAACCAGAAACACCAGATCCTTGAGTCGCTGGATGCGCTGGATCAGGCTCAGGCGGAAAAAGTAATGGACTACATCAAAGGTCTGTTATACACGCCCCGCGAAGATGCCCGCTACCAGAAGCTGAAACGCGAAGGGATGAAGGAGATCCGCAAGGCGTTGGGCAAAGACAAAAAACTGAACCCGGCCTTCTAAAACGGTCTTTCTTTCATCCGGTCACATGCAAAATGATGCGATCACCGCATCAGAAGGGACCTGTCACCCTGAAATTTTCCCCTCATCCCCCAGGCCCCTAGTTATACTTTACGTAGTGCTCCCACTTCTCGATCACATTTTCAAAATCTTCGGGCAACGCTGACTCGAATCGTAAGAACTTTTTCGTTTCCGGATGAACGAACCCCAGGGTTTTGGCATGAAGCGCCTGGCGGGGAATGATCTTGAAACAATTCTCAACAAACTGTTTGTACTTGGAGAACACAGTGCCCTTCAGCACCTGGTCGCCGCCATACATTGCATCGTTGAACAACGTATGGCCGATGTGTTTCATGTGGGCTCTGATCTGGTGCGTGCGGCCGGTTTCAAGCCTGCACTCCACTACCGATACGTACCGGAGGTCCTGCAGCAGTTTATAATGTGTGATGGCATGCCTGCCAAAGTCGCCTTCCGGGAAAGCTGTTGTAACCCGCCTGTCTTTCAGGCTCCGGCCTACGTGCACATCGATGGTGCCTTCCGGCGGATTGGGTACACCCCACACCAGCGCCCAATAAGTACGCTCGATGCTGTGGTCGAAGAACTGTTTGGCGAGATGCGTCAGCGCACTTTCAGTTTTGGCGATCACCAGCAGACCCGACGTGTCTTTATCGATGCGGTGAACCAGTCCGGGCCTTCCATCGTTGCCGGGCATCTGCGGAAGGTTCTGAAAGTGATAAGCCAGCGCATTCACCAGCGTACCGCTCCAGTTCTGGTAGGCCGGGTGCACCACCATGCCGGCCGGTTTATTGATCACCAGCAGGTGGTTGTCTTCAAACACGATGTTGAGGGGAATGTTCTCAGGCACAACCTCGGTGTCGCGTGGCGGCTGCGGCAGCGAAACCGTGATCACATCGGCAGGATGCACCTTGTAATTGGGTTTTATGGCCTTTTCGTTCACCCGTACAAACCCCAGGTGAATACCGTCCTGGATCTTGGTGCGGGTTACATTAGGTAAACGATCCATCAGGAACTTGTCGATCCGAAGCAGCGTCTGACCCGGGTCGGCGACGATCCTGTGGTGTTCAAACAACTCATCGTCCTGGTCGTCGGGAATAATCTCACTTTCACTCATGGCGCAAAGGTATGAACAACCCACAACATAATTGCCGCTCTCCCCTTCAAACCTCCTTCTGCCGATGATGAAAATCCTGGTATTGGATTTTACTTCCGATTGGTGAAAATAAATTGTTTATTCACCGCCTCAACGATCGTGTTTTGAAAATGCGCTGTATTTTTTTAATGCTCATGCTTGGTGCCACCCTGGCGTGCTCCCAGAAAAAAGCGGAGAAAGCAGATTCCGATATTTTTCTCAATGGCCAATCACTGGCAGAGGTCACCAGCAAGAAGCTCCATGAAGCTTCGGGACTTGCTGCCAGCGTCAACAACCCCGGCATGCTCTGGACTCACAACGACAGCGGAAATGGCGCCGATGTTTTTTTGATCGATCAGAAAATGAACATCAAACTCACCTGCACACTGGCGAAGGTAAAGAACCGGGACTGGGAAGATATCGCTGTCGGCCCAGGACCAGAGCCCGGCAAGAACTATGTGTATGTTGCCGATATCGGCGATAACATGGCGCGGCATCAATATAAAATGGTCTACCGCTTCGAAGAGCCGGTGCTCGATCCGGCACAACAAAAGGTCACCATCACGCAATTCGATACCATCACCTTTCAGCTCGAAGGTGAGGTGAAAGACACCGAAGCCCTCATGGTCAATCCGCGGAACAAGAATATATACATTATCTCCAAGCGTGAGAAACCTGTGTACCTGTACGAGCTGAAATATCCGTATTCCACCAAAGACACTTTGACGGCGACTCAGATCACCGCGCTGCCGTATAGTTACATCGTGGCAGCCGATTTTTCTGCCGATGGCAAAGAGGTGATCATGAAAAATTACAAGAACGTCTATTACTGGAAAGTGGACGACCGCCCCATTGCCGACGTGCTGAAAGGAAAGCCTTACATTCTCATCTACAAAGAAGAGCCCCAGGGCGAAGCCGTCACCTTTGCACACGATGGATCGGGGTACTACACACTCAGCGAAAAAGTGACGGGAGAGAAAAGCTATTTGTATTTCTATCCGAGGAAGAGTAAATAGTCCACGGTCCACAGTCGACTGTCCACAGCAGCGTGGTGTAAAAATGACGATTGTCTATCTAATGCCGATGGGCTACTAACCTCCGGCTATTGACCACTGACCATGGACTGTAGACCAAATCCTGGACGTCACACTGCATTGCTGTGGACTGTGGACCGTCGTCTGTGGACTCTTACATCATCTTCTTACCCTTCCACCTTCCCGACCTCATATAAAAGAACGCCATCGTGAACATCGATAGCCAGTACACCCATTCCGAAGCCCAGCCCCAGACGATGGACATGTTGAAGTACTCGAGCGTGAGGTAAACGTAGAGACAATAGATCACGATGGTGACCAGCTCGATGCCCAGGTTCACAGACGTGTTACCCGTTCCTGTTACGGAGTTGAGCCATATCGTTCCGAAAGACATCATGAGCAGCGCCAGCGATACGATGCGGATCACGGGAATGGCATCGCGGATAAAATCATCGCCCTGCCCGTAAAACGACAGGAACCATTCCGGCCGGTAATTCAGCATCAGGAACAGGATGAGCGAGATCGAAAAGCTGACCGTCACAATCCGCCTGATCAAAGGCAACACCTCGTCTTCTTTTCCCTGGCCGATGATATTGCTCACCATGGTGTTGGCCGCGGAGGCAAACGCCCATGAAAAAATACCGAACAGGCCGAAAATATTCCGCATGGTGTTAGAGATGGCCAGCGCCCTTTCGCCATGATGCTCGATGAGAATGTAAAAATATTCCCAGCTCATGATGCTGATGCCATACTGCACGATCAGCGGCGAAGACTTGACGAGAATGAGCTTCGAAACAGCGGCATCCCATTTAACATCTTCGAAGAATGCGAACGACTTGTGAATACCCTTGAAGTGGATCACAGCGTAGATCACCAGCAGCCCTGTTCCTTCGGCGATAATGGAAGCGTAGGCCGCGCCGTTGAAGCCAAGCTCAGGCAATCCGAGCTTTCCGTAGATCAGCCCGTAATCCAGCACAATGTTGGTCACAGCCTCTGAAAGTGTTCCCCAAACCAGGAACCGGGTTTGATTGGTTCCTACCAGCAGTGCATTGCGCATCGCATACAGGTAGAGCAACGGAAGCCCCCAGATGCGGATCATCAGGAAGTCGATCACCTGCTCGGCAATTCCCTTGTCGTGGATGGTGGCGCGCAAGACACCCGGAGCGGCCGTATAGGTGATCAGGATGCCAAGACCGGCAATGGCAAGGGCGATCCATACGCCGTGAAAGAAAAGTTTACCGATCTCTTTCGGCAGATTCTGACCTGCTCTGCGGGCGATCAGCGCCTGCAGTCCGTTGTTGAGTCCGTTGCCAACAACGGCAAAGATCAGGTAGTAAACACCGGTAATACCCGCGCTGGCCAGCTCCTGCTGCCCGAGACCGCTGAGAAAGATGTTGTTGGTGATAAAGTTGATCTGTGGCACCAGCATCGCCAGCGAAATAGGCAATGCAAGTCCCAAGATCTGACGGTAACCTGTTCCAATCCTGAGCTCCATAAAATCTTTGCGGGAGCAAAGCTAAGAATAGTTACAGGTTGCCGGTTACCAGTTGCCAGTTTAATGAGGTGTAAACTGGTACTTTTCTGCTCCGACTCAAATTAAGACATAAGACTCTGAACGCGATCTTTCATTGCCGTATGTCTCTCGAGTATTGAACTTAAGAAGTAAAAAATTGAAACCCAACCTGAACTGGCAACCGGTAACTGGCAACTAGATCACCCCCTGCGCCTGCATCGCCCTGGCTACCTTCAAAAATCCTGCGATGTTGGCACCCACCATGTAGTTGCCCGGTTTGCCGTATTCTTTGGCGGCGGCGAGACTGGTATCGTGAATGTTTTTCATGATGCCCTGCAGCTTGGCGTCAACAGCCTCGCGTGTCCAGTGGTCGCCCATGAAGTTCTGGGTCATCTCCAGCCCTGACGTTGCAACGCCTCCCGCATTGGCAGCCTTGCCGGGAGAATACATCACACCATTGTCGATCAGGATGTTGATACCCTCGATTGTAGTGGGCATGTTGGCGCCTTCGCCCAGCAGGGTGACACCGTTCTTCACAAGGTTGTTGGCGTCTTTGCCGTTCACTTCGTTTTGGGTTGCGCAAGGGAATGCGCAGTTAGCTTTGATAGCCCACAACGGGTTGTGATCGGCTTTTTCGTCCAGGTCTTTGTAGACAACATTTTTGAAACGTTCGGCGTATTCCTTGATCCTTCCCCTGCGGTTGTTCTTGAGATCTTTCAGGAACTCGAGCTTCTCCATCGAGAAACCGCTTTCGTCATAGATGAATCCCGAAGAGTCGGATGCCGTTACAGCTTTTCCACCGAGCTGAATGATCTTTTCAATGGCATATTGCGCCACGTTACCAGAGCCTGAAACAAGGCAGGTCTTTCCCTTGATCGAATCGTTTTTGGTTTGCAGCATGTTCTCGGCAAAATACACGAGACCATAACCTGTTGCTTCTGTGCGGATGAGGCTTCCTCCCCAGCCAATACCCTTCCCGGTAAGCACGCCGGTGAACTCGTTCTTGATCTTTTTATAAGCACCGAACAGGTAGCCGATCTCCCTTCCGCCCACACCGATATCGCCGGCAGGCACATCAAGGCGATGGTTGATGTGACGCGCAAGCTCGCCCATGAATGCCTGGCAGAATTTCATGATCTCATTTTCTGATTTGCCTTTCGGATCGAAATCGCTTCCGCCCTTACCACCGCCCATGGGTATACCGGTGAGCGCATTTTTGAAGATCTGCTCAAACGCGAGGAACTTCAGAACACTGGGAGTCACTGACGGATGGAACCGCAGCCCTCCCTTGTAAGGACCGATGGCGCTGTTCATCTGCACACGATAGCCGCGGTTCACCTGCACTTCACCTTTGTCGTCGAGCCACGTTACGCGGAACGAGATCATACGTTCCGGCTCGAGCATCCGCTCCAGTAACCTGAGCCGCACAAACTCAGGATTCTTCTCCAGCACGGGAGCAATGGAAAGGATCACTTCTTCTGCGGCCTGGACGAACTCGGGTTCATGCGGATTGCGCGCTTTTACAATGTTGATAATGTCTGCTGGGTTCATAGGGATGTTTAGTGTGGGTACAAGTTAGGAGAAAAAGTAGGCAGTAGGCAATTGACAGTAGGCAAAAAGTCCACGGTCGACGGTCTACAGACCACAGGCGACTGAGTTAAATCGATCTTTCGTTGAGCTACGTCCCGATAACTAATCTCGGTACGAGATACGATGTAGGGAACGATCCGGCCGTGGACCGTCGACTGTGGACCGTGGACTCTTCTCTCAATCAGGAAGGTGGTCTTTCAAATACCCGAACGTCCAGGTTCCGAGGGCGGCCGATAGGAAGACAACGATCACCACAAGATAACCTGAGCCGATCTGTGCATAGAGCGGGCCCGGACACGCGCCCGTGAGCGCCCAGCCAAAGCCGAAGATCAATCCGCCGAACACAACACCGTGATGGTATTTTTTGACAGGCTTTTCGATCAATTCGCCGCTGGTGGTGCGAAGCCTGAGGCGCTGGATGAGGAGGATCGAAAGGGCACCCACAGGTACAGCCGTCATAAAAATGCCATACATGTGAAAGTTCTGGAAGTAAAACATCTCCTGCATGCGATACCACGAGATAGCTTCTCCTTTTGTGAGCGCTAAACCAAAGACCACGCCTACCAGCAGGTATTTGATATTTTTCATAAGGCGAGGATGTAAGGAAGAACAAAGTGACTCACGATGATGCCGCCAATGAAAAAGCAGGCGGTGGCTACGAGCGATGGCCATTGCAGCGCCGACAACCCGAGGATGCCATGACCCGATGTGCAGCCTCCGGCGTAGCGCGTACCGAACCCTACGAGGAATCCGCCGACAACCATCAGCAGAAATCCTTTTGCCGTGATCAGGTTCTCCCAGTTGAACAATTCCTGCGGCAGCAATCCTTCCACATCGTCGAGTCCCCAGCTGAGAAAAAGATTTTTGGTTTCCGCTGTCACCGCTACTGGTTCAGGATTGGCAAACACATATCCACCGAGGAAACCACCCAGCAGGATGCCCGCAGCGAAAAAAAGATTCCAGCTGTCTTTCTTCCAGTCGTAATGGAAGAAGGGAATCTTCGCCGGGTAACAGGCTGCGCAGATCTGTCTGAGTGTAGAAGAGATGCCGAGTTTTTTGTTGCCTAACAAAAGTAAGGTAGGAACTGTGAGACCGATCACAACGCCCGCCACATACCAGGGCCACGGTGCATAGAAGAATTCCATCGTTTACGAAGTTTTAATTGGCACTACGTAAGGTGAAGTACGTGAAAGTATTTTAATTTTCGTATTCTCAATCAGACGCAACATGAAAAACTCGAAGATAGCGATCATTGGCGGCGGCAACCTGGGTGCTGCCATTGCCGAAGGCCTGATCAAAAGCCAGTTTGTAACGCCCGCGCAGATCACCGTAACGCGCAGAAATGTGGAGGTGATCCAGCATTTGAAAACGATGGGCGCGCAGGTCACGTCAGACAATAGTGCAGCCATCCAGGGAAGTGAAGTGATCATTGTGGCGCTGAAGCCTTACAATGTGAAAGAAGTGCTCGAAAGCCTGAAGCAGAACTTCGATCCGAAAAAACACATCGTGATCAGTGTGGTGACCGGTGTATATCTGAGAGAGCTTGCGGCCATTATAGATCAGGGCGTGCCGATCTTCCGCGCCATGCCTAACACTGCCATTGCCATCCAGGAGTCAGTAACGTGTCTTTGTCATCTTGGCGCTTCGGCCGAGCAGGTGAAATATGTTACAGACCTGTTCGATCAGCTCGGCATCACCATTGCCATCGATGAAAAATTGATGGATGCTGCAACGGTACTGGGCGCGTGTGGCATTGCCTATGCCCTGCGTTTTATCCGCGCGGCCACACAAGGTGGGATCGAGATCGGCTTCGATGCAAAAACAGCCAACCTTATTGCCGCTCAAACAGTGAAGGGTTCAGCAGAGCTGCTGCTGAAGCTCAACCGCCATCCGGAAGAAGAGATCGACAAGGTAACAACACCGAAAGGTTGCACCATCGTAGGCCTGAATGAAATGGAACATCAGGGCTTCAGCTCTTCGCTGATCAAAGGCATTTGCGCGTCGTTCGATAAAATAGTGAAGTAAATGCTTGTCTCCCGCAGATTCCGCAGATGAGCGCAGATAATGTATCATTAGAATTCTGCGTTAATCTGCGTGATCAGCGGGAAACTGAATTTTATTTCAGCTTGTCCTTTAGGAATTCAGCTGTATACCCTTTCGCTTTTTTCACCATCTCTTCAGGAGTGCCGGCAAAAAGCAGGTTGCCGCCTTTTTTCTCGCCGCCTTCAGGGCCGAGGTCGATGATCCAGTCGGCGCACTTGATCACTTCAAGGTTGTGCTCGATCACGATCACGGTATGGCCTTCGTCAACCAAGGCATTGATGGCTTTCAGCAGCTTGGAGATATCGTGAAAATGCAGACCGGTAGTAGGCTCGTCGAAGATGAAAAGAATGTTGCCTTCGGCGGAGTTCTTTCCCAGGAAGGAAGCAAGCTTCACACGCTGCGCTTCGCCACCACTCAATGAGTTCGAAGATTGTCCCAGCTTCACGTAGCTCAATCCCACGTCGTTCAGCGGCAGGATCTTGTCGTAGATGCCTTTCTTGTCCTTAAAGAAATCCAGCGCATCTTCCACCGTAAGGTCGAGTATGTCGGCAATGTTCTTGCCGTTCACTTCCACTTCGAGGATCTCCTGCTTGAAACGTTTGCCATTGCAGCTTTCGCAGCGCAGGTAAATGTCGGCCATGAACTGCATCTCTACTTTGATCTCACCTTCACCCTGGCAGGTCTCACAACGGCCGCCCTCTACGTTGAACGAGAAGTGCGACGGTTTGTAACCACGCTGTTGTGACAACGGCTGGTCGGCAAACAGCTGGCGGATAATATCGTATGCTTTTACGTAGCTGATGGGATTGGAACGAGATGATTTACCGATGGGGTTCTGGTCAACGAACTCCACCTGTGTAATGCGCGATACGTCGCCTTCAAGCTTGTCGTATCTTCCCGGTGTCTCGGCCACGGTGCCGTTGATCCTTCCCACGGCAGGGTAGAGGATCTTTTTAATGAGGGTAGATTTGCCCGAGCCGCTCACGCCCGTAACAACGGTGAGCGCACCCAGCGGAAATTTGACAGTAAGATTTTTCAGGTTGTTTTCCCTGGCGCCAACCACGGTAATGGAATCGCTCCATTTTCTTCTCATGGTGGGCACGTCTATCTTTTCACGGCCGCTGAGATAATCGGTGGTGTGTGATTTCACTTTGCCGTTCAGCTCCTTGAGCGTTCCCTGGAAAACCAGGTGGCCGCCGTGGCTTCCGGCATCCGGACCGATGTCGATGATCTGGTCTGCCGCCCGCATGATCTCCTCTTCGTGCTCAACAACAATCACGGTATTGCCCAGGTCACGCAGCGACTTCAATACTTCCACCATGCGCGCGGTATCTTTCGGATGCAACCCGATGCTGGGCTCGTCAAGCACATACATTGAGCCCACCAGCGCACTTCCCAGTGAAGTTGCCAGTTTGATCCGCTGATACTCTCCACCCGACAGAGTTGACGTAATGCGGTTCAGCGTGAGATAACCGAGCCCCACCTTTGCCATATACGCCAGGCGGCTTTTGATCTCCGTGAGGATCCGCTCCGAAACCTTTTGCTCGTACTGCGGCAGCTTCAGTTTTTCAAAGAAAGCCAGCACGTCTTCGATGGGCATCAGCACCAGGTCGGTGATCGAAGTGTCTGCGATCTTCACATACTGCGCATCTTTCCGCAACCGGGTACCCCTGCAATCAGGACAGTTGGTTCTTCCGCGGTAACGCGACAGCATCACACGGTACTGGATCTTGTATGTTTTCGATTCGAGGTGTTTGAAAAAATCGTTGATGCCATCAAAATATTCATTGCCGGTCCAGAGCAGGTTGCGCTGTGCCGGCGTGAGCTCATGATAGGCGCGGTGAATGGGAAAATCGAACTTGATACCGTTCTTCAGCAGCGGCTTCTGCCACTCGCTCATGGCCTCGCTGCGCCAGGGTGCGATGGCTCCTTCGTAAACAGAAAGTGTTTTATCGGGGATGACCAGGTCTTCGTCGATGCCTAACACCTTTCCGAAACCCTCGCAGGTCTGGCAGGCACCATAAGGATTATTGAAGCTGAAGAAGTTTACCGAAGGTTCTGTGAACTTCATGCCATCGAGCTCAAAGCGGTCGGAGAACCGTTGGGTTGCCTGGCCTTCGGCATATACGATACAATCGCCCTCACCTTCAAAGAATGCCGTCTGAACAGAATCTGAAAGGCGGAAGGCGGTATCTTCGTCATCAGGGTTTACCGAAGCCCTGTCGATCAGGATCTCGATGGTGCCCTCGATCTTGGGGGCTTTTTTCTTTTTGCCGTTCTCTTCCGGGTTGATGAGCTCTTCAATGAACTTCATCTCGCCGTCTACCAGGATGCGGGCAAACCCCTTGCTGAGCAACAGGTTGAGCTCGTCGGCTATTTTCCTGCCTTTTTTAAGATGAAGGGGGCAGGCCACCATTACCCGGGTGCCGGCAGGGAGCTTGTTGATGGTGTTCACCACATCGGTCACAGAATCGCGACGTACTTCTTTGCCGCTTATAGGCGAATAGGTTTTACCAACGCGGGCAAAGAGCAGTTTGAGATAATCGTAGATCTCGGTGGTTGTGCCCACGGTAGAGCGCGGGTTGCGGGTATTCACCTTCTGCTCGATGGCAATGGCCGGTGATACGCCCTTGATATAATCGACGTCGGGTTTCTCCATTCTGCCGAGGAACTGGCGGGCATAGGCACTGAGGCTTTCCACATACATGCGCTGGCCTTCGGCAAAGAGGGTGTCAAAAGCCAGTGAAGATTTTCCCGAGCCTGATAACCCTGTGATTACCACCAGCTTATTACGCGGGATGGCCACGCTCAGGTTCTTCAGGTTATTGACCCTTGCTCTCTTGATGATGATGTATTCCCGGGGGTCGAGTTCGTCCAGATGGGTATCGTTCAAAGTAATTGTTTCGCTCACTTGGGTTGTTCTTGATTTTAAAGCCCTTTCGGGGCATACGGTACGGGTAAAACGAGAACACCACCCGGGTGGATGGTGTTCATTTTATTAAAATTTTTTCCAGTCGGTTTTAATTGTCAAAGTCTGGGTCATAGCTGGCTTCCCGGCTTTTGCGCGATCCGCCTTCTTCGTCATAGTCGTCTTCGCCGCCGCTGCTGTAATTGTCGCCAGCGCCAAAGTCATCATCATCCCCCCCTGCTGCGTCAGGTCCGCCGTCAAATTCCTTTTCAGGATTTGATTCCACATCGTATTCTCCTTCACTGTTTTTGGTTGCCGGCACCTTAATAAGGTAGGTGGCATCTTCTGTTTCCAGGGGGAATACGAAAATAGGCTCCTTCTTCGCGTTGGTGATGCGCGTAATGCTGCTTTCGTAGCCGTTTGGATATTGATCCCTCAGCAATTCTTTTAAATCGTCCGACAGGTTCTCAAGGCTTTTAATTACTTTCTTTTTGCTGACTGGCATAGGGTATTTTCACAAAAAATCAGGTGACAAATACCTAAAGAAATTGTATAGAAGGCAAGAATTTTTAAAAATTTTTTTGCACTGTTCCGGAATATTTCTATCTTTTCAATCTCAATTGTAACCAAACCCACGCAATATCGAAGGAAACCTCTACGTTACCTAAATGTGAAGCAGAATGATTGACAAAGGATTCAGCGACAGCCAGCTCGTGTCGCTCTATCAAAACGGTAACGAAGAAGCTTTCGAAATGCTCTTGCACCGACACAAATCCAAAGTCTATACCGCTATATACCTGATTGTAAAAGATCGGTATACAGCTGAAGATTTGTTGCAGGAAACATTCGTCAAAGCAATTAATACCATCCGCGGCGGACGGTATAATGAGGAGGGGAAATTCCTGCCCTGGATCAGCAGAATAGCGCATAACCTCGCTATTGATCACTTCAGAAAAGACAAACGTTACCCCGAGGTAGTATTGGAAGACGGGAGCCGGCTTTTCAACTCTATGGATTTTTCCGAAGATTCAATAGAGGCGAAACAAATGCTGCGCGAAACGCGGACCAAGCTGAGAGATTGTATCAAAGAACTGCCCATAGAACAGAAGCAGGTGCTCATCATGCGGCATTACCTGGATATGAGCTTCCAGGAAATTGCAACCCGCACCGGTGTCAGCATCAACACAGCGTTGGGAAGGATGCGTTATGCCCTCATCAACCTGCGTAAGAAGATGACGAAAAACAGAGCCTATGATAAAAACTTTTACCCAAACGGATTTGATTCGGTATTTATACCGAGAGACTACGGAGGAGGAGAGGACGGAGATTGACAAAGCGTTGATCTGCGACAATGACCTGATGGCGTTATACAACGACCTGTGCTCGATGATGAAGGAGATGGATGAAGCACAGTTGCAGCCTTCCGCTGCCACCGTGCTCAATATCCTCAGCTATTCACGCAATACGCAGCCGAAACGCCAGTAATCATTATAATTTCTGAACCCGGATGTTGCGCCAGCGTACCCTGACGCCACCTCCATCGTGGATCTGCAGGGCAATTTTGCCATTGCTTGAACCGATTTTTTCATCTTTCAGGGTAATCATCTCCTGTCCGTTAAGCCAGGTTGTAACATTATCTCCCTTTACACGGACGGTCATCTTATTCCATTCGCCTTCTTTCAGGTATTTCTCCTTTTCAGCATCGGGTTTGATCAGCCAACCCCGGCCATACGACTCATAAATACCCCCAGTGCTGCGGTTCAGCGGCGCCACCTCTGCCTGCCAGCCGGTGATCTTTGTTCCATCAATAGAGCTGTGGAAAAACACACCGCTGTTGCCGTTCGATTCCTGCTTAAACTCAAGCGTGATCTCAAAGTCTTTGAACTCGGCATCAGTGGCCAGGTAGCCATACTGTTTGTCAGGACCGCTTTCACAAACCAGGTCACCATTCTCCACAAACCACTTTTCAGTTCCGTAAACCTTCCAGCCGGTGAGGTCTTTGCCGTTGAACAATTTTTTTTGTGAAAACCCCACCAACGAGGTCAGCATGAGCGCCAGTGCGCATACGAAGATCCGGATCATATGAGTTAGTTTAAAGTTTAAGATTTAAAGTTTCAAGTTAGAAGTTTAAAGTTCAAAGTTGTGGAGGTGCAATGTCTCCAGGCTTGGAAGTTGTTTACTAGCTATTATAAGAAAAACCTTTATGGTTAAGAAACCCTTTGTCAAAAGTTTCAAATGGCGCCCGCCAGAAAGCTGATTCCTTCCCCTGATTTCTTTTATTTACATCATGAAAGTCCTGCTCCTGCACCAGCATTTTAACACGCCCGCAGAGGGTGGTGCCATCAGGTCGTATTACCTGGCCAAAGCCCTTGTAAGCCAGGGCATGCAGGTGGTGGTGATCACCGGCTATAACGGTCAGGGCTACCGGGTCAGAAACGTTGAAGGTATTGAGGTGCACTATCTGGCGGTGGCTTATGAGAACCGTTATGGATTTTACCGGCGCAGCGTTTCTTTTATCAGGTATCTGCTGGGCGCAGTAAAGCTGGCGGCAAAATTCAGGGACGCAGATGTTTGCTACGCCATGTCTGTTCCGCTCACGATAGGGCTGGCTGCGAAACGCATTCAAAAGCGATTTGGCATCCCGTTCATTTTTGAAGTGGGCGATCTGTGGCCCGACGCGCCGGTGCAGATGGGTTTTATCAGGAACAGGTGGTTCTGTAATATGTTATACCGGCTTGAAAAAAACATCTACCGCTCGGCTGACTCCATCGTGGCTTTATCTCCGGCCATTCAATCGGCCATCGCGCAAAAAGTACCGGGCAAAAAAATCCACCTCATCCCCAACATGGGCGATACGGATTTTTTTAAACCTGTGGATAAAGACCCTTCGCTACAGCGGAAGTTTGGCGTGGAAGGAAAATTTGTAGTGTCTTACACAGGAGCCTTGGGTATCGCTAATGGCCTCGATCGTTTTTTGCAATGCGCGGCGGCAAGCCAGGAGACGAAGCTATCCATTCATTTTCTCTTATGCGGTGCCGGCGCCATGTTGGGTCACCTGCAGCAGGAAGCGGAGCGGCGGAAGCTCAGGAACCTCACCATTTTGCCCTTTACCCATCGTGACGGCGTGCGCGAGATCCTGAGCGTTACCGATGCTTCGTTCATCAGCTATCAGCCCGTGCCGGTGTTGGAGACTGGTTCGCCCAATAAATATTTCGATGGCCTCGCTGCTGGTAAGCTCATCGTTGTGAATTTCGGGGGATGGATCAGAGACGAGATCGAAAACAACTGCGGTATTTACGCGCCAACCCCGCAGGCTTTTGTAACAGGCATTTCGCCGTTCGTGGAATCGCCCGAGCTGCTAAAGGCCTACCAGCAAGCTTCACGAAATCTCGCTGAAAAAAAATACTCACGTGAGCAGCTGAGCAAAGCTTTCGCCACCATTTTTCAGGCGTATGAACGTAAACGGTAACTACTCGCCAAAATCCTTTCCGGGGAAATAAGTTCTGATGCGGTCCAGGAAATTCTTTTTGTAGGTGATGCCGATGGGAATGATCTCGCCTTCGATCTCGAGCTCGTTTTTGCTGATGGTGCCCACGGAAGGAATGAAGACGATGTAAGAGTTATGCACCCGGATGAATTCCGGAGGCAGCTCGGTCTCGAGGTTTTTCAAGGTCTGCAGGCTCATGATCTTTTTGTCGCGGGTATAGATGGTAACATACTCGCGGGTGCCTTTGATGAACAAAATGTTTTTCAGCTCCACCTTCACCAGCTTGCTGCCATCCTTTACGAAAATAAAATCCGGACGGCCCTGCGTTTTTTCCGCGGGATAGACCGGACCACTTTTTTCCAGGCGCAGCGTAAGTTTGTTCACAGCTTTCAGAAAGCGGTTGAAGTCGAAAGGTTTCAGCAGGTAATCCACCACGTCGAGCTCAAAACCTTCGAGGGCGTATTCTGAAAACGCTGTGGTGAAGATCACACACGGTCTTTTATCAAGGGTTTTCAGAAAGTCGATGCCGGAGATATCGGGCATCTGGATGTCCAGGAAAATAACATCCACGGTTTTTTTGCTCAGCGACGGCAACGCACCGAGCGCGCTAGAGTAGGCTCCTTCGAGCTTCAGGTTGGGAAGCTTGGCGATGAACTCGCTCAGGAGCTCGCGCGCATAAGGCTCATCATCTATTACCAGGCAGCGGATCATGCGCGGTTCAGGGTCAAAGAGATGCTGAACAGGTCGTCCTGGTCAGTGATCACCAGCCGGTGTTTTGCCGGGTAGCTCAGCTGCAATCTTTTCTTCACATTGTCGAGGCCGAATCCTGACCTGAGGTTCTTGTTGGCCATCTTCAGCTTTTTGTTTGATACATCATACCGTATGGTGTCGTCAGTGATCACGATCCTTACATCGATCCAGCATTTCTCCTCCTGGTCGCTCACGCCGTGTTTAAAAGCATTCTCCAGGAACGTGAGCATGATCAGCGGGGCCACCTCCACCTGTTGTGGATCGCCTTCCGTATAAAAATTGATCTTGAAGGCCTGGTTCAGCCGGATGCTCTCCAGGTGAATGTAATCATTCATGTATTCTATTTCTTTTTTCAACAGCACTTTTTCTTTGTTGGCATCATAGATCATGTAGCGCATGATGTTCGAGAGCCTGATGATCACATCCGTTGCCCGTGCCGAGCCTGAATACACAAGGTAGTTCAGGTTGTGCAGGGTGTTGAACAGAAAGTGCGGGTTGATCTGTGCCTTCAGGTAATTGAGCTCCGCCACCAGCTTTTCATTTTCAAGCTGATTGCGTTTGTTCTCCAGGTCGAACCAGTTGACGGTGAACCGGATCATGCCGGTAAACAACAGGAACGAGAGCGTATCCCACAACGTGCTCACCACCCGCTCGGGTTTAATGGTCTTGTAGTAGGCTTCATTACGGAAAAGGTCGGCAAACACCAGGTTCTCGGCATGCAACCGCAGCGTGATCACAATGGCGATCAGCGGCAGCAACTTCAGGAAATAAGGCGCGGGCCTTTTGTCTTTCAACCAGTTTGGAAGGATAAAGAAATAATGAAGGTAACAGGCCATGATGTTGAACGCCATCGGAAGGCTCACATAGAGGATGGCCTTCCGATAGCCCAGGTAAGCTTCCATGTCATACACCCTGTAAGAGAAATACAACAGCCAGAAGGAAAGGTGAAGCAGGAGGATCTTCTTTTCGCTCAGGAAGCTTTTAACGCGCATAGTGTTATAAAGTACGGGCTTGCCACGGCAATCGCCGGAATTATTCTACCGATCTGTAAAAATATTCAACGGATCACACAAAATACATCATGGATTAAAATGCTTGACCGGCGGGCCAATTACGCAAGCTGGCTGATGCATTGTATGGATTTTTCAGATCCCAGGTCATGGCATTGCCGTTCTTGCCAAAAACTTAAAACATGAAACGACTTTTATTACAAACACTTCTGCTGATAGTAGCATGCGCTGAAGTATCGGCACAGGCGGACACCATCCGTCTTGCGGATAACGATCTCGACATGTCTTACCTGAAAGAAGGCCTGCACCAGTATCTGGTCTATTTTGAAAATCCTAAAAAACAAAAGATCACCGGCCAATCCCTTTGGAACCGGCAGGTGCGCTTCAAACAACACCAGGGAAACGATGTGATCGAGATCGAGCAGCGATGGTACAGCAGCGATACCACATTTAACCGGTATGTTTACTCGATCAGTCAAAAGCGCAACTTTCAGCCATTGTATCACTACACCAAAAGCACACGGGGTACGGGGGCCTTTAATTTCACCACGAAACAGATCACCGGTGCCGATTCCGTAGAAGTCAATGACAAGAAAGACCTGCGTGTGGAGACGCCCGTTGCCACGTTGAACTGGGAGCTCGACCTGGAGGTATTCAGCACGTTGCCCATCAAAAAAGAAGGACAGCGCTTCCTGATCAATTTCTACCACCCCGGAGGACCCGCACCGAAGTATTACGAGTATAAGATCGTTGGTTCGGAGAAGATCCACGGCTCCGACAATCAGGAGATCGCCTGCTGGAAAATGAAGATCGATTACGGCGAAGGCAACTGGGCCATCTTCTGGATCAGCAAACGCTCAAGAGAGGTGTTAAAGATGCAGGAGTACTTTAAGGGGAACTACCGGTACAAGGTCAGGTTATCGACACCTGTCCCTCTAACGAAACTGTAGGGATAAAAAGGAGCCAGGAGTAAGAAGCAAGGAGTAAGGAGCGCTTGATGTAGCGACTCATGTCCGGGGTACCATCTTGAGTTGTATACATCCTCCCCCTCCTTACTACTTACTTCTTACTCCTTTTCTCATGACAAGACTTTCTCCGAAATCTTGCCCGATTTCTTATTCTTCAAGATCACCTTCTTCGCACCATAATGCGTTACCTCTTCTTTCACCAGGTAATGGTCTTTGTCGTATTCCTGCAGGTGGCTGTCTTTGCTGACGCCGGTCCTTCCACGCCACACTTCGAGCTGCACAGGCTCCCACTGTTTTGTTTTGGCCGATTTATAGGCGGCATCCAGTACCGCGTTTACTACATAACCATCGTAAAAAGTTTCTTTGGGCTGTGTTCCATTCTCCATCGCATTGAACATATCGGCAAACATGTGGTTATAACCGAGCTCGTTCAGCTCATCGCCCACGGGAAACAGCCAGCCCGAATTGCTCTCTGCTTTTTCGGCGATGTAGTCGCCACCTTTGCCGGTGGTAAACATTTCGAAGCCTGTTCTTAAAAAGCTGTTCAACCAGATGGTTCCTTCGGTGCCCATCACTTCATCGCGAAGGTCGAGCCCGCCGCGGAAGGTCCAGCTTACTTCGAACTGACCGATGGCACCGTTCTCATATTTCACAAGGCCGATGGCGTGGTCTTCAGCGTCGATGGGTTTCACCTGTGTATCGGCCCAGCACATCACCTCCACGGGTTTAATGTCTTTGCCGATGTAGCTGCGGGCTATCTCCACGCAATGGCAGCCGAGGTCCAGGATACATCCGCCTCCTGCCTGCTCCAGGTCCCAGAACCAGTCGCTGTGTGGGCCAGGATGTGTCTCGCGCGATTTTGCCCAGAGGATCCTGCCGAGCGCGCCATTCTTCACACTATCGAGCGCCTTCAGGAACTTCGGGGTGTACACAAGGTCTTCCAGGTAGCCGTTGAAGATGCCGGCTTTCTCCACCGCTTCCAGCATCCGTTTGGCTTCGGCTCCGTTTCTTCCCAGCGGCTTGGTGGTGATCACGGCCTTTTTGTGTTTACAGCAAAGCATCACAGCCTCTTCGTGCAGGTTGTTGGGCAGGGAGATACAAACCACCTCCACTTCAGGGCGGTTGATGGCTTCTTCCATGTTGGTGGTGGCGAAGGGCACTTTGTAATCTGTCGCAAATTTCTTCGCGCTTTCTTCTCTGCGGGAGTAAATGGTAACGATCTTGTCTTTGCTTCTGTAACCCTGAAGCGAGTCGGCGTAAAATCTTCCGATGAAGCCGGAACCAAGCATGGCTATTTTCATGATCTGGTAATTATTTAAGTGGTAGAAAGTATCTGGATTCTGGGTTCTAGGTTTTTGAGGTTGAGGTTTTTCCGTTTTCGCGGAAGAACAGGAAGAACAGGATCAGCACAACGGCGGCGATACCGGCAGGAACAAGCCACACGTTGGTCCAGTTGGTGACAACCGGCTTGCCAACGGAATAAAGGTCCTTCACCTTGCCCGCGATCACCGAGCCTATGAACATACCAATGCCATACGTTGCAATGGAGATCAGACCCTGTGCCTGCGACTTGATCTTGTCGCCTGCTTTTAGATCGGTGTAGATCATTCCGGTAACGAAGAAGAAGTCGTAACACACGCCATGCAGCAGAATGGCTGCGTACAACATCCACGCGGAAGTATCGGCCGTTCCATAACCAAAAAAGAGGAAACGGATGATCCAGGCTATCAGGCCGATAATGAGGATCTTCTTCACGCCCAGTTTTCTGAAGGCAAGGGGAAGCAGCAGCATGAAGATCACTTCAGAGGCCTGCCCCAGCGACATCTTGTTCTCGATGTTAAAGCTGTTGGGATCGGCCGCAGGGAACGCCCTGATGTACCCATCCGTCAATGACGAGTTGGCCCATGCGTAATAGAATGACAGCGGAATGCAGATGAGAATAGACGAGAAAAAGAAAACGGTAAACGACCTGTCTTTAAAGAGCACAAACGCATCCTTGCCCACGATCTGCCCGAACGTAACAGGCCCCGTTGACAAGGGCGGTGTATTGGGCAGGGAAAATGCCAGGATGCCTAACAGCGCTGCCGCGATCATGGAGATTTGGAAGATGGTGACCTGATCGCCCACGCCCATAAAGCCAACAATGTTTACCACAACAATCCATGATATGGTACCAAAAACGCGGATGGCCGGAAACTCCTTTTCAGGATTGGTCATTTGCCGCATGGAGATGGAGCTGGTCAGCGCGATGGTAGGCGCAAACGTGAGACAGTAAAGAAGCATTACCACGATGAACACATCCGGATCCTGGATCTGTGTGAGGAAGAAGAGCAGCGCTGCGCCGGAAAGATTCAATATGCCCAGCACTTTCTGTGCGGCAAAGTATCGGTCGGCCAGCATGCCCACAAAGAACGGAGCGGCGATCATGGCAACGGAGAACGCAGCGTACGCAAAGCCCACCTGGTCGCCTGAAGCAGCGAGCTGGTTGGTCAGGTACTTGCCCATCTGTCCGTACCAGGCGCCCCAGACAAAAAATTGTAAAAACATCATGAGTGAGAGCTGAACACGGATCGGTAGTTTCATCGGTATAGGTTATATATTATTGGAGTAATATACAGGGATCGCATTTACAGGAAAAGTCCTCCCGTATAAAATTTGACCCTCCCTACGCAGTAGGGAGGGCGGGGTGGGTCAAGTCGGGTGGGTTGGACTCAATTGACTTGTTTTTCCCAACCGGTCTCCTTCAGCGCAGGATCATTTTCTTTTTTGAGGAAGTCTGCGTTGGAGAGCGACTCGGCTTCCCACTCCAGGATGGCTTCATCGGGTACAATATCAACGGGCACTTTCCATGCGGTGGAAGTCTCGTTGTAAGCAAGGTTGGATTGAGATGTGTAACATGAGATGACAGACCAGCGGGGCCGGTCAGAAAGATTGGCTTCCGAACGGTGCAGCAGATTGCTGTGAAAGATCAGCGCATCGCCAGGTTTGAGCTCACTATATACCAGGGGCATGGTCTTCAGCGCATTGTTCACCATCACCATGTCTGCACCCACCTGTTCTCCGGCAAATCCGTGGTTTACCCTGCCTAGCTTGTGCGAACCTTTGATCACCTGGAGGCAACCATTCTGTTTTGTTGCTTCCGTGAGCGCCACCATCACGCTGATGAGCTGGTCAGGGAACATGAACTGGTTCTTATACCAATAGCCGTAATCCTGGTGCCACTCCCAGGCGCCACCCACCCGTGGCTCTTTCTGCATAAGCTTGGAGTGAAAATGACAGACAGGTGAATCGCTGTCGAGCAGTGGTTTGATGACGCTGATCATCCTTCTGCTCCGGGTCATGTAGCCGAATACGTCGTTGCCGGGTGTGAACCACAACGAAAGTTTTGTCTTCTTGCCCGTCTGATCGTTGAGATCGAGGGCGTTCTTTTTCATGGCATCGTCTTCAAGGGCGGTGCGGTATAACTTGTCAACTTCAGCCTTGAGGAAAAAGCCCTCAAGAATCAGATAGCCATCGCGGTGGTAAGCAGCGATCTGCTGGGTGGTCAAAGACGAGATCATAATTTCCGGCTTGTTTTTATACGGAAATTACAAAAATTGCCCCACAGCTTTCTTCCTCTTTTCCGTCAAAATGCTATACTTTTTTACACCCTCCCTACGTAGTAGGGAGGGTGACGAGCGCAGCGAGTCGGGTGGGTTAAGATTGCCTTTCGATGAGCGCTTGTGTGAAATTCTTCAACAGGTCCTTCGCAGCTTCATTGCCACGCACACCCTCAAGGCTTTTGAATCCTTTCGTGAAAAAATGATCGATCTTTTTTTCGGCGCTTGCTGCAACGCCCAGCTGATCATAGATGGCTTTGACAGCATTTACTTTTTCCTGTTTCCTGAACTTTTGAGCAGCCAGCCAGCGCGTGAGCTCGGCTTTTGTTTTTCCTTTTGCTTTTTGAAGGGCCTGGATGAGCAGAAATGTTTTTTTATTGGCGATGATGTCGCCACCCACCTGCTTGCCGAATTTTTTCGGATCGGCATAGGCGTCGAGCACATCGTCTTTCAGCTGAAACCCGATGCCGATGTTGGTGCCGAACTCGCGCAAGGCCTTGCGGTCTTCTTCGCCAGCGCCAGCAAGAATGGCACCCAGCTCGAGGCTGAAACCGAGCAGCACTGCCGTTTTGAGCCTGATCATGTTAATATATTGCGCCTCAGTTACACGGCTGGTGGTTTCAAAATCCATATCCCACTGTTGCCCTTCGCATACTTCCGCCGCGCACTGATTAAAAGGACCGAGCACGGTCTTCAGGGTTTCGGGCTCCAGCTGCAGGAACATATCGTACACTTTCACGAGCATCACATCGCCCGAAAGGATGGCAGTGTTCACGTTCCATTTTTCGTGTACCGTGGGTTTGCCCCTCCGCAAGGGAGCTTTGTCCATGATGTCGTCATGCATGAGCGTGAAGTTGTGGAAGGCTTCAACGGCTACGGCTACGGGAACGGCCCGTCGCACATCATCTCTGAAAAGTGAATAAGAAAGCAGGGTGAGCATCGGCCTGAGGCGTTTGCCGCCCAGGTGCATCAGGTAACGGATAGGTTCATACAAGGAGGGCGGCTGTTTGCCGTACCGTTGTTTTTTTATTTCAAGCTCGATCCATTGCTGATAGTTCTTCAGTGGGGGCATGGGTTCTAATCTTCGTCAGGTTCCGGGGTGTCATTTTTCGCGAACACGAGGTCGATCAACCTCCTGTCGATATCGGTCTTCTTCACGCGCACCGTTATTTTGTCGCCCAGCGTGTAAACTTTTTTGGCTCTGCGGCCAACAATGCGGTATCGCTTCTCATCGAATTCATAGAAGTCGTCGTTCATGTCAGACATCCTGATCATACCTTCACACTTGGTGTCGATGATCTCCACATAAATGCCCCACTCGGTAACGCCGGAGATCAGCCCTTCATAAACTTTGTTCTCGGCATACGTCATGAACTCCACCTGCTTGTATTTGATGGATGCCCGCTCGGCATCGGCGGCGCGTTTCTCCCGTTCAGACGAGTGTACAGAGCGTTCTTCGTACTCGGTTTTGTTCGCGGGTTTACCGTCGTCCAGGTAATGTTGAAGCAGGCGGTGAACCATCATGTCGGGGTATCGCCTGATGGGTGACGTGAAGTGCGAGTAGTGATTGAAGGCAAGGCCGAAGTGTCCTTTGGCGTCGGTGGAGTATTTCGCTTTCGCCATGGTGCGGATGGCCAGCTGCTCCAGCACGTTCTGCTCGGGTTTGCCTTCGATCTCTTCCATGAGCTTGTTCAGCGAACGGCTGATGCTGGTCTCTTCCACATTCATTCTGTGGCCGAACTGTTTCGCGAACAGCGCAAAGTCTTTCACTTTATCAGGATCGGGGAAATCGTGGATCCGGTAAACGAAGGTATTCTTCTCTTTTCCTTTTTTGTAGTTGTACACAAAGGTGGCCACCTGCTTGTTGGCCAGCAGCATGAACTCTTCGATGAGCTTGTGCGCATCTTTTCTCACCTTGGGGATCACCGCCAGGGGTTTGCCTTTCGGGTCGAGCTTGAACTTCACCTCGGTGGTCTCGAAGTTCACGGCTCCTTTGGAGAACCTTTCCTTGCGCAGCTTTTTGGCAAGATCGTTCAGAATGATCAGCTCTTCCACGAAGGGACCTAAACCGGTTTCGATCACCTGCTGTGCTTCTTCGTAGGTGAACCGTTTGTCGGAGTGGATGATGGTGCGTCCGAACCACTCGTCGTATATCTTTCCTCTTTCGTCCATTTCGAACACGGCGGCGAACGTGAGCTTGTCTTCGTTCGGCCTGAGTGAGCAGAGCTCGTTAGACAATTTTTCAGGCAGCATGGGAATGGTGCGGTCTACGAGGTAAACCGATGTGGCGCGGTCATACGCTTCCCGCTCCAGCGCAGAGTTGGGCTGCACGTAGTGAGTGACATCGGCAATGTGTACGCCGATCTCATAGTGTCCATTGTCAAGCCTGCGGAATGACAGGGCATCGTCAAAATCCTTGGCATCTTCGGGGTCAATGGTGAAGGTGCTGACGTCTCTGAAGTCCCGGCGTTTTTTGATCTCTTCGCGGGTGATGCCTTCTTCGATCTTCTGCGACTCGCGTTCAACGGTTTCCGGGAAACGGAAGGGCAGGTCGAACTCGGCCATGATGGAGTGGATCTCGGCTTCGTTCTCGCCGGCTTTGCCCAGGATCTCCACCACCTTGGCTTCGGGCTTGCGGTCATCTTCAGCCCAGGAGATCACTTCAACGATCACCTTGTCACCGGTCTTCGCGTTGTTGATATGCTCCGGGTAGATGAAAAAGTCCTGGTGGATCTTGCGCGAGTCGGCCACCACGAAGGCGTAGTTTTTCGAGACCTCGATCTTGCCTACGAAACGAGTTCTGTTGCGCTTGACGATCTCTGTCACTTTACCTTCAGGATGCTCGCCGTGACGCGTGGCGAAGATGGCAACTTTTACAGTGTCGCCATCTACGGCAGAGCCGAGGTCGCCCGACTTGATGAATATATCTTCTTCGCTGCCGATGTTCACATAGGCAAAGCGCGAGCTCACATGGTCAACCACGCCGGTATGTTCTTCGGCTGCGCGGGTGCTCACATAATAGCCATTGCTGAGCTGTTTGATCTTTTCTTTTTCGAGCAGGTCGTCTATAAAACTTCCTGCCTTTTTGATATCTTCTTTTTTCTTGATACCGGTCTTCTTAATGATGTGCTTCAGGCTCAGACCGCGGCCTGCGGTTTCTTCTAATAAAGCCAGGATAGCCGAGCGGAGTTTTCCAGCCTGGTCTTTGGTTTTTTTCTTTTTGCTTTTCGAGCGTTGTTCTTTTTTCTTTTTGCTCATACGGTAGGTTAAGCGGTTACAATATGGGTGTCGGCAATGAGCGGGTAACCTTTTAGTTTCAAAAATAATTGTGCCAGTACAACAACATCGCCACGGCAGTATTCGCTGATCCTGTCAAGGCCCTGCTCTTGGTGATAGACGTGGTTTACCTGACTTCCGTCGATGTTGTTCTTGCTGGAGGGGATGTCGAAAATAGCAGCCAGCAGGTCGAGCGAAGTGTAGTTCTTGTGGTCGCCAAACTTCCAGAGCTCGAGCGTATCGAGGTGCTGCACTTCCCACGCTTTTTTTCCGGAGAGGTTCAGCACCGGAGGCAAGGGAATGCCGTTGATGAGCATTCTCCTGCAGAGGTACGGATAATCGAACTCTTTTCCGTTGTGGGCACAGAAGCGTAGTGTGGAAGAATCCATTTTTTCGAGCATGGATTTGAATGTTGTCAGCAACGCCTTTTCGTCGTGCCCGGCATAAATTTTCGTTTTTAGTCCGAGCTCGCCCGATTCATGGTCGAAGAATTTTCCAACAGCAATGCAGATCACTTTGCCGAACTCTGCATAGATGCCTGCTCTCTCGTGAAAGAGCGCTTCATCCGTCTGGCCGGAGTCCCGTTTGAAGAATCCTGCTTTGCGTGCCCACTGCGTTTTGATCCTTTCAGTAAGCGTTCCGTAATCAGGCGTGGAGGCTACAGTTTCAATGTCTACAAAAAGTATATCGCGAAGTTCCTGGATCATCTCTCAATTCAAGAGTTAAAGTACGGATTTGTAAGGCCACATGCCAGCGCCACTAAAGAATTACGTTCGAGACGGGTGGCATCTTTTGAACAAACGTGTGAGTTCATGAATGGAGCACGCCCTCCATTTCAAGCTCCTTGATGAACGAAATGTTCTCTTCGCAGATCGTATCCGGAACAAAGACAAAACGTTTGTCGAAGATCTGACTGCCGATGTAATAGCTCACCCAGTATTCATTGTTAAGGTGGAACACTGCCGGGTCTATGGGCTCGATCAACGCGATGCTGTTGGCGGGCACAGTTTCAAGAAAATGCCTGAGAATAGAAGTCCTTTGTTGCTCGCCGTCTTTCTCCCCGTATCCCTTGCTGGAGACCAGCGTGTTTTCAATGGGGTGGTCGTTGTTGTTGATCAGGTACACCTTCCACTCGTCGCTCTCACCGATATTCTTTTTCCGGGCTACGGCTAGCGTCACATTCTTAACTTCCGGTATTTCGATGTCTTTGATCATATCAGCGCCATTCCAAATAGTTCTGCAATTTTTTGTTTCAGGATGATCTTCACTGCTTCCAGGTCCTGTTTCTGGCCCAGCTCTTTTTCCAACGACGTTACAGCCTTGTCGTTAATGCCGCAGGGAACAATGTAGTCGAAATATCGCAGGTCTGTGTTGATATTAAAAGCGAAACCGTGCATGGTTACCCACCGGCTGGTCTTCACACCCAACGCGCAGATCTTGCGTGCTTTTTTCTCGTCACCGGCATCGATCCAGACGCCGGTAAGGCCTGCAATACGACCGGCATCCACACCGTACTCCCGCAACGTGAGGATCACTGCTTCTTCGAGCAGCCGCAGGTACTTGTGAATGTCCGTGAAGAAATTCTCCAGGTCGATCACGGGGTATCCAACGATCTGCCCAGGGCCGTGATACGTGATATCGCCACCGCGGTTGATGTGATAATAAGACGCCTGAATGGTGTGCAGGTCATCTTTCTGAACGAGCAGGTTGTTCTCATCGCCACTTTTCCCAAGCGTGAACACATGCGGATGCTCGCAGAACAACAGGTAATTATCGGTAGCTTTTTCCTGCCCGGGTGAATTCCGGTTGTATGTTTTTACGGCCAGGATCTTGTCGAAGAGTGCCGCCTGGTAATCCCACCCGGCTTTATAATCGATAGGTCCGAGGTCTATAAAATTCGTTTCTTTATTCAGCACCTGATTCATCCCAATCAAATTTACGCACGGTCTCCTCCAGCGTGATGTAGGTCACGTTGATGTTCACGATCTTGTCGTACGTGACCACGAACAGATCGCCCGGCATGGCATAATAACGTTCATCCTCATAACGCTTCAGGTACCCGACATTGGGTTGGCCAAGGTCGAGGTCGTCTTTCAGGTTCCTTCGGTATACGTTCCTGAGGTAGATCCGGTCCAGGCCATTATCCTTCGACAGGTAGAAATCTTCCAGCGTTCCGCAGTAGATGATATCGCCTTCGCTTGAATTTACCACCACATCGATCTGGATCATGAAGATGGATTCAGGTGCGGTCTTTCTGCCAGGGTAAAGGATCTCGCCGCTGAACAGGTAATGCCATTCGTTGCCCAGTCGCAGGAACCTGAAACGCAGGTCGAGCTTATATTTTCTGACAGCCTCGCGAACCATCACACCCAGCGCAATAGCCACCAGGTTGATCACGATCATGTAGGCCATGAACGCCACCAGGTTCTGTTCTACCAACCTGAAATCGACATCCCCGTTGCCGTTGATCAGCTGATAAACAATATCAAGCCTGATGTGATACGACGTGAGCAGCACGATCAGCTCGATGCCCAGCAGCTGCAGAAAGAAGGCCGGCACCAGCGCCCAAAAGATCTCTTCTACGGCCGATACTTTGAAGGTAAGCTTGGCATACGTGCCCTGGAGATACGAAAAACGGAACAGAAGCCCGGGAGAGATGAGAATAAACAGGAGGAGAGAACCGAAGACCAGACTCATCGGGACCGGAAATGCACTTTACTTGTAAATGGCGGTTGCACGCGTGAGCGTCAGCCTTTTGCCGTCAACGACGATGGTCCTTCCTTCAACGTCATCGGGGTTGCGCCTTTCAGACTGGATGGCGATCATCAGTTTTTTGGACAACTCCCGATCGGCCAGTATCCTGCGCGCCAGTTCACTCATCGGAGCTTTCATAGGCTACAATTTTGTTTTCTTCTTAAAGTTACAACGAAAGAGACCAAAAACAAGTTCTACTTGACCTTCTCGAGCTCTGATTTCAGGTACTGGATAGATTCCACAGGGTCTGGTTCCACGCCGTTCTCTTTGGCGAGGTAGTACGAGATCCAATCGGTGAGGTGTATCAGGTAATAGTACTGCTCGAGCAGGGATGCACCTTCGCCGATCACGTCGATGATGGGGTTAGACCGCTTTTCAAAGATATCGCGGCAGATCTCCATGCGTTTTTCAACCCGTTCGTGGTCGTGGTCGGAGTACAGGTAGATGACCTGCAGCATCGGCATCAGGTTTTCAGGGAATCGCCAGCCCACCAGCTCGTTGTGGTTCATCTCGGGGAACGTGTTCACGTGGGCGATCTGTTTGGCGTTCTCGTTCAGCTGCTGCTGAAAACGCAGCGCCATGGCAAACAACCGGTTATCGCAGTAGATCACGGGCAGCTTTCCCTTCAGTTTTTTGGCGATGAGCTCCGCTTCAGACTGGATGCCCTTTTCACCACGGTCGAGGTATTCGATGGCGTTTTCCGTTTCCTTGATAAAGGCGGCGCCGATCAGGTTGGTATGGTACAGCAACGACATGAGGGCTACCATGTTGTAACCCAGCATGGCCCGTGGACTTTCAGAGCCTGCGGGAAGCTGGATATAGAACAGGTTATACTCGCGGGCGATGTCGAGGATCTTGCCGCCCGAGGCGATCACGATGCATTGGGCACGTTTGAGCAGGGCCTTGTTCAGCGCGGCGATGGTCTCTTCGGTGTTCCCGCTGTACGAGCTGGCTACAAAAAGCGTATGCGGGCTCACAAACTGGGGGATGTTGTAACTTTTGCAGACGGTGATGGGGAAAGGTATTCTTCCGAAGGTGAGCGATTCAACCAGGTTGGCGCCGATGCCCGAGCCACCCATGCCGGCGATCACAACGTTGCGGATGTCGCTGCCAGGTCGCACCAGGTCGAGCGATTGACCTATCTTTAACGCATCCGCCAGTTGCCGGGTAAACCCCTCGATATATTTTTTGGTCGTTGACATAAATTGTAAATTCAATTTCAAAGGTAATCACTTTTGCATGAGCGATACAATTGAAACCGGCAGCAAAGGCGAGAATATGGCCGCAGAATATCTCCTGAAGAAGGGATTCGACATCGTTGCCCGCAACTACCGGCATAAACATGCCGAGATCGACCTGATCGTGAAGCGCGATGACTGGCTCCTGTTCGTGGAGGTGAAAACACGAAGCTCAGCCCACTACGGCGAACCCGAAGACTTCGTGGACGATCTCAAGGTACGCAAGATGTACGAAGCAGCCGGAGAATTCATCTTCAGCACCGATTGGCAGGGCCATGTGCGGTTTGACATCATTTCTATAAAGCTGGGAGTGGAAGTGGAGATAGTCCACTTCGAAGACGCCATCTTTTACTAGGTACGAGCTGTTAGCTTTGCGCTGTGAGGAGGTCCATAGTCAATAGTCCATAGACCATGGCCCTGTAGTGCAATTTGAAATAGTAAACTCCGATTGTGATGTTTTATTCCTCGCTGCCATGGACCATCGACGATGGGCTATGGACCTTTTAAATCGACAGCCAGACAGTGAATTTCAGTCCAAACGTTGTCAACTGCCCATTGTCTACTGCCTACTGATTTCAGTTTGCCATCTTATTATTCCTATAGATCTCCTTGCCTTTGTCGTTCCATTCGGCCCTGATGAAGGGTTTGGCGTCGCTTTCGAATGGCTTTTTAGGGTAGGCGATGATCTTCTTGCGCCTTTTGTTGGGGTAGTACTCCGTCCAGTCGCCGATGCGTTGGTCCCACTGGTATTCGCCTGACACTGCCATCTGGCCATTTTCATAGAAGCGGTAGTAGTAGCCTTCCTTTTCACCGTACTCTATCGGCGTGATCTCCTTCATCTTTTTGCGTTCAGACGGATCGTAATAGCTTACCAGCGATTCTTTGGGCCAGCCCCTGAAGTATTTTTCCTTGTTGGTGAGCACGCTGTCGCGCGAGTAGCTGAGCCAGCGGCCATGTTTAGTGCCCTTGTAATAAATGCCTTCCTGCAGCACCACGTTGCCCTGGGTTTTTTTGTACGGCCCATGCAGCAGCACGCCGTATTTGCTATCGAAAGATTGCGGGCTGGTGACCCTGATCTCTTTGGTCCTGAAGTCGAACCAGTACAGGTCGCGCACAAACGTCTGAGGCATTTCGGGTTTTTTCAGGAAAAAGAAGATCTCGTAGGTAACACGGTCGCCATAACCCTTCCGGGTGAATCCCTTCTTGGTTTTGATGCCGTAGAAAACTTTCTTCTTGGGTTTCTTTTTTTTCTTTTCCGGGGCTTCTTCTTTTTCTTCGAAGTCGAGCACCACGGGCGTGTCAATGGTAAAACGTTCGTCCTGTTGCTCCTCGCCCTGCTCCTGGGCCAGCAGGTGACCCGACCAGACGATCATACCAGCCAGAAAAACTAATTTGAGACGCATAAAAATCCTTCGATGATTCTCCAGAACGAAAATAAATAAAAAAAAGTATAGCCCGCAGGGTTCACGTAAATGCAGGTCCACGCAAAGGAATGCAGGTTCACGCAAAGACCGCCAAGAAGCGCCAAGGCCGCAAAGCTTAGTAGTTAGTGCGAAACGTTACTGCCGCTGGTTCTGGTAGACTGCTTCACAACTTTGCGATTTCTTTGCGTGAACGGTATTCCGTCGTTTACGACACCAGGTCTACGCTGCGTTTGATAAAGTTAGTAAGATCTTGCCCGGTGAGCATGTTCTGCGACAGCAGTGCCAGGTCATAGGCCTGTTTTGCCAGCCTGCTCTTCTGATCTTCATCAGCAGCGCTCAGGATCTTCTGGATGATCGGGTGGTTGCCGTTGATGGAGACGTTGTAAGCGTCAGGCATGTTGCCCATGAATCCATAAGCTCCGCCGCCACCTACTTTTGCCATATCTTTCATCCGGCGCATAAATTCGCTCATGGTGATGAACACCGGCAGGTCTTGCGGCGCCATCGCTTCGATGGAAACGGTCATGCTCTTGTTGTTGATGGCCTTTTCGAAGATAGACTTAACCGCCTGCTCGTCATCCTTGCTCAGCACACTTTCAACCTTCTCGTCCTTTACAATGAGCTTATCTGCTGTGTCGCTGTCAACCCGTTTGAACTGAGTCTTTTCGAGCTTCTGCTCCAGCGTGTTGATGAAATGACTGTCCAGCACACCGTCGAAGAGCAGCACATCATAACTTTTATTTTTAGCGGCCTCGATAAACGCATGCTGCTTGCCTTTGTCCGAGGCGTAGAGATACGTCAGGTTCTCATCCTTGTCGGTCTGGGTGGGTTTTACCTTCTCCTTGTATTCTTCGAAGGTGAAGTGCTGATCGTCTACGTTCCTGAACATCGCAAACTCTTTGGCGCGGTCGTAGAACTTCTCGTCGCTGATCATTCCGTACTTCACGAAGATGCTGATGTCGTTCCACTTCTTCTCGAAGTCTTTGCGGTCTTTTTTGAAAAGCTCCTGCAGCTTGTCGCCTACCTTTTTGGTGATGTGCTGGCTGATCTTTTTCACGTTGGCGTCTGATTGCAGATAACTGCGCGAAACGTTCAGCGGAATGTCAGGAGAATCGAGCACGCCGTGCAGCAGCATGAGGAAATCGGGCACAACATCCTTCACTTCGTCGGTAATGAACACCTGGCGTGAGTAAAGCTGGATCTTGTTCTTATTTACTTCGAAGTCGTTCTTCACTTTCGGGAAGTACAGCACGCCTGTCAAAGTGAAAGGATAGTCCACATTCAGGTGGATCCAGAACAGCGGATCTTCCGAAAAAGGATACAGCTCTTTATAGAATTTGAGGTAATCTTCGTCCTTGAGCTCGTTCGGCGATTTGGTCCAGAGCGGCTCGGGGTTGTTGATGATCCGGTCTTTCTTTTCGGTCTTGAATTTCGGCTTGCCTTCGGCGTCGGTACCATCTTCTACACTTTCGTCTTTTGTTCCGAACTTGATCGGTACCGGCAGGAACTTGCAGTATTTCTCCAGAATACCTTTGATGCGCCACTCGTCCAGAAATTCTTCTGACTCCTGGTTGATATAGAGGATCACGTCTGTGCCACGCGCGGCTTTGGAGGCGGCTGACAATGAAAATTCTGTTGAGCCGTCGCATTCCCAGCGGGCGGCTTCATGTTCTGCCGCTTTGAACGAGCGGGAGATGATCTCTACTTTATCGGCAACCATGAACGAGGAATAGAAGCCCAGTCCAAACTTGCCGATGATATCTTTTCCGTCTGCCTTGTCTTTGAATTTTTCAACAAATTCGGCAGCGCCGGAGAAAGCGATCTGGTTGATGTATTTTTTTACCTCGTCGGCGGTCATGCCGATACCCTTGTCGCTGACGGTGATGGTTTTTTTGTCTTTATCGAAACTCACCTCGATGGTCAGGTCGCCCAGCTCGCCGTTGAACTCGCCCAGGGAAGCCAGCTTTTTGAGCTTCTGTGTGGCATCAACCGCATTGGAGACCAGCTCCCGCAAAAAGATCTCGTGATCGGAATAGAGGAACTTCTTGATGATGGGAAATATGTTCTCGGTGTGGATGGAAATGGTGCCTTTTTCGAGTGTTTCTGCCATAGTTGTCCGGTTTTTTTGATAATAATTCGCCACGGCCGGGTTTCAAATAATATTCCAACAGCAAAAAAATGACAGGTTGACAGATTCTCTCTCCTCCTTTCTTATCGTATCTTTAAAAAACCAACGGTCGCTTCACAACGGTTCCAGCGATTGGAGTGTCTAAAACCTTGAACAGGTCCTAAACCAAGAACCCTCGGATATGAAAATCAGACTTCTTACCCTCCTTTCCGCAGCTGCGCTTGTCATTTTGTGCTATGCCTGCGCCACAGACGATTCACAGCTCAAGACCACTGCTTATCTCGACCTCCCGGAAACTCCTTACACGTACAAGGCCAGCACAAACAATCATATCGCTACACTGGGGCGTGTGCTTTTTTATGACCGGCAGCTGTCGGTGAACAACTCCATGTCATGCAACACCTGTCACAAACAGTCTTTGGCTTTCGCCGATAATGCTGCCTTCAGCAAGGGATTTGAGAACGTGCTTACCAGCCGCAACGCCATGCCTATTCAGAATCTCCAGTCCAATATCTTTACCATCGGTGGCGGGATCATGGAGGGCGATATTTCGCTGCCCAAGATCAACGATAACTCCTTTATAGGTGGTCAGTCCGTTCTGTTCTGGGACGGCCGCGAGAACAACCTGCGCTCCATGGTATTGAAGCCTGTGGTAAACCATGTGGAGATGGGCATTCGTGACATGAACAAGCTCTCACAAAAGTTATCTGACATTCCATACTATAAAGACCTCTTTCAGAAAGCCTATGGAAGTGAAGAGGTCACCACAGAAAAAATCGCAGAAGCGCTCACTAGTTTTCTGATCAACATCACAGCCACCGATACTAAGCTGGACCGGCTTATCAAGGGTAAGGACCGACTTTCAGCACTGGAGCTACAGGGGCAAAACCTGTTTCAAAGTGTTTATGACTGCAATGCCTGTCACCAGGTTCAGAGCACGCATGGGTATGTGTTTGCCGGAACATTTTCAAACATCGGGCTGGATGCCCAATACGCCGACCCGGGCCTTGAAAATGTAACGAGGCGTGCCGCCGATGCCGGTAAGTTCAGGATCCCTTCACTGCGGAATGTTGCGCTCACGGCACCCTACATGCACGATGGAAGATTTGCAACGCTGGATGAGGTGATCAACCACTACAGCCACGGCATAGAGGACCATCCCAACCTCGATCCGCGCCTACGCCAGCAAAATGGTCAGCCGATGCAGATGAATATTCCGGACCAGGATAAAAAAGCTATTATCGCGTTCCTGCATACCCTGACCGACCATGAGATGATCAACGATGTCAGGTTCTCCAATCCATTTAAAGCGCACTAAAGAATGCTCAAAAAGACCTTCGTTAGTTTACTGTTTATCGGTTTTGTTGTTTCTGCTTCCGCCCAGGATACCATTCCAAAGAACTACCACTACGTTGGCGTTCAGATCAACCAGCTGATCAGGCAGATCCTGAATTTCAGCAGCACTTCTACCGCTGTCAACAACCCTTACCTCATCACCTATGCCGTCAACTCCCGAGTCACCGGGTGGGGTGCTAATTTCGGACTGGGCTACACCTACAACGAGTTTAACGATGGCGATGTATTCGTGGAGCGTAACACCAAGATCAACGACTTGTTCTTCAGGGTTGGTTTTGAAAAGAAATCCACCTTCGGAAAGCGATGGATCCTGAGCTCGGGTATCGATGCTGTGATAGACCTGCAGAACAACACCACCAAAACGGTACAGGGAAATGACCCCAATACCACCGTTGAAACCAAGAACAAGAACAACGGCTGGGGCCTGGGTCCACGGGCTTCCTTGAATTATGCTGCCACTGACAGGATCTGGGTGGGCACGGAGATCACGTATTATTTTAAGTCGTTAAAGAATACCATTGAAACTGATTCCAGGAACGGCGTGGATGACAAGACCACTGATAAGACCAAACGGTTTCAATTCGCGGTTCCGGCGGTGATATTTATGGTTCTGAGGTTTTAGATGATCGGTTGCCGGTTGCCAGTTTCCGGTTGCCGGCGTGCGGAGAGACTACCGCGTATGCATTTCAAATCAGCGATAAAGCCGAAGCCATGATGCCTCGGTCCTTTTGATCCTAATCTCGTGTCTCATATCTCACATCTCAAGTCTGTCCTCGACTTGAAACCAAGAAGTATAGTTGCACCCATCCTAAACCGGTAACTGGCAACCGGCAACTGGCAACTTAAAGCCCCTCGTAAATCACCGCCGCTCCCTGTCCCACACCGATGCACATCGTAGCAAGACCAAACTTCACTTTTCGTCTCTTCATTTCATGCAGCAGGGTGGTACTGATGCGTACACCACTGCAGCCGAGTGGATGGCCGATGGCAATAGCGCCGCCGTTGACATTGACAATGGCAGGATCGATGCCCAGATCGCGTATGCAGGCCAGCGACTGCGAAGCGAAGGCTTCATTCAGCTCGGCGAGTCCGATGTCGTTTATTTTAAGACCGGCGCGCTTCAGTACTTTTTGTGTGGCGGGAACGGGGCCAACACCCATGTATGCAGGGTCGACACCAGCAATGGCCACGGACACAACCCTGGCGATAGGCTTTACATTCAGGCGCTTCACCACTTCTTCACTGACGATGAGCGCGGCAGCGGCACCGTCGTTGATGCCCGATGAGTTGCCCGCTGTTACACTTCCACCTTCCTTGAAAGCAGGTTTTAGTGTGGCGAGCTTGTCGGGCGATGTAGCCCTGGGCTGCTCATCTTTGCCGAATGCAATGGGGTCGCCTTTTGACTGGGGCACACTGACAGCAACAATTTCATCGCTGAATCTGCCCTGCTCAAAGGCCTGCTGATATTTTACCTGCGACTGAAACGCAAACTGGTCCTGCTGCTCGCGGCTCACCTTCCATTTTTCCGCCACGTTTTCCGCGGTTTCACCCATGGAATAAGGGTGATACAATTTCGACAGCTTGGAGTTGATGAACCGCCAGCCCAGTGTGGTGTCGTACAGCTCTGTCTTGCGTGAAAAAGCATCTTCGGCTTTGCCCATCACAAAGGGTGCGCGGCTCATGCTCTCCACACCGCCTGCGATGTAAACGTCGCCTTCGCCGCACATTACTGCCCGCGAAGCATCCATGATAGCCTGCAGTCCGGAGGCGCATAACCGGTTCACCGTAACGCCACCCACTTCCACGGGCAGCCCGGCCAGCAGCAGTGCCATGCGGGCCACGTTACGGTTGTCTTCTCCCGCCTGATTGGCAGCGCCGAAAACCACATCTTCAACAGTGTTAGGATCGATGGCCGGATTCCGCTCCATTAATTTTTTGATCACGTGGGCCGCGAGGTCATCGGGCCGTACCGTGGCCAGTGTGCCGCCGTATTTGCCGATGGGTGTTCGCAGGAGATCGAGTATGTATGCTGGTTTCATGTTCGGAAAATTACTACCTGATTTGACCGTTGACCGCGAATTAACGGATAAATGCTTCAACCTATCTCCAAATCGTTTACTTTTGCCAACCTTAAACTTTGAACCTCAAACTTTAAACTTCAAGGAGCAGCAAGTTAAACCAACACCAACATGTGGCAAAGAATTCAAACCGTATTTCTGGCCGTGGCTGTTATCAGCTTAGTGGTCACCATTTTTCTTCCGATCTGGGTTTACCAGGATGCTTCAGGTCAATCGCATCAGCTGTATGCGCTGCACTACACCATTGTACAGAATGGTGAGCGTACCACGCAGTATTTTCCTTATGCGCTTACAGCGATCCTGGCCATTGCATCCATAACACTTGCCGTGATCAGCATCAGGAGCTTTAAGAACAGGTTGCTGCAGATGAAGCTCGGAGCCCTGAACTCGTTGTTCATGGCAGGCACCATTGCTTCTGCTGTTATCTTCTCCAACCAGTTTATTAAAAACTTCCAGGGAGGCCAGTACGGATTGGGTCTCTGGCTTCCTGGCATTGCCGTGATCTGCAATTTGTTGGCGAACCGATTTATTCGGAGGGATGAGAAGTTGGTGAGGGACTCAGACAGATTGCGTTAAAGGCAAGGAGCCAGAAGTCAGGAGCCAGGAGTCAGGAGGAGGTGTGAGGTCGACGATTGGGTTGAGGATTGGATGGGAGCATAAAATTAGTTTTCAACACTTAACCTATAATATTTATGAGACCCTCTAAAAGTTTTAAAGATTTAATTGTGTGGCAGAAAGCCCATCAGTTTGTACTTGGTGTTTATAAGTATACGCGGCGATTTCCGAAGGAAGAGAAGTATGGCCTTACGGCGCAGTTCAGGGATGCGGCAGTATCGGTTGCTGCAAACATTACGGAAGGTTACGCTAAAAGGTCAAAGCTGGACAAGATCCGTCTTATGAACATCGCACAAGGCTCCCTGGAGGAATGCAAGTACTATGTGATTCTCTCAAAGGACTTGGAATACGGCGAAAATCGCACCCTCGAAGACCTCTCCGAAGAAGTGAGCCGCCTCCTAAGCGCCTACATCAGATCCATCGAGGACAATATTCGGAATTGAAACATAACACTTGACCCTACACTAACCCTTCTGACTCCTGACTCCTGGCTCCTGACTTCTAGCACCTATGAGGTACTTCTTCGAAATAGCCTACAACGGCAAAAACTACAACGGCTGGCAATCGCAGAATAATGCTACTGGCGTTCAAGCTGTAGTAGAGCATGCTATGAGCAAACTTTTGCAGGTGGAGGTGAAGATCGTGGGGAGTGGCCGTACTGACACTGGGGTGCATTGTGAGCAGCAATTTTTTCATACCGATATCGATCAAGAGCTGAACAGCGATCAGCTGCTGCTGAAGCTCAATTCATTTTTACCACGTGATATTGCCATCCGTTCGATCCGCCGGGTGAAAGAAACCGCCAGCGCACGGTACGACGCCGTGGAGCGCACTTACCGGTATGAGATCACCCGAAAAAAAAATCCTTTTCTGGAAGGACTGGCCTGGCATTTTTTTAAAGAAACAGATGTTCAAACCATGAACCGGGCGGCTGCGTTATTATTGGGCGAGCATGATTTTGAATGCTTCAGCAAAGTGAAAACCGACGTAAATCATTTTCTTTGCGAGGTTAAGCGGGCGGAATGGAAGGAGGAAGGCGACCGGTTGATCTTTTATATCACCGCCAACCGCTTCCTTCGTGGCATGGTGCGCGCTGTTGTAGGCACATTGCTCGATGTTGGTACCGGGAAGATCTCCGTGCGGGATTTTCAGGCCATCATTCAAAGTAAAGACAGAAAAAAAGCCGGGGCCAACGTACCGGCGCAGGGTTTGTATCTCATGAAGGTGAAATATCCTTCAAACGTATTTTTAAAGTAACTTTTTTGTGGACAAGGAACAGGTAAGCAGTGGTAATATCATCGATTGGTCGGTGCTGAGAAGGCTGATGAGGTTTGTGACCCCGTACCGCGGCAGATTTTATTTGCTGATCTTCCTCACCCTCTCCCTGGGCATTCTCTCGCCGCTCCGGCCCTTGTTGGTACAATGGACCCTCGATGGCGATGTGGCCGAAGGAGATTACAAAGGTATGGTATGGATGATGGTGGTGCTGCTGATCCTGCTGGTGTTGCAATCAGTGGTGCAGTATGCCCATACTTACATTTCAGGGTGGATGGGCCAGCAGGTGATCCGCGATATCCGCACAAAGTTATACCAGCACCTGGTCAATCTTCGCCTGCGCTTCTTCGATAAAACACCCATTGGCAGGCTGGTGACCCGTACCATCTCTGATGTGGAAACACTCTCCGACGTCTTCAGCGAAGGGCTCGCCGCCATGATCAGCGACCTGCTTCAGCTCATCTTCATCCTGGCGCTCATGTTCTATACAGACTGGCGCATGTCGCTGCTTAGCATGTCTACCATTCCGCTGCTGCTCATCAGCACGTACATCTTCAAAGAAAAGATCAAGGTTGCCTTCAACGACGTTCGCAATGCCGTGGCCAACCTCAACACCTTTGTGCAGGAGCACATCACCGGTATGAACATCGTGCAGATCTTTGGCAGCGAGAAGCGTGAATTTGAAAAGTTCACAGCTATCAACGAAGAGCACAAGCAGGCCAACCTCAGGTCAGTACTTTATTATTCGGTTTACTTTCCTGTGGCGGAGATCATCGCGGCAGCGGGCATCGGGTTGCTCGTGTGGTATGGCGCCAAGGGCATTATCCATTATGAAGATACCGGCATCACCATCGGCAAGCTCATTGCGTTCATCATGTACATCAACATGTTCTTCCGGCCCATACGCATGATCGCCGATCGTTACAACACATTGCAGATGGGTATTGTGAGCTCCTCGCGAATCCTCAACCTGCTCGACAATACCGAGCATGTGCAGCAGCAGGGAACATTGAAGCCTGCGCATATCCGAGGTGACGTTGATTTCCAGAATGTGTGGTTTGCCTATAACGAAGAGGAGTATGTGCTGAAAGATGTCAACCTCCACATCAGGCAGGGCGAGACTGCAGCGCTGGTGGGTGCTACAGGTGCGGGTAAGTCGTCGATCATTAATTTACTCAACCGCTTCTACGAGATCAACAAGGGCTCCATCAAAGTAGATGGTATCGACATCCATGAATATGAGCTCGGCACCTTGCGCAGAAATATCGGGGTGGTGCTGCAGGATGTGTTTCTCTTCTCCGATACCATCATGAATAATATTACGCTGGGCAATCCTGATGTTACCGAAGAAATGGTGTGGCATGCGGCAGACCTGGTGGGCGCCCGCAAATTTATTGAAAGGTTGCCTGGTGGCTTGTCATACAATGTGATGGAACGTGGCTCGACTCTTTCTGTGGGGCAGCGCCAGCTGATCTCCTTCATCCGGGCCATGGTGTACGATCCGCGCATCCTTGTGCTCGATGAGGCTACTTCTTCGGTAGACAGCGAAACGGAGGAAATGATCCAGACCGCCATCGGTAAAATGATGCAGGGAAGAACCGCGATCGTGATCGCACACAGGCTCTCAACCATCCAGAAAGCCGATAAGATCATAGTGCTCGACCACGGCCAGGTCAAGGAAATTGGCACGCACGACGACCTCCTGCTGAAGGAGGGATTCTATGCCCAACTCCACAAAATGCAGTATAAAGAGTTTGTCGGATAGATACTCCGCTTAAAAGCGCCTGGGTATCAGTTTGCTAAATGGCAAAACGCTTATATTTGCCACCAATGCGCTTTTTAAAAACGGCTATACTGCTTTCCATTTGCCTTCTTCTCGTTTGTGAATGCGCTATGGCACAGCGGGCGAAGCGGAACAATCGCCGTCATTACAAATCGTTGAAAGTAAAATCTTCGACGAAGAAGATCGATTGCCCTGTTTTTGAAAGCAGTGGATATCCCTACAGTGGATTGGGTTTTAAGCTTGGCGACCCTTTTGCGCTCACCTATAAGTTCTATCCCAACAAACATTTTTCATTTGCTGCCGATATCGGGAAGGGATCCAGCGGACTTTATAACCGCTATTTCCGCGAGAAATTTGCCATGTACACGGCGGAGGCCGACACCCTTTCGCCCGACGCATCGGTGAAGTATTCTTCTCACCAGGTGCGGGCCGACTTCATTGGCGAATTGAAAGTGCTTTACCACGTGGAGGCTTACAAGGTATCGCCAGGGCTTCAGTTCTACCTCGGCGCGGGTTGGGAGTGGAAGAGCACATCACTCAAGTATGGGTATTTCTATAACCGCACGTCTACCGACGGAAGCATTAATATCAACGAGTTCCGTTCGTTTTCCCGCAATCGCACTACCATGGGTCCGCAGGTAGTAGCGGGCATCGAGTACGCCTATTTCCAGATCCCCATCTCCGCTTTTATGGAAGTGGAATATTTCACCGACATCCAGGCCGATCCAGGGTGGAGGAGGTTTGAGGGGGGTGTTGGTCTTAGATTTATCTTTTGAAACCGTTGCCAGTTACCAGTTGCCAGTCCCCAGTTCAGTGAAGGGTACTTTTGCATTTGTGTTTCAGTTAAGTAATAGCAAGATTCGGAGCTTTTCATTAATGCTTTACACCTACCTAACCGGTAACAGGCAACTGGCAACCAGCAACATTGCTCGTTAGCCGGGTACTTCGCCACTCCACAGAAACGGGGTACAAAAATTTTCCCCCCACTCGTTTACTCCAAAACATGATTATGAAAAAAGTGGCGAGCATCGTATTCCTTTCACTACTCTTCATCACGGCCCATGCACAAGACAGGGGTATTGGACTCAGGCTTGGAAACCCAATGGGCATTACATACAAGAAGTACCTGCCGAAGAACAAGGCTGTTGAGCTGGGCGTCGGCACAGGTTACACTTCGTGGTATCATAACTACTACGAGAACTCCTTCCACGATTTCGACAGGTATGAAGGATTCGATTATGTCTCTCACACGGTAAGGACACCGTTGTACCTGCAGGCGCGTTATCAGCTGCACAACGATATCTACATCGAAGGATTGATCGGTAAGCTCGAATGGTATTGGGGCATTGGCGCGCTGATGAAAGTAGCCAACGTCGACTACCGCTACCGCGATAACGGTGTGCTCATCACAGACCGCCGCACCGATTTTGATTTTGGTCCCGAAGGTATGCTCGGCATGGAATACACCTTCGAAGATATCCCCCTCACCATCTTCGGCGAATTCAGCTTAGTGATCGAGTTCGCTGACAGGCCCGGAGCGCTTCGTGGATATAGTGGTGTAGGCGCCCGTTACAATTTTTGACCAGGATTAAACCAGGATTAAAGGATTTACAGGATCAGCAGGATTTAAAACCCCAACACGCCATTCGTAAAAAATGGATCGTTGACCCTACTCCTATCCTTCTGACTCCTGGCTCCTAACTCCTGACTTCTTTTCGCCCCTCCTTACTACTTACTCCTTACTTCTTACTCCTTTTTTTATTCCTGGCTCCTCACTTCTTCTTTCTCCAACATCTGCTTCTCATAAAGATCCCGATAACTGCTCTCCCTTGAAAGCAACTCTTCGTGGGTTCCGGCTTCGGTGATCTTTCCGTCAGTAAGCACAACGATCTTTTGCGCCAGCTTGGCCGATGACACGCGGTGCGAGATGATGATGGTGGTGCGGCCTGACATGATGCGTTTAAGGCTGTTCAGGATGTTGTTCTCGGTTTTGGTATCGACCGCGGAGAGCGCGTCGTCAAGCATGAGTATTTTCGGTTCGCGCACTACGGCCCGTGCAATGGAAACACGTTGTTTTTGTCCACCCGAAAGCGTGATACCTCTTTCGCCCACGCGGGTGTTGAAGCCTTGCGGAAACGCGATGATGTTCTCATATACATCGGCATCTTTGGCGGCCTGAAAGATCTTGTTCTCGTCAGGCGATTTGATGCCGAAGCCGATGTTGTTGAAGATCGTATCGCTGAACAGGAAAACATCCTGCGGCACATAACCGATCTGGCTCCGGAGGCTGGTGAGGTTATAGTGGGTAATGGGAATATCGTCGATGAGGATCTCGCCTTCGCGCACATCGTAGAGTCGTGACACCAGGTTCGAAATGGTGCTTTTGCCTGAACCGGTGGTGCCGATGATGGCCAACGATTCACCCGGGTTCACGGTAAAAGAAATATTCCTCAGTGCCTTGATGCCGGTATCAGGATAAATGAAGCTCACGTTGCGGAATTCGATCTTGCCGCTGATCTCCCGCACAAGCTCCTTTTCTGAGACGATGTTGGTTTTTGTTTTCAGGAACTCGTTGATGCGCTTCTGCGATGCTTCCGCCCGCTGAACAAGACTGCTGGTCCAGCCCAGCGATGTCACGGGCCAGGTAAGCATGTTCACATAAATAATGAATTCGGCGATGTTGCCGAGCGTGAGGTTGCCGTTGATCACTTCCGTGCTGCCGGCGTAAACTGTGAGAATGGTGCTCAGCCCGATCAGTCCCATGATAAGGGGAAAGAACAACGACTGCACTTTGGTAAGCTTCATGGACTGCTTCTTGTAACGGTCGCTCTCTTGCTCGAATTTGGCAATGGACTCATGCTCGCGGTTGAAAGACTTGAGCACGCGGATGCCGCTGAATGCCTCCTGTACAAAAGTTGAAAGCTTCGACTGGCTTTTCTGGATCTCTTCTGACCGCCGCTCCATTTTGTTGTTCACCAGAAAGATGCTGAGCGAGAGCAGGGGAAGCGGGCTTAGCGCATACCAGGTGAGCTTGGCATTGATGGCGAACATAAAGGGGATGAGCATCATGAAGAGTGTGATCAGCGTGAGCCCGTACATGATGGCGGGCCCGAGGTACATGCGCACGCGGCTTACGTCTTCGGAGATGCGGTTCATCAGGTCGCCGGTGTTGTTTCGCCGGTAGAAGCTGAGCGGGAGCGTCTGGTAGTGCTCGAATACTTCATTCTTGAGGTCGAACTCGATCAGCCTCGACATCACGATCAGTGTTTGCCGCACAAAATACAGGAACACACCGCGCAACAGGGCCATGAGCAGGATGAGGCCGGCGTACAGAAGGATGCCGAATGCGAAGACCTTGAAGAAGCTGTTTTGCAGATCGAGACCTTTGAACACCTGGTAAGTGCGGAAGTTGTCAACCACCAGGTCGATGGCGTAACGCACCAGCTGTGCGGGGATGATCTGAAAGATGTTGGAGATGATCACGAAGATCGTTCCGAGAATTAGATGCCACTTGTATTTGAGCAGATACTTGTTGAGGTAGCGCAGTTCTTTCATCTTTCTTTTATCAATGTAAATCGGCTTCCGGTGTCATTTCAGCGCGGGCATGAAGTGCGAAAAATACACCTGATGTTTTTGCTTTCATGTGCACAAAATTTTGCCAACCCCAATTAAAACGAAATATACTTTCAAAGGTTCATGCAAACGTTTGAAAGTACCTAATTTTGCCGTGTTCCTTGAATGGAAAGCCGGCTTTTCTGGGGCGGCTAAACTACAAAATCAAACGTAAATCACATTCGGATGGAAGTTAAAGAAGTAGAAAAAGTAAAGGAGAGCGGCATCTTCGGCACGCTTGCCAGGCTGGGTCATGAACAAGTGGTCTTCTGCCATGATGAGGCCACGGGACTGAAAGCTATCATCGCCATTCACAACACGGTGCTAGGACCGGCCCTGGGTGGTACACGCATGTGGAGCTACGCTACGGAGCAGGAAGCGCTCACCGATGTGCTGCGCCTGTCACGCGGCATGACATTCAAAGCTGCTATCAGCGGCATCAACCTTGGTGGAGGAAAAGCCGTGATCATCGGCGACGCCAAAACCATGAAGACCGAGGCCTTCCTCAGAAGGTTCGGCAAATTTGTGAACAGCCTCAACGGAAAATACATTACCGCGGAAGACGTGAACATGAAAACGTCTGACATGGAATACATCAACATGGAGACGCGCTACGTCACCGGCCTTCCTGAATCCATGGGTGGCGGCGGAGACCCGTCACCGGTAACAGCTTACGGCGTATACCTCGGCATGAAAGCAACCGCTAAAAAAGTGTTTGGTACTGACAGCCTGGCCGGAAAGCGTGTAGCCGTGCAGGGAGTAGGCCAGGTAGGCATGCACCTGGTAGAGCACCTGGTGAAGGAAGAAGCCAAAGTGTGGATCACTGACCTGTTCGAAGACAAGGTGAAGGCCGTGGCCGCCCAGTATGGGGTAAAAGCTGTTGGCCAGGACGAGATCTATGACCTCGATGTTGATATCTACGCTCCCTGCGCACTGGGTGCCACGGTCAACGATGACACTATCCCCAGGCTGAAATGCAGCATTATTGCCGGTGCAGCCAACAATCAGCTGAAAGACGAGCTGAAGCATGGTTATATGCTTATGGATCGCAGCATCACCTACGCCCCTGACTTTCTTATCAATGCCGGCGGACTGATCAACGTCTACAACGAGTACCTGGGCAACTATAGCCGCAACCGCGTGTTTACGCAGGCTGAAAAGATCTACAATACCTGCCTCAGCATTCTCACGCTGGCAGACCAGGAAAAGATCTCCAGCCAGGAAGCTGCCATCAAGCTCGCGGAAAAAAGGATCGCGGATATTGGCCTGGTGAAAGTCAGGCACTAGAGTTTTGTTGCCAGTTGCCAGTTACCGGTTACCGGTTCGTTCGATGTTGAAAATATCTTTTGGGCAATGCACCTTGGAATTTGAAACGGACACCATGTACGCCAGGGTACTTCCTGACCGGCTACCCGGCAACTGGCAACCGGTAACTGACTTGAAACTTTAAACTTTCTAACCTGAAACTAATTAACATCCTGTTAGGTAAAAACCTGGCAGGATGTTTATTTTTGTGGCCGATAATCAATTATTCGTATCAATTTTCCGTTAGTTCTTTAACATGCTGAACAGAAGGAGTCTCAGAATAAAGGTCATGCAAAGTCTTTTCGCTTTGCAGCAGTGTAAGGAAGCCAGCTACGAGTTGTCGCTGGAGAACATTGCCGAGGCGTTTGCACCCGACCTCAATTCCATGGAGGTGCAGGACAAAGCTTTGCTTACCCAGCAGAAGAAAGAAGCGGTGAAAACCTTCGAAGAAGCATTTGCCGCAGCCGAAACAAAAGTTAACCACGAAGACGCGCGCATTAAAAAAGCGGTGAACACTGCCTTCCAGTTCTACGGGGTGCAGGTAAAAAAAGACACCGACTTTTTCCGCAAGAACCTTATTGCCGAAGTAGAGAAGATCTACGACCATTACATTGGCGCGCTTAGCCTCATTGTTGTATTTGCCGATCTGGCCGAAGCCGACAAAAAAGTAAGCCATAAGAACTTCCTGGCAAATTCATGGATCAAGGCCCTGCGCAGCAGCGAGCTCCTGAAAAAGGAAGCGTTGAAGCTCGACCGCCACTGGCAGAACAAGACAGACCAGGTGAGGCTCTGGTTCCGCGACGTTGTGCGCCAGGACAATGAATACCTCGATTACCTCGACAGGAAGAGCCCATCGGTGGAAGACCAGCGCAAGTTCATCAGCCATATTTTTAAGAAGGTCGTATTCGGCAAAACCGTGATCAACGATTTTTATGAGGAGGAAGTGCTTCGCTGGACCGAAGACAAGGAGATCGTAAAGGCGCTGGTGGAGAAGACCATCAAGTCGTACGACCCCGAAAGCGGGCAGCCGATCGCCCTGCACACGTTGTCGCTCAACTGGGATGAGGACAAAGACTTTATCGAAACCTTATTTAATACCGCTACCGATCTCAGCGACAAGCATAAGGAGCTTATTGCCAACAATACCCGCAACTGGGAAGTGGAGCGGTTGCCGCTGACCGACCGTATCATCCTTGAAATGGCCATCTCCGAGCTTATCAGCTTCCCCAATATCCCCGTAAAGGTCACTATTAACGAATATATCGAGCTGGCCAAAAATTACAGCACACCAAAGAGCCGGCAGTTCATCAACGGCATTTTAGACGTAATTGCCAAGGAATTGAAGGATTCCGGCGACATCAAGAAAAGCGGAAGAGGGCTGATCGATAATAAATAAGGCGCTTTCATTGCTCCGGATTTGTTAAAAAATGTTAAAATTTTGAATTTGCGTTTCAACGCAGACTAACGGAGACTAATTTTGAAAGCTTATGAGCAAAAAAGGAGGAAACACACTGCTGGCATTTTTGGTAGGAGCGGCAACCGGCGCCATTCTGGGTATTCTTTATGCGCCTGATAAAGGCTCAAATACCCGTGAAAAGCTGTCATTTCAGCTGGATAAGTACCGGAAAATGCTTCAGGACCTGGTCAATGATTTTGTATCAGGAAGGGAAACGCCGCTGACGTCAGAGGCCAAATCGCAGGGTCAGAAAGTGGTAGATGAAGCCAAAAACAAGGCGGAAAAGCTTTTGGAGGACGTGGATGAACTTTTGGAGCAGATCCGCGGTAAAAAGAGTAACTAGGCAAAAGGGATTGAATATGAAAATTAACGCATTAGCACCATTTGTATTTTTTGCGATGCTTCTGGTGGCAACAGCTTGCAACGACCGCAATGCTGAAAAGAAAATTGCGGAGCTTGAAAGCCGGCTGAAGGAGCTTGAAGGCAAAAAAACCGCCGGAGCCCAGGCACCGACATCTCCGGTTGCACAACCTTTACAGGATCAGAAGCCCGAAGGACCGCTTCCTGTTTTCGAGTTTGCAAACACAGACCATGATTTTGGCACCATCAACGAAGGCCAGGTGGTTGAATACACCTACGCTTTCAAGAACACCGGTGACGCTCCGCTGATAATCCAGAGTGCGCAGGGATCTTGCGGCTGTACCGTGCCCGAGTGGTCTAAAGAGCCTATCCCCGCAGGTGGAACAGGCTTCGTGAAAGCAAAATTCGACAGCAACGGCAAGCCCAACATCCAGAACAAGACAGTAACGGTGACAGCCAACACCTGGCCCAAGCAGACCGTGTTGCGCTTTAAGGCGATGGTTACTCCCAAGGCAAGCGGAGCAGCAGGCCCTGTCAGGTAAGCACATTGTATTACAGGTATATCACGACCCGGGTCTGTTGGCCCGGGTTTTTTATTTTAATTGCGATAGTGTTGGGAAATGCTATAACTTTGAAGGCTTAATTCAATAAAAAAATATGTTAACTATTCTACTTCAGGCCCAGCCACAGCAAAGCAGTTGGTTTTCTTTCGTTTTCTTCGGCGCCATCATTCTGATCTTCTATTTCTTCATGATCCGCCCCCAGCAAAAGAAGGCAAAAGACCAGCGGAAGTTCATCGATGATATCAAGAAAGGCGATTACGTAGTGACCATCGGCGGTGCCCATGGCCATGTTGCTGAGATGGAAGGTGACACGTTCATTCTGGAAGTGGAGAAAGGCGGACGCATCCGTTTCAACAAGTCGGCTATTTCACTCGACGCCACCAAGGCAGCCAACAGCAAGAAATAAAATTGATTGTGCTGATGTGTTAAATGTGCTCATGTGCTGGTGAATCATCCGCATCAGCACATTTACACAACGGCATCGCGGCACATACATGAGTCCATTCAATTCCATACTGAACATTCTGCGTTTTAACAGAAGGAACTGGAAAGCGGTGGTGTTATGTGTTTTTGCTGCCACGGTTTTCTGGTTCTTCAACGCGCTCAACAAGACCTACACCACCAACATCAACTTCCCCCTGCGCTTTGACTACGATCACGAGGAGTTTGTACCGGTCAGGGCGCTTCCGGCGCAGGTACGCATCAACGTAACAGGCAATGGATGGGAACTTTTCAAACGCAGCACCGGGGTCAAAATAGCGCCGCTCGAGATCCCGCTGGAGCGCCCCTCCGAAGTAAAAAAGATCGTCGGCAGCAACCTGCCCATGTTCTTTTCCAACCAGGTTGAAGGCCTCGAGATCAACTTCGTGCTGACAGATACTATTTACATCGACCTTGAACCGAAGGCTGGCCGGTGGGTGAAGCTGGCAATGGATTCGCTGCAGTTCAACCTGAAAGACGGTTACGGTGTTGCCAGCGAAATTTCCATCACACCTGACTCTGTTTACCTCGAAGGTCCCGAGCGCATCGTGTCACGGTTCGATAACCCGGTGCTGCTGAAGCTTCGTCACCGTAACATCGATGAAAATTTTAGCGACGAAGTAGAGCTCGATATTCCATCGTCTGATGTGATCAAACGCGATCCGCCTACCGTTTCCGTCAAGTTCAATGTTGAGCGCATGGTGCAGCTGAAAGATTCATTGCTCATCACCGCAGAGAATGTGCCGTCAACCGTGTCCATCGTTGAGAAACGTCTTATTCCCGTGACGGTTTCTGTGCCCGAAAGCATGGCAGATAAATTCACGCTGGACTCCGCGCGTGCCGTGATCGACCTCCGGGGTTTCAGGCGTGGAGAAGCAAAGCTGCTGCCGAGGGTTGACGGACTTCCGCCCTTTAGTCATGTTGTTAAGATAGACTCCGTACGCATCAGGCTTTGAGCTCAAATCACACTCTTCAGATAGGCATTACCGGTGGCATCGGTTCAGGCAAAAGCCTGGTCTGCCGCATTTTTGCGCAGCTCGGCGTGCCCGTTTATGATGCCGACAGCCATGCGAAAAAACTTATGACCACCGATGGAATACTCATATCGGGGATCAAAAAAGAATTCGGTGATTTGGCGTATCATCCGGATGGTGCCCTTAACCGAAAATACCTGGCCGACCACGTTTTTAACAACGAAAAGAAACTGGCGCTGTTGAATAACCTGGTACATCCGCGTGTAGGAGCTGATTATGAGCAGTGGGTACGGAAGCACAGCACACACCGATACGTGATCAAAGAAGCCGCTTTGTTATTCGAAGCGGGAAGCGCGAAGGTCCTCGACCAGATCATCGTGGTGTATGCACCCGAATCGATGAGGATCAAGCGGGTGCTGAGTCGCGATGCGCACCGAACGGTCGAACAGGTCAGAGAGATCGTCGGAAAACAGATGCCGGAGGATGAAAAGCTGAAACGCGCTGACCATATTATCGTAAACGATGAGACACAGATGATCATTCCTCAGGTTCTGAAATTACATCAGCAGTTTCTGAAAGCGTAGAACCGGATTGCAGCAAGGCTTGTTACTAAATTGTTATTTTGAAAATTGAATATGCATTCTACCACCCGTCTTTACTTTTTTATTGTCCTTTCAACACTTCTCATTTTCTCTTCCTGTAAATCCAAAAAAGCGGATTCAGCGGGAGGCGGAAGACAGCGGCAGCAGGGACCGCTCTCGGTTGATGCGTTCGTCATCAAACCCAGCGCCATCAGCGAAGATGTGGAAGTGCCCGGCTCGCTCATGCCCTTTGAAGAAACGGCGATCCGTGCAGAAGTGGGCGGCAGGATCGTGCAGCTGAACATCCAGGAAGGTACCGTGGTGGCAGAAGGTACACTGCTGGTGAAGATCTTCGACAAAGACCTTCAGGCACAGCTTAAGAAACTGCAGGTTCAGCTTCAGATCAACGAAAAAACAGAAGAGCGCAACCGCGAGCTGCTCAAGATCAACGCCATCAGTCAACAGGATTACGACCTCAGCACACTGAACGTTGAAAATCTCCGGGCTGATATCGAATCGACACAGATCGCCATTTCAAAAACAGAGATCCGCGCGCCTTACAGAGGCACCATCGGCCTTCGCAACGTGAGTCTCGGCTCCTACATCTCTCCCACCGACATTGTCACCACCATCCGCCAGGTAGACAGGCTCAAGCTTGATTTTGCCATTCCAGAAAAATATGCGAAAGAGATCGGCAAAGGTTACACTGTAAGATTTCGTGTAGACGGCGGTGCCCAGGATCATTCAGCAAAAGTGATTGCTACCGAGAACAGTGTCGATCAGAATACGCGCACCTTGAAAGTGAAAGCTGTTGTAACCGAAAATCATAAAGAGCTCGTGCCAGGTGTGTTCGCCAAGATCAACCTGCAGCTCGGCAGGAACAACCGCGCCCTGCTTGTGCCCACGCAGGCAGTGATCCCCAACATCCGTAACAAGCAGGTGATCCTGCTGAGAAAAGACAGTGCCCTGTTTACTGTAGTGGAGACCGGTATCCGCGATTCGGCTTATGTTCAGATCCTTCATGGTGTGAACCCCGGCGATACCGTGATCACTTCAGGTTTAATGGCCATCCGGCCCAACGCAAAAGTTAAAGTCACCAAGGTGAAGACACTGTAACAGTGTCGGGTTGAAAAACAGAAAGGAGTATTTATGAACATTTCGGAATTAAGCTTAAGGCGACCGGTATTGGCCTTCGTGATGAATATTATCATCGTGCTGTTCGGCGTGATCGGCTTCAATTTTCTCGGTGTGCGCGATTATCCGGCCATCGATCCGCCCAACGTGAACGTACGTACCGGCTATCCCGGTGCCAATGCTGACATTATCGAGTCGCAGATCACGGAGCCCCTCGAAAAATCCATCAACGGGATCGCGGGTATCAAGAACATCACATCATCTTCCAGCGTCGGCACCAGCAATATCAACATCGAGTTCGAGCTGAGTGTAGACCTCGAAGCGGCAGCCAACGATGTGCGCGATAAAGTGTCGCAAGCCAGCCGCTCGCTGCCTGACGATCTTCCTAGTCCTCCCGTGGTATCGAAAGCCGATGCCAACTCTGACGCCATCATCTCCATGACCGTGCAGAGCAGTACCAAAAACCCGCTCGAGCTTACCGAATATTGTAACAACGTACTGGTTGAGCGCTTGCAAACCATTCCCGGCGTGAGCAGCGTGCAGGTGTGGGGCGAAAAACGATTCGCCATGCGCATCTGGCTGGACCCTGCCAAGCTGAGCGCCTACAGCCTGACACCGCTCGATGTTCAAACAGCACTGAATCGCGAAAATGTGGAGCTTCCTTCCGGAAAGATCTCCGGAACAGCAACGGAGCTTACCGTGCGCACCTTCGGGAAACTTTACACCGAAGATGATTTCGAGAACGTGATCATCAAGTCTTCACCCACGGGTGACATCCGTCTGAAAGATGTAGGCCAGGCACAGCTGGGACCTGAGAACGAAGAGTCGGTGCTCCGCGAAAGCAACATCACCATGGTAGGCCTCGCCATCGTTCCGCTACCCGGCTCCAATTACGTGGAGATCTCCGACGAGTTCTACAAACGTATGGACCAGATCAAAAAGGAAGTGCCGGACGATATCAAGCTGAGCATTGCCATGGACCAGACCGTGTTCATCAAACGTTCGATCTCAGAAGTGGAAGAGACCCTGATCATCTCGTTCCTGCTGGTGGTGCTGATCATCTACCTGTTCTTCCGCGACTTTATCATCGCCATGCGCCCGCTCATTGATATACCGGTGTCGCTGATCGCAACTTTCTTTATTATGTACCTCTGTGGGTTCTCCGTGAACGTGCTCACCATGCTGGGCATTGTGCTGGCCACCGGTCTGGTGGTAGATGATGGTATTGTGGTGACGGAGAACATTTATAAAAAGCTCGAGCAGGGCATGAATAAATACCAGGCAGCAAAAGAGGGATCGAAAGAGATCTTTTTTGCCGTGATCTCCACGTCTATCACGCTGGCGGTGGTGTTTCTGCCCATTCTTTTCCTCCAGGGGTTTGTGGGAAGATTGTTCCAGGAATTCGGTATCGTGGTGGCGGGTGCTGTGCTCATCTCCTGTTTTGTATCGCTTACGCTGACACCGGTGCTGAGTGTGAAGCTTACCCGCAGCAACCACAAACACTCGCGGTTCTATGAGATGACCGAGCCATTCTTCAATGGGATGGAGAATGGATATCACAGGGTGTTGGCCGCATTCATGCGGGTGCGATGGGTTTCGCTGGTGATCGTTTTCTTCTGTCTGGTGGCGGCTTATTTCATTGGCACCAACATTCAATCGGAGCTTGCGCCCATGGAAGACCGTAACCAGTTCCGCCTGCAGATGACCGCGGCAGAAGGCACGTCATATGATTTTATGGATGACTATGTGCAGCGCATGGTGCAGTTCATACAGGACTCGGTTCCCGAATATGAAACAGCACTGTCGGTAACTGCGCCCGGCTTCACCGGCTCGGGCTCTGTGAACAGCGGTTTCGTACGCGTTACATTGGTGGATCCGGATAAGCGTGACCGGTCACAACAAGAGATCGTAGACATGGTAAGCAAGAACCTTGGGCGTTTTCCCGAAGGCCGCGCATTCCCCATACAGGAGCAAACCATCTCTGTGAACAGAAGGGGTGGCCTGCCTGTGCAGTTCGTGATCCAGAACAATAACTTTGAAAAGCTTCAGCAGGCGGTGCCCAAATTCCTGGAAGCTGCCAGCAAGAATCCGGCGCTGATGGGCGTTGACACGGATCTGAAATTCAACAAGCCCGAGCTGAAGGTTGAGATCAACAGGCTCAAGGCCTCGCAGCTTGGCATCAGCGTTCAAGACATTGCCCAAACACTGCAGCTCGCCTACAGCAACCTGCGCTTCGGTTATTTCACACGCGAAGGCAAACAATACCAGGTAATGGGACAGGTGACCAAGATCAACCGCGACGACCCCGACGACCTGAAGAACCTGTATGTGAGAACCAACTCGGGCCAGCTGATTTCCATCGACAACGTAGTATCCGTAAAAGAATCTACCACACCGCCTTCGTTGTATCACTTCAACCGTTACAAATCTGCTACCATTTCAGCGGGCCTGGCGCCAGGCAAGACTATTGGCGATGGTATCGACGCCATGGAAGAGATCGCCAGCAATGTGCTTGATGAGACCTTTACCACTTCGCTGGCAGGCTCGTCACGCGATTATGCTGAAAGTGCCAGCAACACTTCTTTCGCATTTGTGCTGGCGCTGTTGCTCATTTACCTGATCCTGGCGGCGCAGTTCGAAAGTTTTGTCGATCCGCTCACCATCATGTTCACCGTACCGCTGGCGATCTGTGGTGCTTATATCTCGTTGTATGTGTTTGGCCAGACCATCAACATCTTTTCGCAGATCGGCATGATCATGCTCATAGGGTTGGTGACCAAGAACGGTATCCTCATCGTTGAGTTTGCCAACCAGAAGCGTGAAGAAGGAATGTCGAGGATCGATGCCGTGCTGGAAGCCTCACGCCTCCGCCTTCGTCCCATTCTGATGACAAGTTTGGCCATGGCCCTGGGATCGCTTCCACTGGCGCTTTCGCTGGGTGATGCTTCTACCAGCCGCCAGCCGTTGGGCATTGTGATCGTGGGTGGGATCATGTTCTCCCTCGTGCTTACATTGTTCGTGATCCCGGCCATGTATACGTATCTGTCGAGAAAAAGAAAACATGTTGAATTCGGTGACCAGGTAACTACGCCGCAACCCCAGAAGGAATTGATTTATGAAGCTTAGATTTTTTGCTGTACTCTTTTTATTTTTTGTTGCTTTCAATATTGCATTCGGCCAGGAAGAAGTTTCGCTGGAGCAGGTGATCTCGCTTGCGCTGGAGAAGGGTTACGATGTGCGGATCGCCCGCACAGCTTCTGAGGCAGCTGAAACAGATAAAGCCTATGCCTGGGGTGCTTTCGTACCGCAGATCAACGCTACTGCCTCTACTGTACGCAACAACAACGAGCAGGAGCTTCGCTTCCAGGAAACCTCGCGTAACAACAGCGGTAAGGCTGAGTCGAAAAACGTTTCCGCGGCCGTTCAGCTTCAGTGGATCCTGTTCGACGGCACCCGCATGTTTGCCACCCGCGAGCGGATCAGCTCCATCGCTGAACAGGGCGAGCTGTTGGTGAAAGATCAGATGGTAAATACGATCGCCACTATCATCACTGGCTACTATGACATTGTGCGTCAGAAACAGCAGCTGAAAGCCATTCAGGAACAGATGTCTGTAAGCGAAGAACGTGTAAAGCTTGCAGAACGAAAACTACAGGTAGGTACCGGCATCAAGCCCGAGCTGTTGCAGGCTCGCGTAGACTTCAATGCGCAGCGCATGCAGGTGTTGCAGCAGGAGTCGATCATTGCACAGCTGAAACAACAGCTCAATGCGCTTGTAGGGCTTCAGTTGCCCACCGTATTCGATGTGGCAGATACTATTATTATCGATCTTAATCTGAAGCCCGAAGAGCTGTCGCAGAATGTAGAGAATACCAATTTCGGGTTGATGGCCGCAAGAGAGAATATGCACATCGCCAGTCTCTCATTGCGTGAGCGTCGCGCTGAATACCTTCCCTTCCTGAGCTTTAACGCGGCTTATAATTATTCCAAAACTGACAACATCAGGTTGATCAACCCCTTCTCGGCGCTGTACAGCCAGCAGAACGGTTACAACTACGGTCTTACGGTCAACGTTCCCATCATCACCAACTTCAATACGCGGAGGCTCAGTCAGCAGGCGAAGATCGAAGTGAACAGGCAAACGCTGCTGTACGAGCAGGCCCGGAACAATATTAACGTAGGACTGAAGAATGCGTATGTCAACTACGATAATGCCAAGAAGATCCTGATCATTGAAGAGGAAACCATTGGCCTTGCCAAGGAAAACGTTTTCATCGCGCTCGAAGGATTCAAACGCGGCGTCACCACCTACATCGAGCTTCGCACCGCTCAGCAGAGCCTTGCCGATGCCTACAATCGTTTAATATTGGCCCGCTACAACGCCAAGTTTGCCGAAACCGAGCTTCTGCGGTTGAGTGGAGGACTCTTGAAATAGTTTCAGGTTTGAAGTTTCAGATTTAAAGTTGCCACGAAACAAGCTGGGACTCAACTTAATTGTTGCCAGTTGCCGGTCTCCGGGTGGCCGGTTGAGGGAAGTGTGCTATCTTCACGTTGACGGTTTCAATTCGTGAGAAACATAACTCCGGATAAGTTTTAACACCGAATGGACTGGTAACTGGTAACCGGCAACTTAACCCAACCTTCAAACTGTCCCCACGCAATGATTGAGCATTTTCAAGCAGCCTCCTCTTATCTCCAAAGCAAAGGTGTGACGGCCCCGGAAGTGGGCATCATTCTCGGCACCGGGCTCGGTGAGCTTTTTGTAAAGCAGATCACGGAGGCTGTGAGCTTCGATTATGGCAGCATTCCGCATTTCCCCGTCTCTACAGTTGAGTCGCATCACGGCAAGCTGATCTATGGAAAAGTGAAGGGCAAGACCGTGCTGGCCATGCAGGGGCGATTTCATTTTTATGAGGGCTATTCCATGCAGCAGATCACGCTGCCGGTTCGGGTAATGAAGATGCTCGGCGTAAAATATTTGCTGATCTCCAATGCTTCTGGTAACCTTAACAGGCAATGGAAGAAGGGCGAGCTTATGCTCATTGACGATCACATCAATTTGCAGACAGAGAATCCGTTGCGCGGAAAGAATGATGATGCATTGGGTCTGCGTTTCCCGGATATGAGCCAGCCCTATTCGCAGCTGCTCAATGAGAAGCTCATGACGATCGCCAGGGAGAAGAACATTACCATGAACAAGGGAGTTTACGCCGCGGTTACAGGGCCCAACCTGGAGACCCGCGCCGAATACAGGTTTTTGCGGATCATCGGTGCCGATGCGGTGGGCATGTCCACAGTGCCCGAGGTCATCGTTGCCAACCACGCCGGCCTTCCCTGCTGTGCCGTGTCTGTACTCACCGACGACTGCGATCCGGATAACCTGAAGCCTGTCAACATCAGCGAGATCATCGCCGTAGCCAAAGAAGCGGAGCCGAAACTTACCGATCTTTTTGTTGCGCTTATCGAGCGCATCTGAGTCTATTACTTGTTGCCAGTTGCCGGGTAGCCGGTTAGTGTGGTGCCCTGGCGTTCAAGGTATCGCTTCGAACCCATAGAAGCGAAGCACTGAACGTTGTCGTAACACCCAAACGAACCGGAAACTGGCAACCGGCAACTTCTTTTTTTTCTAAATTCTAACGCCTAAATTCTGCCTCCTAAACAATCGCTCTCTTATGAAAAAAATCATCATCATCATTTCTATGCTTCTGCCATCGGTGCTGGTGGCGCAGAAATTCAACGGCATCGACAGCAATATGGGTAATCTGTACAGGCTCTCAGACGCCAGATCGCGTTCCATCTCGCCGGAGAATTTTACAGGTGAAAAAGGAAAAGGCGGAATGGCTACCGAAGGCACGGGGCTCAATGCCTCGCGCGACCTGGGCCAGGGCTGGAAGGTGAGTCCCAGTGTGAAGATCAAACCCCACACAACCTTTACCCTGGGCGAGATCACAGGCCCCGGCTCGATCCAGCACATCTGGATGACACCCACCGGCAACTGGCGTTACTCCATCCTTCGCTTTTATTGGGATGATGAAAAAGAACCTTCTGTGGAAACACCCGTAGGAGATTTTTTTGCCATGGGCTGGGGACAATATGCGCAGCTCTCGTCGCTGGCAGTGACGGTGAATCCCGGCAGCGCCTTCAACTGTTACTGGCCAATGCCCTTCAGAAAGAAATGCCGGATCACCCTCGAGAACATCGCCGATGAAGAAATGACCCTCTACTATCAGATTGATTACATTCTCACGGAAGTGCCCGCCGATGCAGCGTATTTTCATGCGCAGTTCCGGCGCACCAACCCGCTTCCTTACAAAACAGATTATGTGCTGACGGAAGGGATCAAGGGAAAAGGTCATTATGTGGGCACTTTCATTGCCTGGGGTGTGAACAACAACGGCTGGTGGGGCGAAGGTGAGATCAAATTCTTCATGGATGGCGACGACAAATTTCCCACCATCTGCGGCACGGGTACAGAAGATTATTTTTGCGGCTCGTATAACTTCGACACCAAAACAAAAAATGCTGCCGGCGTGGAGGTGGCTGGTTACACAGAATTCAACACACCTTACGCGGGCTTGCACCAGGTGATCAAAGGCGATGGCCTTTACAAATCAAACCAGCGCTTCGGTTTGTACCGGTGGCACATTACGGATCCCATACGGTTTGACAAAGACCTGCGGGTGACCATTCAGGCCTTGGGCTGGCGCAGCGGTGGCCGTTATCTGCCCCTGAAAGACGATATCGCCTCCGTTGTGTTCTGGTACCAGACAGAGCCACACGCGCCGTTTCCCAAGCTGCCTTCGCGTGACGAGCTCGAAGTGAATTAAATCTGATCATCGAACCATTCCCTTGAACAAATGACAAAGCCGGCCTTATGGTGGATGCTATCCGCATTCATGTTTTGTATGACGGGTGACGCCCTGGCACAAGCAGGATCGCTGAAACCCGATAAGCTCACCTGTGAATACCTGGTGGACCCCTTGGGCATCGATACCAAAAGTCCGCGCCTGGGCTGGACGTTGTCTTCCGCGGAACGGGACCAGGTACAGTCGGCCTACGAGATCCTGGTAAGCGATAACCCGGAAGATCTGCAACGGCAAAAAGGAAATGTGTGGGCCACCGGCAAAGTCAGCTCCGCGCGGCAGAACCATATTGAATACGAGGGTAAAGCGCTTGTTCCCTTCACGCGTTATTATTGGAGTGTAAAAGTATATGATCGTACAGGTGTGCCTTCCGCCTGGAGTGCACCGGCGTGGTTTGAGACTGCCATGCTCGATGCCACAGACTGGAAGGCACAATGGATCGGTGACGGAAGCCTGCAGCCGGAGAAAGATGAGGATCGATATCAGAACGATCGCATGCCCTTGTTCGCAAAGGAATTCACTTCGGCTAAACAAGTGGCGTCGGCGCGTTTATACATCAGCGGCCTCGGCTATTATGAAGCTTACCTCAACGGTGAGAAGGTTGGCGATCATGTGCTCGATCCCGGCTGGACCACCTGCCGGAAGCAGGTGCTGTACGCGGTGTATGATGTTACAAAAATGGTAACAAAAGGAGCTAATGTGGCAGGCATCATGCTCGGCAACGGATGGTGGAATCCGCTTCCTTTCAAATTCTTCGGGCGCTGGGACCTTCGTGACTATCAGCAGACCGGAAGACCTTGTGTAAAAGCCGAGCTCCACATCCGGTATGCGGATGGATCGTCACAAAAAATAATCACGGATGAAACCTGGCTTACGGCGCCCGGGCCAATCATCAGGAACAACGTTTACCTCGGCGAACACTATGATGCCCGGTTAGAGCAGCCACACTGGAACACAACAAGGGCCAATAAAAAGCGCTGGAAGAATGCGGTGAACACAGAAGGTCCTGCGGGAATGCTCACCGCGCAGATGCAGCCGCCGATAAAAGTCACAAAGGTGATCAGGCCTGTAAAGATCACAGAACACAAGCCTGGGATATTCATCGCCGACCTTGGGCAGAACTTCGCCGGTGTTGCCAGGTTAAAAGTAAAGGGACCCGCCGGCACGAAGATCACCCTCCGTTACGGCGAAGCGCTGTTCGAAGACGGATCGCTCAACATGATGACTACTGTGGCGACGCAGATCAAAAAAGGAGGTATCAAAGGTGGACCCGGTGCGCCGGAAACCGCATGGCAGGAAGACAGTTATACCCTGAAAGGCGAAGGCACTGAAACATGGTCGCCACGATTTACCTTTCACGGCTTTCGCTACGTTGAGATCAGTGGCTGGCCCGGAAAACCTTCTGTTAACGATATCGAAGGACTGCGTATGAACAGCGCCCTGCCCCGTAATGGCGACTTCGCATGCTCCAATGAAATGTTCAACAAGCTGCACGACGTTATACAGTGGACCTTTCTGAGCAACGTATTCAGTGTACAATCAGACTGTCCGGGCCGTGAGAAGATGGGTTATGGTGCCGATATGGTGGTAAGTGCCAACGCGTTCATGTATAACTACGATATGGCAAATTTCTATCGCAAGGCTGTACGGGATTTCGCCAACGAGCAACGCCCCCTCGGAGGCATTACGGAGATCGCTCCTTTCACGGGCATTGATGACAGAGGTTATGGCGATCTTTCGGGTCCCCTGGGCTGGCAACTGGCTTTTCCGTACCTGCAAAAGCAATTGTATCTTTTCTATGGCGACAGGCGCGTGATCGAAGAGAATTATCAGGCGGTGCAGCAACAGATCACGTTCTTACAATCGCAGGCAAAAAATAATCTCTTCTATTGGGATATCAGCGATCACGAGTCCATCGACCCAAAGCCGGAGTCGTTGTCTGCATCGGCGTTTTATTATCATCATGTGATGCTGGCCGCGGAGTTTGCAGCGCTGCTGGGAAAAGAAGAAGACCATACGAAGTACAGCAAACTGCAGGAGCAGATCAGGCGGCGCATTGTGCAGCAGTTCCACGTTCCGGGTACCGGAAGGTTCGACATTGCCACCCAGGCAGCGCAGCTCTTTGCACTCTGGTATGGACTGTCGCCTGAAAAAGAAAGTTCACTCAACGTGCTTATCCAGGAATTGGAACGCCATAAGCAGCATGTTTCAACCGGCATCTTCGGCACACAAATGCTCTTCGATGTGCTGCGTGAAAACGACAGGAACGATATTGCCTTTCGCGTAGCCAACCAGCGCGACTTTCCCGGATGGGGCAGCATGCTCGGGAAGGGCGCTACTACCTTATGGGAGACATGGCGTTTGCCAGGAACGGTTTATTCACTAAATCACCCGATGTTCGGCTCCCTTGATGAATGGTTCTACCGCTCACTGTTGGGCATTAACCCCGCGGCTCCCGGCTTCGAAAAAGTGATCGTCAAACCGCAGCCGGCCGGAGATCTCACCTGGGCAAAGGGAAGTTATGAATCCGTGCGTGGCAAGATCACCAGCGACTGGAAGATCGAAGACGGGAAGTTTACACTGAACGTAATCATCCCAGCTAACAGCACGGCCGAGGTCTGGCTCCCTGCGAAAGAAAATGCTTCTGTCTCGGAGCGTGGTAAAGCTATCGCCGTGCAGCGTTATGAGAAAGGTTATGCCGTAGTGAATGTAGGATCGGGTAGTTATGTTTTTGTCATACGATGAACTTAAAGTTTGGCGTGCAGGTTTTCCTCGGCTACATCCGTGGCTGTCGCTTCGCCGGGTCCGCGGAACAGAAATGCACGGATGATCCCTATCCATGCGGATGTCAGCAGCATGGTAATGGAGATAACCGCCAGCGTGAGCTGGAACGAAAAGTCATCCACCAGCTTGAGCTCTTTTGCTACAATGCAAAGTATCAGACTGAATTCACCGATCTGTGAAAGCAGGGCACCCGCATAGACGCTGTTCTTCCAGGTCTCTCGCAGCAAACGGAATACAAGTGTGTTAATGCCGCTGTTGATCAGCAGTATCGACAATACCAATGTCATGATCAGTGAAAAATTGTCACTCACAAAATGAACGTCAATCTGAAGCCCTACCGAGAAAAAGAAAAGGGAAAGGAAAAAGATCCTGAAGGGTACCAGGCTTCTGTCCAACCACCGGGTGGATCTTGTTTGCGAGATGGTCATGCCGGCAAACATGGCTCCCAGGGCCGCGGACAGGTGGAGCAGGCTGGTTATCCAGGCAAAGCCGAAACACAATGAAAGTCCTATGAAGACCTGCAGCTCATGATCTGGTTGAAAATCGGCGGCGAAAGGAAGACGGATACTTTTCTTTAGAACGACGTTACGTAAGAAGAGCACGAAGAGGATCGTTACGATCGATCCGATGATGAGCGCTGACGGATCTGACTCGCCTTTCCCGAGGAAATTCAATACCATGATCATGGGTACGATCAGAAAGTCCTGCAGGATCAATATGCCTGTGGTGATGGTACCCAGCCGGGTATGGATCTCTTTGTTCTTGTGAAGATACTCCAGGATGATAGCCGAGCTGCTGAGGCTGACGATAAAACCGAACAGTACAATTTTGGCGGAAGACCACTCCAGCTGGCTGCCCACCAGTAATATGAATGCCATGCTCAGCAGAAGCTGCACGGCTGTTCCGATCGTCAGTGTTTTTATATTCTTTATCAATGAAGGCACTTCAATCTCTGCGCCGATAAAGAACATCTGAATGATGAGGCCTAACGAGCCGATCTGCGCTATGGTATGCACATCTGTAAAGAGCTTCAGGCAATGGGGCCCCAGCAGAATGCCGGCAAGAATATAGGCAACAAAGTATGGCTGCCGGAACCGTTTTAATAACCAGCTTAGCAAGAGGATGCTGAGCAGCATTCCTGCGATGCTTTGTAATAATGTTTGAGAATCGAAATATGCAAGTATCAAAAAGTGCTTCGATTATCCGGTAAAAAATGATATTAGCGAAAGGCGGGTAACCCCGCCTCTCCTTAAGACACTGCGATCTGCTTGGCGGGCTTGACCTTGGCCTCTTCTTTCTTTGGCACTGTGATGTACAGGATGCCATCCACATACCTGGCCGCGATCTTTTCACCTTCTACCTTGCCTTCGGGTAAAGTGAAACTACGCTGGAACGACTGGTAGCTGAACTCGCGGCGGGTATAGTCGACATGCTCGTCTTTTTCTTCGCGCTGGTCTTCACGTTGCGATGAAATGGTAAGAATGTGGTTGTCCAATTCAACTTTGAAGTCATCGCGCTTCATGCCCGGCGCTGCTACTTCGATCCGGAAATCATCGTTGGTCTCCTTCACGTTCACTGCCGGAAGCGTGGCCCCTGACGACTTCCAGTTGGCCAGCGATGAATTAAACCAGTCGTCTGTGAAAAAATCGTTCAACAAAGACGGCATGGATGGGAATAAGCTTCCGTTTGTTCTGACTAACGTTTTCATAGATCCTCCTTTTCTGAATTTGTTAAACATTATTTTAGGTCTCAATATTTTCATAACGTGAATTCTTTGTCCCCGACGACCATTAAAGCTCTTTTGAGTTATCTGGCTTCTTGTGAAGATCCTGGTAGAAGCGGTTTTTGATGGAATCCATTCTGTGCATCATTCCCTTTAAATAATCGTCGTTCATTTCATATCGTTTCATAAAAAAATCGTGATGAAAGAAATCCGGGTACCGAAGTGAGTCGGTGAAAAACAAAGAGTTGAACTGGCGGTCAAAGAGTGACGAGTGGTTGCTGTTAAAATAACGGTCAAAACGGCCCATCAGGCTGTCCATTTTTGAGGTATCGCCTTTCACATTGGAGTAGAACGAAGAGTAAGTGGAATCGAAGCCTATGAGATTGCCTTTATCGTCGTAACGCCTGTTCACCTTGATATTGACCTTCGGTTTGTTCAGGCTATCCTGTGCAACCGACGCCTGATCTTTTTGAAGATTGCGGTTATCCTGTCCGTTGGTTTTCTCATGACACGAAGAGATCATGAGGGATGTTGTTGCTAAAAGCACCAGCAGTGAGCGCCACTTTGCAAGATTGCTGATACTGGAAATGATCTTTTTGATTTTGTCAATAGTCCTCCGCCTGGCAGAAAGACCATTGCTTTTCAATTGTAAGTTCATGGCCTTAGTGATTGTAAGAGAAAAATGTCAGCTGCCGCCGACGCAAGAACTATGCAAAACGCCCCCGAGGTTGCGGCCAGCGCAGGGCGACGATAAATTTGTCCGATCAGTCCTGCCAGGCTGTCGGCGGTTTATGAAAAAATTTCAGTTCTGACAGACAAATAGAACGTTTTTTACCGGACATGATGCAAGTTTCCTCCGGTTCAAAGACACCAGACGAACAGTGGTACCTATTAGAAATGTACCCATATTGTTGAGTCATATAATTCCTGGACTATGGGCCATGGGTTTCACAGCTGCTCTACATTTTTTGAGAAAACATATCCCCGTTGTGAAACAAAACAGGCATTGAGACGCCTTCCGCACCATAGAAAACTCAGCGCGCAAGGTTGGCACAGCGTTTTATATTAATACTTCAGTCTTCTTTCTCTGAGTATTTAATTTCTAACGGAATTGAACATTCAAAGCTTCTTCCGGGTCATACCGGCGAAAGCGTCAAAGGAGATCAAAGAGAAGCTTCTTAACGGAAGCTTCTTCTTTTTTTATGCCTGCCCGTTATTTTAATTTTACAAGCGACGGGTCATACAATTGCTTATGTGCGGTAGCAAGTTCTGCTTCCGGCATTTTCACCACCTTGCGGTCATACGTCATCAAGCCGTTCACTTCTATCTCAACATCGGTTGTCTGCGTATATACGGCGGCCGAAAGTCCAACCTTGATCAGGTCAGGCATCTTATCGATGAACGACTTGTATTTACTTAACAGCTCTGTTTTGTTAGGGAAGCTCTGGTAGCCCCAGTTGTTCTTTTCCTGCCAGGTGTGACCTTCCAGTGGTAATCCTAATCCACCAAATTCGCCAAGTACGATGATCTGCTGCTTCCCGAAAAGTTTAGGATCGGGCATGCAGGGCGCGGGATAGTTGTGCAAGTCCATGATATGCCCGGTCGTCACAAAGTTTCCTCCGCTTGCCGGGTTCACTAACCGGGAGGGGTCATAGTCCATCGTCCATTGTGTGATCTCTTCCGTTTTGAACTGGCCCCAGCCTTCGTTGAAAGGAACCCACACTACGATGCATGGGAAGTTGATCTTTGAGTCGATAATGGCTTTCCATTCGGTTCTGAAGATCTTCTCCGATTCTGCTGTGCGCGCTTTGTCGGTAGCAAGACCGATGATGGCGGGCCGGGGCTCCCAATGATTGCCCATGTCGCCGCTGGGCATATCCTGCCATACCAGCATGCCGAGTTTGTCGCAATGAAAATACCACCGTGCGGGCTCAACCTTTACATGCTTGCGGATCATGTTGAAACCCATCTCTTTGGTTTTTTCGATGTCGAATTTCAACGCTTCGTCTGTGGGCGCTGTGTACAATCCGTCGGGCCACCAGCCCTGGTCGAGCGGACCGTACTGGAAGACGAATTTGTTGTTCAGCAACATACGCTGTACACCCTGCTGGTCTGTCACCATGGAGATCTTACGCATGCCGAAGTAGCTCTTCACTTCATCGATGCGTTTGCCCTTGCGCACCACGGCAACGGTGAGGTCATAGAGGAACGGATTGGCAGGCGACCATAATTTCGCATCCTTGATCTGAAGCACGGCCTCATCTCCGCTTACTTCTTGTTCGGCAATTTTCCGGGTACCGTCCCATGCGCTCACATGAAGTTTGTCGCCGGGCTGAAACTCTTTCACCACAGCTTTCACCGTAAGTGTTTGCTTGTCGATGTCGGGTGTATGCCGGGTCGACTCAATGTAGGTCTTGGGAACGGCCTCTGCCCATACTGTTTGCCAGATGCCGGTAACGGGTGTATACCAGATGCTGCGTGGATTTTTGATCTGTTTACCTCTCGGCTGCGGGCCGTCGTCAGAAGGGTCCCAGACGCTGACAACGATCTCCTGCGCGCCAGACTTTTTCAGCAATGCAGTGATATCGAAAGAAAAAGGATCGTAGCCACCTTGGTGAGAACCCGCCGCTTTTCCATTCACAAACACATCGCACTTCCAGTCTACCGCGCCGAAATGCAGCAGCACATTTTTGTTTTTAAAATCGGAAGAAAGTGTGAAAGACCTTTTATACCACAGGCGGTTGTCTTTTCCAACGGTCTTGCCTGCGCCTGACAAAGCCGATTCAACAGCGAAGGGCACCAGGATCTTCGCTTCAAAAGCCGAAGGTATATTCTCCGCTTCGGGCCTGATGGCAAAGTCCCACAGCCCATTCAGGTTCATCCATACCGAACGCACCAGCTGAGGCCGCGGATATTCAGGCAAGGGATTGGCGGCGTTCACCTGCGCAGCCCAGGGGGTGGTGATCTTTCCTTCAACAACCTTCCAGCCCTGGGGTTGTGCATCAGTAAAACAAACAAGGCAGCATAACGCTCCCAGCAGTGTCAGTCTCTTCATGTGGTTATTCAGTTTAGATTGATCTTCACGCTCCGGCTGTTGAGTAAGTCCGTAGCGCAGCGGAAGTTAGAAACCACTGATGATTTTTTCACACGTCTTTCAAAAAGTTTTACCGACGGTGAATAATCCCCATGACCTCACGTCTCGAAGCCCGAACCTCGAACGAAGCACCTTCAGTCATACGGCGTGAGGACATAAGCCAACCTTCGGCCTGGCAAGGGCATGCGCGGGTTGGGTTGAGTCCGCATGACGTATGACGAGGCCCCCGCCGCGGCCTCGGAGCGGCACCGGAAACTTTATCCCAATACAAAACTATATCGCATCAGAACATTTTGTCACCAAACGTCTGTCTGGCAGCAGAACGAGGTGAGTCATAGACCTCTGAAAAAGGCATAAAAAAAAAGAACGCAGGTGAGTTCCCTGCGTTCTACACCCTCTTTACGAAGTAGAGAGGGTGACGAGCGAAGCGAGTCGGGTGAGTTACTTGACCGAGAACGTATACACCGTCTGTGTCTGATACACCTCACCAGGATTCAGCACCACGCTCGGAAAATTCTTCTGGTTGGGAGAATCAGGAAAATGTTCTGTTTCGAGACAAAGCCCGTAACGTTTATTATAAATAGTGTTGAACTTGCCGGTGATGGATCCGTCGAGGAAATTTCCGGAGTAAAACTGAACGCCGGGTTCCGTGGTATGCACGCTCATCACCCTGCCGGTAGCAGGATCGTGCAGTGTTCCCGCCAGCTTCAGGCTGTCATCAGGGCCGTTCAGTACCCAGCAGTGATCATACCCACCACCGGCCTTCAGCTGCGCATCGTCCTTGTCGATACGTGCGCCGATCGCGGTTGGTGTTTTAAAATCGAAAGGTGTTCCGGATACATCTTTCAGTTCGCCGGTAGGGATCAACGTTTTATCCACAGGCACAAACTTATCGGCATTGAGCATGAGCTCGTGCTGCAGGATATCGGTCTTCGTGTTGCCGCTCAGGTTGAAATAAGTGTGCTGAGTCAGGTTAACGATGGTTTTTTTATCGGTAGTAGCCTTGTAGCTGATCTTGAGCTCGTTCTTGTCGGTGAGGTGATAGATGACCTCTGCCTGCAGGTTGCCGGGGAAACCTTCTTCCATGTCTTTGCTCAGGTAAGTAAGCTTGATCGCCGTGCCGTTGTCAACCGGATACGCTTCAATGGTCCACACGCGTTTGTCAAAACCGGCAGGGCCACCATGAAGGCTGTTGCCGTTGTTGTTTTGTGCAAGCGTATAGGTTTTTCCATCCAGTGTAAATTTCCCTTTGCCAATACGGTTGCCATACCGGCCCACGATCGCACCGAAGTACGGACTTTTTGCTACATAACCTTCCAGTGAATCATAGCCGAGCACAACATCTTCGAGCTTTCCATTCTTGTCGGGCGCCGTGAGTGAGGTGATGATGCCGCCGTAGCCGATCACCTTCATGGTCATGCCCTGGTTGTTGGTGAGGGTGTATTGCGGGATGGAGGTGCCATCGGGCAACTTTCCAAAGGTTGTTACGGTAATGGTCCCTTTGGGCTGAACTTGCACAGATTCGGTCATGGTTCTCTGGTCTGTTTTAGGGTTGCAGTTGATCATCAATAATCCGAGCGCCCCGCTGAACAGGGCAAGCAATAGATGTTTTTTCATAGAGGCCTGGGTTTGTCATTAAATGATAGAAGCTGGAGATTTAGACAGCACGCTGGTGCCTTCCCTGATCGACACCTTGTAGGCGCGCATATCTATGGAGAAGGCTTCACGGTAAGCTTTTGTAAGGTGGCTGATGAAACGGTCAGCCGCATCTTTTTTGATGATGTTGATGGTGCAACCCCCGAAGCCACCGCCCATCATGCGGGCACCCAACACTTTGTCGAACTTTTTCGACTCCTCTACCAGGAAATCCAGTTCCTTGCAGCTCACTTCATAAAGTTTTGAAAGCCCCTCGTGGGTTTCATACATCTTCTTCCCGAAGGCAACTAAGTCGCCGGCATCGAGGTCGCGGCTGGCTTGTTGTACACGCCTGATCTCACTCACCACGTAGGTGCAGCGGTTATAAACTTTTCCGGGCAGCTCTGCTTTGTGTTTCTCCAGCATCTCAGGCTTCACATCGCGCAGGCTGGTGATCTCAGGATAATATTTTTTCAGGATGGCCACGCCCGTCTCGCATTCGTTCCTGCGCGTATTGTATTCAGAATCCACCAGCTTGTGCTTCACCTTGGTGTCGCAGAGCACGATGATAAAATCTTTCAGGTCCATGGGCGAGTACCGGTACTCCAGCGAGCGGCAATCCAGCAATATCACGTGCCCTTCTTTTCCCATCACGCTGGCAAACTGGTCCATGATGCCGCATTTCACACCGGCGTAATGATGCTCTGCCCACTGCGCCATTTTCACGAGCCTGATCTTGGGGATCTTCAATGCAAACAACTCATTTAGCGCGAACGCAAAACCACACTCCAGCGCTGCCGAAGATGAAAGCCCGGCTCCGAGCGGTACCTCGCCGCCGAACACGCAGTTGAAAGGTTTCACCGGCATGCCTTCTTCAACCATTTGGTGCAGCACACCCAGCAGGTAGTTTGCCCACGCCGGATCTTCTACTTTCTCAGGCGACTTCAGGTCTACCTTGATGCGCTCGTCATACTTGACAGAATAAATGTACGACTCACCATTATCAGAAGGTGCAATGGCAAAGATGATGTCTTTATCGATGGCGGCCGGCATCACAAAGCCGTCGTTGTAATCGGTATGTTCGCCGATGAGGTTGATCCTGCCCGGAGAGCGGACCAGCAAAGGCTCTTTGTTGAATAGTTGGGTGAAACGCGCGTGTATTTCTTGCTCCAGGTTCTGCATGATGGATTGTATGCTTGCTGTTATTAAGTTGTGATAAAAAAATCGAAGCCCCCAATTTCCAAAAAGTGAGCGTCAAAATGAATTTTTAAAAAGATTAATTCGCCCTAAACCTGCCGAACCTGTTGCTTCATCCGGTATTTTCTTGCCTTCCAGAGGGCCTCAGACCGGATCGCCTCGTGAATGGAGGCATTGATCTCATAACCGAACAGCAATACCATGGTGATGAGCTGGATCCAAACCATGAGCGCTATGAGCACACCAATAGACCCATACACCTTATTGTAGGCGCCGAAATTGGTAATGTAATAGGAGAAGCCGTAAGAAACGCCGAGGCATAGCAGCGTGGCGATGAGCGAGCCGATGGAAAAGAACCGCCAGTTGTAATGAATGGCCGGCCCGAAATAATAGATGGTGGAAATGGCCAGGAAAAAAACGATGAAGATGATCAGGAAGCGCAAGGGCAGGATCAGGTAAACCGTGTAATCGTCAAAGTTCACCAGATCGAACTCGCGCATGTGGTTCAGAAAATAATCCAGCACAAACTGACCGATGATGAGCAGCAGAATGGCGAGGAACAGCACAAAGGTCATGTTGAGGGTAAGCAACGTGGCGATCATCCTCGTTTTCCATCCCTTCCGGTTCTCAACCGTCTTGTAGCAGGCATTGAACGCGCGCATGAGGGCCATCATACCGTTGGTGGAGAGATACATGGCGAAGAGAAAGCCGAACGTGAGCAGTCCGCCGCGCTGGTTGCTCACGATGTCGAGAATGGTGGTCGACACCGCTTCATACATGCTTTCGGGCATCATGAGGTCGTCTCTGAAAAAGCCCATGATGCTGTCGCGGTTGATCTCCGGAAAATAGGCCGTCACATAGGGGATCAGTGTGAACAGGAAGATGATGGCGGGAAAAATGGCCAGGATAAAGTTGAACGCCACCCCGTTGGCCCGGTCGGTGATCTCATCGTCTCTCAGGTTGTTGAGGAAGAGCTTGGCGATCCGGTACAACGATACATCTTCATGTTTTTTGAAACGCGTTTTTTTCATTCTGCTGATGAGCAGCCGTATAGGACTCAGCCGGAGAAGGAATTTTCTGCGCTTATAATTCATTTGAAATACGGGGCTAGTACATCGAGCATCGGCTGGGGTGGCCGCCGTGGCCGGTTCGTAAGCTTGTCAACAAAAACGAGCAACGTTTCACCCCGGTGGAGCAGCGTGTTGCTTTCGTTGAAGATCTCATATTCGAACCGGATCTTTACGCCGGGTTTCTCTCTTAACGTAGTGACTATCCGGAGCAGGTCGTCATAACGCGCGGGTGCCAGGTACGTTGAATGGTTTTCGAGCACCGGCATCATCACGCCCATCGCTTCCAGCTCCTTGTAGCTGAGGCCCAGCTGCCGCAGACTTTCCACCCGGGCCACCTCGTAATACATGGCATAAAAACCGTAATAGACATAGCCCATCTGGTCGGTCTCGCCATAACGAACGCGCACGGAAGTTTCAGACACGTACATTCTCCGGCCTTATTTTTTTTTGTTTTGTCTGCCCTTCTGTATCTCGATGGTCAGCGCCCGCTGATACCGTTTCGCATTGTTGATATGCTGATCATAGTCGCCCGTGAAGTTGTGGCGCCCCGAAAAATCCTCTTTCGCGCACATATAAAGATAGTCGGTCTGCGCGTGGTTGAGCACCGCGTCGATAGACCGTATCTCGGGCATATTCACAGGGCCCGGGGGCAACCCGGCATACTTATAGGTGTTGTAGGGCGAATCCACTTCTTTATGTTCGTTCAGTACACGTTTCAAAGTAAAATCACCGACGGCAAAAACAAGCGTGGGATCCGCCTGCAGGGGTATTCCTTCCTTTAAACGGTTGATGTAGAGGCCGGCAATGATGGGTGCCTCGTCTTTTTGCACCGATTCGGCCTGCACAATGGAGGCGAGGATGGAAACTTCGATCGGTGTAAACCCTTCTTTTTGTGCTTTGGCCTTGCGATCGGCGGTCCAGAATTTTTCATATTCCTGGTGCATGCGTTCGATCACTTCCTCCGCCGATGACTGGTAATACACCTCATAGGTATTGGGAATGAACATGGTGAGCACATTGTCTTTGTTGAAGCCATAGCGGTTGGTCATGGCAAACTGCACGAGGGCGGCTTCGAACTCTTCTTTCTTAATGAACAGGTTGCGGGTGATCTTTTCGCTCAGCTCACTGATAAGCCTTACATTATTGAAAGTTATCTTCACAGGCTCCTGCTGGCCGGAGCGAAGCAGGCGGATGGCCTGGAGGTTGGTCATGTTGGCGCGCAGCAGATAACGGCCTGCCTTCACGTTTTCGTCATAGTCCATCAGCTTGGAGAGAAAGCTGAAAGAGATCAGGTCCTGTGTAATGTCGCCCTCATGGAAGATCTTCTGCACATCTTTGAAAGTAGCGCCTTTGGGGATGGTGATCTCTCGGTCTTGCTTCTCTACCAGCACGTTAGGTGTATAACATATCTGAAAACCGTAATAAGTGAACGATATGAGCAGGATCGAGAGCAAAAGAAAGAAGATCAGTTTTTTCGATGGTTTCATGTAAATAAAATAACGCCAAAAATATATTAAGATTTCAGATTAACAGGCCGGTTTTACCTTTTAGCAGGCCGTTAACCATTTGTTAAAACCGATAATTGCTGCCAAAATAGCTAACAAATAAGCGGTGCATTCTATTTTTGCAGGCTGAAAAAAAATAGCACGGCACACGGCAAAATGGCAGCAGAACTACTTAAAATACATCCCCTGAATCCGGAAGGGCGCAAAATAGACCGGGTGGTAACTATTCTCAAACAGGGCGGCATTGTGATCTACCCCACAGACACCATCTATGGTATAGGTTGCGACCTGCTGAACCGGAAAGCTGTTGAGCAGCTATGCCGCATCCTGGACATCAAGCCGCAGAAGCTCGACCTGTCATTCATCTGCCACGACCTCAGCCAGATCTCGGAGTATGTGCGAAGAATGGATACGCCTGTTTTTAAACTTTTGAAAAAAAGTCTACCCGGACCATTCACGTACATCTTCGAATCGAGCAGCAAGGTGCCGCGGGTGCTGGATGTGAATAAGAAGACTGTGGGCGTGCGGATCCCAGACCATGCTATACCTGCTGCCATTGTGGAGCTGCTAGGCAATCCGGTCATCACTTCTTCCATCAAAGACGACGACACTATTAAAGAATACACCACGGATCCGGAAGAGATCTATGAAGACTTCAAGCACCAGGTAGATCTGGTGATCGACGGCGGCGCTGGCGGCAATGTTCCTTCCACTGTAGTGGATTGTACTACAACAGAGCTTCGCATTATCCGGCAGGGACTGGGTGATCTCCAGCAGTATCTATGAACTTGAAAACTATCTTATTAATTAGTCACCCGCTGCTCGCGGCCCGAAGCTAGGGGCTCAAGCTTACACCACACAGGAATGGCTCACACCGCATTAATAGAAACGCAATACCTACCACCCATCGCTTACTTCAGCGCGCTGCTAAACTGCAGTGAGGTCATTGTAGAGAAATATGAACACTACGAAAAGCAGACGTTCCGCAATCGTTGCTACATCAAAACGGCGCAGGGAACGGAGATGCTGATCGTCCCGCTCACGTCCAAACATGGGAAAACCGTGATCAGCGAGGTGAAGATCGATTATGGTCAGAAATGGCTGAACAATCACTGGCGAACCATGCGTTCGGCGTATGGCAAGGCACCATTTTTTGAGCACTACGCTGATGAATTGCATGATATTTTGTTTCAGCGATCCGAATTTTTATACGACCTGAACCTGGCTTTGCTGACAATGTGTCTCAAATGGTTGAGATGGAGTCTACCAATACGGGAAAGTTTGGCTTATGAAGTTGTGCCGGCGGATGACGTGACAGACCTTCGATCGGCCATTAACCCCAAAAAAACGGGTAACCTCGCAGGATTTTACAAACCGGCGGTATACAGTCAGGTATTTGGCAATAAGTTTGATGAAAATCTTAGCCTCATTGACCTGATCTTTTGCGAAGGTCCTGGAGCAATGGGTATCGTACGGGCTTCCACTCCAAAATGAACATTTGAAGGGCGGGTTGCGTTTCTAAGGATAAAACTTAGTTTCTCTATAGCGTTGTACGGTAGAAAAACTTTACATTTACACTAATCAAAAATCATCAGTTTTTACATGGAAGCCAAATTCTCCAACCGCGTTAAAGAGGTGATCTCACTGAGCAGGGAAGAAGCTTTACGCCTCGGCCATGATTACATTGGAACCGAGCACTTGTTACTTGGAATGATTCGCGAAGGTGAGGGAGTGGCAGTAGGCGTTTTGAAAAAGCTGGGCGTGCCACTCGATGATCTCCGCGGCGAGATTGAAAAAATTTCGAAAGGCACAGCAACCCACGAAATAAAAAACCTCGCTAACATTCCGCTGACGAAAGCCTCCGAAAAAGTTCTCAAGATCACGTACCTCGAAGCCAAGATCTTCAAAGCCCAGCTGATAGGTACTGAGCATCTGTTACTTTCTATCCTGCGCGATGCCGATAACCTTGCAACGCAGATCCTGAACAAGTTTGACGTTAACTACGAGACCGTAAAAGAAATGCTCGAATACCAGAACGAAAGTCCGATGGCATCTTCCGATACAGACGATCCGGATGATGACTCTTCAAAAATTTTCGGCAGCGCCGGCAGTGGTGCCGGAGCCGGAAAAGAAAAGAAAGGAACCGAGAAATCAAGGACCCCTGTGCTCGATAATTTCGGCCGGGACCTCACCCGCCTGGCTGAAGACAATAAGCTGGACCCCATCGTTGGCCGCGAAAAAGAAATTGAACGCGTTGCCCAGATCCTGTCGCGCAGAAAGAAAAACAACCCGATCCTGATCGGTGAACCCGGCGTGGGTAAAACAGCTATCGCCGAAGGTCTTGCCCTGCGCATCATTCAGAAAAAAGTTTCACGCGTGCTGTTCGGTAAACGGGTGGTGACGCTTGACCTCGCTTCACTGGTGGCCGGTACCAAATACCGCGGCCAGTTCGAAGAAAGGATGAAAGCCGTGATGAACGAGCTTGAAAAATCACCCGATGTGATCCTGTTCATCGACGAGCTTCACACCATCGTTGGTGCCGGCGGTGCCTCAGGCTCGCTCGATGCCTCCAACATGTTCAAACCGGCCCTTGCCCGCGGAGAGATCCAATGCATTGGCGCCACTACACTCGACGAGTACAGGCAGTACATCGAAAAAGACGGTGCGCTGGCCAGAAGGTTCCAGATGGTAATGGTTGATTCAACATCACCGGAAGAAACCATCCAGATCCTCGACAACATCAAGGAAAAATACGAAGATCACCACCATGTGATCTACACCAAAGAAGCGATCGAAGCTTGCGTGAAGCTGTCTGACCGTTACATCAGTGACCGCTACCTGCCCGATAAAGCCATCGACGTGCTCGATGAAGCCGGCGCACGCGTTCACATCAACAACATCCACGTACCTGAAGACATCGTGAAGCTTGAAGAAGCCATCGAGGATGTGAAGAAAGAGAAGAACCGTGTAGTGAAGAGCCAGAAGTACGAGGAAGCAGCACAGCTTCGCGACCGCGAGAAGAAACTGATCGAGCAGCTCGACATTGCCAAAACCAAGTGGGAAGAAAAAACCCGCACGGAAAAATATACCGTGAACGAAGATAACGTGGCGGATGTCATCGCGATGATGACGGGTATTCCGACCAAACGTATCGCGCAGAAGGAAAGCAACAAGCTGCTGAACATGGGCGAAGAGCTCAGCGGCAAAGTGATCGGCCAGGAAGAAGCCATCAAGAAGCTTGTGAAAGCGATCCAGCGTACACGCGTGGGTCTGAAAGATCCGAAGAAACCCATCGGCTCCTTTATTTTCCTCGGACCTACCGGTGTCGGTAAGACCGAGCTTGCCAAAGTGCTGGCCACTTACCTGTTCGATAAAGAAGACGCCCTGGTGCGCATAGACATGAGCGAGTATATGGAGAAGTTCTCCGTGTCACGCCTGGTGGGTGCGCCTCCCGGATACGTAGGATACGAAGAAGGCGGACAGCTTACAGAAAAAGTAAGACGCAAGCCATACTCGGTGGTGTTGCTGGATGAAATTGAAAAAGCACACCCTGATGTGTTCAACATCCTGTTGCAGGTGCTTGACGACGGTATCCTTACTGACGGCCTGGGAAGAAGGGTCGACTTCAGGAATACCATCATCATCATGACCTCCAACATCGGTGTTCGTGACCTGAAAGACTTCGGAACCGGAATCGGTTTTGCCAGTGCTGCCAAACGCGAAAGCGAAGAAGAGCAGATGAAGGCTACCATCCAGAATGCCCTGAAGCGTGCTTTCAGCCCCGAGTTCCTGAACCGTCTTGACGATGTGATCGTGTTCAACTCACTGCAACGTGAGCATATCCACAAGATCATCGACATCACCCTCAGGAAACTTTTTGACCGCATCATCCAGATCGGTTATCACGTGGAGCTGACAGAGAAGGCAAAAGACTTCCTGGCAGAAAAAGGCTACGACCATCAGTTTGGAGCCCGTCCGCTGAACAGGGCCATCCAGAAATACCTGGAAGACCCGGTAGCGGAAGAGATCCTGAAAGGAGAGGTCGAAGAAGGTGGAACCATCATGGCCGACTACGAAGGAAAAGGCGATACCCTCACCATCAAGGTGAAAAAGGCCAAAGCCTCTTCAAAAGAGAAGAAAAGCGAATAAATGAGATCTTGATAACTTAAAAAAAGCCGGTGAAAGCCGGCTTTTTTTATTACATGCCATGGTGATCACCGCTGGAGAAGAGACATCCCCGATAATTTGTTTCCAGACGCGATCCTTCCCGGATGTTTCCAATGGGATGAACTGCTTTGGAGATAACCTGTTTTTATTACATGCCTGGTCCTTTTAAGCCTGCTATCGGTATCAAAGGTTGAGAGTTTCGCTCTACACAATTGCGAAGGTGTTCTTGAGTTTTCTTAAATTCGTCTAGGTGCCGCCGCCATGGCATTAGTTTTTACAAACAGATCATCACAATAGCCTTCCACTCTATGTAAAGATTCTACACACAGTTCACATTCCCGGCTGTAAGTCTTAATTAAAAATTTAAACGTTTTGATATGGAACGCATCGGCATTATTGCATCGTTGATGGTAGTGGTGGCTTTTTCGGCGTACAGTCAGCATGCGCAGGGCACACTGGTAGCAGCTTCAGTGTCGGGGGCTGACAGGCTTTCAATCGTGAAGAACAGCATCAGCATACCTGCCTGGCACGAAAAATCTTTCTGGTCGGTGTACGAAGACTACCTGGGAAATGTCAACGAAGTTTCTACACAGGGATACAGGTCGCTTGAAACGCTGGCCGAAGCCGATAAAAATACGAATGGAGCTGAGGCCTATGAGCTGGGGCAGCAGATGATCAAAGACCGGCGCAACCTGCTCGCGCTCAGGGAACGTTACTACACGCAGATCGGCGCCGGGTTCAACGGCATCATTGCATTGCAGTTCCTCCAGGCCGAGGCGCTCCTCGACATGATGGAAAGCTGCCGCATCTATGAGCAGACCCACTGGAGCGATTTCCGCTTCCATCCCAAGGCATTGAATCCATCACAGTTCAAAAAAGCAAAACACAATACCATCCACGCAGCGCTCACCCCTTCAGTGGAAGAAGCCAGCGCGTTCTGGGAAGTATATAACCGTTACGAAGAGGAATGTGACGCGCTGCTGGGTGAAGACTACAGCCTGATCTCATTGTATGCCGGCGATCCTTCAGACTTTACCCCCGCCATCGCCAAACGCCTGGGCAATGATTTTCTTAGCGTGATGCAGCGGGAGCTGAAGCTCAAAGAAAAATATTTCGTGGAAATGAACCAGGTTGTCGGACCATCGCTTGCCACACGTTTCCTGGCCTGGGAAGACTACTACTCGCTGGTAAGTAAAATGTACGCCTGGGCGGAGCAATAAAAGGAGTAAGAAGCAAGGAGTAAGTAGTAAGGAGGTGTTGTACACGACTTTGCCTGGTTGTTTGGTGAGGGTTGTTGGTGAAGAACACCAACAACGGCGCACGGCACACCAACAATGGTACACTGTCAACGGTATACCTGCAGGTAACCACCCTTGTTTGATATTCCGCACAATTTGAGAATTTACAACCTGCCTACTGCCCTCTAACGAAGCAATGTACTTGAATCACCACTCAGTCCCTGATCCGAAGGCCCTCCTTACTCCTTACTTCTTACTCCTTACTTCTTTTTTGACTCCTGAAAACGTTTGCAATAAAATCCAACACACAAGCACGCTAGTAAAAAAGGAGTAGTCGCCTGAAAGTAAGGAAACCCTCACATTCCCACCAGGCGGCATTGGCGAAAGCGTTAGTTTTGGGGTTCTAAATCCTCAAAAAAATCATGAAATTTTCTTCTTTTTTCAGTTCGGCGCTTCGGACTAGTGCCCTGGCCGTTGCACTGTCTTCTGTTTTGTGGCTCACGTCATGTGATGATGATCCGGAGCCTGACAAAGTATTGCCCGAGCTTACCGTTACCAACCTGGCTGACAATGCCACCGTATGGGATGTGGTAAGCGTCGCCCTCGATGTGAAGGACGACCGTGGTATCGACAAGGTTGAATTGTTCGTAGACGGCTCGCTTGTAACAACGCTCATAGCTTCACCCTACAGCACAGACTGGGATACCAACAGCCTGACTGACGGCTCACACGTTGTAAAAGTGGTGGCTACCGATAAGTCAGGGAATTTTGTAGAAAAAGAAATCCCTGTAACCGTTAAAAACGTGCTGGTGAGTTTCAAAGTGCCCGCAAACCACCTTTGGTCAGGCAGCGGCGAAAGCACCCGTGGTTTCGTATTCCTTTCTGATAATGAAGGAAAGCTGATCAAGGCGGTGGAGATCCAGAACGGACAAAACGTTGAGATCAAAGCTCCGGGCTTCAAAGGTGAAACATTCTACCTGACGCAGGCCATCGTTGGCATTGAAGGCGCCAGTAATTTCCCTTCTCTGTGGACTTTCGCGCAGGTTGAACGTGGTAAATGGACAATATTGTCTGACGGAGAAGAAGACGAGGTGACTGTCGGTCAGGCCAATCTTACGTTCACCAATGTCACCGCCAATGCCGCATACTTATTGAACGGTCCTGGCAGCTACGAAACGTATACGGAAGGTAGCGCTGCAACCCTTACCCTGAAGAAAAGCCCCGCCACGATCTATGCAGCACGTTACCCGGTCATGGAAGGCTCTCTGGTAACGCCAGCTTACCGCCTGATCCAGAATGTTGTAACGGGTAACAATACCATTAGCCTGTCACAGGTAAACATTCCCCTGACAAAGATCACACCGGCAGCACCGGCCAATATTCCGAATGTTCATGTGGAACTGATGGGCAGCCTTGTGGCCAATGACTATACCGATGTGTACGAGGTGAGCAGCGCATATAAGCTGAACTCTACCGACAACTTTGTTACCCTCTATAAGCCGGGTACAGCCTTCGCTTCTTACTATGCGGATATTGATATGTATGATGAGAAATTCGAGCTGAGCCGCAGCACACGAAACATAGATCAGCTTAACCTGGCATTGCCGCAATACCAGGGCGACGTTACCTTTTCCAATGGCAAGGTAAACTCGTCAGTGACCGGCTCGTTTGATTTTATCAGCACTTCGTTTGAGCATCCGCAGAATGACGATTCAGAGTGGTCGTTCATCTTCCCTGCCGGAGCAAATGTGAGCCTGGTGGTTCCTGTGGTGCCCGACATACTGAAGAGCTTCGATATCCCTGCTGTCAATGCAAATCCCGACCATTTTTGGTTATATGATTTTGAAGGTGCAGATGGTTATACAGGTTTTAAAAACGCGATCCGCAATACTACTTACGGCCCTGATGAATTGTATCAGAACGGTAAGGAGTATACAGAGATGTTCGTATCCAGGGCTGTTACGCAAGGCAGAACAAAGCAAAATGCTGCCGGACGCCTGACGTCTTCTGATAGGAAATTTGCACAACGATAATTATTCGTTAAGCGCTTTATATGTAATAAGAGGATGGTGCTCACAGCGCCATCCTTTTTTTTATTTTGAACATTTACTCCCTTGCCCACCATAGCCCGCGTTGATCTCGGCTACTTCTTACTTTTTACTCTTTCTCGACTTCTAGTCATTACTCCTCACTTCTTCCCACATCACATCCGTGTGTCTGAGTACACACTAAACAGACCACTTCACAACAGCAGATCGAACCAACAAATCCACCGTTCGCCACTTAAGTGTTGTCTTCAGAAGGTACAGCTGTTAAATTAAATGATGCGGTTGAGTCACTCGACAAATGTTTGAGACAGCCTCATGTTTTTTAAACCAGACCTGTAAACCTTCTAATTATGTCATCCACCAAAAAGATCAACAGGAGACAATTTATCGGCTCGGCCACCACGGCATCGCTGGCGTTCACCATTGTACCCCGGCACGTGATCGGCGGCCCTGACTTTGTTGCACCCAGCGATAAGCTCACCCTCGGTTATATCGGCTGCGGCACCCAGGGCATGCGCGAGATGACCAGCCTCATTGCCAACCCCAAGATCAGGATCGTGGCCGTATGTGATCCCAATAAAAAAAGCACGGACTATGTCGACTGGTCGCCTACCGGCATCCGTGACGGCATCCGCAAGGCACTGGAAGATCCCACCTGGGGTGAGGCTTACAACGGTATACCCGGGGGCCGCGATATAGGACAGGAATTCGTGGAAAAATATTATGCGAAAGACAAAACCACCCAATACAAAGGTTGCGCCTCGTACGAAGATTACCGCGAGCTGCTGGAGAAAGAAAAAGATATCGATGCGCTGAAGATCATGACACCCGATCATCTGCACGCCACCATCTCGATCGCTGCCATGAAAAAAGGCAAACACGTTGTGATCCATAAGCCCATCGCCAACCGCATGTACGAAACAAAGCTCACCATAGACACGGCACGCAAGACCGGTGTGAGCACGCACCTGCTGGCCTGGAGCAAACGCAGTGGCAACGACGTGGTCAAAAAATGGATCAGCGATGGCGCCATTGGAACCCTGAAAGAAATTCACAACTGGTCGTACCGTCCCGTGTGGCCGCAGTGGACCACCAATCCGCAGGAGACCCCGGCCATACCCAAAGACTTCAACTGGGATCTGTGGCTTGGCCCGGTGCCCGATCGCCCCTACCACCCCAACTATACGCATTGTGTGTTCAGGGGTTGGTATGACTTCGGCGGTGGCAGCATTGCCGACATGGGGCACTACAGCCTCTGGCCACTTTTCCTCACACTGGGCATCAATACACCTGCCATCAGTGCCGAAGCTTACGGTACCACTACACGCCAGGTAATAGACCATGTGAGTCGCAATGTTGTAAACGATGTGGCATTCCCGTATTCGAGCATCATTCGTTTCAAGTTTGCCAAACAGGAGACACTTCCCGCATTTGATCTCTTCTGGTATGACGGTGGTATGAAGCCGCACACCCCCGAAGAGCTCGAGGTGGATGGCAAAGACCTGCCCCAGGAAGGAATGATGTTCGTGGGCGACAAAGGTAAGATCCTGGCAGGCTTCCGGTGCGATGACCCCGTGCTCATCCCCGAAGCGAGGATGAAACAATATACCGAAGGGAAGGAAAAGACTGGAGATACGAACGAGCGCGGTGACGATGTTTGGATCGATGCATTCAAGAACAAAAAACAATCGCCGGGAAGTTTTCTCTATGCCAGTGCCATCTCCGAGACCATCAACCTGGGCGCGGTGGCCCTCCGGGCGCGCAAGAAAGTGCTTTACGACTCCGCGAAAATGGAGATCACCAATGTGCCTGAGGCAAACAAGTTCCTGCGGAGAGAGTATAGGAAGGGATGGGAGCTTTGAGGTTGGGAGTTTAAAGTTTAAAGTTTAAAGTTTAAAGTTTCAAGTTTGAAGTTGCCGGGTTCGTTTCGGTGTCACGAAAACTTGTGTTCTACGATTCCAAAGAATTGAAACTGTGCAGTGAACGCCAGGGCACTACACTCAACCGGCTATCCGGCAACTGGCAACCGGCAACTTTACTATAACCGGCAACTGGAATCCGGACGCCATATTTTAGAATTAAAAAAATCAAGTCTGAAAACATGAAAATCAATCGCAGGGGTTTTATGGAAAAAACGGTATCGCTTGCGGCCTCAGGGCTGATCGCGCCTTCTGTGCTGAAGGCATCTGAAAGTTTTGCAAAAGATGATATCTCACTGGCGCAGTGGGCACTGGTGGATGAGATCAAGGCCGGCAAATGGAAGACGCTTGACTTTCCCAGGGTGGCAAGGGAAGACTTCGGTCTCAACGGCATCGAGTTTGTGAACACCCTGTTTGAAGTGCCCACAGAAAGTTATCTCAAGCAGTTGAAGAAAAATGCTGAAGACCAGGGCGTGACCATGATCCTCATCATGGTGGATGCCGAAGGCGACGGATGCATGCCTACGAAGGAAGGTCGCCGGCAATTCGATATCAATCACCGTAAGTGGATCGACGCGGCACAATATCTTGGATGCCACGCCATCAGAACCAATTGCCGCGGCCCGGAAAATGTAGACAAGAAAGAAGCGCTGAAATATGCCACCGAATCGTACAACATGCTGCTGCAGTATGCCGTGCCCGCAAAGATCAAAGTGCTCATTGAAAATCACGGCGGTGTCTCCAACGATGGCGATTTCATGGTGTCGCTGATGAAATCGGTGAACAATCCGTTTTTTGGAACCTATCCTGACTGGCGCAAGCCCGCCCCTGATTTCGATAACTATGTCTACCTGCAGAAAACCCTTCCTTACGCAGCGGGCATGTCGTACAGGAATCAGCCTACCGAAGAGCTTACCGCCAAAATGATCAAGCTGTGCCAGGACTCCGGCTACCACGGATGGTACGGCATCGAGTCGAGTGGGCGTGATGAGATCAAGAAGGGCAAGGAATTGCTAAACAAATATTTGCTGGGAAAATAACTTCCGGACCGATTCCCGAAGAGACTCTCTGGGAGGCTGCCTTATTTCGGACAGCCTCTTTTTTTGATCATACTGGTAAAATTCTACCATCCTGAATAGTAAAAAACTACCATGGACAGGAATGATGCAAATGTTAGCTTTGTATATATGGCAAGTCTCAGAAAGATCAAAAGCGAAATACAGCTTCAGGCCAAAGTGGTGCTGGTCTTTATCGCCATCGTGCTCATTATCCTGGCCATCCAGGAGCTGGTTCTGAAATGAGCTAAACCCATCCTGCCCGGAAGTGAACTTCCCGGCAATTCAAATTCTTCCTGATTTCTGTTAATTTTCCGGAAATTTATTCCGGGTGCAATCTCTGAAAATACTCGCGCTTGTGATCATTGTGCTTTACGTCGTAGCGCTTGTGATCCTTTATGTGTTGCAAACAAGGCTGATCTTTTATCCTGGTAAGTTACCTCCGGCCTTCAGGTTTAGCAGCCGTGTTTTTGGCGAGGAGGTTGTGCTCACTACGGCGGATGATGAACGCATCAGCGCATTGTATTTTCAGGGTACAAGAGCGGAGGTGATCCTCTATTTTCATGGCAATGCCGGAGACCTGAGCGGGTGGCAGTTTGTAGCGGAAGATTTTGTTACGTCAGGCTACGGAGTGCTGATCATCGACTACCGCGGCTATGGAAAAAGCTCGGGCTCTATCTCGGAGCAGGGGTTTTATCACGATGCCAATGCTGCGTATGATTTTCTGATCGGCAAAAAGATCCAGCCGGATAACATCATCATCTACGGAAGGTCTATCGGTACAGGTGTTGCTGTTGATCTCGCTTCGAAACGACACATCAAAGGTCTTGTGCTCGAAGCACCATACACTTCGCTCGGCGCGCTGGCCAATGAAAAGCTCCCCTTCTTCTTTCCTTCTCTTTACCTGAAGTACCGGTTCGACAACCTCGGCAAGATCGACCAGGTAAAAAGTCCGGTGGTGTTCATTCACGGCACTGAAGACACGCTCATCCCTCCGGTACACAGTGAAAAATTGTTCCGCGCCTTTCAAGGCAAAAAAGAAATGATCGTGGTCAACGGCGGTTCGCACAATGACCTGAACGATTACCCTGCCTATCGCAAGTTTGTAAGTGAAACCCTTTTGTATTTTTTTGCCGCACCGTGATGCCCCCATCTAGCAACGGTACATCAACCAGCCGCACTGATCTGTAACAGGCGGACAGTGACACAGAAAGTGTAACGCAACACGTCTAAATCGTACTTCGTTCCCGATAGCTATCGGGATCGTGCCTCGTACCTGCGAGGGTTCTGGCATTTTATTTTTCATGCTTCTGCGTTAACCCCCGGATAAATATTTACACCGGCTGATGATGCGCATATGAAATTCAACGGACGTTCCTGTATGCTGATGATGTTGCTGTGCGCAGCGGTGAGCTGTTCAAGAACAGAGGATCCGGCACCGGAACCACCGCCGGTAGTCAACAAGGGAACTTCCTCTACCGAAACAGATACAACGGCTGTGGCCGGCCAATACCATGAGTACAAAGTGCTGGCCCACAAAACAGACTCGGCCATCACCAGTTCTGACGAGCCTCACTATGTTTACATCGATACACGTACCTCGCTGCGCAAGAAGTTGATGCTCTTTCTTGGCGGGACCAATACAGCACCCAAATCCTTTACGGAGTTCTCGAAGACCGCGGCTGCCATGGGCTACCATGTGATCAATGTAGAATATTCCAACGCGGTGACTGTACGCGTGTGTGAGCAGGCTGAGGATATGGAGTGTTTCACCCGCTATCATGACGCGGTGATCGACGGTGGTACACATAGTGACCTTGTTCACGTGACGGAAGCAGATGGTATCATGAATCGTGTTATAAAGCTGCTGAAGTATCTCAATGCACAGGACACAACGCAGGGGTGGAACCAATTCTATACCGGCGACATGCTGCAATGGCCAAAGATCGTAGTGGTCGGCCATTCGCAGGGCGGGGACCACGCAGCGTATCTGGCCTACAAATATGCCGTTGACAGGCTTGTTGTGTTATGCTCACCCAACGACTTCTCACGCAAGTACAACCAACCCGCCGACTGGTGCGGACAGCCTTTTGCGACTTCTGTTGGCAAGATCTATGGGTTGATGCACAAGCGCGATGAGCTGGTACCACCTGAAGAGCACTATGCGGCCTGGAAAGCCATGCGCTTGCTCGATGCTGCTGACACTACTGCAGCCGACAAGGACTCGTACAAGGGTGCCCATGCATTGTATACCGATATAGAGCCCAATCCATCCGCCAGTAAGTACAAGTCAAAGCACAATGCACCTATTATCGACGAAGCGATCCCCACCGGTGAGAAAGGTGAACATCTAAAGCAGGTGTGGAAATATCTGCTGGGCGAAGAAGGCCCTTCGGAGTAGAGATGTACTTATCCCCTCAGCAAACCCAGCACAGAGAAAAAGTGAAATGTGCTGCCAGCCAGCACAAAGATGTGCCAGATGCCATGGTAATATTGCTTGCTGTCTTTAAGGAAGAAGTAGGTGCCGGCCGTATAGAACACACCGCCCAGCATGAGGTACACAAAGGTCTGGAACGACAGGCTGCAGTAGAGTGGCTTGATGGCGGGAATGATGAGCCAGCCCATTAAAATATACAGAAAGGTGGAAGTGCCCTCGTGCATGCCCGTGTGAAACATCTTCAGCACAATGCCTGTGACGGCACAGGTCCATACAATGATGAGAACGGTCCACCCAACCCAGCCCGGGAGCGCGGTAAGGCAAAAAGGTGTATAACTTCCCGCGATGAGCAGGAAGATAGACATGTGATCGAATTTTCGGAGTAAATATTTAGTGCTTGTGCTGGTGATGCCATGATACAGGGTGGAAGCCAGGTATAGCGTAACCATGGTAACGCCGTAAATGGTGAAACCCACAACATGCGCTGCGGTTCCTTCGATTGCAGCAAATACCACAAGCACTACAAGGGCAGCTATGGCCAGTCCGGTACCGATACCATGTGTCACAGCATTGACAATCTCCTCACGTTTCGAAAAAAAGGCTGTATCCATCTCAACAAGATCTACGACGGGTATAACGGCGCTTCCCGCGATAATATTGTTTTAGACTGAGGAAGTTTCACCTCACGCTGCTGATCGGAAAAAAGGCAGAGATGTAATAATTGTCGCTTAAATGCAGGTCACTTTTTTTATTCTTGTTTATATTAATCACCTGTTTAGAAAAATATAACAAAATGCAAAGAGTCATCATTGCGGTCCTGGTGCTGGCTGCGTCTTTCAGCTGTGAGGAGGTTGACAAATTGCTCACCTTCTCTGTAAACAATGAAGTAACCATTCAGATCCCGGCTTCAACGGTGATCGATCTGCCGGTAGGTATACCCACGCCAGATGTCACGACCAATTCAGATCAGACCTTTCAGAACAACAATACAAGAGCGTCGCTGGTAAAGGACGTAAAGCTTCAGGAGATGAAGCTGACCATTACAGCCCCCACTGGCAAAACTTTCAGTTTTTTAAAATCCATCTACATTTATATCTCTACCGGTCAGAACGATGAGCTGCTGTTGGCCTCCCTTGAAGATGTTCCGGCTAACGTGAACAACATTACCCTCAAGCCTACCGGTGAAAAACTCGATCCGTATGTGAAGGCATCGAGCTACAAGCTGAGAACGTCGATCATAACCGACGAAACCCTGACGCAAAACGTTGATGTGAAGGCAAACCTGAGATTCAAGGTCACCGCTGCGCCCCTCTAGAAGACCAGACAGATATCCTTAAAATAAAAATCAGGGTAAGCTTACGGGCATACCCTGATTCATTTGCAGTAGCTTCTAAAAGTTGTGGTCTTAAAAGCTATTGTATATAAGTAGGTTTCTGTTCTGTATACTAAAAAAACAATGCCACTCCTTTTTCAGACTTAGCTGGCCCTCAGATCGCGGAATACCTGCGCAGCAGCCTGCCTGCTTACCCCTACCCCCTGCGTTAAAACTTTGTGTTTACACGCCGGATTTTATTGTTAAATTTAAGATGTGAGCCCCCAGACCGTCCGCTTTTTTATCGGTGCCCTTCTCTTTTTGCTGATACCCTTTGCGGGGATGGGACAGCGCGCTGTTGGTGGAAAGGCCGATCTCTCACAAGTCAACTTCGACACAAACGGTGCGGCCAATCTCTCAGGAACATGGGAATTTTACTGGAACCAGTTACTGACGCCGAAAGACCTGATGCGGAGCGAACATGCCCCAGTGCTGATCTTTGTGCCGGGTTCGTGGCACCGGCAGGGCGATTACAATGTGCTGGGTGTTGGTACGTATCGGCTGCAGGTAACCCTGCCCCCCAAACACAAAGGTCTTTCATTTCATTTTCCGGTGATCAACTCGGCGGCGAAGATCTGGATCAACGGGGAGCTTGCACACGAGGTGGGTACTGCAAGCGAAGACCCCGAAAAGTATGGGCCGATGTTCATGCGCACCATTGTGCCGATACCCGATAATGTTGCCGAGGTAGACCTGGTGGTGGCGGTGGCCAATTTCACCTATTTCAGAGGAGGCTTCGGGGCCACGCCGCAGGTCAACAAAGCGTCATCCATCTACACGGACATCGGCAGGTCGCAGGGCACCGTGAATTTCTTCGCGGGTTGCCTTATCGCCATGTGCATCTACCAGCTCATCCTGTTCTTTATGTATCACCGCGGTAAACCTTACCTGTGGCTTGCGCTGATCTGCCTGGGCGTGGCGTTGCGGTCGCTGATCGTACATGGAGGCTCTTACCTGCTGCCGAACCTGTATCCGTCGGTGCCGTGGGAGTTCTGGAAGAAGATCGAGTTCGGAAGCGTGTATGCCATGGTGGCTTTGTTCCCCTTGTATGTGTATAACCTGTTTGTGGAACATGCTCCGAAGAAACCGATCTATTTTTTCATTGGCGTGTCCACCCTGCTGCTGGTGACCGTTATCGTTACGCCCCAGTACGTCTATGGCAGGCTGCTCGAAGTGGGTCACATTTCACTACTGCTGATGTTTATCTATGCGGTGTATGCGATCGTCAAGGCATGGCGTGCCGGTAACAGGGATGCCCGCATCATACTCTTCGGCGTGCTTGCCTCGTTTCCATTTGTGATGGGAGAGATCATGAAAAATTCACTGTTGTATCCGCTCAACATCAGGTTCGCGCACCTGGTAGAGATGGGTGTTCTGGTGTTCCTGCTCTTCCAGGTATACCTCCTGGCCAACCATTATGCTAAATCGTATAAGAACCTGGAGACCCTGAACCTGAACCTTGAGAAGATGGTGCAGGAGCGAACCGGCCAGCTCATCACTGCCAATACTGTCAAAGATCGTCTCCTGTCAGTCATATCGCATGATATCCGCAGTCCGCTGCAGTCCCTGCGTGGCATTCTGCAGGTTTACAACAAAGGCGCTATCAGCAGAGACGAGTTCGATCATTTTGCGCAGCACATCGAAGGCGACCTCGATAAAACAAGCATGCTGGTTGAGAACATCCTTTACTGGACCGCGAACCAGCTGAAGGGCATGCAGGTGAAGATGGAAACGTTCGACCTCCAGGTGCTCATCAATGAGAATGTGCAATTGTTCGAGACCATCGCCGCCACTAAAAAGATCAGGCTGAACCATACCTCTGAAAGTATGGTGATCACCACTGACCGCAACATCCTGAACCTGGTGCTCAGAAATCTCATTTCCAATGCCATCAAGTTCTCTTATGAGCACGGTGAAGTGAACATTCACGCCAACCTTCACAACAAGGTGCTCACCATGTGTGTGAAAGATCACGGCGCGGGCATGGATGAAGAAACATTGCGGGCATTGACGGATCCCACGCTGCAGGTGAACATCAACAATACCACCAAAGAACAGGGCACAGGCCTGGGCCTGCTCCTCTGCCGCAGCTACCTCGAAAAAGCAGGAGGGCAGCTTTTTATTGAAAGTGATGCAGGGAAAGGGAGCAGGTTCAATATTGTGCTGCCGGTAATCTAAGGGATGTTGGTTTAAAGTTACAAGTTTGAAGTTACAAGTTGGGTCCCCTTGAACTTGGATGCACCAACCTTAAACTTTAAACTTTAGACTTTAAACTTTTAATTAAAGAGCTTCTTAAAGAATCCCTTCTTCGACTCTTTCTCGTGGAGGTTGTCAAGCGCGGAGCGAAGCCTTACCAGGGAGGCTGAGTTCTTGATGATGTATTGTTCTGCGCCCAGCGACATTACTTCGGCGCGTACAGCCTCATCGTCGAGGGTGGTATAGTAGATCACCGGTATGGAGCTGTGGTTCTTTCTCATGAGCCGGAGGTAATCCAGTCCGGTCTTGCCCATCTTGTCTGAAAAGAAATGATCGAGCACTACAGCAAAAGGTTTTTCGCGGAGGTGCTGCATCATGTCTTCAGGATTTGAAAAAGTGCGGGCAGTGTAGTTGCCCAGCATATCTTCAAAGTGCACCTGCAACATTTTCTGTTGCACAAGATCATCCTCAATAATAAAGACCAGTTTCTTCATTCCTCGTGTGGGTTTCGGGGCCTAATTTAATGTGTATAAATTACTTTGTTAATACTTTCCTGTACAATTATAAGTAAGTTGCAACTTGTAATCACGGGGAGCCCAATGAAATTATCTGAATTTCCTTTCAGGGAGAGTAATCATTTTGTAGTGATGGAGTATTACTGGCTGATCATGAACCGCACCTTTCTGGTGATCCTCATCGACGGTTTTATGATCGGCCTGAAAGCAAACGGAGTGATCGGTGCGTCGACGGATGGCGACCCTGTTACCAATATCGTGACCCATGTTTTGGCTAACAACGGTGACCTTACCAATCCTTACTCTTATGTCAACAGCCGGTATATTGCTGAAATGGAACAGGACAACCTGTTTGGAGAGAAGGTTCTGAAAATGCACCGTTCCAACTTCAGGATCGGCCGCAAAGACATTGTTGATGTGGAATACCGCAGTGGAAAAAAATGGGGAATGGGCAGTTATCCGCACGACGGTACCGTAACAGTGCGCACCCGGGATGGACGCAGGAGAGAGTTCATCGTGTTGGGAAATCAGTCGGGAGAAAATATCCGGCAGTGGATACTGGACAACCGAACAATTTTGTAAGTTAACTTACCGAACAACAGCCTTTTAAATAAAGCATCCATGACCAAGTTCATCGAATTGAAAGTTTCAGACGAATCCGAAACAAAAACCCAGCTGGTCAATGTGGCCTGCATCGGAAGGGTATACGCCAACCCGCAGAGCAATCGCAAAAGTATTGTGGAGCTCAATTATCAAAGTGTGACCGATGCCCCCGTATACCTGGAAGTGGAAATGGCGTATGAAACATTGCGCGCTTACCTGGTTTAATCATTCATGCCCATGAAAAAAGCTGCGATCTTTTCAGTGCTCATCGCCGTTGGAATCTCGTCCGGTTACAACGCAGGCGCACAACCTCAGCCAAAGAGCCTGTTCAACGGCAAAGACCTCACCGGCTGGCATGCCGATGTTCCTGCGATGGATAAGGATTCCGGTGTGCAAAACCCGTTCATCGTACGCGACGGACTGCTCGTGAGCCTGGGTACGCCCAACGGACACCTGATCACGGATGCCATTTACGAGAACTACCGGCTGGAAGTTGAATACCGCTTTGCCGGAAAGCCGGGTAACTGTGGTGTATTGGTACATGCCTCCACACCACGGTCGCTCTACAGCATGTTCCCTAAATCGCTCGAGGTGCAGATGATGCACGAGAATGCCGGCGATTTCTGGTGTATTGTTGAAGATATCAAGGTGCCTGACATGGAAAAACGGCGCGGCCCGCGCGAGAAGTGGGGCATCACAGAAGGAAAGGAACGTCGCATCATTAACCTTACCGATGGATCGGAGAAGCCGCTGGGAGACTGGAACACCATGGTCATCGAATGTGCCGGCAACACCATCAGGGTATGGGTCAACGGCGACCTTGTAAACGACGGATTTGAGTGTACCGCCACCAAAGGCCAGATCGCTGTGCAGGCAGAAGGCGCCGAAGTGGAGTTCAGAAAGCTCCTGCTGACACCGCTGAAATAAGAAGGTACGAGGTACGATCCCGATAGCTATCGGGAACGAAGTACGTGGTGCCTTGATTGTAAACCCTGCTTGTATCAGATCGTACCTCGTACCTTCCAAGATCGGTAGAATTCCCTCCCTTCAAATAATCTGCCTTGTGCATCGCCCTTAAATTCCATAGATTAGGTAGCAACGTTCTTCAAACCTAAGAGAATTATGGAGCTTCTGATCAACAACAAAAAGTATACGGTTGAGCCGCATCAGGATGAAAGCCTGCTGAGTGTGCTGCGTCATCAGCTTGATCTCACTGGCAGCAAATATGGTTGTGGTGAAGGTGCCTGCGGTGCCTGTACGGTGCTGATCAATGGTACTGCCGTACGTTCTTGTATGACCAAAGCTGAAAGCGCTGCGGGCAAGAACATCACAACCATTGAAGGATTGGAGAAGAATGGTAAGCTTCATCCCGTGCAGCAGGCTTTTTTGAAAGTGGATGTCTTTCAGTGCTCCTATTGCGCTTCGGGTATGATCATGTCTGCCGTATCGCTGCTCGAAAAAAATCCAAAACCCTCAACACAGGACATTATGAGATCCATGCAGGGAAATATCTGTCGCTGTGGTACCCATCCGCGCATTGTCAAAGCCATTCAGGAAGCATCGAAAGTTTAACCGTATTGTTATGAAAAAACATGAACAGGACCTCATAGCTCCGGAACAATACGAGCTGCATGCAGCCCCGGCGTATGATTTCAGCATGAACAGGCGCAAATTCTTCAGTGTGCTGGGCAGTGGCGTGGCGGTGGCCTTCACAGCGAGTAACAGTCTTGGCGCGGCGCTCACAGATACTTCCACAGCGCCCGAAGACCAGGTGAATGCGTGGATCCACATCGGCGAAAAAGGAAACATCACAGTTTATACCGGTAAGGCCGAGGTTGGTCAGAACATCCGCACATCGCTGGCGCAGATCGTTGCAGAAGAGCTCATGGTCCCGGTCGACAGGATCAGCATGGTGATGGGAGACACAGCCCTTACACCGTATGACAGGGGCACTTTGGGAAGCCGTTCCATTCCGTATATGGGGCCACAGCTCCGCAAAGCAGCGGCCACAGCACGCGAGCTGCTTGTGAACATGGCCACCGAACAATGGAAAGCTGATCGTGCTTCTCTGGCCGTTGCCGATGGCGTGGTAAAGAATATAAAGACCGGAGAGTCCATTGCGTACGGCGGGCTGACGAAAGGAAAGGAATTGCTGAAGCCGGTGGATGACAATGTTCAGGTGACCCCGGTAGACCGTTGGCAGGTAGCGGGCACTTCAGTCCCGAAGGTCAACGGTGTATCATTTGTTACCGGCAAGCACCAGTATGTTTCTGATATGAAGCTGCCCGGAATGTTGTATGGAAAAATACTTCGCGCACCCGCCTACGGTGCATCACTGGTGTCGGTAGATGTGAGCGCGGCAAAAAAAATGAAGGATGTGACCGTTGTGCACGATGGTGATTTTGTGGGTGTGGCGGCACCAAGTCCACACGCGGCAGGTGAAGCGCTGAAGGCTATCAAGGCAGAATGGAAAACCACACCCCAGCCTTCGCGCGGTGAGATCTTCGACTACCTGAAACAAAAATCAGGACAGGCAAACGGTCGCGACAGCAACGTGAAAGGTGATGTCGATAATGCTTATGCCAGTGCCGACATCAAAATTGCGCAGACCTTTTACATCGATTATATCGCGCACGCCCCGCTGGAGCCTCGCGCGGGCCTTGCAGAATGGAAAGACGATAAGCTCACGGTGTGGACAGGCACGCAGCGGCCGTTTGGTGTGCAGGAGGATCTTCAACAGGTTTTTCACATCCCTAAAGAAAATATACGGGTGATCCAGCCTGACACAGGTTCAGGCTATGGCGGAAAACACACAGGTGAAGCCGGCATAGAAGCGGCGCGACTGGCCAGGGATGCGCAGAAACCCGTGAAGGTGGTTTGGACGCGGGAAGAAGAATTTACGTGGGCGTATTTCAGGCCCGCAGGTGTTATTGAAGTGAAGGCCGGTGCAACAAAAGATGGCATAGTGACCTCCTGGGAGTTTCATAATTACAACTCTGGAGGTTCGGGCATCGAGACACCTTACAACGTTGCCAGCAAAAAGATCCAGTTTCACCCGGTTGATTCTCCGCTTCGTCAGGGTTCTTATCGTGGCCTGGCAGCAACAGCCAATGTGTTTGCGCGCGAGTCGGTGATGAATGATCTCGCAATAGAATTAAAAATGGATCCGCTTACCTTCCGTTTGAAGAACCTGACTGAGCAAAGAATGAAAGATGTGCTCGAAGCTGCTGCCAAAGCTTTCGGATGGAATAATATGAAACCTGCACAGGGTCACGGCTTCGGCATTGCGTGTGGCACTGAGAAAGGAAGCTTCGTGGCCACGTGCGCTGAAGTTGCCATCGACAACGAATCGAAAGAAGTGAAGGTTATCCGTGCGGTGACGGCTTTCGAATGCGGCGCGATCATCAATCCCACGCACCTTGAAAATCAGATCCAGGGTTCCGTGATCCAGGGACTCGGCGGCGCGTTGTTCGAACGTATCGATTTCAAAGAAGGCAAGATCCTCAATCCAGCCTTCTCAAGGTACCGTGTGCCACGTTTCAGTGATGTGCCCATAGTGGAAACGGTAATGCTCAACCGCAAAGATCTTCCATCGGTTGGCGCAGGCGAAACACCCATCCTCGGTATAGCACCCGCAGTACGCAACGCCATTGCTAACGCAACCGGCAAAAAATTATACACACTTCCCTTGGCACCGAATGGTGTGGAGGTTTAAGATAATGGTGCAGTATCAGACAGGATAGACAACATCTATTGGGCCTAGCTTGTTAAGAGCCCTTTTAATTCTTTAAGGTAATTTTTACGCTTGTCTATTTTTACGATGGTGATATTGTCTTTAGTCAAAAACTCTCTCACAAGGTCCGGAACATTGCACAAAGTTAGCATGATGAAATTATTGTATTGCTGGTTCAGGGACTGTTTCCATTTGCGCATGATTGGAATGGTGGCAATCGGCAAGTCGCTTTCTGGTACTGCTCCATGCAGGTCAATCACCGTTCTTTGAGCTGTTTTTTTATTCTCAACAACAAGGTCAACAAGGTCAGGGTGCACCAAATAATTATTAGTATCAACCGAAATGCTGTAATCATCACCTAATAATTTGGGTAACTCTTCCTTCAGTTGCTTTATGTAGTTTGGTCTTAATCTCATAAAACTATATTGTGCTTGAATTTCAACCCCTTTTTAAAAGTAAGAATTTGCCAGATCAGCCACACAAAAGTTGCACCCACCGAGATCAGCGCATTAACAAAGGCTTTTTTAACATCGTGATCCATCCAATAGCTCACAATCAGTGCTACCAAAGGTATATAAATTTTCAGGAAAACATCCGCTTTCAACAACTCGATAAATTTATTTCCCCTGGTTATATAAGCTCCCTCAATAAGATTACAGCCTTCAGCGTGCATAGATAGTTCCGCTGACAGAAGTGACATATCAATTGTCTTTAAGAATCTTTGAAATTGATGGAAAGTATCATTAACCCCTTTCGTCAGTAGATCTACACGACTTTTGTAATCTGAATGTTCAACATGGATGCCGAGCGTATTGGAATCATTATTGAAGACAATGAATATTTTGTCGTATGAACTATAAGCATAGACTATCCGTGGCATAAGATCATAACTACATTTAAAGATAGTTTCATCCAGAACACTTCTGAGGTCTGCTGAAGGACTGAAATAGGCTTCGAGAGATGATTTTAAATTTGCTGGCAGTGGTTTTCTGGTTTGTATTTTTATTCAGTATGCATTTTTCGGATTCATCGAAATTAGTACCATTAGAAATCTAATCATTTTTTAAATGATAAAATGATCATCTGGTGATATTTCGTGATCAAAGTTTCGATGCGGTAAATGCTTAAAAAAAAATGCAAGAGACAGCGGTGACTTCCATCTCCTGCATATGTTGTTATAATTGTTCCTGTTATCGCGACTAATACTTATATCGCTTTCTATGCGTCTTCGCCTCACGCGTTATCCTGCCGAATTGTTTCTCCATTCGCTTTTTGTCTTCGGCGTTGATGGTGAAACGCCTTTGCTCCCGGATGAGCTTCAGATAACTTTCATAGACCTGTGCGTCGAGATTGCCGGAGGCTACCGCTTCTGTTACGGCACATCCCGGTTCGCTCATGTGTGTGCAATCTGAAAAACGGCACGATGAAGAAAACCGTTGGATGGCCGGAAACAAGTCATCGGTGCTGTGTGCTTCATCGCCCGTGAGTCCGAATTCACGCATGCCCGGTGTGTCAATCATCAGGCTGCCGTTAGGTAACCTGAAGAGATCGCGACGTGTGGTGGTATGTTTGCCTTTGCTGGACCAATCGCTCGTGCTGTTGGTTTGCTGAACATTGGTATTCATCAGCGCATTGAGCAGTGAGCTTTTACCAACACCCGAAGACCCGATGAGAATGTAGGTCTTGTGCGCTTCGAGGATCTGGTGATTCAGCGCATCTATGCCGAACCCCGTGTACGTGCTGCAGAAATGCACGCTGCAATCGCGCATGAGCCGTGCTATGGCAAGCCTGTATTCCTCCTCGTCGCTGATCAGGTCTGCTTTGTTAAGGATCACGATCGGCGCAATACCACAGGCCGCAAGTTGTACAAGGTATCGTTCGAGCCGCATCAGGTTAAAATCGCGGTCAAGGCCCTGCACGATCAGCGCAAAGTCTATGTTGACAGCCAGCACCTGCCGTTCTGTTTTGTTGCCGGCGCTTTTTCTCGATAACACGTTCACTCTTGGAAACACATCGATGATATAGCCCGCGTCATCGTACTTCATAAAAAATACCCAGTCGCCCACCTTCGGCAGATCTTCAGGTGACGTGGCATACAGGAGCTTTCCGGATAGTTCTGTTTCTAGCTCGCCGGTCTCTGTGATGAGCATGTATTTGAATCCCTTGACGGAGATCACCCTGCCCGCAGGCAGGCCGTGATTTGAATGCGTGAAATATTGTAGATGGAAATCGCTCCAGCCGAAATCTGTTAATGATATCATGGTTGAAATAAAATTAGCGCGATCGCCAGTCCCTGGCATTGGAAATGGACATTACGATCGACTTTGTAAGACGATAAATGGAATTAAGAAAGCGGGATCAATTGCAGACTGAAAAAATGAACTCAGCCCGCAATCAGGCCACCATTATTCCGGCGATGAGGCGATATGTGGAAATTGTGGTTTTCACGTCACAAAAATAGTAAAAAGTGATCATATTGCGATGGCTCGTGATTTTTACGGCTTAGCGAAACAAATCCTCATTGATGAAAAAGTTTTTGATCCTGTTCTTTGTGCTCACCGCACTCACCCTGCGCGCACAGGAACCTCCGTTCTGGAGAGAAATACAAGCTTTTAAACGCCAGGATAGCATCAGCTTCCCTCCCAAAAAGGCGATTGTGTTTACCGGCAGTTCGTCTTTTGCCTTCTGGAAGGACCTGCAGCACGATTTCCCCGGTCACAAAGTGATCAATCGCGGATTCGGCGGCTCGAGCCTGCCCCATGTGATACGGTATGCCGATGACATCATCATTCCTTACAAACCCAAACAGGTGGTGATCTACTGCGGTGAAAACGACTTCGCTTTAGACACAACACTATCCCCGGAAGCAGTAGCCAAACGGTTCGAGGAGTTGTTCACGCTCATCCGGAAGGAAAGACGCAGGGCAAACATCGTTTATGTTTCCATGAAACCCAGTCCGCGGCGCCAGTCGCTGATGCCTAAAATGGAGAAAGCCAATGCATTGATCAGTGATTTTCTGAAGAAGCAACGCAAGGCTTCTTACGTCAACATCTACAACGCCATGCTCGATGCCCAGGGTGCACCGCGCAAAGAATTATTCCTGAACGATAACCTGCACATGAACGAAAAGGGTTATGCGATCTGGATCGAAGCGATTGAACCACACTTGAGGTAGTTGCCAGTTGCCGGTTGCCGGATGGCCAGTTCAGGGAGGTACATGAATCTTTCCTGTGTTATTTAAATCTTGACCACGAAGGGCGGTATGGTTTAATGAACGCCGAACAAACCGGTAACCGGCAACTGGCTAGCCGGCAACTTTTACAGTTCTTTGATTTTTATATTCCTAAAATAGACCGGGGCTTTATGATTCTGCAGCGAGATGGAGCCGGTTTTGAACTTGTTCCAGTCCGGGTATTCTGACCATTGGCTGTTGCTGAGGCGTTCTTTGAAGTCTTCGCTGTTCTCGTCGAATTCTACAGTCTTCTCACCATTAAGCCAGTGCTCAACGTGACCGTTATTGTAAATGATGCGGGCCGTGTTCCATTCACCTGCAGGCAGGAGCCTTTTGCCATAGGGCGCGCCATACATACCATAGTTGCTGCCGGCTTTCTGTGTATCTCCGAGCGAGTGACCTTTAAAACCCACGTCGTCAAGCACCTGGTACTCGGGGCCGGTAACATGGTCGAACTCGTATTCGGGTTTTTCCATCACATGATAGAGGATGCCGCTATTGGCGCCGGGTGAGACCTTCCAGTCTGCCGTAAGCTCAAAGTTACCGAACTGTTGTATGGTGATCAATGAGCCGCTACCGGTCTTACCTATGCCTTCGACAAGCCCTTCGCCATTGTACACGATCATACCATCCTGAACAGTCCACAACGGGCCGATGCTATCGTGGTTGTAGCGTTTCCATCCGTCAAGCGTTTCGCCGTTGAACAACAGCTTCCATCCTGCTTTTTCTTCCTCCTCCGTCAGCGTATTCAGCGTTGAAAGCGAAGCCCTGGACTCCTGAGGTGATCCCGATTTCTGGCATGACGATAATAGCGCCGCGGCCATGGTGAAGCAGGCAAGCAGACCAACAATTTTTCTCACAGGTGAAACTGGTTTGATCATAGCTCAAGTTAGTTTGTAAATAAGTAGCATCAAAACCCCTGTCCTGAAACGATCGACGAAGACGATCTACTTGTAGAAAAACGCCACATCAATAGTACACATTAGTTACATTTGTGTTGCCAGTTTTGTAGCTGGAGAAAATTATAAATTCTTACTACCCTGTCCAATGAGACTTATCGGAATTTTAGGAACCATTCCCCAGATCATTGTCGTGATCGCCGTAGCGATGTATGCCGCCAAACGTTCTACAACCGAAGCAGTGCTGCTGCTGATCGGGGCCACTATCGGATTGATATCTTCTGTCTTTTATTCGGTTGCACTGCCCTGGCTGTTCGAGACATACGGTTCAGCATGGTACGAATCGTACATCTCGATTATAGCCACCATTGGTATGGTTGGGGGGCTTTGCTTTGCCATCGGGCTTCTTTTGCTGGTGCAAAACATTCTGAGAAACAGATCTTAAGCGAATCAAAGGAGGAACGGTTGCAGGTAACATCGAAATCAGCTGGCATCTTGTGTGAAATCACATGACGAAACCGTTATGCGCAGAAGGAAGATCATCCATATCGACATGGATGCCTTTTATGCTTCCATCGAACAGCGTGATCACCCGCAGTATCGCGGCAAGCCCATCGCTGTAGGTGGATCGCCCGACGGTAGGGGTGGTGTGGTGGCAACGGCGAGTTATGAGGCCCGCAAATTCGGCGTGCGCTCTGCCATGCCATCAAAAAAAGCGCAGCAGCTTTGTGCCGACCTGATCTTTGTAAGGCCGCGCTTCGATGTTTACAAAGAGGTCTCCCGTAAGATCAGGGAGATCTTTCAACGTTACACAGACCTGATCGAGCCGCTTTCGCTGGATGAAGCATACCTCGATGTCACGGAAGACAAACAGAACATCGGATCGGCCATCGAGATCGCCAAGCTTATCCGCCAGGCTATCCGCGATGAGCTGCAGCTCACAGCTTCGGCAGGCGTATCCGTAAACAAGTTTGTGGCAAAGATCGCGTCAGACATGAACAAACCCGATGGCCTCACCTTTATCGGGCCCTCGCGCATCGAACGTTTTATGGAGCGCCTGCCCGTGGAGAAATTTCACGGCGTAGGCAAGGTAACGGCCGAGAAGATGAAAAAGATGGGACTGCATACCGGTGCCGACCTGAAGAAGCTCACGGTGGCGGAATTGATAAAACACTTCGGTAAAACGGGCCGTTTCTTTTATAAGATCGTGCGGGGCATCGATGACCGCGAAGTGCAGCCCAACCGTGAAACGAAATCCGTGGGCGCCGAAGATACTTTTCCCTACGACCTCGTTGCGCTGGAAGAAATGCATGACCAGATCGAGCGCATCGCAACAATTCTTCATGAACGTCTCGAACGTTACGGATTGAAAGGCCGCACCGTAACACTGAAGATCAAATATCATGATTTCAGGATCGTAACGCGCAGCCAGTCTTTCGCACAGCCAGTGGGTGATCTGGAAACGATCATCGCTACCGCGAAGCAGTTGCTGGAAGCCACCGACCCCGTTGACAGCAAGATCCGCCTCCTCGGCGTTTCACTTTCCAACTTCGAAGGCCTCCGGGTGAGAACTGATGATGATTCCGATCAGCTCAGACTTGAATTGTAATATGAGTCCACAGACCACAGTCGACAGTCCACGGCCGGGTGGTGCTGATACCTAATTTACCTGACTGTGCTTTGCTTATTGCCTACTCGCGGAAAGCACGAGGCACGTGGGTCGAAGTGCAATTTGTAGAATCATGGTGCGCTACTATCGATTGTCGACCGTGGGCCGTGGACTGTTTCAACGGCTGTAAAAGTTATTCACCGGAATAAAAGTTGTTTTCACACTTAATTCACTCAGGCATCTGCCACTGTGCTGCCCTGCGTCATCATCATTTCAAATTTTTTGAAAAATGCGCAAACGATTGTGGTAAAATTCTTTTAAATTGTGATAGCAGTACAACATGCAACACCAGGCCGATCATAACGAACAGATGTTACTGGAGAAGCTGCGTCAGGGAGATGCAGAAGCTTTTGAACGAATTTTCCGGCTCCACTGGCACCGGTTATATGTCCTTGCAAAAACAAAAGTTCAGTCGCACGACGAAGCGGAAGAGATCATTCAGCACATCTTTTCTTCACTTTGGGAGAAACGCGAAACACTGCTCATCACCAACCTCACATTTTATCTTAACACGGCCGTGCGAAATCATGTCATTAACTTGGTGAGGAACAGGATCACGCATGAGAAATACTGGACGTATTATAAAACCTTCATCCCGGAATACCGGAATGTGACCCACGAAGAAGTTGAGTTCGGCGATCTCAACAACGCTGTAGAAGAGGCCGTGAACCGGCTGCCCGAAAAATCCCGTAAGGTGTTCAAACTGAGCCGCATCGAAGGCCGCTCAAATGCCGAGATCGCTGACCTGCTGCACCTCTCTGAAAAAGCCATCGAATATCACCTTACCCAGTCGCTGCGCAAGCTTCGCGTGCACCTGAAAGACTTCATGGTGCTGTTTCTGCCGTTTTTTTTCTGAGGGACCTTACTTTATTTCAAAAATCCAGCAAAAATCCCTTTGCTCCCTTTAGGGATGCTCCGGAGTTGTGTGTCTTCTGGGTATGGAACCCCAAGAATTCAAAAAACTTCTAGACAAATATTCCAAAGGTGAATGTGACGCTGCAGAAGAAAAGATCATCCTGGAGTGGTATGAGAACATCGGCGCAAAAGGTCAGTGGCAGAAAGAAACGGTCTCACCCGAAATGGAAGCCAGGCTCTGGTCTAAGATCCGGCCCCAGTCTCCCCCAAAGCGCAGTCTTTTCTTCTACGTGGTAGGTGCCGCCGCAACATTTTTAGTGCTGGCCGTTGCTGCCGTCGGCCTCTACCTCACCTCCGGAAAAAAGAGCACATCACAGCAAGCTACGCCGGCAGACCGCTGGGTGGCACAAAACCATTCTCTTTCTTTTGAAGCCAACACCGGAGACACACCCCGTGAGGTGCGCCTGCCTGACGAAAGCATCGTTACCCTGAAGCCCGGCAGCGAGCTGCGTTTTTCCGAGAACTTCAGTGGCGATAAACGCGAGGTATATCTTTCGGGTGAAGCTTTTTTCCAGGTGCAGAAAGATGCAACGCGCCCGTTTCTGGTCTATTCCAACGAAGTGGTCACAAAAGTTCTGGGCACAAGTTTTAACATCAGGGCGTATGCCAATGATCAGGAAGTTACCGTGGCGGTGAAGACGGGCAAGGTATCGGTATACACAAACATGGACGATGCTGAAGGCAAAGGTGATGTGAAGCAGACCCAGCCCGAGGTGATCCTCACGCCCAATTACCAGGTGGTTTACAATCGCCAGAAAGACCAGGTTCGCAAGCAGGTGGTTGAAATGCCGGAGATCATATTGCCTGAACCTACGCTGTTTGAGATGCAATACGATGGCGTGCCTGTGTCGAAGATCTTTGCGGTGCTGGAAGAGAACTATGGTGTTGATATAACTTTTGATGAGTCGCAGCTGAAGAACTGCACGCTCACAACGTCGATGTCTGACGAAGGTTTTTACGAGCGCATCGAGATCATCTGCAGGGCTATCGGAGCTGAATATGTTGAAACAGACGCTGGCATTACCATCAGGAGTCACGGCTGTTTGTAAAATGATAAACCCAATTAACCCAAACCATTTTTGCCTATGACATAACCATACCCAATCAATCAAAACCCAACTAAAAGGGCCAATGATGCTGGTACCATCATCGGCCCGTCATGCGTGCCCCGGGAAACCCGGGACAGCACCAAGTTTTTGTCCGTTTTGTCAAAACAAAAACATTATCAATTTATGAAGATTAAACCTAAACCTAATAGCAGGACACTGCTATTTATTATGAAAATCACGCTGATTCAAATGTTGATTACCTCCTGTACCCTGGTGTTTGGATATGCCTTGGATTCGAGCGGGCAGGGGGTTCTTGAACGCAAGATCACATTGAAGGTGGAGAATGCGAAGGTGAAGGATGTTCTGCTCGTGCTCGAGCGGAGCGCCGGTGTTAACTTCACGTATCGCCCCAGGGTACTAAAGAACATCGCGAACGTAAACCTCAATGCCCGCGAGCTCCGGCTGGGCGATGTCTTATCACAGCTGTTTGATGAATCTGTTCGTTATGAAGTGATCGGAAAACAGATCGTGCTGAAAGAAACACCTGTGTTTATCGAAGAAGAAGATGACACTCCGCCGCCGGCCGTGTTCCAGGGAGTTCAGGTAAGCGGAAGAGTTGCTGATGAAGCCGGCAACCCCATACCGGGTGTAAACGTGATCGAAAAAGGAACCACCAATGGAACCGCTACCGACACCGACGGAAAATACAACCTGCTGGTGAGTGGTCAGAGCTCCATTCTCGTATTCTCTTTCATCGGCTACACCACACAGGAAATGCCGGTGAACAATCAATCCACCATCGATGTAACCCTTCCGCCCGACACCAAGACTCTGGCAGAAGTGGTTGTAGTAGGTTACGGTGAACAGAAGAAAGAAACCGTTACAGGTGCAGTAGCCATGGTGAAAGGAACCGAGCTGGTGAAATCGCCGGCGGTGAACCTCACCAACTCCATTGCCGGACGGATGCCGGGTGTGATTGCTGTGAACCGCAGTGGTGAGCCTGGTTATGACGGCTCCGGCATCAGGATCCGTGGCTCCAATTCACTGGGAAGCACCGAAGCGCTGATCGTGATCGATGGTCTACCGGCACGTCCGGGTGGCATCGCAAGGTTGAACCCCGCCGACATCGAGACCATCTCAGTTTTGAAAGATGCTTCTGCAGCGATCTACGGTGCGCGCGCGGCAAACGGTGTTATACTCGTTACCACCAAACGTGGCAAGTCGGGCAAACCGGAGCTCACGTATTCTTACAACCAGGGATGGGCGCAGCCGACACGCATTCCCAAGCTGGCCAACGCCGTGCAGTATGGAGAGATGCGCAATGAGCTGGAAGTATTCAACCTTCCGGTAAACGAGTGGTCTGCGGCAACGCAGGCATTCAAAGCAACGGGAAGTTACACCCGTCCCAATGGATCGGTGGTAGCGGCACCTTACAAGCCCGACGATTTTCAGAAATTCCGTGACGGGTCCGACCCCTGGGGACATCCCAACACCGACTGGTATGGGGCTACGCTAAAAACATGGTCACCACAGTCTGTACACAACCTTCAGCTCAACGGTGGCAGCGACAACTTCAAATACCTGTCGTCACTCTCCTATCGCAACCAGGATGCTTATTACAAGAACTCGGCCACCGGGTACAAGCAGTACGATCTGCGCATCAACCTCGATGGAAATATCAATCAGTACATCAAGACGAGCATCGGTGTGCTGGCGCGCCAGGAGAACCGTTTCTTCCCTACGCGCAGTGCCGGCGCCATCTTCCGCATGCAGATGCGGGGCATCCCGACACAACCTGCTTACTGGCCCAACGGAATGCCTGGACCTGACATCGAGAACGGTGAGAACCCGGTGGTGATCACTACCAACGAAACAGGTTATGACAAAGACACACGGTATTACCTGCAGTCGAACGGCTCCATCGAGATCTCCATTCCCGGGGTGAAAGGTTTGAAATTCACGGGCACTGCTTCCGTGGACAAATACATCAAACAAACTAAAAAATGGGAAACGCCCTGGTACCTCTATACGTGGGACAAAACATCTTACGAAGCTGACGGTGTTACGCCCGCGCTGGTGCGTGGCAAGCGTGGCCCTTCGGAGCCTCGCCTCACACAAGGCAATGAAGATCAGCTAAACATCCTGCTCGGTGGCTTGCTCACCTATGAACGCAAATTCGGCGATCATGCGCTCACCTTCCTCGCCGGTACCAACCGCGAAACCATTGAGAACTCCAGCTTCGGCGCATACCGAAGGTTCTTCATCTCCGATGCCATCGATGAGATCGCAGGCGGTGGTAACCCTGAGAAAAATGCTACCGGTGGCGCATGGGAACGTGCCCGCCTGAACTACTTCGGTCGTGTGGCTTATAACTTCAAGGAAAAATACCTCGCAGAATTTCTCTGGCGTTACGACGGATCGTACATGTTCCCCGAAAATACACGGTACGGTTTCTTTCCCGGTATTATGGCCGGATGGCAGATCTCCGAAGAAGACTTCTTCAAGAATAACATCGGCGTCGTGAACTACCTGAAGCTGCGCGCTTCTTATGGACAGATGGGTAACGACCAGATCTTTTACGACAGGAATGCCAACGGTGTGATCGATAGCGATGAACCTTTGATGGAGTATCAGTACCTCTCCACCAATGGATTCCGCAGTTACATCGTCGGCGGACAGGAAGTGCTTACGTTGTATGAAGCCCGCGTGCCGAATACTTCCATTACCTGGGAGGTGGCCAATAACTTCAACGTGGGTCTTGAAGGCCAGCTGATGCAGGGAAAATTCAACTTCGAGCTGGATTATTTTTACAACAAGCGCACCAATATCCTGTGGCCCAAGTTCGGTTCCATTCCACAGACCACGGGTATGACCCTGCCACCGCAGAACCTCGGAGAGCTCGCCAACAGGGGTGTTGATTTCCTGGTGGGTTATCATGCACAGGTGGGAGACCTGGCCCTGAATGTCAGCGTCAACGGAGGATTTTCTAAAAACAAAATACTCTTCTGGGACGAAGCTCCCGGCGCACCGGAGTGGCAAAGAACCACGGGCAGACCCATGTACACGTATCAGGCTTACATCTATGACGGTGTTTTCAAAGACCAGTCAGAAATCGATGCCAACACGCTCGATTACTCCGCCATCACCAATACACTTCGTCCTGGTGACATGAAGTACAAGGACTACAACAAGGATGGAGTGATCAACCCTGACGACAGGGTACGGAACGACAAGAACAATGTTCCCACTTTCCAGGGCGGTCTTAATATCGGCGCCACTTATAAGAACTTCGACCTGAGCATTCTGTTCCAGGGCGCAGCAGGGGCGCAGGTATACATCGGCGTGGGTGAAATGGGAAGCATTGGCAATTATCTTGAAGATATGTATGTCAATCGCTGGACGGTGGAAAAACCCAGCAGCACCCATCCCCGGATCGCTGACCGTGGCAACCAGTATTTCTCAAGTAACAACACGTACTGGCTGAGGGACACAGACTACATCCGTCTCAAGAACATCGAGCTGGGTTACAGTATCCCGGCGGTGCTTCTCAAGCGGGCCGGCGTGAGCAGCCTCAGGATTTATGCCAACGCACTGAACCTGCTCACTTTCGATAAGCTTGATCTCTACGATCCTGAGAATGCCAACCCTTCAGGCCAGTATTATCCGCAGGCCAGGGTGATCAATGCAGGCGTAAGTGTAACATTTTAACAACCAAGCCATGAAGAATATGAATAAGATAAAAGTAATATCATTCAGTGTTATCATCGCTTTGTTCACCGTTTCCGGTTGTAACGACGACTTTGTCAATACCAAGCCGCTTACGGAAGTGCTGAGTGAAGAAGTATGGAGAGACCCGGGCCTTGCCGATGCATTTGTTACAGAGATCTATGGCGGTCTCGGCAACGGTGGCTTCGATGAGCAGATGCTGGCGTCGCTGACAGATGAAGCGATCTTTACACACCCGGGCAGGGGCATCAATACCATCACCGAATCGCGTTCCAATCCAGCCGATCCGGGATGGATCAATAACACCATCGCCTGGGGAAACATGTATGCGCGCATCCGTGCCTGCAACCTCGCGCTCAAAAACCTGGAGACACCACAATTCAACGATGAAGCACTGGTGGCCCGCCTGAAAGGTGAAGCGCTTTTTATGAGGGCATATTTCTATCATCAGCTGGTGCGCTATTACGGTGCTGTTCCGCTGGTGAGCACCTCTTATGAGCTCGATCAGCCTGACTATTCCATTGCGCGGAACACCTTTGAAGAGTGTGTTAACTTCATTGTGGCCGATGCCGATGCTGCGGCTGCGTTGCTCGAAGGAAGAACCATGGTGAGTGGCCGTGCCACAAAAGCCGCCGCGCTGGCGCTCAAGTCGCGCATCCTGTTATATGCTGCAAGCGATCTCCACGATGTGCCTACTGCTACAGCCAAATCAACACTGCTGGCAGACTTCGCCAGTGCTGGCAATGCCGCATTGCTGGGTTACACTTCCGGCACGCGTATGGAGCGGTGGCAGAAAGCGCAGGCTGCTGCGAAAGCTGTTTTAGACCTGCCTGGTTTCGGCTATGCGCTCGGCCTCGCAGCTCCGGCAACCCCGGCGGAGGGAACAAACAATTACATGAACATTTCGCTGGCGCGGAACAGCGGTGAGAATGAGCTCATCTTCGCGCGTTATTTCATTAACTCCAAACCGGAGAATGGCGGAAGGCAGGGATTGTTCAATGGCCCGAATGGTTATCACAACTGGGCAGGTAATGCGCCGATCCAGAACCTTGTGGATGATTATGAGATGATGGATGGAACCCGGTTCGACTGGAACAACCCGGCACAGGCAGCAGCACCTTACAACAACAGGGATCCGCGCCTCGCTGCCACCATTCTTTACGATGGCGCCACCTGGAAACCGCGCCCCGCCGACGTTGCCGCTAAAGATCCGGCAAACCAGATCCAGACCGGGCAATACGAAATAATCGACAACACCGGAGCCAAACGCGCTTATTTCGGCCTCGACACCCGTCAAAGCTCTGTTGAAGACTGGAACGGGACACGTACAGGTTACTATACCCGTAAGTTCATCGATCCCAATCCTGCTGTGGTAGACCAGAACACCTGGCAGCAAATTCCGTGGCCGGTGTTCCGTTACACAGAAGCAGTGCTCAACTATGTGGAAGCTTCGATAGAGCTGGGGCAGGAAAACGAAGCCAGAACATGGCTGAACAAGATCCGGTTCCGTGCAGGTATGCCCGCCGTTGTGGATGCCGGTGATGCCCTGCGGCAACGTTACAGGAATGAACGTCGCGTGGAGATGGTGTATGAAGAGCAACGTTATCACGATGCACGACGGTGGATGATCGCATCGGAAACGTTGGGTAAAAAAGCGCGAAGGATCAACATTACCGCCACGCTGTTGCCGGGCAAGGATGTGAAGCTCTACAAATATGATCCAACGAGCTACCTGTACAAGTATGAAGTGTTCGATATCGATCCTGGAATTGAAAATCGCCTGTGGCTCGACAAGATGTATTTCCTGCCGATCCATCGCGATGAAATGAACAGGAACAGTAAGCTGGTGCAGAATCCCGGATTCTGACCCTGTTGTTCTTTCTTTGTTTGGGTTTTCTGGAGGCTGTCTCATCTTGAGGCAGTCTCTGGATTTTTATAAGCGATAGCAGATACATCCCGTTCATGAACATGCTCAAAAATTACATTGGTCTTTTGCTTCCCGCGATGCTGTTGGTGAGCTGTCGTACGCAGCCTGTGAATGAAGAAAAAGCACCCGTTACGCAGCAGGCTGACCCCCTGTTTGTATCGTTGCCACCCGAGCGTACCGGTATCAGCTTTAAGAATTTGCTGGAGGAAGGATTGAACACCAACGTGCTCATGTACGAGTACTTTTACAATGGCGGAGGTGTTGCCTTGGGCGATGTGAATGGCGATGGGCTGGATGATATTTATTTCACCGCGAACATGACGGCAAACCGCTTATACCTGAACAAGGGAAACATGCAGTTTGAAGATGCGACCCAGGCGTCAGGCGTTGCGGGCAGGGAAGGTCCCTGGAAGACCGGTGTTACCATGGCCGATGTGAATGGCGACGGCCTGCTCGATATTTACGTGTGTTATTCCGGCAACGTGAAGCCGGAGAACAGAACACAGAAGCTTTACATCAATCAGGGTGTGAATGAAAAGGGCGTGCCTGTTTTTAAAGAAGAAGCCGCACAATACGGACTTGCCCTTTCAACTTCTGCAACCCAGGCGTTCTTCTTCGATTACGACAATGATCACGACCTCGATGCGTTCCTGCTCAATCATAACATCAACGCGTTGCCTGAGCTGAATGAGACGGCAACATCAGCATTGCTGAAAAAGACAGACGACGTCAGTGGCGTGCGGTTGCTCAGGAACAACAACGGAAAATTTAGGGACGTCACTTCCCGCTCAGGGCTCAACAGCTCGGCTTTATCGTACGGCCTGGGCGCAGGCGTAGCCGATATCAACCAGGACGGCTTCACTGATATCTATGTTTCAAACGATTATAACGTGCCCGATTTTTTATATATCAATAACGGCAACGGCACTTTTACAGACAAGCTCAGGGAGTACATCGGGCACACCTCTCAATTCTCCATGGGCAATGACGTGGCCGATATTAACAACGATGCCCTTCCCGATATCTTTACACTCGACATGCTGCCCGAAGACAACCGGAGGCAAAAACTGCTGTTATCGCCCGACAACTATGGAAAATTTGAGCTGAACCTGCGCGTGGGATTTTATTATCAATACATGCGCAACATGCTCCACCTCAATACGGGTAATAATACGTTTGCCGAAGTGGGGCAGCTTGCCGGTGTATCGAACACCGACTGGAGCTGGGCATCGTTGTTTGCCGATTATGACAACGACGGATGGAAAGATCTTTACGTTACCAACGGATACCTGCGCGACTACACCAACATGGATTTTATCCGCTACATGGATAATTACGTGCAACAGAAAGGCAGGCTGAAACGTGAAGACGTGCTCGATCTCGTTCACAGGATTCCGGCATCCAACGTGGTGAACTATGCGTTCAGGAACGATGGCGGATGTACGTTCACCAACGCAACCACTGCCTGGGGAATGAAGCAACCCTCCAACAGTAACGGTGCTGCCTATGCAGACCTCGACAACGACGGTGATCTCGACCTGGTGGTGAACAACATCAATCAACCGGCGTTCATCTATCAGAACCAGGCTAACCGCCAGGGAAAACATCACTATCTGAAGATCAGGCTCAAGGGCAAAGACAAAAATACTTCCGGATTGGGGGCGCGGGTCACCGTTCATGTGGGTTCAAAGAAATTGTATGCGGAGCAAATGCCGTCGCGGGGTTATCAGTCGAGCGTATCGCCGGTGCTGCACTTCGGGCTGGGTGAAGATTCGGTGGCTGACTCTGTATCCGTGCAATGGCTGGGTGGCGGCAGTCAAATGTTGACGAACGTCAAAGCCGATGCACAGATAGAATTGAATGAAGCCGATGCGCGGCCGGGAAAAAGATCGTCACAAAAGTTGCAGGCAGTATTTAAGCAGACGAGCTCGTTGCTCCCATTCACGCATCAACGTGCTAAGGTCAACGATTTTAAACGGCAACCCTTGATGGTAAATCCGATGTCGTTTGAAGGTGGATGCCTAGTGAAAGGCGACGTTAATGGCGATGGACAGGAAGATGTTTACGCGGGAGGAGGGGCCGGGCAGGCTGGTGAATTGTGGTTACAACAGAACGGCAGGTTTGTCAGGAGCACACAGCCAGCTTTTGAAACAGATAAGAACAGTGATGATACCGATGCTGCATTTTTTGATGCTGATAGTGATGGCGATGCCGACCTTTATGTTTGCAGCGGAGGTTATCACAACTTTGAACCCGAAGATGCGCTGCTGCAAGACAGGTTATATGTGAACGATGGCAAAGGAAACTTCACCAAAAGCCTGGAAGCGCTTCCGCCAATGCGCACCAGCACCAGCTGCGTGAAGGTTTCAGACGTGAATGCTGATGGTCATCCTGACTTGTTCGTTGGTGGTAGGGTGATCCCCGGACGTTACCCTGAAGCGCCGCGCAGTTACGTACTCATCAACGATGGTCGTGGACGATTTCAGGATCTGACCGCGAAGCTTGCCCCTGCGATTCAAAACATCGGAATGGTGACCGATGCGCAGTGGCTGGACCTGAACAATGACAAAAGACAAGACCTTATTATCGTGGGAGAGTGGATGCCCGTGACCATTTTTATCAATCACGAAGGCACACTGACAGATGAGACCACAAACTATTTCGATAAGCCGTATCGCGGATGGTGGAATACCCTTGCGGCGGAAGACCTTAGCGGTGATGGCAATGTTGACCTGATGGTCGGCAACCTGGGACTGAACTCGCAGTGCAAGGTGTCAGACAAAGAGCCGGCCGAAATGCTCTACAAGGATTTTGATAACAACGGATCCGTTGATCCTGTGCTCTGCACTTACATCATGGGGCAACGTTTTCCATACGTGAGCCGTGATGAGCTTCTCGATCAGCTTCCCTACCTGAAAAAGCGTTTCCCTGATTACAAAAGTTTCGCCGATGCCTCGTTGCAAGATATCTTTCTTGACAATGAGCTGCAGGGTGTTGCACGCCTGTCTGCCAACACTTTGAAGACAACCTATTTTGAGCGGAATGCGAATGGAAAATTTTCAGAGAGGCCGTTGCCTGTGGAGGCACAGTATGCACCGGTTCATACCGTCACCGTGTTGGATTACAACGAAGATGGAAATTCCGATCTGCTGCTGTGTGGTAATATCAACGGTGCGCGCCTGCGGTTTGGCAAGTACGATGCGAACGAGGGGCTGCTGCTGCGGAATGATGGCAAGGGCAATTTCACCAGTGTTCCGCAGTCGCAATCGGGTCTCAGGCTGAAGGGTGATGTACGAAGTGTGATCAGGGCGAACGATGTATTCCTGTTCGGGATCAATGGCGGACAGGTAAGCGCATGTAAGTTGCTGGTGGCGAGAGAGAATATACCTTAACGGTCATGCGTCGTTTAAAAGTAATTGCTTAACTTATCCGGCTGTTAAAAAAACAAGTATATGAAAATGCGTGACGATCAGACCTCGAGACGAGGAGCATTGAAAAAGATGGTGGCGGCCACTGGTGCTGCCGCGGCAATATCTTTGTCGCACAGGGTGGAGGCGGCAGAAACTGCGCTTGCCCACGATCTGAAAGGAAAAGTAAACCACTCTGTTTGCCGTTGGTGTTATAACGACATTCCCCTGGAAGACCTGTGCAAGGCCGCCAAGAACATTGGCCTGGCTTCCGTTGAGCTGGTAGGACCGGAAGAGTGGCCTATATTGAAGAAGTACGGACTTACATCAGCGCTGCCGTGGGGCGCAGGCAAAGGCATCAACGACGGTTTTAACGATTTAAAATTACACGATGAGCTCGTGGCAAGTTATGAAGCCATCATCCCGAAAGTTGCCAACGCAGGGCTCAACCAGATCATCTGCTTCTCCGGCAACCGCAGGGGCCTTGATGATGAAAAGGGAATCGAGAACTGCGCCATAGGACTGAAACGCCTTATGCCCATCGCAGAAAAATACAAAGTTACCATGGTAATGGAGCTGCTCAACAGCAAAGTGAATCACAAGGATTACCAGTGCGACCACACCGAATGGGGCGTGGCGCTGTGCGACAAGGTGGGCTCTGAGAATTTCAAACTGCTCTACGACATCTATCACATGCAGATCATGGAGGGCGACGTGATCGCCACCATCCGCAAATACAACAAATACATCTCGCATTACCATACCGGCGGTGTTCCCGGCCGGAATGAGATCGACGACACACAAGAGCTGCATTATCCCGCCATCATGAAGGCCATTGTGGAAACAGGATTCAAAGGTTTTGTTGCCCAGGAATTTATTCCGAAGCGCGAAGACAAGATCGCATCGCTGAAACAAGGCGTTCAGATCTGTGACGTGGCTTAATGGTTGCCGGTTGCCAGTTTCCGGATGGCCGGTTTCGGGAGGTGTAAAAACACACTTCTGTGCTTCGTATCCCCTGTTTCGATCTTTGCACTGAACGTCAAAGATACACTACCCTAAACTGGCAACTGGAGACCGGCAACTGGCAACCAGACTAGAGCGTGGCCATATCGATCACAAACCTGTATCTCACGTCACCTTTCAGCATCCGTTCATACGCTGCGTTGATATCTTTCATGGCGATCACTTCAACATCTGAAACGATCTTGTTGGCGGCGCAGTAGTCGAGCATCTCCTGTGTTTCGGGAATGCCGCCGATCATGGAGCCAGCAATACTTTTTCTGCTCACAATGAGGCTGAATGCTTCTACTTCCGCAGGTGTTGGCGGTGCGCCCACGCAGATATGTGTACCGCCGGTTTTCAGCATGCGCAGGTACATGTTGTAGTCGTGGGGAGCGGAGACTGTGTCGAGAATAAAATCGAAATAACCCCTGAGTGATTTTACTTTCTGGGCATCGGAAGTGAGGGCGAAGTGATGGGCCCCTAACCGTTTGGCATCCGCTTCTTTCGAAGGTGAGGTGCTGAGCATTGTTACTTCGGCGCCGAACGCAGAAGCGAATTTCACAGCCATGTGACCCAGGCCCCCGAGCCCGAGCACGCCGATCTTGTGGCCCTTGCCAACTTTCCAGTAACGCAGCGGCGAGTAAGTAGTGATGCCTGCACAAAGCAGCGGCGCTACACCCTGCAGCGGCAGGCTGGCATCGACAGTTAAAACAAAATCCTGGTGCACCACGATCTCATTGGAGTAGCCTCCATAAGTGGGTGTTTTTCCATCTCTTTCATAGCTGTTGTAGGTGCCCACCATGCCGTTGAGGCAATACTGCTCGAGTCCTTTTTTGCAATTCTCGCAGGTGCGGCATGAATCCACCATACAACCTACAGCGGCCAGGTCGCCGGCTTTGAATTTTTTAACGTTGCTTCCAACACTCGTCACACGGCCAACGATCTCATGCCCCGGAACCATGGGATAGATCGATCCGCCCCACTCATCGCGTATCTGGTGAAGATCCGAGTGACAAACGCCACAATACAGGATCTTGAAATGTACATCATTCTCTCCCGGCGTTCTTCTGCTGAACGAGAAAGGTGCCAATGGCGATTTCGCGTTCTGCGCCGCATATCCTTTTGCTGCTATCATTAGATTTTGGATTTAAAATTTGAAGCGAAAAGGTATACAAATTCTCAACACATGCACCGGACTCACCAACTAAATAGCCTGTTTGTAGGTACGAAGTACGAGGGACGAGGTACGGAATGCAGGGCCTACAATCAAGGCACCACGTACTTCGTTCCCGATAGCAATCGGGATCGTACCTTTTACTTACTCACTGCTACTATTCTGGTGGGATGACTCAGTTTATAATCTTTCTTCCGGTTGTTAACACCAATCCGTTTATTCACGTACCCCTTTGAATATTCCTTTACCCTCGCTTCGAACTCAATGGAAACTCCTTCGGTGAGACCGGCCTTTTCAAATCCTGCAGTATAGGTGAACCAAAGATGATCCGCCACCACCTTGCCGGTTTCAACATCAACAATATTGGTGAGCAGAACCGTAGTCTCGCTATACCCCTTATAATTCACCTTCTTCCCAAACCGCGCAAAAGTTGCACTGAACTTTTTTCTTTCACCCTCTTCAGCAGCAAGCTTTTTTCTCATAACAATTCAGGTGCGATCCCGCTAGCTATCGGGAACAAAAATTCGAAATACGCGAGCCCACCCATCAATCGAAGACTACCCCCCTCCTTACTACTTACTTCTTACTCCTGACTCCTTCTTCTGACTCCTGGCTCCTGACTTCTTTTTATCCTTCAACCTCCGTAATCACAACCTTCTCCATCTTATCTCCCTGCCTGATCTGATCGATCACTTCAAGACCTTCATATACTTTTCCGAAAACAGTATGGTTGCGGTCGAGATGTTTGGTATTTTCACGGTTGTGGCAGATGAAGAATTGTGACCCTCCGGTGTTGCGTCCGGCGTGCGCCATAGAAAGTACACCGCGGTCGTGGTACTGGTTGTCGCCGGTAAGCTCGCAGTCGATCTTGTAACCGGGGCCTCCGTTACCAATGCCGTTAGGACAACCGCCCTGGATCACAAAATTCGGGATTACCCGGTGAAAGATGAGGCCATCATAAAAGTTATGCTCAGCAAGGTCAATAAAGTTCTTCACGGTGTTGGGAGCATCTTTTTCGAAGAACTTGATCTTCATCACTCCTTTTTTTGTATGGATCTCTGCTATCTTCATTTGATTTTTAATTTAAAGCGCGAAATTACTATTAATTGAGGATATTTAACTACCCATGAAACTGGAAGTTGCCATCCGTCTTATTGAAAAAGGTATCCATCATACCACCGGGCCACAGCATTGGGCAGACTTTGGCGCCGGAAATGGATTGTTCACCAGGGCGCTGGCAACACGTCTGCCTTCCGGTAGCTCCCTGCATGCCATTGATAAAGACGCTACTGCCTTGAAAGCCATCGATCTGGGATCGGCGCCGGTAACGCTGAATAAGCTCCGTACGGATTTTATCAACGAAGAACCTGATCCCGGTCCGCTGGATGGTATACTGATCGCCAATGCATTGCACTATGTGCCACACACCCTGGCGTTTCTGACGTACCTGAAAAAGATCCTCAAACCATCGGGCCGCATCATTTTGATCGAGTACGACAGAGATACCGGCAACCAATGGGTGCCCTTTCCCGTGAGCTACGCCGCCTTACAGTTGCTTGCACCCCAGGCCGGTTTTAAAGCCGTTACCAAAATGGGTGAAGAACCTTCCGTTTATAGCCAGGTAAATATTTACTCAGCACTGCTGTTACAAGAGATGGGTAACTAAAAATCCCGGTTTCCCGTTAACTGTCTTTTCAGCATCTTTAAAGTTCAAAATCCCACAAGCAAAATGACCTCATCAGTTCCCTGTATTTTGTTGGCGTTACTGATCTCCGTCACGTTTTGCGCACAGGCAAACAGTGATGCCTTTCAGCAAGAGTCTTCTTTCACGTCAAGTGCTGCCAACGATTCAGCGCAATATTATCTTGACCGGGGGCAGACAAAACTGGCCCGTTACTGGGTTGAACGTGCGCTGGCTATATCGCAGGAGTCCGGATCAGCACCCGGCGTTTCTTATCTGTTGTTGGGTGATGTTGAAGATGACGATGGATACACCACCAAGGCGCTGGAAGCGTATCGTAAAAGTCGTCCGCTGATCACCGGTGCGTTGCGTGCGCGGGCATTCAATGGCATCGCCAACTGCCTTGCGTCATTGGCTGCTTACGACTCCGTTCTCTGGTACCTTGGCGAAAGCATGAAGCTGGATCCATCGCCCAGAAATGAGGTGATGACAGCCATGGCCACGGCGCGTTGCTGGTACAACCAGAACCTTCATGAAAAATCGTTGCCGTACTGGCAGCAGGCTTATGACAAGGCTGCAGCGTTGAAAGACTCCAGGCTGATGGCCCTTAGCCTGAGCGGTATGGCGCGCATTTATTTCAACCAGGATACCGACATGAATGTGGTGATCGGCCATCTCAGGAAAGTGGTTGCCCTCTGCGACTCGTCCAGGCATGCCAACCTCATCGCACAGAACTACACCCGCATGGCCAACGCCTACATGGTGATGGACAAAGGAAAAGAGGCCGCCCATTATCTCGGCCGTGCGAAAAATATAACTGACCTTTCGGGGAATTTACCTGTGCGCAGTTATGTGCTGGCCTCGCTCGCCATTCTCAGGCACGGCGATGGAGATCTTGCCGGTTCGATCGAATTTGCAGAAGAAGCCATTGCCATCAAAAGAAAGCTCGGCCAGCTTCGCCAGTTGCAGAACGACCTGCTGAACATCGCTGAATCGTATGGCGAGATCAAAAGATACGATAAGGCACGGGCTGCGTTGAAAGAAGGCATGTCAATCAGCAAAACCCTGGGTGACGTGATGTTCATGTACTACTTCTACAGGGATGCTTCGAAGATCGATTCGCTCACAGGAAATTACAGGGACGCTTATTCGAATTTGAAACGATCAATCTTTTACCAGGACAGTGCCCAGTCGCTGAAACGGTTCACGGCCGTGGAGGAGCTGCGCGAGCAGTACGAAGCCGAGCAACATAAAAAAACGATCGCTGAAAAGGAAGTGGTGATTGAGCATCAGAAGTATCAGCAAGCCGTGATCGCAGGCGTTTCAGTTGTTACGGTGCTGGTGCTGATGGTCGTTCTCATCGTTCTGAGAAACCGTCACCGGGTGCGGCTGCAACGTGAGAAGCAGCGGCAGGATCATCTGCGCCTTCAAACCATTGTGCATACCCAGGAAGAAGTTCAGCAGAGCATTGCTCGCGACATTCACGATGGCCTGGTGCAGGTGCTGGGCGCGGCCAAGATGTCGCTGGAAGCAGTGGATACCAACACCGACAAGAATCTCATGGTGAACCGGATCCGCGAAGCTTCAAAGATCATGGATGAAGCCTGCACCGAAGCGCGCAACATCTCGCACCAGATCCTGCCTTATTCCCTGATGAAAGACGGACTGGTTCCTGCCCTCGAGGAGCTGCTGAAAAAAAGCCTGGCGCAATATGAGTTCAGTGCGCCGCCGGAATTGAAACGCCTTCAGGGCGACCTCGAAATAAACCTGTACCGCATTGCCCAGGAGTTGGTGAACAACGTAGTGAAGCACGCGGAGGCATTGCATGTTACCGTAGGGCTGGCGCGCAACAACGGATCGCTCGTGCTTTCATTCCGTGACGATGGCAGGGGATTTGACCGCGCATCGCAGCAACAGGGTGCGGGCATCACCAACATCATGACCCGGGCAGAGCTGATCGGCGGTAAGGCGCTGATCGAGTCGAACCCTGGCCAGGGAACCTTCGTTCAACTCACCGTTCCGTTATGAAAGAACCTGTACGTATTTTTATTGCTGACGATCATAAGCTGATGCTGGAAGGGCTGGCCACACTCATCCAGAGCATCGACGGATTTTTGCTGGTGGGCAAAGTAAACTCAGGCAAAGCCCTCATCGAAGCGATGCAGAACATGCAACCTTTGCCTCATATTTGTATCGTTGACATCGAAATGCCCGAGATGGATGGCTTCGAAACGGTGAAGGCGATCTGTCAGAAATTTCCGAAAGTGAAAACCATGGTGCTGACCATGCACAATGAATCACATTTTGTAAGCAGGATGATCGCTGCCGGCGCCAATGGCTACCTGCTCAAGAACGTAGATCGCGAAGTGTTCATCGAGAGCATCCATAAGATCCTGAGCAGCGACGGATTCGTGACCGAAGGCATAAGCCCCGGACGATCACCGCAGCACACAGAGGCCAACGACCTTACCCATCGCGAAAAGCAGATCCTGCGACTGATCGTTCAGGGAAAAACCAACAAAGAAATTGCCGAAGAGCTCTTCATCAGCGATCGCACCGCAGACACCCATCGCACCAACATCAAACGCAAGCTTAAGATCACCAGCCTCGCCCAGTTGATCCAGTATGCTAAAGATCACGGCTTGTCCGGCTTTTGAAGTACTGCCAGCTACAGGTACGATCCCGATAGCTATCGGGAACGAGGTACGATTAATACAAGCAGGGTTTACAATCGAGGCTCCACGTATTTCGTATTTCGTACCTCGTACCTTCCCAGTACGGTGATCCCCGTATTTCGTCCTGCATAGTCAAAATACGGTACACCTGTAGCAACTTATCCCGCCCGGCAGGAGTATATGTATCGCCGTGGAACTGCAAAGCTTCCAGGCACCCATTCATGTTGAAACGTATAATTCTCTCATTAAAAAAATGAAAACCTCATTCAAACATTTTTTATTTCTCGTTTTGCTCGTGAGCAGCTTAAGCTGTGATCGTGAAGAGGCCATTACCGAAAAGGATGGCCAGGTTTCTTTTGTGGTAGGCGCTAAAACCGCAGAAGATGGACGTCAGTCGGCGGAAAGTACGCCCGCATCATTGCTGCTGACACTGGAAGACAATCAGGGGAATGTTGTGTTGGAGAACAAAAAGCTCGACTTGCTGCAATTCGGACAGGGTTATGTTACGGAAAGTTTAGCGCTCACGGTAGGACGTTATTCCATCACTAAATTTCTCGTGCTGAACAGCGACAACAAAGTGATCCACGCCACGCCACTGGAAGGTTCTGAAAAGGCTGCTGCCGTGAATGATCCGCTTCCGCTGGATTTTACAGTCACCGCGAATGCCAGCGTTGAAGTGAAGCCACAGGTGCTGACGGTTACGGCACTGGATAAGCCCCAGAGCTTTGGATACGCAAGCTTCGGTTTTGAAGTGGTGGATGCTCCCGAAACGATGAAGATCAAAGTGAAAGTACAACTTCGCGTTGGTAATACCGATTACCTCGATGTTGATACAAAGCTTGTGGTAAGAGGATTTGACTCGCTCAAGGTCGAGAAATGGAAAAAGGAATTTGATTATGTCGGTCCCGCCGATAATGTGCTCGAGATCAACGCAGGCCTGGATCTTTATACCATCGAGCTTCGCCAGTGGGGGATCTATGACCAGCAGATCTTCAAAAGAGAATACCTCTGGGCAAATCGTGAAGACGGCCCTCAACCCGTTACGTACGTGCTGGGCGGCGCTGCAGCACCGAAGAAGATCTCTCATTACATCAGCTATTTTACGACCGCTGATCCGGAAAATCCCGGTTCACACACCATGGAGCCTCAGTCCAAGATCGGCTACGAGTACGATGCTGCCGGAAAGGTGACCAGGCTCACGCACTACAGGTATGTGAAGGAAACGGATTCATTTGTTCCTGAACGTTATGCCAAATTCAACTACATCGCCGGAAGGGTAAATATGATCCTGTATTTTCAGCAGGGTGCCACCAGCGCCGATCTTGTATACGGTTACGATTATGAGGATAACGGCAACGTGTCTCGTATTGTGGAGCTGAAGAACGGTGTTGAAAGTGCGGCGGTAGACTTCACCTACAATTATACCGACAGGCTGATCAACGCCGCGTACACTTTTTCTAACGGACAGGGATTTCAATACGAATTCTTCTACAAATGGAAGAACATTCAAACCGATAAGACCACCCGGGGAAGCCAGCTTTGCAGCGAAGGAAGTTATTTCTACGACAAGAACATCAACCCTTTGAAGCATGTGGGTTATGTCGACTTCCTGCTGCGCAATTATTCTGTGAACAACAGGCTAACGGAAGATGTAGTGTATACCGGGTGTGCCTTCCCTACAATGATACCCATGGTCTATACTTATGAGTACGATGCCGATGGATATCCCACGGTGATGACTACGCATTATAAAAAGACCCCGGCGAAATCAGAAACGCGATATTATTATAATTAACCTAAGCTCTCTTTGTGGTGCTTTGTGTTCCTCGTGCCTTTGTGGTGTTTTACGGTTATTCAACACAACGGCATCAGGGGCACGAAGCACCACGAAGTTTTTTTAAAGCAATCCCTTCACGATTCTGTCTTTGCCCGACAGGTCTTTTATAATTTGTACGTCTTTATATCCGGCAGCTGTAAGCAATTCGAGCACCGCTTCGCCATACCGTTCGTTGATCTCCATGCATAATAATCCTCCGCTCCTGAGGGCAGCTTTTGCTTTGTTAACGATGGTCCGGTAAAAGATCAGCGGATCATCTACGGGGGTAAAAAGTGCGAGGTGGGGTTCGTGATCAACCACATTGCTTTTCATATCGCGCTGCTCTTCTGGTGCGATGTAAGGCGGGTTGCTCACCACTACATCAAGTGCGCGCAACGTGAGCTCCTCTTTGAGGATGTCGTGTTCCATGAACGTGACTCTGGCGTTGAGTTTTATGGCATTGTCTTTCGCCACCGCCAATGCCGCAGTGCTAACATCCGTAGCGTAAACGATAGATCCGGCGATCTCCAGCGCCAGGGTTATAGGTATACATCCGCTTCCCGTGCCGATGTCAAGGATCTTGGGCTCATCCGTTGTAGTGCGGTCAATGATCAAACGTACAAGCTCCTCCGTTTCAGGTCGGGGGATCAGCACAGCCGGACTTACCTGAAACTTGCGGCCAAAAAAATCCGCTTCACCCAGCACATATTGCACAGGCTCATGTTGGTTGATGCGCTGCACGGCGTCCCGCAGCTTCGCCTCATGAGATGGTGAAACTGTAATGGTCTTTTCGGCCAGGATCTGGGCTTTGGAGAGCCCCAGCAGATTTTCAAACACGAGATAAGCAATGCCCTGTATTTCTTCCCTGCTTTCGGGCAGGGTGATCGCTTTAACGAAATCGTAAAACAACAGTTTGGAATTGTTCATGGCTTGGCAATCTTTGCAATAATAAGGCAATGCCTACCCAACATCATCATATGGACGAGATTTTTATGCGGCGTGCGCTGGAGCTGGCTACCCTGGGCCGTGGTCATGTGAGCCCGAACCCACTGGTGGGCTGTGTGATCGTGCATGAGGGTGTGATCATCGGCGAAGGCTGGCATAAGAAATACGGGGAGGCCCATGCCGAAGTGAATGCTGTGCGCGATGTCACCGATAAAATGCTGTTGTCGCACAGTACTGTTTACGTAACTCTCGAGCCCTGCTCGCACTTCGGAAAAACGCCACCGTGCGCCGATATGCTGATTGCTGAAAAAGTAAAAAAGGTGGTGATCGCCAACCTCGATTCCAATCCGCTTGTTGCCGGCAGGGGCATGAAAAAGCTTCAGGCCGCGGGTATTGAAGTTATTACTGATGTGCTCAGCGATGAGGGACGCGAGCTTAACAGGCGTTTCTTCACTTTCATGGAGCGGCAGCAGCCGTACATGATCCTGAAATGGGCAGAGACCGCAGATGGTTTTGTTGCCCGTGAGAACTTCGACTCGAAGTGGATCAGCAACGAGCTTTCACGCCAATGGGTGCACCGGTGGCGAACCGAAGAAGATGCCGTGCTGGTAGGCATACGTACCGCACAACATGACAACCCCAGGCTCAACGTACGCAGCTGGACAGGCCGCGACCCGATAAGGATTGTGATCGACCGATTCCTGAAGCTCAACCCAACGTTACACCTGTTTGATGGTACGCAGCGCACCATCTGCTACAACACTGTTAGAAGTGAAGAAAGACCTAACCTCTCATTCGTCAAGCTCCCGGCTGAAGATTTTTTGCAAGCGCTTGTCACCGATCTTTACCACCGCAAGATCCAATCTGTGATCATCGAAGGCGGCGCACAAACCCTGCAACTGTTCATCGATCAGGGATTGTGGGATGAAGCAAGGGTATTTACAGCTCCGGTAACGTTCGGCAAAGGAATATCCGCGCCCCGCATGAATGCAAAATTGATAGAGCAACACAAAATCCAGTCTGATACGTTGAAGATATTCCGCCCGTAATACGCCCGCACGTCTCCACCCTAAGGCCCGCCTTCGCGGAACCCGATCTCGCGCGGAAGTTTCTTCCGTGCGCACCAAGAAATCTCATTCGAAGCTTCTCTCTCCCAAGCGGAAGTTACTTCCGCAACTCGAATTGAATATGATTAAAGTACCAACGGATCCTGTCCGAGAAGTTTCACCATCACCTGGTACAGATCCGGCAGCTCTTTCTTGAACTGCTCGCTGCGTTCAAAAAAATTCTCCACGGCAACGCTGAAGAACTCATGCTCGTTGGTGCAGGCGTAAGGCCTGAAAAATGTTTGTGTAGCGAATACGGGATCGTTGCAGATACGATGCGCATAAAGATCGAACTGCGCCAGCATCTCCTCTTCGAACGGAGGAAAGTCTTCGCTGCGGATCATCACCTCCAGCCGAAGCGCATGGGCCATCTCGTGAAGGCCAAGGTTTTTCGAGTCGTTTGGTTGGATGTATCCGTCGATGAAGCTTTGCCACGACAGCACAATGATGCCGAAGCGCGGGTTCACCTCACCCTTGTGATAACGTTTGGTGATGGATGAATAATAATCGTTTGGATAAACGAGGATCTTGGTGAAGTAGCTGAGATAGATATTCGGCAACCCGAAGGTGAGCTGCACTGCCGAGGCCGCGATCAGCACCCTGGCTTCGATCGTCACCTCATCTACCTGCCGGGGAATGAACCGTTTTCCGTAAATGAACTGCACTACCTTTTTCTCAAACCGGGTCTTGTTTTCCGGCGACAGCTTCTGGTAGTAAGCAAAGTATTTTTGCAGGATCTCCTTATACCGGATCGGTACAGGAAGCAGCAGCGTTTTTACCGGTGCCGCTTTCTGGCCCGCATACACATAGCTCTCTCTGACCTCATGTTTGAAGTAATAGACAACCAGCGCTACTACTCCCGTGAAGATCAGAAAGATGACCATGTTTTAGATCTTCCTTAAAAGATTGTTGATCGAGCAGGCGTCGATAAGTTTTGATCGCACATCGGCGATCCGCACGCGCTCCTGCTTCATGCTGTCGCGGTCGCGGATGGTTACCGTATCGTCTTCCAGGGTCTGGTGGTCGATCGTGATGCAGTAAGGTGTGCCGATCGCATCCTGCCTTCTGTATCGTTTTCCGATCGCATCCTTTTCTTCATAGAAGCAGCGCAGGTCGTATTTCAGATCGTTCATGATGGCCTGCGCTTTCTCCGGCAGCCCATCTTTTTTCGTCAGTGGCAGAATGGCAACCTTGTTGGGCGCCAGCGGTGCCGGTATGCGCAGCACTACACGGTCTGAGCCGTCTTCGAGCTTTTCTTCCTGGTACGATTTGGAGAGAATGCCCAGAAAGCACCGGTCAAGGCCTACAGAAGTTTCTACAACGTAGGGGATGAAGTTCTGGGTATCTTCCGGATCGAAGTATTGCAGTTTTTTGCCTGAGTACTTCTCATGGCTCTTCAGGTCGAAGTCGGTGCGTGAGTGAATGCCTTCAAGCTCTTTAAAGCCCATCGGGAAGTTGAACTGGATGTCGCAGGCTGCGTTGGCATAGTGCGCCAGGTTCAAATGGTCGTGGTAACGGTAGTTGTCATTGCCCAGGCCCAGGGCGAGGTGCCACTTCAACCGTTTTTCTTTCCAGAACTCGTACCACTTCATTTCTTCGCCGGGTTTCACAAAGAACTGCATCTCCATCTGCTCGAATTCACGCATGCGGAAAATGAACTGGCGGGCAACGATCTCGTTCCTGAATGCTTTGCCGATCTGGGCGATACCAAAAGGGATCTTCATCCGGCCGGTCTTCTGCACGTTCAGGAAATTGACAAAGATGCCTTGCGCGGTCTCGGGGCGCAGGTAGATCTTGCTGGCGTCTTCGGCAAGCGAGCCGATCTCTGTTGAGAACATCAGGTTGAACTGCCGCACGTCTGTCCAGTTTTTAGTGCCTGAAACAGGGTCGGTGATCTCCAGGTCGATGATCAGCTGCTTCATGCCAGCCATGTCACCGTTGCTCATGGCATCTTTCAGCCGCGCGTTGGTCTCATCTATCTTCTTTTGGTATTCCAGCACACGCGGGTTTGTAGACTTGAACATGGCCGCGTCGAATGATTCGCCGAAACGTTTGGCTGCCTTCTCCACTTCCTTGTCGATCTTCTCTTCCATTTTGGCGATGGCGTCTTCCACCAGCACATCGGCGCGATAACGTTTTTTAGAATCTTTGTTGTCTACCATCGGATCGTTGAAGGCGTCAACGTGGCCGGAAGCTTTCCAGGTGGTGGGGTGCATGAAGATGGCGGCGTCGATGCCCACGATGTTGTCGTGCAGCAGGGTCATGAACTTCCACCAATATTCTTTGATATTGTTCTTCAGCTCTGCGCCGTTCTGGCCATAGTCGTAAACAGCGCTGAGGCCGTCATAGATCTCGCTTGAAGGAAAAATAAATCCATACTCCTTGGCATGGGATATAACATTCTTAAAAAGGTTGTCTTCTTGATTCGCCATAGAAGGCAAAGATAGAGCAGTATTTCTGGGATTTAAAACGCCGGATTAACTTTAAAACCGGAACGCCTGTTAGGGTCACTTGCGCTGCGGCTTGAGGATGAGCACAGAAGGTGTCTGTGTCAGCCAGCGCTCTTTGGTGCGGGTCAGGTCTTTCCAGCCCGAGTAGCTGACCATCACCAGGTTAAAACCCGCCAGGAACTCGGTAGTGAGGGTATGGTGCTCGTGAAGCTGGACCTGTTGGGTGTTCTCGGCGTTGATCTTGTCTACCGCCATGCTGAAGATCATGTTGGATTTCAGCAACCGGTTGGGGTCATACAGGGTTACCCGGGCATTGTTGTTCTGGATGAACCGCTCGGCGAACGAGATCAGGAAAAGATCGTTGAAATCTTGTAAGGCCACCAGGATCCGGTCTGCCACTTCAAAATCCTTGTCTACAAGAACGCCTACATGCCCCGTGGTGTCTTCCAGGAAATTTTTCACCTTGCCGCCTAACACATCGTCGCCGCTGAACAGTGAGTGCGATCCGCCCACCAGCAACAGGTCATATTTCCCCTTGTTCGCCTCTCGGGTGATCTCCTTGTTGATGTCGTTGGTAGCCCGGTACACGGTCTTCACCTTGATGCCGAGGCTTTGTGCTTCGTGCCGCACAAGCCTGAAGCTCTCGTGCTCATATTCCCGGGCCTCCTTGGGATTGATGTCGGCGCTGGGCGTAAGGTGAAAGGCGGTCATGTCTGCCTCCTCGGTCTTTTTATGCGTGAGCTGGTCGGCAAGGCGCAGTAGTTTTTTTCCTTTGATGGCCGGACCGAAAGAGATCAGGATCTTGAAAAATTTTCCGCCATTCGGGGCGGTGGCTGCATCGCGATCTGGAAAAACATAATTGATCAGGTCGAGGGCAGGGCCGGTCATGAAGGTGGTCACCAGCGCCATGATCACCATCATCGCAAATACTTCGGGGGTGAGCACGCCCAGGTCATAGCCGATGTTCAGCACAATGAGCTCCATCAGCCCGCGTGTATTCATCAGCGCACCGATGGAGAGACTTTCTTTCCAGCTTTGTCCTACCACCCGTGCCGCGAACGTGCTTCCGCCGAACTTGCCCGCCACCGCGGTGAGAATGATCACAGCGCACACAGACCAGAGGTGTGTTTCATTCAGCAGTCCGATCTGTGTTCGGAGGCCGGTGAATACAAAAAACAGGGGCAGCAACAGCACGAGACTTACATCTTCAATTTTTTCCATCATCACGCGTCTGAACCCGAAATTCGGTGGCATGATCACGCCCGCCAGAAAAGCGCCGAACAAGGCATGGATACCGATGATCTCCGCCAGGTACGCCGATGCCAGCAGGATGAGAAAAGCTACCGCCACAATGGTCTTGCTGATGGTCTCCCGCTCTGAATAAACATCGCCTACCTTTTTCAGGAAGGGCTGAACCAAAAAGATCATGGCGAGCACATACAGCAACGCGAGCACGATGGTATACAGAGCGCTGACAAAAGTGCCGGCTTTTACAATGGCGATCACGGCGGCCAGGATACACCAGGCCGTAACATCATCCGCGGCAGCGCAGGTGATGGCAATGCTGCCGAGCTTCGTTTTGGTGAGGTCACGTTCCTGGATCACACGCGCCAGCACGGGAAAAGCGGTGATGCTCATGGCAATGCCCATGAACAAGGCGAACGAAAGGAACGAGATATTGTCGGGCGCGAAATCTTCGTACATGTAGTAAGCCAGCCCCATGCCCAGGAAATACGGAATAACAATGCTGGCGTGGCTGATCACCACAGCATCATGTGCCTGGTTGCGCAGTACCTTCAGGTCGAGCTCCATGCCGATGACGAACATGAAGAGGATCAGCCCCACCTGGCTCAGGAACTGGAGGTTGGGCAGCGATCCTTTCGGGAAGATAAAACCGGAAAATTCGGGAAAGAACAGGCCCAATAAAGAAGGCCCCAGCACAATGCCGGCAACGATCTCACCGATCACCGTAGGCTGGCCGATCTTGTTGAAGATATAACCGAAGATCCTGGAGACAAGAATGATCGAGGTGATCTGGAGAATGAGCACCGCCAACGGATGAACGAGGTTGTGGCTGAACGCGTCGAGAAAGAGGTTGAAAGGTTTTGCCTGTGGCCCTTCCGTTGTCTGCTTCGGAACGTCGGCTGCCCTGGCCAATTCGAGTTTCTCACCTTCCTGCGTGATCCAGTACATCAGCGCACCGAACACAATGATGATCAGAATATAAAAGACGAGATTTTTATTAAGCTTCATACGGCAACGCTCCGACTCATTAAAGGCCTAAAAATAACAGGTTCCCGCAGATCACGCAGATTTTCGAGGATATATAAATAGCTTCTGCGTTTATCTGTGGTCCCGATAGCTGTTCGGGACAGCGGGAGATGTATTTTAAATTATTTAAGTGTCTTTGCCCTGTTCCAGTACACATCCATTTCAGCGAGTGTCATTTCTCCCATCTTTTTGCCGTCTTTGGCAGATTCTGTTTCAAGGTATTGAAATCGTTTGATGAATTTTTTATTGGTACGCTCCAGCGCTTCTTCCGGATCGATGTCGATAAAACGCGCATAGTTCACCAGTGAAAAAAGAAGGTCGCCGAATTCTGCCATCGCTTTTTCTTTATTGATGGGTTCGTTGCGCTCGGCATTGAATTCTTTTTTGAACTCCTGCATCTCCTCTTCCACCTTTTCCCACACCTGCTCTTTTTTCTCCCAGTCGAAGCCCACGCCCCGCGCCTTGTCTTGAATGCGGATGGCCTTCACCAGCGCCGGCAGCGATTTGGGCACACCTTCCAGCACCGATTTATTTCCCGACTTCAGCTTGATCTTTTCCCAGTTCGCTTTCACCGTCTCTTCATCGTTGGCCACTACATCGCCATAAATGTGAGGATGTCTTTCGATCAATTTATCGCAGATGCCGTTGAGCACATCGGCCACGTCAAAAGCCTTTTTTTCGGAAGCAATGCGGGCGTAGAACACCATGTGCAGCATCAAGTCGCCGAGCTCTTTCCGGATCTCCGGAAGGTCTCCCTCCAGGATGGAATCTGAAAGCTCATAAGTCTCTTCTATGGTCAGGTGCCGGAGGCTCTCCAGGGTTTGTTTTTTATCCCACGGACAGTTTTCACGCAGTTCGTCCATGATCGTAAGCAGCCTGTCAAAAGCCTGCAGTTTTTCCTGCCGTCTGGCATCGGGAGCTGATAGCACTTTAGTCATATAACCGGGTAATTGCGGTGCAAGGTAGTGAAAATGGTAATCGGTAAACGGGTAATCAGTAATCAGTATCCCAATACCGATTACCAACGACTGAATACTGATTACCAATTTTTAAGATTTTACCCCGGGCAACGGACTAACAGCCAAAAGCTTATTACCTTTGCCCACCAATTTAAAAAAAGAACAACGTGGCTTTAATAAAATCGATTTCGGGTATCAGGGGCACTATCGGTGGAAAAACAGGGGATAACCTCACGCCGGTTGATGTTGTAAAATTTGCGGCCGCTTACGGCAGCTGGCTGAAAAAAAAGACCAGTCCTACAAAAGTAGTAATAGGGCGCGATGCCCGGTTGTCTGGTGAAATGGTGAACGCGCTGGTGTCTTCCACTTTGCAGGGCCTCGGCATCGATGTGATCGACCTGGGCCTTTCCACTACGCCAACGGTAGAGATGGCAGTAGTGTGGGAGAAAGCGGCCGGTGGCATCATCCTTACGGCAAGTCACAATCCCATTCAATGGAATGCGCTGAAGCTGCTCAATGAAAAAGGTGAGTTCATTTCAGGCAAAGATGGAGAAGAAGTGCTCACCATTGCAGAGAATGAAGACTTTGAATTTGCACAGGTCACCAAGCTCGGCCATTACGAAAAGAAAGACGGATATATCCAGAAGCATATTGCGGAGATCCTGAAACTGCCGCTGGTAGATGCGCAGCTTGTGCATAGCCGTGGCTTCAGGGTGGTGGTAGATGCAGTAAACTCTACGGGCGGTATAGCCGTTCCCATGCTGCTGAGCGCGCTTGGCGTTACGATAAAAGAATTATACTGTGAGCCTACTGGCCACTTCCCTCATAACCCCGAACCGTTGCCGGAGCACCTCACCGATATCTCGCGCGAGATCGTGAAAGGAAAATACGATCTGGGAATAGTGGTCGACCCCGATGTTGACAGACTCGCGCTTGTATGCGAAGACGGAACGCCTTTCGGCGAAGAATATACACTGGTGGCAGTGGCCGACTATGTGCTGAATGCAGGCAAGAAGAAAAATGGCAACACTGTTTCCAACCTCTCCAGCACACGGGCGTTACAAGATGTTACAGAAAAAGCTGGTGGTCAATACGCGGCTTCAGCGGTAGGAGAAGTGCACGTAGTTACCAAGATGAAGGAGATCGAAGCGGTGATCGGTGGCGAAGGTAACGGCGGCATCATCTATCCCGATCTGCACTACGGCCGCGATGCGCTGGTGGGCATTGCGCTGTTCCTCACGCACCTGGCCAAATCGCAAACCACGGCGCTGCGTCTCCGCAAAAAATATCCGGACTATTTTATTTCGAAGAACAAGATCGAGCTTACGCGCGATATCAACGTAGACAAGATCCTGGACTACGTTAAAAAGAAATACAAGAACCAGCCCATCAGCACCGTGGATGGCGTTCGCATCGAATTCGACAAAGAGTGGGTACACCTTCGCAAATCGAATACAGAGCCCATCATCCGCATTTACGCGGAGTCTGATATGGAAACGAAGGCCGATAATCTCGCCAAGAAGATCATGAGCGACATCAAAGAGATTATTGCAGAAAAATTGCGTCCGATGTAAGAAAGTTTAAAGTTTAAGGTTGAAAGTTCAAAGTTGAAAGTTGGGGGCGCTCCCAAACTTGAAACTTCTAACTTTTAACTTGAAACTAGAAGGCGTTCTGTTAATTTTGTACATTCATTAACCGACAATGAGAGTATACTTAGACAACGCCGCAACTACGCCGCTCGACCCGGAAGTATTTGAGGCCATGAAACCTTTTATGCTGGAAGATTTTGGAAACCCGTCTTCCACTCACGCCCACGGCCGCAAGGTTCGCTCAGCCATTGAATCGGCCCGCAAAAAGGTTGCGGAGCTTCTGAATTGTACACCTGGTGAGATCATTTTTACCTCTGGCGGCACGGAAGCAGATAATGCCATCATCAGAAGCGCCGTTGCCACATACGATATCAAACATATTATCTCGTCGCCCATCGAGCACCATGCAGTGACGCACACCGTAGAGCACCTTGCCAAGCAGGGCGCCGTGAAGCTGCACATGGTGAACCTCGATGAAAAAGGCCATGCAGACATCACCCACCTCGAAGCGTTGCTGGCTAAACATCCCGGCGCGCTCGTCTCGCTGATGCATGCCAACAACGAGATCGGAAACCTGTTGAATCTCCAGCAAGTTGGTGGTCTTTGCGCAACCCACAACGCCTTTCTGCATTCAGACACCGTGCAGACCATGGGCCATTACAAGCACGATATGAAGGTCCTTCACGTTTGTGGTATGACCGCGGCGGCGCATAAGTTTCACGGCCCCAAAGGCATCGGCTTCATGTACATCCGCAAAGACAGGAAGATCCATTCTTTCATCCATGGCGGCGCACAGGAAAGAAACATGCGTGGCGGCACTGAAAATGTTTATGGCATCATAGGCCTGGCCAAAGCGCTGGAGATCGCCTATCGCGAAATGGATGATCATATCAGCTACATCAAAGGGCTGAAGGCGCGTATGATCCAGAAGCTGACAGAGCAGATCCCCGGTGTAACGTTCAATGGTGATTCTGCCAATCTTGAAAAAAGCCTTTACACCGTATTGAATGTAAGTCTGCCCGAGTCGGATGAGAGCGATATGCTGTTGTTCAACCTCGACCTGCAAGGGATCTCCGCTTCCGGAGGCAGTGCCTGCTCCAGCGGTGCCACTACTGGCTCGCACGTGTTGGGCGCACTCTACCCCGAGTCAAAAAGAGGCGCCGTAAGATTCTCGTTCAGCAAATACAACAAACCCGAAGAGATCGATTTTGCTGTGCATAAACTCGCGGAATTATTTAAGGTGGAAGCAGGATTGTAGAGTTCCTGATTTAATTAAATTCAGGAGGCTCCTATGGAGCCAAAAATGTGGCCATCGAATTTTCTAGAGACAGGGTGCTCCTAACGGAGCTTTTTGAAAGTATAGCTTGATAGGTGAATTTGGCTCACTTAGGTATTCGTTTTTTAAACTCCGTCAGGAGTTCCCTGTCTATAGCGTTAGATGATGTGGCATCTATGGCTCCGCAGGAGCCTCCTAACAACCGGGAATCCCTTCGCACGCTATCACGAAATAATTTCATCATATGCTTTCGTGAAAAGCCTCATCTCATCTGACGTTCCAATGCTCACGCGAAGCCACTGCATACCTTTGTAATCCCATGCACGGATGGCGATGCTGCGTTCTGCGAGCTTGTTGAGAATGCCGAGCGCATCTCCCTTGGGATCGAACATCACAAAATTGGTATGCGACTTTCCGTAGAAATAACCTTTTTTATCGAGGAAGTCGGTGAGGTGCTTGCGTGCTTCCGCATTTTTCTTGCGCGACATTTCCATAAAAGCAGTGTCGCCCAACGAAGCCCGTGCCGCGGCCAGCGCGATCTGGTTGTTGGGGATGCCGGGTTGATTACGCGTAATTTTTTTGATCAGCTCAGGTTTCGCCACCAGGTAGCCCACCCGTAAGCCCGCAAGCCCATAGATCTTGGAGAAAGTTCTGGAGACGATCACATTCGCGCCCTTCTTCACCAGGTCCACCATGGAAACCTGTTTTGATGGCTCCAGGAATTCGAGGTATGCCTCGTCTGAAAATACAGTTACTTTTTTGGAAACCTCTTCGCAGAAAGCTTTCACCTTCGCGGGATCTACCAGCGTTCCGGTAGGGTTGTTGGGATTGCATACAAACACAAGGCGGGTGTCGTCTTTGATGCGCGAGGCTACCGCTTCATAATCGTAGGCGAGATTCTCGTCCATATCCACTTTGTCCCAGGTGGCTTTGAAAACTTCGGCGTAGTTCATCAGCATGGGGAAGGTGGGGAACCCCGAAAGGATGCGGCCACCTTCAAGCCCGAACGCGGCCCCTGTGGCAGAAAGCAGGTCGGCTGAGCCCGAGCCCACGGCAATATGATCGGGTGTTACACCTTCATGTGTTGCCAGCACTTGTTTGAAATCTACCGTGGCCTGGAACGGGTAGCGGTTGGCTTCGGTAATGATCTGTGTGATCGCAGCGCGTGCCTTGTCCGATGGGCCATACGGATTTTCATTCGACGCCAGTCTGATCTTCATCGGAGGAAGATTTCCGGAGAAAAATATCTTTTCGGTTTCACTGACAGGGGCGGCCATCAGGCGTTCTGCCAACGTTGTGCCCAAGGGTAGACCCGCTGCGAGTGCCAGTGAAGTTCTTAACCAGTCTCTTCTGTTTGCCATATTGGGTGAATAGTTACGAGTTGTTGGCTACGAGCTCCGAGAAGGGGGGAGCCAACTGGAGGTTCGAAGCTCTACTAATGTAATGATTCCGCTTCGGAAATTCACGGAGTCTCACCCGTATTCCTCCAACGCACGGAGATAGCAATGAGCGGCATAAGCTGTCTCAGTCTGGCATTCTCTCGCGGCTTGAAACGCTTAGCTTGAAACTCACTTCCTCGCAGCTCAAAGCTCGTATCTCACAACTAGCTAAGCGGGAATGATGCCCATTTTCTTCATCAGAAAAGTAGCATTCATCTTCTGCGCCAGGCCGGGTTTCAGCTTGTAATCGAACGAAAGCTGATCATTTTCGATATTGGCTTCAAAGCAGTAGTTCCGGATGTGCTCGGGGAATTCTTCTTCAAGCGTTCCGAGTGCAAGGTCGTGCGTAGCGATGATTGCCAGGCATGGATGTGGAGTAAGCTGCTTCACCAGCGCGATGGATCCGGCCTGCTTGTCGGTGGAGTTTGTTCCTTTCAGGATCTCGTCAAGCAGGATCAGCAACGGTACATCTTGCCTGAGCTCATCCATGATACCTTTGAGCCTGTCGAGCTCGGCATAAAAATACGACTGGTGGTCTTTGAGCGAGTCGGCCGTTCGCATGCCGGTGCGCAGGTGAATGATGGGGCACCGGAATTCTTTTGCAAATACAGGAGCGCCGTTCAAGGCCAGCACAATGTTAACGCCGAGCGTGCGCAGAAAAGTGCTCTTGCCGGCCATATTGGCGCCGGTAACGATCAGCACCGATGGACCGTTGCCGATCTGAAAATCATTTACCACACATTCTTCAGGTGCAATGAGCGGATGCCCCATCGCTTTCGCGGAGATGGCCAGCGTCGGCTCAACAGTGGCATACGTGAACTGTTTGTGATTGAAAGCATACGTGGCAAAGCTGCCAAGCACTTCAGTTTCGCTCGCAGCTTCAAGCCATTGGTCGAGATTGGTGGCGTTCTCTTCCTTCCACCGCTCCAGCCGGTAAACACACTGCAGATCATACAGCACCAGGCTGTTGGTGAACAACGAGGTCATGCTGTTGAGGCGCGCATCGAAAGCGTGCACCAGCGAGGCAAGCTGTTGTACTTTGCTGCCGGCGTTTTGTGCTTTTTCTGCAAGTCCTGTCATCAGCGGAGACGTAAAACGTTCGCCCTGCAGGTAGTGCAGCAGGGTAGCATATTTCTGAAGAATGTTTTTCTTGCGGCTGATGTACTCGTGGAAGGCATTCACTTTTTTGATATGGAAGCCCAGGAACGCCCATTGAAAGGCGGCCGTCAGCACGGCAAAAGGTCTTAAAAAACTAAAGAAAAATGTTCCTGCCACCAACGCCAGGGTGATCACAGGCACGGCGGTGAGCACGATCCTGTACGCAACTTTTCCAAACAGAAAAGAAGGTTCTTTCGCCCAGGCCAGCAGTTGCTCCCGGTCTCTTGGCAGCTCTTCCATCTCCATACCTGCCGCCTGGAAGTGCTGACGGAACTCGGTCTTTTCAGAAAGCTCACGGATGGCCTGCTGGTTTTTAACGATCGCGTCAGACGACAGCAACGGGTTCATCAGACGCATGGCAAATTTGCTTTTACCGATCAGCGTATTGCAGCGGTTCACAAACTGGAACACGGAGCCTGTGCCGAACATATCAAGATCATGGGCATAGGGATGATGGGTATCGGTGAATTCGGCGCCGGTTCCAAAAGCAGAAACGTCACCACCCGCGGCCTGCTGCTCATACTGGTTGATCTTCACCAGGTTTTGCAGATGCTGGCGCTGCTGGAAAAGTTTTCCATGGCGGCTGATGAGCACTGTAAAAACAACGATGAGGACAGGCAGCAGGTATAAAAGGGCATGATACGTGAATCCGAAATACAGAACGCCCACAAAAACGATCGCTATCAGCAGCCTGGCGTTGGAAACGATGTTGATATGCGTGGAAATTTTTTGAAGCTGTGATGCAAATGCGGACCTCCTGTCTGCATAAAATGACAATAGCTCTTCGCGCGACATGGGATTAAATGAATTTTTCGATGAGGCTTATGACTTTTTCAAGATGTTGCCGATCAACCGTATCGAAGTCGTTGAGCCTGTCGCTGTCTACATCGAGCACCAGCGCTACGGCACCTGCTTTGAAGGCCGGCAATACGATCTCTGATTTTGATGCTGAATTGCAGGCGATGTGTCCCGGAAATTCTTCTACGTTGGGAACAACGATGGTTTTTTGGGCTTCCCATGCGGCGCCGCATACACCTTTTCCAAAATCAATGCGTGTGCAGGCAATAGGCCCCTGAAAAGGCCCCAGCACCAGTTGGCTGCCCCTGACGAAATAAAATCCTACCCAGAAAAAATCGAAAGTTTGTTTCAGCGCGGCAGCGATGTTAGACAGATTGGCAATGACGTCGCGCTCGCCACCGATGAGAGACTCGAGTTGCGGGATCAGTGTGGTGTATTTTTCCTTTTTATCGGTTGCAGACGAGATGATCAGTTCTTCAGCCATGTTTTTTAGTGATTTTCAAATAAAACGTTTTTGTAAATGAAGTGGTTTGCGCAATACAATGCAATCCGTCAGGAATACAGGTTGTGGATTTTCATGGTCTTTTTGCTGCTTCGCATCGGTCTGAAACACTTTACGCAAGTTATCTTATAAGTAAAAGAAAGCGGTTTGCCCGGATGGTCGTTATAGGCATATTTTTTTTACGTCACTTTCAATTTTAAAATCATGCAAGATACCGTTGAAAGAAGCAGGAGTTTGATTTCAGTGCTGGAGCTGAAACGGTTACTCGTTGATCTGAAGGATAAACGCCCCGACATATGCCTCCGTTATCGCCTTTTGGGTGAAATGTGGGGTGTCAATTTCATGCGGGTGATCCACATTACCGAAAAAGGGGCATTGATGAACGATGAGCAGAACAACAGGCTGGTGAACCTTACCGACCTTTCTTCTGTGATGCAGTTCGAAATAGATGCGCCTTTTCAGGGATTTCAGCCCCATTTTCATTACCACGTCAAGCCCATGACTGATTTTAAGCAGTTCTAAGGGCCTCAGATCTTCTCGAGCGTTTTCCGGGTCCGCTCATTCTCCACATTCCCGGTATTCAAAGTCGATGCCGGCTCAAATAACAGGATGTGTACTTCTTCGGGTGCCACGGGCCTGTGCTCCACTTTCCGGGGCACAATAATGAACTCGCCTTCGTTCACCTCCACGGTCTTGTCCCTGAATTCCATTTTTAAGGTTCCTTTGGTCACGAGAAACAATTCGTCTTCGTGGTCATGGTGATGCCAGACAAATTCACCTTTAAGTTTGACGGCTTTTACGTGCTGGCCATTGAGCTCTCCTACGATCCTGGGGTTCCAGTGATCGTTGAACTGGCCAAGCTTTTCACGGATATTTACTTTTTCCATATGGGTTGGGTTGTGCGCGTACACTGAGAAACGGATCGGGGGCGGTTTGGTTTTCGGTTGCTTATCGTTTACTTCGTGCAAATTTTTTTCATGAACTGGCTTCGTCTTTTGTCTTCCGCCCGGCTCAACCAGCGATCCGAGCAGGGCTCCTTGCCTTCGCGCAGCGCTTTTGAGCAGGACTACGACCGCATTATATTCTCCCATCCCTTCCGCAAGCTGCAGGATAAAACGCAGGTACATCCGCTCCCGGAGCAGGACTTTGTGCACACCCGGCTTACGCACAGCCTGGAGGTGTCGAGCGTGGGAAGGTCGCTTGGCAAACGCGCCGGTGAGGTGATCATGCAGCGTCATCCGGCACTGAAAGATAACTATTCACTTTTCGATTTCGGCGCCATTGTGGCTGCGGCATCGCTGGCGCATGACCTCGGTAACCCGCCCTTTGGCCACGCCGGCGAAGACTCGATCTCCGATTTTTTCAGGGAACATCCACAGGGCCAGGCGTTCAGGGAAAAAGTTTCTGAAGCGGAGTGGGAAGATCTTATAAAATTTGAAGGTAATGCCCAGGGTTTCCGCATCCTCAACAAAGATGAATATGGCCTCAAGCTCACGCTGGCAACGTTGGGCGCCTTTACAAAATATCCGTGTCCCGCGCTGTTCCCCGAAAGGGATAAGAAAAAACGGAGCCAGAAGAAGTTCGGGTTCTTTCAGTCGGAGCTGACCCATTTCGAGTCGGTGGCCGGCGAGCTTCAATTGATCCGGCAGCAGGGCCCAAGCTGGAGCCGCCATCCGCTGGCTTACCTGGTGGAGGCCGCCGACGATATCTGTTACAGCATCATCGATCTGGAAGACGGCTGCAGATTGGGACTGATCTCGTTCGATGAGACCGTAGAATTGCTTTCCGGCATCCTGAGAGACAAACTGGACCGGAATAAACTAAAAGTCACCACGGGGTTGAATGAAAAACTTGGAACACTGCGGGCGATGTCTATCGGTGTATTGATCGACTCCTGCACGGAGATCTTCCTGGCGCATGAAGCGGAGATCCTCGATGCAAAATTCGATCATGCCCTCACAGACCTGTGCGAGTTCAAGGATGCGCTGAAGCTGATCAGCGATGTCTCGGTAAAAAAGATCTACCGCGCCAGGCACGTGGTGGAGATCGAAGCCTCAGGCCATCAGATACTTCCGGGCTTGCTCGAAGAGTTTTGCAAAACAGGTGAGCACCTGATGCTGAACAGGAGGTCACGGAAATACGACAACCTGTTGCTGCTCCTGCCCGAAGAAGTTGTGGCCGCCATTGGCCGCCATCCCGGAAATACTTACCTGATGCTTAGGCAGATCGTTGATTTTGTTTCGGGCCTTACGGATAAACATGCCCTTTCACTCTACCGGAAAATAAAAGGCATCAGCCTGTAATTTTTTCCCGAAACGGCAGTTGGAATCATTTTTTGTTCACAAAAGAAACGCAGAAATTACCATAATGTGGTAGATTTCTGCGGCTGGCATGAAAAATCCGTTCAGAATTCGTTTTATATATCTCACCGTTGCAGTAATCGGTATACTGCTGGCGATCAGCATTGCGCTTACCTATTATAACAACAAGATCATTGAACGGAACCGTGCCGTACAGCATGAGGTTGAGGCGGTCAAGATCTATTACGATCAGATCGGCAAATCGATCATTCACTCCCTGGATATTGGCCTGCGTGGTTATGCGATCATCCGCAACGAAAAATTCGGCTCGCCGCTCGACAGTGCCCTGTCCTGGAAAGACAGCATCATTACCAATGCTGTAACACCCCTGAAGAAGCTTCACTATAATTTCAGCAAGTTCAATGTGTTCATCGATTCGGTGCATGCCTACGCAAGGTATTGTTACAAGCTGAAGCAGCTCCTGTCACAGGGAAAAGAGGAAGAGTTCAGGCAGATCTTCGCTTCCGATAAAGGTGCGCATCTGTGGTGGCAGTATTTGAAAGTTGAAGAAGATATTCAGCTGTATGTGAACCGGATCGGCAGCGAAGCCCGCGAGGAGTATGAGGCCGCGTTGTATCGAAATGTGATCGTGCAGGTGTTGCTCTTCGTCATCTGCGTGCCCACACTGATCTATACCGCCATTCACACCGGAAAAACATTCCAGCTCTCGGAGCTGCTGCGCAAAGCGGAGAAAGAAAAGAACAGGATGTTGTACGAGCAGAACATCATGCTCGAACGCAAAGTGACTGAACGCACGCAGGAGATCCAGACGCAGAACGAGGAGATCAGCTCGCAGAGTGAGCAGCTTTCGGCGCAACGTGACGCCCTGCTGATGCAGAACAGCGAGCTGCAAACAGCCCGTGAAACCATCGAGAAGCAGCACGCGGAGATCCACGCCATGAACCTGCATTTGAAAGAAGAGGTGGAGAACCGCACAAGAGAAGTGCACGTGGCCAACCGCGAGCTGATCGAGCAGAACACGCAGCTCGAGCAATTCGCCTTCATTGCAGCGCACAACCTGAGAGCTCCCTTGGCACGCATCCTCGGCCTTACAACCCTTATCAAGATCAGCGAAACTGAGAACGATAAACAAACAGCTTTCGAGAAGCTGGAAGAATCCACCAGAGACCTCGATCATGTGATCAAAGACCTCACCGTGATCCTGAACATCAAAAAACACACGAGCAATCTTACCGAAGTAGACCTCGAAGACTCGTTTGTGCGCGTGAAAAGAATGTTGGAGAAAGAGATCGAAGAGACCCACACCAACATTCATCACAACTTCGCGGAAGCCCGTAAGGTGTATGCCGTAACGCCCTACGTGGAGAGCATCTTGTACAACCTGATCAGCAACGCAATCAAATACCGCAACCCCGAGCACCTGCCGGTGGTCAGCGTGAGCACCCGGGCCGAAGAAGAGTACGTCTGCCTGGTAGTAAATGACAACGGCCTCGGCATCGACCTGCCGCGGTATAAGTCGAGCATGTTCACCCTCTACCGGCGGTTCCATTTGCACATGGAGGGCAAGGGGCTGGGACTGTACCTCGTAAAAACACAGATCGAAGCGCTGGGCGGCAAAATAGAAGTGCAAAGCAAGCCCAACGAGGGCACCACTTTCTTTGTTTATTTCAAACGTTCGCAGGTTTAGGCCTCCCCGGATGACAACTTTTTAAAAGGTGTCATCCTTAGGGTAAATTCACTAGCTTTGGCCCACTTTTAAAACTGCAGACCGTCCATGTGGAATAAAATCGCCAGGTTCATTATTCAGTACCGCCTTTCGCTCATTCTTTTGATCGGCATCATCACCATTGTTATGGGATATTATGCGTCCCGGGTGCAGATGAGCTACGATTTTGCCCGCACGGTGCCCCTGGACGATCCTGATATGGTGATGCTGCAGCGTTTCAGGGCACAGTTCGGTGAAGACGGTAACATCATAGCCATTGGTGTGAAAGACAGCGCCATTTATGAGCAGCGCAATTTTGAGGCGTATCGCACACTGGGCAGGAACATCAAACAGATCAGCGGTGTGAGCGAAGTGATCTCACTGCCCCTGATGAAGATGATCCTCAAAGACACGGCCAACACCAGGTTCTACCTGGCCAATATTTTCCCTGACCGCATGAAAGACTCCAGGCAATACGACAGCCTGCTGAAGTTTGCGCTCGACCAGAAATTCTACAGTGGCCGCCTCATCAATGAGACCAACGGCGCCACCATGGCGGTGATCACCGTCAATAAGGATGTGATGAACTCTTCACTGCGCGAGCCGTTGACCGCTGCCCTGGTGAAAGAATGCGAGGCCTTTGAGCACCAGACGGGCATCAAGCTTCACCTTGCAGGGCTTCCCTTTATCCGCACCGTGGTAGCCAATAAAGTGAAACGTGAGATGCAGCTCTTTTTGTATGCATCGGCCATTATCACCGGCCTCATCATGTTTGTTTTCTTCCGCTCGTTTCGCGCCGTCATGTTCTCCATGATCATCATCGCCATCGTGGTGGTGTGGACGCTGGGCACCTTGTCGATCTTCGGCTTCAAGATCACCCTGCTCAGCGGACTCATTCCTCCGGTGATCGTGACCATCGGTATCACCAATGCCATTTACCTGCTGAACAAATATCATCTCGAGTTCGTCAGAACCAAAGACAAGCTTGAAGCGATCACCACCGTGGTGAAGAAGATGGGGCTCGCCACATTTCTCACCAACCTTACCGTAGCCATTGGTTTCTTAACACTGCTCTCCACCGATATCCTCATCCTGCGTGAATTCGGTATTGTTGCAGGTATCAATATCATGGCGCTCTTTTTTGTGAGCCTGGTGATGATCCCCAGCATTTTCTCATGGCTGCCCACACCCACGGAGCGGCACCTGCGTCACCTCAACTTCCGTGTGATGGGCCGTTTCCTCAAGGCGATCGATATTACCGTGCACCGTCACAGGCCCATTATCTATATCGCGTCCATGGCGCTGACGATATTATCGATACTGGGCATCGCCAAGCTGAGGTCGGTCTCTTTTATGGTGGATGATGTGCCGGAAGACAGCGACGTGAAAAAAGATCTCGTTTTCTTCGAGCAGAATTTCAGCGGTGTGATGCCCCTTGAAATGGTGGTGGAGTTCAAAAGCAAAAAACGGCGCCCCCTGATGGAAGTGAATAATCTTCAAAAGATCGAAGCGTTCGAGAGCTTCCTCGATTCATTGCCCGAAGTATCCAAGCCCCTGTCGCTGGTGAGCCTGGTGAAGGCGGCCAAGCAGGGATTCTACAATAACAACCCTGCCCGCTATTCCCTTCCCTCGAGAGGTGAACGCAACTTCATTCTTCCTTACATGAAGAACCAGAGCGACAACAGTGGGGTGTTTACCTCGTTTGTGGATTCAACGTTGACCACTATGCGCATTTCGTGCCAGATGGCAGACATCGGCTCCGTACGCCTCGATTCGCTCGTGCACTACACCATCGAGCCGAGAATGAAGGCGCTGCTCGTTCCGGAAGGAAAAGACACCGTAGTAACCGCCATCACGGGATCAACCAAGATCTTTATCAAGGGTACCAAATTCCTGATCGCCAACCTGCAGGAGAGCTTGCTGCTGGCCTTTTTGCTTATCACACTTTCTATGGCGGCGTTGTTTGCCAATGTGCGCATGATCGTGATCTCGCTCATCCCCAACCTGCTGGCGTTGATGATCACGGCGGGCATCATGGGTTATCTTGACATTCCGCTGAAAGCCAGCACGGCGCTGATCTTCAGCATCACTTTCGGCATCTCGGTAGACAACTCCATCCGTTTCCTGGCCAAATACAGGCAGGAGATCCTGGCCAACAACTTCTTCATCCCCGTGGCTGTGAGCGATAGCATCATGGAGACCGGCAAAAGCATCATGTATACTTCCATCGTGCTTTTTGCAGGCTTCATCATCTTTGCGTTCTCTTCTTTTGGCGGAACCATCGCGCTGGGCCTGTTGACATCAACCACGCTGGTGATCTCCATGTTCACCAACCTGATCCTGTTGCCGGCGCTGATCATGACGTTTGACAAGCCCCGCAAGAAAGACGATATGCTCATCGACGAGCTGGGCCCCAGCTACTACGGCGAGCACGAAGATGAGGAGATAGACCTGGATAAGATCAGGATCCACAACAGGCACTCGGCTGCTGAATAATTAAAGGAAACTAAAGGAACTGTAATTCCGGTTATTATACCGGCGTCTAAATAGGGGCCTTAGGATCAGCATTGCAGGAGGGAAATACCCTCAAAAAAGTGCCGGATGGCTAATGCCCAATCCCTAATGCCTAACTATCTTTGCGCTCTTATTCACACTGAAAACCTAGTTTTTGCACTCCATGGCGGGTAAATACAAAGAATTTAAAGAACTGAACTTTGCGCGGATCGCGGAAGAAGTGCTTGATTTCTGGAACAAAGAACAGATTTTTGAAAAATCGGTAACTAACCGGGAAGGCGCCCCCACCTTTACTTTTTATGAGGGGCCGCCATCGGCTAACGGAACACCCGGCATCCACCACGTGATGGCCCGCACGGTAAAAGATATCTTCTGCCGTTACAAGACCCTCCAGGGTTTCCAGGTGAAGCGTAAAGGAGGCTGGGATACACACGGCCTTCCGGTGGAGCTTCAGGTTGAAAAACTGCTGGGCATCACCAAAGACGACATCGGCAGAAAGATCTCCATCGAAGATTACAATAAGAAGTGCCGCGAGACGGTGATGATGTACAAAGACCAGTGGGACGACCTGACCCGCAAAATGGGCTATTGGGTCGATCTCAAGGCGCCTTACATCACCTACGAGAAAGAATACATCGAAACACTGTGGTGGATCCTGAAAGAGCTCTACGATAAAAAGTTATTGTATAAGGGCTACACCATACAGCCTTATTCACCTGCCGCCGGCACAGGGCTGAGCTCACACGAGCTGAACCTGCCGGGCTGTTATAAAGACGTGAAGGATACCTCCATCGTAGCCCAGTTCGAAGTGAAAAAGAACCCGGCCTCGGATTTCCTTTTCACGGCACAGGCCGGAGAACGCAAGGTGTACATCATGGCCTGGACCACCACACCCTGGACCCTTCCCTCTAACACCGCCCTTGCCGTGGGAGAGAAGATCACCTACGTGCAGGTGAATACGTTCAACCCGTACACCCACAAGCCCGTGAGCGTGGTGCTGGCCAAAGACCTGTTCGGAAAATACTTCTCTGACAAGAATAAAGACCTGAAGCTGGAAGATTACAAACCCGGCGACAAGGCCATTCCTTACCAGGTGATCCAGGAATTTGCAGGCAAGAAGCTGGTGGGCGTGCGTTACGAGCAGCTGATGCCCTACCTTCAGCCACTGTATGATGCCGACAAGGCGTTTCAGGTGGTGGCAGGTGATTTTGTGACCACTGAAGATGGTACCGGTGTGGTACATACCTCGCCTACTTTCGGTGCCGACGACTTCAGGGT
>NZ_JAHESF010000089.1 GCF_018598225.1 Chryseosolibacter histidinae | reverse complement strand
ATATTGTGTGAAGACGAAACCGCAACACTAACCGCTTCTGCAGTGGGAGGAACAGTAGGCTCAGGATATACTTACTCATGGGCACCCGCAACAGGCTTGTCAGCTACGAACGTCGCCAACCCGACTTTCACACCTCCGAACATTGCAAGCCAGACAATTTACAACTTCACAGTAACCGTTACAGACAACTTCGGTGTAGTATGTACGTCACAGAAAACCGTGAGCATCACCGTTGATCCGGTTCCGACGGGCCTTACGTTGACAGCTGCAGCTCCTAACATCTGCTACGGCACTTCAACCAATATCCAGATCGCCAGCAGCCAGAGCGGTGTCACTTACCAGCTTCGCAACGATGCTGGTGACATAGCGATCGGCTCCCCGGTAGCAGGCACAGGCGGACTGATCAACCTTCCGACAGGCAATCTGACTGCGAGCACCACCTTCAATGTACTGGCCATCACTACTGCTACAGGTTGTGATACAGAGATGAATAACACGGTTACGGTAACCGTGAACTCCCAGCTCACAGCATCGGCGGTATCAAGTGATTATATATTGTGTGAAGACGAAACCGCAACACTAACCGCTTCTGCAGTGGGAGGAACCGTAGGCTCAGGATATACTTACTCATGGGCACCTGCAACGGGCTTGTCAGCTACGAACGTCGCAAACCCGACTTTCACACCTCCGAACATTGCAAGCCAGACAATTTACAACTTCACAGTAACGGTTACGGATAACTTTGGTGTAGTGTGTACGTCACAGAAAACCGTAAGCATCACAGTAGATCCGGTTCCGACAGGTCTTACATTGACGGCTGCAGCTCCCAATATCTGCTACGGCACCTCAACTAATATCCAGATCGCCAGCAGCCAAAGCGGTGTCACTTATCAGCTCCGTAACGATGCGGGTGATGTAGCGATCGGCTCCCCGGTAGCAGGCACAGGCGGACTGATCAATCTCCCGACAGGCAATCTGACCGTGAGCACTACCTTCAATGTACTGGCCATCACCACTGCTACAGGTTGTGATACAGAGATGAACAACACGGTAACGGTGACTGTGAACTCACAGCTCACGGCATCGGCGGTATCAAGTGATTATATATTGTGTGAAGACGAAACCGCAACACTAACCGCTTCTGCAGTGGGAGGAACAGTAGGCTCAGGATATACTTACTCGTGGTCACCTGCAACGGGCTTGTCAGCCACGAACGTCGCCAACCCGACTTTCACACCTCCGAACATTGCAAGTCAGACGATCTACAACTTCACCGTAACTGTTACGGATAACTTCGGTGTAGTGTGTACGTCACAGAAAACCGTGAGCATCACAGTAGATCCGGTTCCGACAGGTCTTACGTTGACAGCCGCAGCTCCCAATATCTGCTATGGTACTTCAACCAACATCCAGATCGCCAGCAGCCAGAGCGGTGTTACTTACCAGCTCCGTAACGATGCTGGTGATGTAGCGATCGGCTCCCCGGTAGCAGGCACAGGCGGACTGATCAACCTTCCGACAGGCAATCTGACCGCGAGCACCACCTTCAATGTACTGGCCATCACCACTGCCACAGGTTGTGATACAGAGATGAACAACACCGTTACAGTGACCGTGAACTCACAGCTCACGGCATCGGCGGTATCGAGCGATTACATATTGTGTGAGGATGAGACCGCAACACTGACGGCTTCAGCTACTGGAGGAACAGTAGGCTCAGGTTATACATACTCGTGGGCACCTGCAACGGGCTTGTCAGCCACTAACGTCGCCAACCCGACTTTCACACCTCCGAACATTGCAAGTCAGACGATCTACAACTTCACAGTAACCGTTACGGATAACTTCGGTGTAGTGTGTACGTCACAGAAAACCGTAAGCATCACCGTTGATCCGGTTCCGACAGGTCTTACATTGACCGCCGCCGCTCCCGACATCTGCTACGGCACCTCGACCAACATCCAGATCGCGGGAAGCCAGGCTGGTGTCACTTACCAGCTTCGTAACGATGCGGGTGATGTAGCGATCGGCTCCCCGGTAGCAGGCACAGGTGGACTGATCAATCTCCCGACAGGCAATCTGACCGCGAGCACCACCTTCAATGTACTGGCCATCACTACAGCTACAGGTTGTGACACAGAGATGAGTAACACGGTTACGGTAACCGTGAACTCACAGCTCACAGCATCGGCGGTATCAAGTGACTATATATTGTGTGAGGATGAGACCGCAACACTGACGGCTTCAGCTACTGGAGGAACAGTAGGCTCAGGCTATACATACTCATGGGCACCTGCAACGGGCTTGTCAGCCACGAACGTCGCTAACCCGACTTTCACACCTCCGAACATTGTAAGTCAGACAATTTACAACTTCACAGTAACCGTTACAGATAACTTCAGTGTAGTGTGTACGTCACAGAAAACCGTAAGCATCACTGTAGATCCGGTTCCGACAGGTCTTACGTTGACAGCCGCAGCTCCCAATATCTGCTATGGTAGTTCAACCAACATCCAGATCGCCAGCAGCCAGAGCGGTGTTACTTACCAGCTCCGTAACGATGCGGGCGACATAGCGATCGGCTCCCCGGTGGCAGGTACAGGTGGACTGATCAACCTCCCGACAGGCAACCTGACCGCGAGCACGACCTTCAATGTACTGGCCATCACCACTGCTACAGGTTGTGATACAGAGATGAACAACACCGTTACGGTAACCGTGAACTCCCAGCTCACAGCATCGGCGGTATCAAGTGACTATATATTGTGTGAGGATGAGACTGCAACGCTAACTGCTTCGGCCACGGGAGGAACAGTAGGCTCAGGATATACTTACTCGTGGGCACCTGCAACGGGCTTGTCAGCCACGAACGTCGCCAACCCGACTTTCACACCTCCGGACATCACGAGCCAGACGATCTACAACTTCACAGTAACGGTTACGGATAACTTCGGTGTAGTGTGTACGTCACAGAAAACCGTAAGCATCACCGTTGATCCGGTTCCGACAGGTCTTACGTTGACAGCCGCAGCTCCCAATATCTGCTACGGTACTTCAACCAACATCCAGATCGCCAGCAGCCAAAGCGGTGTCACTTACCAGCTCCGTAACGATGCGGGTGACATAGCGATCGGCTCACCGGTGGCAGGCACAGGTGGACTGATCAACCTTCCGACAGGCAATCTGACGGCGAGCACCACCTTCAATGTACTGGCCATCACCACTGCTACAGGTTGTGATACAGAGATGAACAACACGGTAACGGTGACTGTGAA
>NZ_JAHESF010000088.1 GCF_018598225.1 Chryseosolibacter histidinae | reverse complement strand
CCCCCCCCCCCCCCCCCCCTCTTATTTGCCCCCCGCCCGCGCCTCCGGACTTGGCCTCTGGGCTCAGGGGCTCGGAGATGGGTAAACGACACAGTAATTACGTGTTGAAGAACGGCGACCAGATCGAGATCCTCACGTCACAGAAGCAGAAGCCTCACGAAGACTGGCTCCGGTTTGTGGTGAGCTCCAAAGCCAAATCGCGGATCAAGGAAGAGCTGAAGGAAGACAAAAAGAAATCGGCGGAAGAAGGTAAGGAGATCATTCTGCGCAAGATCAGGCAACTGAAAGAAGAGCCCACCCAGCAGCTGCTGGAACAGATGCGCGACTATTTTAAGGCAGCCACACATTTTGACCTGTATTTCAGGGTAGGGGCAGGTTTTATCACCACGGCCGATATCAAACGCTTTGTGGAGAATCGCCCGGCGTCGCCCATCCGCTCTAAGCCCAACCTGCAGGTGGCCGATGCCAAAACGATCGAGCAGGAGATCACCAAGATCAAAGGCCGCTACGAAGATATCTTGCTGGTGGGTGAAGACATGGACGTTGTTGATTACAAGCTGGCCAAATGTTGCACCCCGATCCCCGGTGACGACGTGTTCGGTTTTGTTACCGTGAACGAAGGTATCAAGATCCACAGAACCAACTGCCCGAATGCGCCCGAGCTGCTGTCGCACCATGGCAACCGGGTGGTAAAGGCAAAATGGACTTCCCAGCACGAGGTGGCTTTCCTCACGGGCCTGAAAATCAAGGGAACAGACCGGGTAGGGCTCATAAATGATGTTTCGAAGATCATCTCGGAAGAGCTTAAAGTGAACATGAGCTCTATGTCGATCCATACCGATAATGGCATCTTTGACGGCGAAATCATGCTTTACGTGAACGATACACGGCATTTGGAGCAATTGATCGGCAAGCTGGAGAAGGTGGAAGGGGTTGTAAAAGTGAGCAGATTTGATTCAAAGGAATAAATCGTTTTTGAAAGGGGGATTCGAATGTTATCTTTGACCCCTTGATTTGAATATGGCGCTGAATCCGAAGATTTACGAAGAGGTTAAAAAGATTTTCACGGCTTACCTTGAGAACAAGGAGCTGCGGAAAACACCGGAGCGCTATGCTATTTTGGAAGAGATTTACTCGCGCGACGGGCATTTTGATGTGGAATCGCTCTACATCAGCATGAAGAATAAAAATTACAGGGTAAGCAGGGCCACGGTGTACAATACGCTCGACCTGCTTGTGGAATGCGACCTGGTAAGCAAACACCAGTTCGGTAAAAACCTCGCCCAGTATGAAAAATCATACGGGTATAAACAGCACGATCACCTGATCTGCACAGAGTGTCACCAGGTGGTGGAGTTTTGCGATCCCCGGATCCAGAACATCCAGACCACGGTAGAGGAGATCCTGCATTTTAATGTGCTTCACCATTCGCTGATCCTGTATGCGGCGTGCACCAAACAGAATTGTGAGCACCGTAAATCTTTAAATTGAACCTAGGCCTTAACCTCCAGCTCGATGACCTTTGAAAAAGAAATAAAAGACGACTCCCTCATCATACGTCTCTCCGGAGATCTGATCGGAGAAGACAATGGTGTTAATATTCTTGACATCGTCAGCAATGCCATTCAGCAACAGGTATATACCTGCATCATTGATATTTCCGGTCTCCGGTATATCAACAGCAGTGGCATCGGCGTGCTCATCACCATCCTGACAAAATTCAGGAACAAAGGAGGCGAGGTTTACCTGATGAAACCATCTGAAAACGTTCAGAAGCTTCTGGTGATCACGAAGCTTAATGCCATCTTCCAGATCGTTCAGAGTGAAGCAGAGGTTCTAAAACTCTCAAAGAAATAAAATGTCGAAAGTAGATGTACTGTTAGGCCTTCAGTGGGGCGATGAAGGTAAGGGAAAGATCGTTGATGTATTTGCGCCCAAATATGATGTGGTAGCACGTTTCCAGGGAGGACCCAACGCAGGTCATACGTTGGAGTTCGACGGAATCAAGCACGTACTGCACCAGATCCCTTCCGGCATATTCAGAGAGAAAACCAAAAACGTTATCGGTAATGGGGTGGTGCTCGATCCCATCGTCTTTAAAACAGAGATCGAGAAACTTCAGAAGTTCAACCTGAACATCAAGGCCAACCTTTTTATCTCGAAGAAAGCAACGCTGATCCTTCCCACGCACAGGCTGCTGGACCAGGCATATGAGAAAGAGAAAGGAGAGAACAAGATCGGCTCCACGCTGAAGGGCATCGGTCCTACGTACCAGGACAAGATCGGGCGACAGGGATTGCGTGTAGGTGATATTCTTGCCGACAATTTTTCCGACAAGTTTAAAAAACTGACAAGCATCCACTTCAACATATTGAAAGCGCACGACATTCAGTATGACTGGAATGAGTTGGAGAAGCAGTTCCTGGATGCGATCACTTTCCTCAAGCAGTTCAACCTGATCGAAAGTGAATATTTTCTCAACAATGAATTGAAAAAAGGTTCTTCGATCCTCGCAGAAGGAGCGCAGGGGTCGTTGCTCGATATCGATTTCGGAAGTTATCCGTTCGTTACCAGCTCCAACACGGTGACAGCAGGCGCCTGTACAGGTCTTGGTATTGCCCCACATAAGATCGGGGAGGTGTTCGGTATCTTCAAGGCTTACAGCACGCGGGTGGGAAGCGGCCCTTTTCCTACGGAGCTTTTGGACGACCAGGGTGAGCTCATGCGCAAGCAGGGGAATGAGTTCGGATCCACTACCGGACGCCCGAGGCGGTGTGGCTGGATCGATCTGCCGTCGCTGAAATATTCGATCATGATCAATGGTGTGACACAGCTGCTGATGATGAAGGCGGATGTATTGAATATTTTTTCAACAATAAAAGTTTGTACAAAATATCAGCTGAAAGACGGCACCATCACGGATGCGTTGCCTTATGAGTTTGTAAACCAGAAGATTACGCCGGTTTATACTGAGCTAAAAGGCTGGAATACAGAGCTTTCAGGAATTTCAGATAAAGCAATGCCTTTTGAGCTGAGCCAATACATTGATTTTCTGGAAGAAGAGCTTAAAGTTCCTATTACCCTTATCTCTACGGGACCCGACCGTACGCAGACCGTATACAGGCACGCCGTATCTGTTTAAAAAAATTTTTTTGACAGACACTTGCATTGTGATACCATCTCTGATACCTTTGCACTCCCAATTCGGAAGGAAGTGGTTGAAACAACAAGATTGACGAGGTTCATAAAATGAAACTCCAATGAGAACTAAAAACACATTGTTTTTGGTTATCTCAAAACGTTCTTTGAATGGATGATAATTGATAGCGGACCCATGAATACTGCGAGGTGTTTATGAGTCAAATTCTGAAAGGAAAGTTTCAGTCGCGAGATTGAGACAGGACACAAGAAAAATCGGGAGCCATGAGAATAGATCGATAGAGGTCTATTCGGAAAAAAGGTATCAAACA
>NZ_JAHESF010000087.1 GCF_018598225.1 Chryseosolibacter histidinae | reverse complement strand
GCCGCCAATCAGGCTGGTAATGAGAACTATGAGCCAGCCATGCAGGTACCACAAATACTGAACATCCTGAAGAACCTTCAGTCAATCGCTTTCGCTGAATTACCTTCGAAGATGTTTGGTGAAGCGCCTTTCACATTATCGGCAACCGCCAGCTCATCCCTTTCTGTGGTGTACGAAAGCAGTAACGCCTCCGTGGCAACGGTTATGAACAACACCATTACGCTGCAAGGCGCGGGTACCACCGTCATCACTGCTTCGCAGCCGGGCAACGACATGTTCGAAGCCGCTTCGTCTGTACAGCAAACACTCGTTGTGGAGCTTATTACTGATCTGGAGGGTGCCGATGAAATACTGGTAGGTGTTTACCCGAACCCGGTGCATGATGCGCTCAACATCAGGGTTCCCGCTGCAGAACCGGTTCACGTTGAAATGTTCGATGCCATGGGCCGCATGGTTGCCCGTGAGATTGCTTCTTCAGGGGAAGATATGGCATTACGCGTTGATCATCTTCAACCCGGTATTTATCACGTGAAGATCGGCACAAGTCGCCAGGTGATCACACGGCAGATCGTAAAACAGTAAATCAACTTTGTAAACTATTTCCTGAAATATATGAATAGAAAATTAACGGCAGTGCTGGCGCTGCTGACCATCAACCTACTGATTACCGGCTGCGATAATGATAACGAGAAGCCCGGTCCTGAAAAACAATTTCTTCAAAAGCTTTCCTTCACCTGGCACCTGCAGCAGGCCAGGGTCAACGGTGTTGATGTAACACGCGCTTTCAACGGTCCCATATTGACCATAAAAGGCAACAAAACTTTTACCGTAGCCCCGCCGGTTGATCCGATCTGGCCGGCGAGCGGATCATTTACACTGCGCGAGGTTTCCGGATCGCAGGATTATGACATCGTGCGGAACGACGGAGTGGAGCTCCACGTCAGTGAGCTGTCAGCTTCACAGCTGAAGCTTCAAATGCAGTACCAGCCACCCCATGGAAGAGTATCGTCTGTAGGCGGTCAATATGAATTTGTATTCTCGAGATAGCCCCTCAGACATCAGGCATCCGGGGCGCCGTCAACTAGTGCACAGGGATTAATAGTTCGCTCCGGTGCCTGATCTCTGATTTTGTAGAAACCGAAACTATCGAAGCGCGAAAGGACCGGATGTAATGTTCAAACGATTAGAATTAGATAAACGACTACAATGATATTTTTTACAAAACGAATCAGCGTCGATGGCCAGCTCAAGCGTGTGGGAACAAGTTCTCTTTCGATGTATTGCGGGGTGTTTTGCCGTGTACTGAAACTTGGCATCATCACATCGATGCTATTTTTGACAGGTGTTATGTATGGCCAGACACATGTAAGCAGCCTGGTTCATGGTACTGGTGGTGCTATGCTGATCGATGCTTCTTCAGTTTTCGTTTCGGGTGACTATGCTTATGTGGCGGGTTATAACAGCAATGCGCTTGAGATCGTTGATATTTCCGATCCGTCGTTACCGGTTCACAAAAGTAGCCTCAAGCACGGTACAGGCGGCGCCTTGCTGGTGGCACCCAGTTCTATTTTTGTTTCAGGTAACTATGCTTATATAACAAGTCTTGGCAGTAATGCACTTGAGATTGTTGATATCTCTGATCCATCGGCGCCGGTTCATAAAGGTAGTTTGGAACACGATATAAGTGGCTACGGGGCCTTGCTGACGACTCCTATGTCTGTTTATGTTTCGGGTAACTATGCTTATGTGGCGAGCTACAGTAACGATGCGCTTGAGATCGTTGATATTTCCAACCCCGCTGCTCCTGTTCATAAAGGCAGGCTGATACATGGCACAGGTGGTGCTTTACTGAACGATCTCCAATCTGTCTATGTTTCGGGCAACTACGCTTACGTAGCAAGCTTTGGCAGCGATGCGCTTGAGGTCGTTGATATTTCAAACCCTGCAGCGCCTGTCCACAAAGGCAGCCTGACCCATGGCAGCGGCGGAGCTATGCTGGATGGTCCTATTTCTGTTTCTGTGTCGGGTAACTACGCTTATGTGGCGAGTTACAACAGCTACGTGCTTGAGATCGTTGATATTTCCAATCCTGCAGCCCCTGTTCATAAAGGCAGCGTGGCCCACGGCAGCGGCGGAGCTATGTTGGATGGTGCTGTTTCAGTTTCTGTTTCCGGTAACTATGCTTATGTAGCGGGCTATAACAGCGATGTGCTTGAGATCGTTGATATTTCCAATCCCGCTGCCCCTGCTCATAAAGGCAGCGTGGCTGATGGCGCTGGTGGAGCGTTGCTGGATGCTGCTCGTTTTGTTTTTATCTCAGGGACCTACGCATACATTGCTGTGCAGGGATATGACGCGTTAGAGATCGTTAATATTTCCAATCCATCGTCACCTGCGCATGTGGGCAACATTATAAACGGCGCCGGTAAGCCCTTGCTGGCGGGTGCTCAATCGGTCTACGTTTCCGGTAGCTACGCTTACGTAGCGAGCGCCGGGATCAATGCATTTGAAGTCGTGGATATTTCCAACCCCGCCATCCCTGTTCACAAGGGAAGCTTGACCAATGGCACAAATGGGGCGTTGTTGAATTCACCCCAGTCTGTCTTTGTATCTGGCAACTACGCTTATGTAACATCAATCGGCGACAAGGCACTTGAAATTATAGATATATCCAATCCGGCTGCTCCTGTTCATAAAGGTAGCCTAACCCATGGCACCGGCGGCGCTTTGCTGGATTATCCCCAGTCCGTTTATGTTTCGGGCAACTATGCTTATGTAGCAAGCTACAGCAGCGATGCACTCGAGATCATTGATATATCCAATCCTGCAGCTCCTGTTCATAAAGGCAGTTTGAAAGACGGAATGGGCGGAGCTTTGCTGTCCCGTCCCTGGTCTGTTTACGTCTCCGGCAACTATGCTTATGTGGCAAGTACACTCAGCAACGCACTTGAGATCGTTGATATTTCTAATCCTGCATTACCCGTTCATAAAGGTAGCCTGGCCAGCGGCACAGGTGGAGCCTTGCTGCAGACTCCTACTTCTGTTTTCGTCTCCGGAAGCCATGCTTACGTGACAAGTGCTGAAAGCGATGCACTTGAGATCATCGACATCTCTAACCCGTCAGCTCCCGTCTATAAAGGTAACCTTAAACATGGTACAGATGGTGCCTTGCTGGATCTCCCTTATTCCGTTGCAGTCTCCAGAGACTATGCCTTCGTAGTAAGCCGTGATAAAAATACACTTGAGCTCATCGACATTTCCAACCCCTCAGCTCCCGTGCATGTAGGAAGCCTGATTCAGGGTAGTGGCGGCGCTTTGTTGGATGGCCCTTCTTTCGTTTTTGCCTCTGGCGATTATGCTTATGTTGTAAGCAGGTTCAGTGGTGCCCTGGAAATATTCCATGCGGCAAAACAGGATCAAACAATTGACTTTGACGCCATTGCTTCAAAAACATATGGTGCAGCTTCCTTTCAATTGAATGCAACAGCTTCGTCAGGTCTTGTGGTAGCCTATAAAAGCTCAAACACGGCTGTGGCAACGATCTCCGGCAGTACGGTCACCGTTGTAGGCGTCGGTACAACAACCATTACAGCGTCACAGGCAGGCAATCCCCATTATTATGCGGCAACCAGTGTGAGCCACACCTTTACCGTAAACAAAGCCGCCCTCACCGCCAAAGCTGATGACAAAACCAGGCCTTACGGAAGTGATAATCCTGCGCTCACCATATCTTATTCAGGATTTGTGAATGGCGATGATGCCAGCGACATTACCGTACCAGTTGCCTCCACAACAGCAACATCGTCGAGTAGCCCAGGCGCTTACGCTATCGTGCCCACTGGCGGAAGCGCAGATAATTATGCTATCGCTTACACGAACGGAACCTTAACGATCACAAAAGCAGATCAAGCAATCACCTTCGATGCCCTTGATCAAAAAACCATGGGTGATCCCGATTTCACTTTAACGGCCACAAGCTCATCGGGGCTTGATGTTATCTATAGCAGCAGCGATCCTTCGGTAGCTCAGGTGAACGGAAATACAGTCACCATTGTGGGCGACGGTACAACAGAGATCACGGCAACACAACCCGG
>NZ_JAHESF010000086.1 GCF_018598225.1 Chryseosolibacter histidinae | reverse complement strand
TTCAAGGTCTCCATTTATTGAAAACAGCTTCCGGGTCTGCGCGATGAGCTCCTCCACCAGTTTGCCTGCAATTTTTTCGTCGGCCAGAACATAATCCGGGGCTACACAGGTTTGCCCGTTGTTCACAAACTTGGCTACCGCGCTTCGCTGGGCTGCCTCCTTGATGTTGGCCGAATGGGTGATGATGGTGGGTGATTTGCCCCCAAGCTCCAGGGTTACCGAAGCGAGGTTTTCGGCCGCAGCTTTCATCACTAGCTTGCCTATGGCGGGACTTCCCGTAAAAAAGATATGATCAAAAGGCAGGTTCAGCAGGTGCTGCGATACTTCAGGACCGCCCTCTGCAACTTTCACCGTGCCATCGTCAAAAATTTCGCTGGCCATCTCATTGATCAGGGCCGAAACGTGGGGTGTAAGCTCGGAGGGTTTCAGCATCACCGTGTTGCCCGCTGCGAGCGCCGAAACCAGCGGACCGATCGCCAGGCTGAACGGATAGTTCCATGGCGCGATGATGAGGCACACGCCACGGGGCTCATACTGGATGAACGACCGTGTGCCCAGCATGGTAATGGGGGCATCTATCTTCTTCGGCTTCACCCAGTCGTCTACATTATTGAGCGCAACCTTGATCTCATTGAGCACATGAAAGAGCTCGATGGCGTCAACCTCCACGGCAGCTTTCCTGAAATCGTTGTGCATGGCTTCGTGGATGCGGGGACGGTTGCTGTGGATCCAATGACGCAGTTTTTCAAGCCTCTTCTTCCGGTCGTTGAGGGGCGCGGCTTTTACAGTGGGAAAAGTCTGTTTTAAGGCCAGGAAGGCGGTTTCCAGCTGGTGGCCCGGTTTTTCTATAACGACAGCCATATTATTTAAAGATAGGCAAAATCTTACAGCCATTGATTTGCAGGGCCAAGTCAGTGCACACGATGTTAATATTATCCGTATATTAACATTAGTAACGATTTGTTAACATTGGCGTAACATGAGATCGATTGGGGCGATAGTTTTTTTGGGGATCCTGGCGATGGGCCAGCATGTTATGGCTTTCGATGATCCCGCTTCAAAGATCCGGTACTACTTCGCCGCCTACGGACGCACCGCAGACAATAGCCAGGTCTCTTACGACGCCGTAGAAAAAAGCATCGCACGTTTCAAGGCCAAAAGCGCTTCGTTCAAAGATGAAAAAGCTTTTCTCGGCCACGTCTTTTCCAGAACCCACAACAAGTTCCTGAAGCAATACAAAGAATACGCTACGTTCAACGAGCTGTTCAGCAACGGCACTTACAATTGCCTTACGGGCACTGCCTTATACGCGCTGATGCTGGAGGAGCTCGGGTTCCGCTACACCATCATTGAAACCAACTACCACATTTTTTTGCTGGCGGAGACCAGCGAAGGCAAGATCCTTTTCGAAGCAACGGACCCCCTGAAAGGTTTTGTGGCTGACGACCGCGAGATCGTAAAACGTATAGATGGTTACAAGCAGAATACGGTAGTGCAGGCCAGGAACGACAAGACCTATTACCAGTTTGATGTGAAGCTATACAACGCCATAGACCTCGATGAGCTCCAGGGATTGCTGCACTATAACCTGGCGGTGGAAGCGCTCAACAACGGCGCGCTGGAGTCTTCAATAGCCCACCTCGATAAAGCCATCGAAAAATACCGCTCGCCACGCATCGAAGAATTATCCAGGATCCTCCTGTTGTCGGTAAGGGAAAGCAAGCTCGACGCCGCGAAGAAAGAGAGCTGCATCCGCAGAATCCAGATGATGCGGAGAGACAGTGCGTTAGCGATGGCGTCTAATTGACAATTGACAAAAGGGCAATTGACAATACGCAGAGAATGATAACCCGATCAGACTTCGATTTCAGATTCAGCAAACAGTTTCCTTGAATTTACTCCGAACGTTGTCAATTGCGCCCGATGACCATCGGGCGTTTGTCAACTGTCAACTAATTCTAGTTCTGCAATATCCTCACCTCCACCCTCCGGTTCAACCTGTGGGCTTCGGGCGTGTCGTCGTGTGAGAGGGGTTGGGTGCCACCAAAGGCTTTGGTCTTGATGCGGTTTCTGTTCACGCCCTTGCTGCCGAGATAACTTCTCACAGATTCTACCCTGCGCTGCGACAGCTTGAGGTTATCGGCGGCTATGCCAACATAGTCGGTATGGCCTTCCAGCTGGATCACCATAGACGGATTGTCTTTCATCATATCCACCACCAGGTCAAGCTCGCTGTACGACTCGGGATCGATCTTCGAATTACCTACCTCGAAGATCAGGTTGTTGAGGCGCATCACGTGGCCCACAGCGTGGTTGCTGGCCCTGGGCGCGGTGCCGTTTGACAGCTCGATGTCTTTGATCACCTTCTTTTCTGCGTTGGCTTCCGCCGGATCGAGCATGTATTTGGCGGGAGCGAAACCCTGGGCTTCAACGGTGATGGAATATTTTTCGCCGTCGAACATGGGGAAGGAATATGCGCTGTTGTTGATGACGCCGACCCTGTTGCCATAAGGAAGGCTCGAATAAACGATGCGTGCTGAAATGGGCTCGCGTGTGGCGGCGTTGATCACTTTACCTTCTGCCACCACCAGGCTGTCTGGCGCCTGGGCAAAAAGTGTAACCGGGAAAACGGCGAACAGTACGGCTGACCTGAGAACTCGGATTGTCATGATCATAAATTTACAGTTTCACAATTTTGAATTCCACCCTCCGGTTCTTTCTGCGACCTTCCTTCGTGCCATTGGTGTCAATGGGTTTGCTTTCTCCAAAGAACCGAACGGTGATCCGCTTGCTGTCAATATTTTTATCAACCAGGTATTTCACTACCGATTTCGCACGACGCTCGGAGAGGCCCAGGTTATAATTGGCGGGTCCGGTGTTATCGGTGTGACCAACGATCTCGATCTGCATGCCGGGCTTTTCGTTCATGAGCGCAACAATGCGGTTGAGCTCGGGGAAAGATTCGGGATATAGCTCCTCCATCTTGAAGCCGAAGAACACGTTGTTAAGCACGATGGTAACCTTCTCTTCCACGGGGGCAACCTTGATGGGATCAACCTGAACCGTCTCCGCTTTGGCGATCGCCTCGGCCTTCACAGGATCGAGCTTGAAGTCTTCATGTTCGATCACCTTTTCGGCCGTGATGTTTCTCAGGTCGAGGTTCTGGCTTTCGGAGATCTTGTCTTTTGCTTCTGCGCGGATACCGTAAATGGCGCCTGCCGGTAGCCTGATCTCGTATTCACCGGTTTGAGGATTGGTCTGCGCCACACCGAGCTCTTTTCCGTCGGTAAGTCTTTCATAGACGATCTTCGCGCCCATAGCCTTACCCGTGGTGGCGTCGATGATCTTTCCTTTCACAGTAACCCATTGTTCAGGTCCTTTCGTGATGGGCAGCTTGATGCGGAAGATGTCGGTATTCGATTCGGTAACACCCCTCGAGTAGTATGCGTATTCGCTGGCAGCGGGAATGTTGAAGAAGAGATCTTCGAGGGGAGAGTTGATCTCAGGTCCGAGGTTCTCAGGCTCCGACCAGTTGGTCCAGGTATCGTCTAAACGGCGCGATACATAGATGTCGCTGGCGCCGTATCCGCTAAAACCTTTTGAGGAGAAGTACAACGTTTTGTCATCCGAGGCCAGGAAAGGAGCTGATTCTTCACTGGCGGTGTTAACCACATCGCCGAGGTTCAGGGGCTCTGTCCAGAGGCTGTCGGGTTGCATGAATGACACGTAGAGGTCGCGGTCGCCTTGTGAATCTTCACGCTCTACAGACATGATCAGGGTTTGGCGATTGTTGGTGAGGAAGTAGTTGGCTTTTTCGTTGAAGTTGTAGTCGTTCTTGATCTTCAGCGCTACCGGCGAAGACCAGCTTCCGCCCACGTTCGAGCTCAGGGAGATACCGCTGAGCACTTTGCCGTTCGCTCCGTATTTGTTACCGAGCAGCATCACGGCGGTGCGGCCGTCAGGGGTTACTGACTGGATGGCGTTGATGAAGTTAGGATCTGCGTTGTTGAATTTCTCGCCCATGTTCTTGGCCAGCGACCAGTGGCCTGTTGAGTCGAGCTCCGAATACCAGATGTCTTCTTTATCGTTCACACCGCCCACGTTTCCGGGGTGGTTCTTGCGGCTGAAGTAGAGTGTTTTTCCGTCGGGCGAAAGCAGGGGATTGAGCTCGGCATATTCGCTGTTCACGTTCTTGTCGAGCGCTTCGATCACGATGCCCGAAGCCAGCATCTGCATTTTAGGAATGTCTGCAATAATGGGGTAACCTGATTCGGCAATGGCCACAGCATCGATGCCGAAATAGTCGGGCAATGCGGCGCCATCAAACTCTATTTTCACCGCGGCCACTTTGTAGGGCGTGGGCTCCATAAAAAGATTGAGCATTCTGCCTTTCAGGGGTACTGCCTGCGGGTTGAGGGTATTGATCACATACTCACGTCCGGCTTCATCATAAGCAAGCACCCTGTAAATGGCGCTGGGGTTATGCGATTCGGCAATAGCGATCTGGCGGATGCTGGTAGGATTTGCGAAGCCGAGCTTGATGAATTCCTTACGCTTCGGTTTGTCAGGCACCCAGGCGTTAGGGCTCTGGCCGCCGGCAGGCAACACGTCAGGTTTGCCTAACGCTTGCTTGGCCGCGTACTGCACAGGCGTTAATTCAGATGAAAAATCGATTACTTTGGACGCCCACTGAACAACCTGAGCC
>NZ_JAHESF010000085.1:0-3147 GCF_018598225.1 Chryseosolibacter histidinae | reverse complement strand
ATTGGATAAACACTCTTGAAGACGTTCATTGACATGCTGATGAAAGAGTAGAAGTAGTTTCAAGTCCGCACAGAGGATTTGGAATGAAAAATAGAAAAGAAAGTAAGTAGTGGGTGTTCTTGAAGAAAGAACATTTCATACGAGCGAGCACATAGGTAAAAATTCCTAAGATTAAAGGAGATCCTCACTTTTGAATAGAGAGATGAGGAGTCGTTAAAAGAAGTAATCAAGGGCGTATGGGGAATGCCTAGGCTCTCAGAGGCGAAGAAGGACGTGATAAGCTGCGATAAGCTACGGGGATCCGCAAATAGGAATTGATCCGTAGATTTCCGAATGGGGCAACCCAGTGCATTGAAGATGCATTACTGTAGCAATACAGAGCAAACCCAGGGAACTGAAACATCTAAGTACCTGGAGGAGGAGAAAACAATTTAGTGATTGCGCAAGTAGTGGCGAGCGAACGCGCAAGAGCCCAAACCTGACTAGTTACGGCTAGTTAGGGGTTATAGGACCTTAACATCGACTACACAATGAATTTGAACTGCATGGGAAGGCAGGCCAAAGAGGGTGAGAGCCCCGTAAGAGTAAAGTTGTGTTACGTAGAGGTATCCTGAGTAGGGCGGGGTTGGAGACGCCCCGTTTGAAATTGCCAGCACCATCTGGTAAGGCTAAATACTCCTGAGAGACCGATAGTGGACCAGTACTGTGAAGGAAAGGTGAAAAGTACTCCGAACAGGAGGGTGAAATAGAACCTGAAACCATACGCTTACAAGCGGTCGGAGCTGGGTAATCCAGTGACGGCGTGCCTTTTGCATAATGAGCCTACGAGTTACTGTCACTGGCGAGGTTAAGGGTCTGAAGATCCGCAGCCGAAGCGAAAGCGAGTCTGAAAAGGGCGCTTAGTCAGTGGGAGTAGACGCGAAACTTTGTGATCTACCCTTGGTCAGGATGAAGTTCCGGTAACACGGGATGGAGGTCCGAACTAGTAAACGTTGAAAAGTTTTTGGATGAACTGAGGGTAGGGGTGAAAGGCTAATCAAACTGAGAAATAGCTCGTACTCCCCGAAATGCTTTTAGGAGCAGTGTGGAGGTAGAGTTTAGTACAGGTAGAGCTACCAATAGGACTAGGGGGAGTCACATCCTACCAAATCCTGATGAACTCCGAATGGTACTAAATATACTCTGCAATGAGGGCATGGGTGCTAAGGTCCGTGTCCGAGAGGGAAAGAACCCAGACCTACAGCTAAGGTCCCAAAATCTATACTAAGTTGAACTAAGGCGGTTCAGTTGCAGAGACAGCCAGGATGTTTGCTTGGAAGCAGCAATTCATTTAAAGAGTGCGTAACAGCTCACTGGTCGAGCGACAGAGCATCGATAATAATCGGGCATCAAGTATAGTACCGAAGCTTAGGATTCGTAGCAATACGAGTGGTAGGGGAGCATTCTAACAGCGGCGAAGCTATCTGGTAATGGATGGTGGAGCAGTTAGAAAAGCAAATGTAGGCATAAGTAACGATAAGGCAGGTGAGAACCCTGCCCACCGATAGACTAAGGGTTCCGCGGCAATGCTAATCAACCGCGGGTAAGCCGGGACCTAAGGCGAAGCCGAAAGGCGAAGTTGATGGACGATGGGTTAATATTCCCATGCTGGCTTAATGAGCGATGGAGAGAAGGAGTAGTGACAGTTCCGCGCCCAGACGAAATAGGGCGTTAAAAGGTGTAGGTATAGGCTTCGTAGTTAAATGCGCGAGGCTTGCTGAAACCCAACAGTACCTGGAGGCTTCGGCCGAAGGGATAGAGGACGTAAACAGACTTCCGAGAAAATCTTCTAAGCGTTAATCATTAAGCTACCCGTACCGCAAACCGACACAGGTAGTCAAGGAGAGAATCCTGAGGTGCTCGAGTGAATCATGGCTAAGGAACTAGGCAAATTAACCCTGTAACTTCGGGAAAAGGGGTGCCTCCTCTAGCGATAGAGAGGTCGCAGCGAAAAGGCCCAGGCGACTGTTTAACAAAAACACATGGCTATGCGAAATCGCAAGATTATGTATATGGCCTGACACCTGCCCGGTGCTGGAAGGTTAAGGGGGGACGTTAGTCGCAAGGCGAAGCGTTGAACTGAAGCCCCAGTAAACGGCGGCCGTAACTATAACGGTCCTAAGGTAGCGAAATTCCTTGTCGGGTAAGTTCCGACCTGCACGAATGGTGTAACGATCTGGGCACTGTCTCAGCCATGAGCTCGGTGAAATTGTAGTCACGGTGAAGATGCCGTGTACCCGTCACGGGACGGAAAGACCCCATGAACCTTTACTATAGCTTCGCATTGACATTGGGTAGATGATGTGTAGGATAGGTGGGAGGCGTCGATCCTGGGCCGCTAGGTTCAGGGGAGTCAACGGTGAAATACCACCCTTTATCTATCTGATGTCTAATCCCTGATAAGGGGAGACAGTGCGTGGTGGGTAGTTTGACTGGGGTGGTCGCCTCCGAAAGTGTATCGGAGGCTTTCAAAGGTATGCTCAGTACGCTTGGTAACCGTACGTGGAGTGCAATAGCAAAAGCATGCTTGACTGTGAGACTGACAAGTCGATCAGGGACGAAAGTTGGATATAGTGATCCGGTGGTTCTGCATGGAAGGGCCATCGCTCAAAGGATAAAAGGTACTCTGGGGATAACAGGCTGATCTCCCCCAAGAGCTCACATCGACGGGGAGGTTTGGCACCTCGATGTCGGCTCGTCACATCCTGGGGCTGGAGAAGGTCCCAAGGGTTAGGCTGTTCGCCTATTAAAGTGGCACGCGAGCTGGGTTCAGAACGTCGTGAGACAGTTCGGTCCCTATCTGTGATGGGCGTAGGAAGTTTGAGAGGCTCTGACCTTAGTACGAGAGGACCGGGTTGGACTAACCGCTGGTGTACCGGTTGTGGCGTCAGCTGCATCGCCGGGTATCTACGTTGGGACGGGATAAGCGCTGAAAGCATCTAAGCGCGAAACCCACCTCAAGATGAGACTTCCATTAAGGGACGTCAGAGATGATGACGTTGATAGGCTGCAGGTGTAAAGGCAGAAATGTCAAAGCTGAGCAGTACTAATTACCCGAACGCTTCGAACCCCCTGAATCTTCATCGAAGATTCTGTCCCCCTGAAAAG
>NZ_JAHESF010000084.1 GCF_018598225.1 Chryseosolibacter histidinae | reverse complement strand
GAGATCTACACAGCCAACTTCGTCGGCAGCGTCCGATGTGTAGAAGAGACAGGAACGTCGAAGGGTTCTTTCCATTGCCGGCGCTCGCACCCAGGGGATACATTCTGCGGGTGACGGAAGAAGGAGACAACCTCAGGATCATCGCGTACACGAACGTCAAAAATTTTTCGCCCGATCCGTGTTTCATTTACCTGGTGGCGCAATCGCGGGGTGTTGTTACGTTCGCAGCACGGGGAGAGATCACGGGCACAACGCTTACCAAAATATTACCCAAGCGCCAGTTCCCCACCGGCATCACACAGATCACACTCTTCGATGCCGCGCAGGAGCCCCAGTGCGAGCGGCTGATCTTTGTCAATCACCAGGATGCCCTGAAACTTTCGGTCAAGGCGGATAAGCCCTCTTATACGAAACGATCGAAAGCAGCGCTCGACATCACCGTGACTGACAAGGATGGCGCGCCCGTTGCAGGGAATTTTTCACTGTCGATCTACGACGATACGAAGGTCAGAACACAGGACGAGTACCCGATGAGCATCACCAACTATCTGCTGCTCACGTCCGATCTCGCAGGAACCGTCACATCGCCGGGATATTATCTAAAAGATGAGCTTTCTGAAACCCGGCGCCACCGCGATCTGCTCATGATGACACACGGCTGGAGAAGGTTCACGTGGCAAACGGTGCTGAAAGACTCTGTATGGGCGTCGCACTTCTATACCGAGCATGGACTTGTGGTGAGTGGAAAAGTGCTGCGCAGCCTGGGCAAAAAACCGGCGATCGGAAGTAAAATAAAAGTGCTCACCACACTGGGAGATATTATCATCATCACGGCCGACAGCCTGGGAAGATTTTATTCAGACCGCCTGCAATATTACGATTCTGTGGGTATGGTGATCCAGACCGACAATGCCAAGGGAAAACAGACGGAGCTGCAGCTCTTCCTGGATCCGTTCAATGCTTCGCCGTCATTGAAGCACAACACTTCTCCCTTCCACACTTTCGAGGCAAACGAGTTCCTGGCACAGGCCGGAAGATATAATCGCATCGCCGACGCGCTCGATGGAAAGGCAACGATGCTGAAGGAAGTGGAGATCACCAGCACCAAAATAGAAGAACAAAGGCACACGCTCTACGGCACACCCGATGTAACCTTAAAGGTAGATGACAGCATGCTGAGCTATACCAACATATTCGAGGCCATCCAGGGGCGGGTGGCCGGGGTTAATATCATTGGTGTTCCGCCTAACATGACCATCAGCATCCGTGGTGGTGGCACGCCATTGTTGCTGGTAGACGGGGTGCCTATGGACCTCGATATGGTCTTCTCCCTCTCGCCTAACGATGTTGAGTCGGTGGATGTGATCAAGGGTGCGGGCGCAGCCATCTTCGGCGCGCGTGGTGGCAACGGCGTGATTGCTATCTATACCAAGAACGGACTCTCTCAAAGTCCACGGATCGTGGGCATTCATCATCTCAGGTATCCCGGCTTCTACAAGGCCCGCGAGTTCTATACACCGAAATACGACGTACCGTCCGACAATCACAACCTGCCCGACCTGCGCAGCACACTGTACTGGAAGCCGGCGATAAAAACGGACTCAACGGGCAGGGCACACGTTTCGTTCTTTACCTCGGATGTGCTTTCATCGTACCGGATCGTGGTCGAAGGAATTTCTCACGAGGGTGTGCCAGGGCATGGTGAAGGCAAGATGAAGGTGAATTAAGGGTGGCAATCTCGCTATGATCAAGAGGTGAGTGTTACGTGCCAAAACTCGCATCACCCGATCTAAACTACCTGCGGCACGTGGGAACGCCCAAATATCCCCGGGCTTCACCCGGGGATATTGACATTAAGGCCCTTCAGGCCTTCCTCTTTCTACGCTAGTCTATAGATTGTACAAATTCGAACTCGAATTGCTGATGGGTGGCAGAGGCAACCAGTGTTTGTTGTTGCACGCTTTGTCCATTGGCGGTTGAGGCGCTTTGCACACCGGCAACTTTACCAGTCTTCTTGTTCTTCAACCTGAAGTATTTTTTACCGGCGTCGGCAGCTTCGATGATCCATTCGTCATAGGTATCGGTGGCAACGGGAAGGATCTGCTGAATGTTGGTGCCATCCGCGGTAGCGCCGCCGGCCACGGCCATGTCCATAGAGCTGTTGAGGTTCTTGATAACCACATTTCCTTCAGGGTTGTACTGGATCCTCCACTGACTCGAAAAGAGGTTGTCATAAACATTCTGCTCCACCTGACCATTGGCGCTGGTGGAGTTGCTTCGCATCTTAAGCGTCTTTCCGCTATGCCGTGCGATGATCTTGTAGATGCCGGGCCTGATCATGCGATCTTCCTGTACGGCAGCAATGGGTTTGTAGTCGGTCCAGAAAGTATCCGCTGCCATGGTGTTCGGCAAAAAACCTGTTCTGTACTGAACGCTGGTGCCGAGCTTGTATTTCGGCACGATGGTACGTGAAAGGAAAACCGGAGGCCTGTTCTCCACCACCACAACTTTCGTATCCCTGTGCACCCGCTCAACGCCCGCGGTATTGGTGTATTTGATATCCACCGCCACAATGGTTTTGGCAGCGCCCAGCCATTCGAAGTCGAGGTCACTGTCTGGATTGTTGAACTGCTTGTAATGCACTACCCGTTCCAGCGGCCTGTTCACAATGGAGCTCCTGAATACTTCGCCGAATACTTCACCGATCGTTTCAGTCCTGATCGACGAGTTTCCATTCTTATCGAACGTGTACATTTCGAATGTATAGATGCCCTCCAACAGATTACTGATACCCAGCTCGTGATAATTGTTTACGAGGTTGGGCCGGATCTCGATCTCGACAGAATCCTTTCCGGGATTGCGCTGGCCTGGCAAAGGATTGGTGCCACTGGGCAGCTCCGGGTTTCGCCACAGTATTTTGGCGCGGATGATCTTCGGGTCCGGCACCAGGTAAAAAGACAACACCATTCTGTTATTACCGGAATGTGCTGTAAACTGGCTTGGCCTGCCGGAGTAAACGATCTCTCCATCTTCAATGAACTCATCGTAGGTATCGTCCATCTCGCCGCACGACAACAGAAAGACACCTGAAAGCAGCGCAAGGCTGTAAGCGATATATCGTCTCATGTTCATAATATTTTATTTTATCTGGCCCCAGAATTCCAATTCGGCAATATGCATGAAGCCCTTCGCTCCTTCTATCGCTCCCCAATTATCGATGTGTTTGAAGGCGATGTATCTCACGGGCGGGCTATCGAGGGCAAAATCATATTCATGGCCTGCATCGGCAGCAGCCTTGTCTTCGTTGCTGATCAGCCCCACCGGCAATCCGGAGGGTTTCACCATGATCTGATGGTCCAGCATGATCCAGCTGTTGACGTCGTTGATGTCGTTGGTGCCCCAGATCTGCCACTCGTGCGGGTTGCCGTGGCTGTAACAGAATCCGCAGTTGTCGCCACTGTTCCGCTGCCAGAATTTATACCGGCTCAGCTTGGCTGTAACGCCCAGGTCCATGGCCACCCAGATGGGAATATCGTTGCGTTCGTTGGTATGATAGCCTGTATTGCCATAGGTATCGTCAAACAAATTGGCAAACGGCCACGAGCCGAGATTGCCTACGGGGTCTTTCAGGCCGATGCCACTTTCCGGAAGCGGAGGGATCTGGGGCACAGGTTTGCCCGTGACGCGCGCGATCTTCTTCTTATCGAGCTGCTCTTCGTACCAGGGGGTCAGCTCAACCTCCAGGGTATCCGTTCTGTTATTCCAACGGTCCCGGATAAAGTACCCGAATTTGGTGGGCACTGCTTTCTGTCGCCTGACGGCGAACTTGCCCGATGGCAACGCGGTGTAGAAGTTATCTACGGTAACCCATTCATGAAGGCGGTCGTCTTCCGTGCTCCAGCGTAACACCCCGATCACAACATTTTCAGCAGCGAGGTTGGTGAACTGCGTGATCATGCCACCAAATGCCACATCGATCTTCAGCGACTCCAGCACATCGTAAATAGCCGGACGTTTCGGCTCTATCGTTACTGACACTGGCGAAGAGGATACACCCGCACGTGTTACCGTATAAAGTTTGATCTCGCGTTGTTGTGTGTCGCCAAATCCTTCTACCAGTATATAATTGTAATAGAAGGAAGCTTTGGCATCGAGCTTTTCACCGTTGCGTTCATATTCGGCCCGCACGTAGAGCAGGTTCGGATCATCCGGCAAGGTGTACTGGATTATTGCTGCACCAGGTAAATTGGTCACCACCGGATCGGTCACCGGCTGCGGTTTCGTTTTGTCTCCGATGGGGTCATCCTTGCTACACGCCATGGCAAACAACGCCAGGAGCAGGAATGAGGATAAAAATTTCTCTAATGTTTTCATTGTTTATGTTTTTAAATGAAAATGTCTACCATCCTGGATTCTGAATAAGATTTCTGTTGATCTGCATCTCCGAGATCTCGATCGGGAAAAAATAATCGCGCATGTAAAAACGCTGGTTCGCCAGCAGGATCTCCGTGTAATAGGCTTCCGGTTTGTCCTGTGTTATATCCCAGGCCCTGATGGGTTGGTTCAATGCAACGTGCGCTTTCTTCCACCGCTTCAGGTCCCAGTACCGGTGTCCTTCAAACATCAGCTCAATGGCGCGTTCCTGCTGGATGATCTCCCGCAGTCCTTCTTTCGTGGTGTACTTGGATGGATCCGTTGAATAGTTGGTCCACGACTCTTCTACGGTGGGCAGCGAAGCCCGCTCGCGTACCAGGTTGATCCAGCGTGTTGTCTCCGTGCTGTAACCGTTCACTTCGTTGAGCGCTTCGGCATACATGAGGTACAGGTCTGCCAGCCTGATCTCGGGCCAGGGATAAACATTCATGTTGGCGCCTGTGACGTTGCCGTCAGACTGTGCTCCAGCGGTCTGCAGGTGCACGAGCTTCTTGGCATAGTTACCTGTAATACAATAGTTGCTGATGCCCTGGCGCGCTGCCGTTTCACCTTTGCGGGTAGCCACATGGTAAATGGTCTTCTTGGCATCGTAGTTACCGCTCCAGTTGCCAAACCAGATGCCCCTGTCGAAGCCGACAAAAGCGTAGAACCGCGGCTCACGCTTGAAGTGGAGTGCCACCGTTCTTTCACCCTGTTTGATATAGAACCGATCGTTGACGCCAGCCGTTTTCAGCGAGAGCCTGTCGTTGTAATTCCAATCTGCCTGCTTCGCTTCTGTGATGGGTACGCCCTTGTCAGTGTAGAACATCTCCACCATCTTGTTGGTAACGCCCAGGATACTCTTCGGGCCGCTGCCACTCGTAGCCGGTGTGATCATCGCCATGGCCCAACGTTGAATGTCAGAGGCCCTGCTGTTGGTGTTCGCCCAGATCACTTCGGCATTGGCCTCTATTTCACAAAACTCCGCGCGCACCTGCCATTC
>NZ_JAHESF010000083.1 GCF_018598225.1 Chryseosolibacter histidinae | reverse complement strand
GATCTGCTGTGTATCCTGGTAACGCCACGCGCGGTTCACGGTAAATCCTTCGCTGTTGAGCAGAAGCTTGCGCAGCACATTCCGGTTGCCATAGACATCGGTTTCGATCAGCGCGGCCTGGAACACTACCGGATTGCTCAACGAGGTCACTGAATCCACGTAAGTGAAATCCACCGTTGCCCGGAGGATGTTGGAAGGACTGGTCTGATCGATCAGGATGGTATCGATGGAGAACGCGGGATCTTCGAGTGCCCGGCGATCAATTTCGATCTCGTTGATAGCCTTGTGACCGCCCTGGAAGGTCTTGTTGTAGAATTTTCCGAGGATACCGTCCATGATGGTGAATGGAGGCTGCGTGATATTCTGATAGTAGAATGCCCTGGCCCCCGGGTCGGTAGGGTTCTCCTGGTTAAGCTGGTCGGCCTTGGGTACGTTCAGGTGATACTCGATCTTGAAGAAGTCGGGTTTCACGCGTATAGTAACCTGGTTGTCATAGAGCTGATCAACCTCCTGGCTGGCGACCTTGGCGGGCTGGTAATTGTCGTTGGTAAAGTGTTCTACCATCACGGTGCGCTTCTTATCTCCCACGAACACGTTGTCAAATGCGAAACCGTCATAAGGACCGGTGGTAGGGTTACCGTCGTTGCTGGCAAAAGCGATGCGCAGCCGCACTTGTCCTCTGTTAGCAACGGGGATCATGTCCAGGTTGAACCTTCCGTTCTTCCATTTGCCCTGGAGGCCGTCTGTGTTGAGACCGGTACCTGTCCATCCATATTGTCCCAGGAACTGCTCACCCGGATTGGAAGGAATACTGCTTCCGTTATACCAGTTGATACCCTGGTCTCTGTCTTGTAAGGCTTCGTTCGGGCCTACAATGCGCCAGTTGTTACCACCATCGATCGAATATTGTAACACGGCACCATCTGAAAGGTCTGCGTCTGAGAAGTAGTCCAGCGAAACCATTGGCCGTTGCAGAGCGCTGAGGTCGAAACAAGGTCCGTTCACCACGGAGTTCTCATTTACATAGTAGGAGCTCTCTGCGCCAAAGTTTTTCCCGGTCCACCATGCGCCGCTTGAATTCGATGCATTGATGTTCACCCCTGCCGGGATACCCCAGATCCAGCTGGTGTCACTCTTGATGATGTTGTTCCGGGTGGAGTTCGTAGCGTCGAAGGCTTCCGCGATCCAGCCACCGTCCGTCGTCTCAAACGCCTCGTAATAAGCATCGTTTGTCAATGGCCTTACGGTGCTGTAAGGCAGAATGAACACTTTCTTCACGATCGAGTTAGAGCATCCGTCGTTGGTGGTCACAGTAAGTTTGGTGTCGAATGTTCCAAAAGCGCTGTACTTGTGGTCAGGCTTATCGTAGGTACCTGTGGTTTTACCTCCGTGCCAGCCGGCAGGAACGGTACCACCTACGGCGCCGGTTAAAATATCACCATCACCGAAGTCCCACTGATAGCCGGTGATCGTACTGATGGTTCCCGGATTCGAGAGGTCTTCGAACTTGGTAAAATCGCGGTTACAAATGGCAGACCATTCAAAGTCCGGAAGCGGAACGTCACCCACGCGGATCGGGTTATCCAGAGGCCCGCTCGTGTTGGAACAGCCCTGCAACGTCGTTACTTTGAGTGTAGCGTAGTAAGTATTGGAAGCCGCGTACCGTTTCGTCGGGTTCTGGCTGGTGCTGGAAGTATTGTCACCAAAGTTCCACTGCCAGCTTGCTATTGACGTGGTGAAAGCGGTTGGCCTCACAATCGACTTATCGGTAAAGACAACATCGCTGTCGATACAGTTGTTAGATGATAAGAACTGGGCTACAGGGCTCGCGAAGATCCTTACAAACCTGTCCTTATACGTCAGCGCGCCGAACTCATTCTTGTAGTCATACCGGATACCATACACGCCCGATGCAAGTCCATCGGTCTGGATATAATATTCGGAGCCCTCCTGCACGATCGAAGCGATAGGGTCGCCGGGATTTGCGGGGAAGCTGGTGAACTGCGTTTCAGGACCAAAGCCGGTTGACGCTGCCGGGAAGCCGATCAGTTTTACGCGGCCCAGCTCGGAGCAAAGCTCATATACACCGTCACCGCTCAGGGTAGCGCCCTGGATGGTGAAGTCGACGTTCGTTACGGGATTAACCTTGATCTGCTGCGTATTGGAATTGGTACAACCATTTTCATCCGTGTAGGTATAGGTTACGAGGTTGATGCCAAGCTTCACAGCACTGGGATCGAAGTTGGCCTTGTCAACGGGGTCAGCTACTGTACTTCCGATGTTCGATTCGGCAGGCAAGATGGTGAACTGGCCGCCATCTTCGTTACCGGTAAGCACCAGCACAGGATCATTTTCAGCTACCTGCGGAGGTGACATGGCCGTAGGGAAGCCAGTGAACACTACAACAGGAAGCGGGTTGATCCTTAACGTCATGTTATCCGTCTCCAGCGGGCAGGGTCCTGCACCATCCGGGTCAAGTGCGGTAACCTGCAGCGTGATCGTTGTATTGACCTCAGACGGGCTGGTGTCCTTGAATGAGTAAAACGCGTTGATATCAGAAGTAGATGAATATGTTCCCGCCCCGCCTGACCATGAGACGCCATTGGGCGCATATCCGATGGTGCCTTGCAGCTTGATGCTGGACTGATCCCTGCATTGGGCAAGGTCAGGGCCAGCTGATATTTTTGCACGCGGGTTCACAGTCACATTCAGCGTGAATGCATTTCCTACGCAGGCGTTTACTTCGTCCACAGGAATGACGGTGTACAGCACATTTTCATTATTATTGGCGCTGTTAATATTGATGAGGTTGTCATCGATCACGTCGGCATTCTTTACAAAGGTGCTTTCGCCATCAACATTGTTGTTAGCGGCAGCGCTCCAGCTGAAATTGGTAGGGATGATGTTGACGCTATTGACGTTGGTCTGCAAATTATAAGCGATGGATGAGCCACTGCAAATAACAACGGAAGTGTTGACACCCACGGGTTCGGGGTTCACTTTGATGGTGATATTAAACGTAGTGCCCACGCAGCCAGCCACGCTGGTTGGAGTTACGCTGTAAACGACACTCTGTTGTGAAGCTGTGACGTTGTTCAATACGTCGGTAATACTTCCTCCCGATTGCGGGGACTGGCTCTCACCGCCAACGCTCGTGTTGTTGGCAGCATACCATGAGAACGTGCTTCCTACGTTGTTACCGAAGATCGCAATGTTATTGATCAGGTTGTAGTTAGCGGCCACGTCACTGCATACGGCAAGATCTTTTGTGGCGCCTACGGGCTCCGGTTTTACTGTCACTGTCACTGTAAATGAGTTCCCGATACAACCGCTGGTGGTACCTGTAGGCGTAACCGTATATACCACCAGCTGATTCACCGAAGTGGTGTTCACGAGTACATCGCTAATGGTTGAGCCACTCTGATTGGTGGTGCTCTCCCCTGTTACGTTTGTGTTGCTGGCGGCGATCCAGGTGAAACCAGAAGGCATCGAATTGCCTCCGGCGCCATTCACGTTGGCCTGAAGGTCGTAATTCACCGAGGTGCTGCTACAGATCTCTTTCACTGCATTTACACCACGGGGTTCCGGTTTGATCGGTACGGTCACCTTGAAAGAATTGCCCGCACAGCTGCCGCTGAAAGGAATGATCGTATACACTACGTTCACATCTGCCAGGGTGGTGTTGGTCCACTGGTCATCTGAAAGCTCAGCTACTCCTTTGCCTGATCCCGCACTCACAGTACCTGCGCTTTGTACCAGGCCGTTGCTGTTGGTGCTGATCGTGAAGCTGCTGGCGCCAGAAACCGCTAAAGTATATCCTATCGCATTGTCGCTGCACACCGCCGTGGCCACCACATCGGCCATGGTCACAGGCTCTGATTGAACTGTCACTACTACTGTGAACGGAGCTCCGGCACAACCTGCGCTGCTTACCGGGGTGATATTGTAAGTTACCAGTACATCAGCACCTGAGGTGTTGGTCCACGCATCGTTGATCAGCTCATCAGCGGGTTTGCTTGCGCCCGTTGCAGGACTTCCTGCTGAGAAGCTCAGGCTTGTTGTGATCGTATTGATCGTATAACTCGCCGCGCTCACACTGCTGCCATTGGTGGTCAAGGTTGCCACAGTACCCAGCGGCGTATCACTGCAGATCGTAAAGGCCAGCGGTATGCCTACCGGTTCAGGCTTCACCGTTACAGTTACGGTGAACGAATTTCCAACACAGGTACTTGTCGTTCCTGTCGGGGTGACCGTATACACCACTACCTGGTTCACCGAAGTAGTGTTTATGAGTACATCACCAATGGTTGAGCCACTCTGATTGGTGGTGCTCTCCCCGGTTACGTTCGAATTGTTGGCGGCAACCCAGATGAAATCAGAGGCCATCGAATTACCTCCGGCGCCATTGACATTGGCCTGAAGATCATAATTTACAGCGCTGCTGCTGCAGATCTCTTTCACTGCATTTACGCCAAGGGGCTCAGGTTTGACCGGCACGGTCACTTTAAACGAGTTGCCTGCGCAGCTGCCACTGAAAGGAATGATCGTGTACACAACATTCACATTTGCCAGGGTCGTGTTGGTCCACTGGTCATCTGAAAGCTCAGCTACCCCTTTGCCTGATCCCGCACTCACAGTGCCTGCACTTTGCACCAATCCATTGCTGTTAGTACTGATGGTGTAACTGCTCGCGCCCGAAACTGCTAAGGTATATCCAATCGCATTGTCACTGCACACGGCCGTGCCCACCGCATCGGTCATGGTCACAGGCTCTGATTGAACGGTCACTACTACTGTAAACGGAGCTCCGGCACAACCTGCGCTGCTTACCGGTGTGATGTTATAAGTTACCAGCACATCAGCGCCTGAGGTATTGGTCCATGCGTCATTGATCAGTTCATCGGCGGGTTTGCTTGCACCCGTTGCAGGACTTCCGGCTGAGGAGCTCAGGGTTGTTGTGATCGTATTGATCGTATAGCTCGCCGCGCTCACGCTGCTGCCATTGGTTGTTAAGGTTGCCACGGTGCCCAGTGGAGTGTCGCTGCACACGGTGAAAGCCAGCGGTGTGCCTACCGGTTCCGGCTTCACAGTTACAGTAACGGTGAACGAATTTCCAACACAGGTACTGGCCGTTCCTGTCGGGGTCACCGTATATACTACTACCTGGTTTACGGAGGTGGTGTTTACCAGCACATCGCTAATGGTTGAGCCACTCTGGTTGGTGGTGCTCTCCCCGGTTACATTCGTATTGCTGGCCGCAACCCACATGAAATCAGAGGCCATCGAATTGCCCCCGGCGCCATTGACGTTGGCCTGAAGGTCGTAATTCACCGAGCTGCTGCTGCAGATCTCTTTCACGGCATTTACGCCACGCGGTTCGGGTTTGATCGGCACCGTCACTTTAAACGAATTGCCTGCGCAGCTGCCACTGAAAGGAATGATCGTATACACCACGTTCACATTTGCCAGGGTGGTGTTGGTCCACTGATCATCTGAAAGTTCGGCAGTTCCTTTGCCTGACCCCGCGCTTACGGCACCTGCACTTTGTACCAGGCCGTTGCTGTTAGTGCTGATCGTATAGCTGCTCGCGCCTGACACTGATAATGTATACGCCACCGCGTTATCGCTGCACACGGCTGTAGCTACTACATCGGTCATGGTCACGGGTTCCGATTGAACCGTCACTACTACTGTAAACGGAGCTCCGGCGCAACCTGCACTGCTTACCGGTGTGATGTTATAAGTTACAAGCACATCAGCGCCCGAGGTGTTGGTCCATGCGTCGTTGATCAGCTCATCGGCAGGTTTGCTTGCGCCTGATGCAGGACTTCCTGCCGAGAAGCTCAGGGTTGTTGTGATCGTATTGATCGTATAGCTCGCCGCGCTCACGCTGCTGCCATTGGTCGTTAAAGTTGCCACGGTGCCCACCGGAGTGTCGCTGCACACAGTGAAAGCCAGCGGCGTACCGATAGGTCTTGGCTCAACGGTAACCACAGCGGTCTGCTGCACGGGGTTAACACAAAGGCCTCCGATGCTGCTCTCAAAGTAGTAGGTTACGGTTTGTACAGTGTTGGTCGGGTTGTCCAGCACATCGGTGATGGTGGCCGGGAAACTGTTGTATTGCGTACCGACGGCGCTGAAACCTGTTACGCCTCCGGTTGCTACTACATTCGCGATCCGAACCCGGATTCCGGCGGTGCTGCTGCTCAATGCGATATTGGTGGCGCTGCCAGGCCCTTCACATATGGTCGACGCAACGTTGTTTACGCTGAATACGGCGTTGGGACGAACCGTGATGGTTACACTCTCCACGGCTCCGGAACAACCATTGGCCGTAGCCTGAAAATCATACTTGATCGTTCGAGGGCTGGTGGTTGTATTGGTAAGTACGTCGGTGATGCGTGATCCATTGGCAAACGTGCTGCCCACCGCGCTGTAACCTGTTATGTTTCCGGGGGCTCCACTGACGGTGACACCCACCAGGGTGATCACAGAGCCTGCTATCGGGTCTGTCACTGTAATATCGGTCTGCCCGTTGCTGCAGATCGTATTTCCTACAATATTATCTGTTACTGTTAACTCAGGTGTCGGATCAACGGTGATGCTCACCGAGGCTTGGGTTGTACACACTACACCGAAGTTATCGGTAACGGTTACTGTGAAATTGTAGATCGTACGGCTCGTGATGTTCGGAGGTGTGAAAGTCGGGTTGGCGACGTTCGTGGCTGACAAGCCCGTTGCAGGCGCCCATGAATAAGTATATCCTGAGCCTACGGTTCCTCCCGTGGCCGAAGCCGTTAACGTTGCAGTCTCATCCTCACACAATATATAATCACTCGATACCGCCGATGCCGTGAGCTGGGAGTTCACGGTTACCGTGACCGTGTTGTTCATCTCTGTATCACAACCTGTAGCAGTAGTGATGGCCAGTACATTGAAGGTGGTGCTCGCGGTCAGGTTGCCTGTCGGGAGGTTGATCAATCCGCCTGTGCCTGCCACCGGAGAGCCGATCGCTACATCACCTGCATCGTTACGGAGCTGATAAGTGACACCGCTTTGGCTGCTGGCGATCTGGATATTAGTTGAGGTGCCGTAGCAGAGATTGGGAGCTGCAGCCGTCAATGTAAGACCCGTCGGAACCGGATCAACAGTTATGCTTACGGTTTTCTGTGAAGTACACACCACACCAAAGTTATCCGTAACTGTTACGGTGAAGTTGTAGATCGTCTGGCTTGCAATGTTCGGAGGTGTGAAAGTCGGGTTAGCGACGTTCGTGGCTGACAAGCCTGTTGCGGGTGACCAGGAATAAGTATATCCTGAGCCTACGGTTCCTCCCGTGGCCGAAGCCGTTAACGTTGCAGTCTCATCCTCACACAATATATAATCACTTGATACCGCCGATGCCGTGAGCTGTGAGTTCACAGTCACCGTTACCGTGTTGTTCAT
>NZ_JAHESF010000082.1 GCF_018598225.1 Chryseosolibacter histidinae | reverse complement strand
ATCTCCGGCATCTTCCACAACAACACCTGGTACAGCCGCCAGGCACTCGATCAGCTTCTTCAGCAGGCACAGACCCTCGCCCGCTAGATTTAAGAGGTACGAAGTACGAGGTACGAAGCGGAAGCTCCGAATCGAAGACCTCCTTACTCCTTAATTCTTGCTCCTTACTCCTTATTCTGCACTTCCACCTTCTGACTCCTGGCTCCTGGCTTCTGACTCCTGACTTAAGACTCCTAACAAACACTCCAAAAACCACCCACTCCCCCCAATAACCGCTTACGAATTAAAACGACACTGCAGGTCAGGGATATCATTAAAAAGATAGTCCTTACAGATGAGAGTGGTATGCGCTGTTCTCAAAGTAGTTTATTCCGTACCTAAAACCACTATGAAGATCAAACTGAACGTTATCCTGATTTTAATTGCGCTGTCTTTCAGCGCCTTTGCTCAAAAGGACGGCAAATGGACCCCGCTGTTCAACAACAAAGACCTCAAGGGATGGAAACCCCTTAACGGCAAGGCCAAATTCGAAGTTGTGAACGGCGAGATCGTGGGCACCACCGTTCCGAACGAACCCAACTCATTCATTGTAACAGAAGACCTGTACGGCGACTTTATCCTCGAGCTCGAATTCAAAGGTGCCGACATGAATTCAGGCATCCAGTTCCGAAGTGAAAGCAAACCCGATTATCAGGATGGCCGCGTGCACGGCTACCAGTTCGAAATAGATCCTTCGCCCCGCGCCTGGACCGGTGGCATCTACGATGAAAAAAGAAGGGACTGGCTCTACCCGCTCGAATACAATCCTTCGGCAAAAACAGCATTTAAAAAGGACGACTGGAATAAGGTACGCATCGAATGCATCGGCAGCAGCCTGCGCACCTTTCTCAACGGTGTGCCTGCCGCTCATCTCGTGGATGATATGACGCCCAAGGGATTCATCGCCCTGCAGGTGCACGCCATCACCAAACCTGAAGACGCCGGCAAGCAGATCCGCTTCCGGAACATCCGCATTCAGACCCAGAACCTGAAGCCGTCACCACCTGATGGGATCTTTGTGGCGAACCTGATCCCCAACACATTGACTGAGCAGGAAAAACTGAACGGCCTCTCCTTATTGTGGGATGGAAAAACAACCGCCGGATGGAGAGGTGCCTACAAGCAGAAATTTCCGGAGGGAGGTTGGGAGATAAAAAATGGCATATTAAGTGTTTTAAAATCTGATGGGGCGGAATCGCAGAACGGTGGCGACCTGGTAACAGAAAAAGAGTTCGGCGCTTTTGACCTTCAGTTCGAGTTCAGGCTCACAGAAGGCGCCAACAGTGGCGTGAAATATTTTGTCACCGAAACAGAAGGAAACAACGGCTCAGCCATTGGTCTCGAGTACCAGGTGCTGGACGACGAAAAACATCCAGATGCCAAGATGGGCGTTGTGGGCAACCGTACGCTGGCATCGCTGTACGACCTGATCCCCTCCATTAAAGTAAAGCGGGGATTGCACAAGATCGGCGACTGGAACTATGGTCGTATTGTAGTGTATCCTGACAACAGGGTGGAGCACTGGCTCAACGGTTATAAAGTGGTGGAGTACCAGCGCGGCGGCCCTATTTTCCAGGCGCTGGTGGCCAGAAGCAAGTATGCCAAATGGACGGATTTTGGCATGGCTCCCAAGGGACGCATCCTGCTGCAAGACCATGGAGACCTGGTTTCTTTCAGGAGCATTAAAATAAAAGAGCTTAAATGATCAGAAATTCATTTCCCGCAGATTGCGCAGATATTCGCAGATTCATAAAACGAAATTGCTGCACCGCGGGAACCCTGCGACTTGCGCGTAACAGGAACAGTGATTAACTTCAAACAAGACATAAAAAACGGAAATTGAGCTATCATCCGGAATTCCAGTTCAGAAATTTGAAATCAGAAAAGTCAATCTAACCATGAAAAATTCAAGAAGAGATTTTATCAAAAAGTCGGCGCTGGCCACGGCAGGTGCTTACGTTGGCGCCATGGGTTTCAGCGCTAAAAGTTATGGCAATATTCTTGGCGCGAACGACCGTGTTCGTGTTGGCATCGTAGGATTTTCTGATCGGTTCAGAAGCTCGCTGCTGCCGTGCTTCATGAACCACTACCAGGCACTGAATTTCGACATCGTTGCTGTTTCTGATATCTGGAAGCTGAGAAGAGAAGAAGGACAGGCGCAGCTGAAAGAAAAAATGCAGCACGACATCAAGACCTTCCGCAACAACGACGAGCTCTACGGCTCCAAAGAAGTGGATGCGGTGATCATCAGCACGGCCGATTTCCAGCACGCCCTGCACGGCATCGAAGCGGTGAAAGGAAACTGCGACGCGTATATCGAAAAACCTTTTGCTGAGACCATGGAAGACGCACGGGCAGCGCTGAAGGCCATCAAGGAATCTAAAAAGATCATCCAGATTGGGTCACAACGCCGGAGCGGAACCAACTATCACGCCGCCGCAGATTTTGTGAAGCAGGGCAAGTTCGGCAACATCACCATGGTGGAGCTCACCTGGAACGTGAACCAGCCCGGCCGCTGGAGAAGAAATGATGTGGTTGCCAAAATGCGCGAGCAGGATACGGACTGGAAGAGATTTTTGATGAACCGCCCGTCTGTGCCGTTCGACGCACGCAAGCACCTCGAGTTCCGTTTGTTCTGGCCTTATTCATCGGGCTTACCCGGCCAGTGGATGAGTCACCAGATCGATACTGTACACTGGTTCTCGGGATTGAAACATCCACGCAGCTGCGTAGCCAACGGCGGCATTTATTTCTGGAAAGACGGAAGAGAGAACTGGGATACGATCACAGCCGTGTTCGACTACGGGCCAGAGAACGATCAGAAATCAGGATTCCAGGTGACGTTCTCTTCACGCATGCACAACGGCGAAGACCGCCCCAAAGAAATTTATTACTCCAATGGTGGAGAGATGAACCTGAACACCAACATGGTGACACCTTCCGGCGGATTGCAGGAGCGTCATGCCAAAGCCATGAACATGCAGGCGAACCTGCTGCCTGAAATGAGCCTGAAGAAAGTGGAAGAGAAAGTAGAGACCAGCGCCAACACCGGCGGCGACCAGCTCACCTCGAACCACATGCTCAACTGGATGGAGTGCGTGCGCAGCCGCAAAGAGACCAATGCACCGGTTGAAGCCGGATACTCGCACGCCATTGCCTGCATCATGGCGAACGCGGCGGCAAGGACCGGAACAAAAGTGACCTTCGATGAAGCGAGGCAGGAAGTGATGGCAGGAAGCAAGGCATTTAACCTGTGATCACACGCATGAAAAAATTAGTTTTCTTATTGTGCCTGGCAGTGTGCATCACGCATGCTGCCCTCGCACAAAAGGGTTTTTCGCTGAACGATAAACCGGCATCCAAAAAAATGGAGGTGCTGTACGATGGGAAATTCCTCACGGCTTATTGTTATTTCGATTCCACGGAAAAGCCAGTGCTGTTTCCGCTCAAGACATTCAGTGGAAACACCATCACGCGTGGCTATCCTGTGGCACCACGGGCGGGAGAACGCACCGACCATCCGCACCACCTTGGTTTGTGGATGAACTATGAAAGCGTGAACGGCCTTGACTTCTGGAACAACAGCACCGCCATTGCCGCCGAGAAGAAATCACACTACGGATCCATCAGGCATCAGAAGATCCTTGCTTCGGAAGGCAAAAAAGACAAAGCCGTGATCGAAGCATTGAGTCATTGGGTGAACATGGAAGGGCAGGTGTTGCTGGAAGAAAAGACCCGCTTCGTGTTTACAAAAAAGGATAACGACCTCATCATAGACCGCATTGCCACGCTCGAAGCAAAAGTGCCTGAGGTGATATTTAAAGATATTAAAGATGGTATGCTGGGTGTGAGGGTAGCGCGCCAACTGGAAATGCCTTCTAATCAGGCCGACAAGTTTGTAGACGCGCATGGAAATGTAACACCAGTCTCCAAGATGGACAACGACGGCGTCACCGGTATGTATACAAGTCAGAAAGGACTCAAAGGTGATGCTGTGTGGGGTACCCGTGCGTCATGGGCCGTGCTGAATGGAAAGAAAGATGGCGAGACTGTTTCGCTGGCCATCATCGATCATCCCAAAAACGTGGGATATCCTACTTACTGGCATGCGCGCGGTTATGGACTGTTTGCTGCCAATCCGCTGGGTCAGAAAATTTTCAGCAATGGAAAAGAAGAGCTGAACTTCTCCCTGAAGCAGGGCGAGCAGGCTACTTTCCGATACCGCGTCGTCATCCACGGAGGAGATGCTGAGCTCACCGCAACTCAGATCGACCGGTATGCTGCCGATTTTGCAAAAACCAAATAAACAGGTCGCAGGTCAGAAAAGTGAGCGTTCATACACGGAAACAGCTTTATTATTTGTACATTCCGTAGCCCATTCCACCCAGACGCGGTATGAAACATTTGATCCGGACAAGCCTGCTTGTGCTGTATGCCTGCTTATGGCATTGCGGCATCAAAGTCTTTGCACAACAACATGATCTCAATTTTGATCATATTGGTGTAGAACAGGGGCTGTCTCAAAGCACAGTGCTCGCCATCACACAGGATATTGAAGGATTTATGTGGTTTGGCACGCGCGAGGGGTTGAATAAATACGATGCGCGCAGGGTCACAGTGTACCGCAACGACCCGTCCCACAAAGGCTCCGTTTCAGAAAATTCCATCTACAGCCTGCTCACCGACAGCCGCGGACGGGTATGGGTTGGCACCCGCAATGGCCTCAATCAATACGACGCCAGCACAGATTCTTTCCGGAGGTATTACCCTGATCAAATATCATCGGAATCGCAAACCAATAATACGGTCACCGCCATTCTGGAAGATCGCAATGGCAACCTATGGGTGGGCACACGAAAGGGCCTCAAGCTGATGGTTGAAAAAGATTCAGTTTCGTTCATACAGTTTGTGAATCAGCCGAACAACAGCAACAGCCTGGTGAACGATGATATCCACGCCTTGTACCAGGATAGTGATGGAGCGATCTGGATCGGCGCTGCTCACGGTTTTTCACGACTCGTTTACAATGGTCCCAAAGATTTTACATTCACGTCGTTCAGCATGCCGGAGTCGACGGACCTGTCGAACAAAGGCTACTGGGTGAATGCTTTCGCTGAAGATAAATCAGGACGCCTGCTGATCGGCGGCGAACGTGACGGACTGCTCGTGCTCGACAGGCATACGTTGAAGTTTGCCGAGAATCCGGTGCGCGGCACACAGCTTGATGGAAAAGCGGTGCGCTCCATTCTCAAAGACCCAAAAGGTGGTTTCTGGATCGGCACCATCGGCGGCTTGTATGTGGTGAACGAAGATTTTACCTCCATCAGGCAGTTCAGGAACATTCACGACAACCCCAACACCATTAGCGACAACTCCATCCGTTCACTGTACTGCGATCGTCAGGGCTCTTACTGGATCGGCACCTTTCACGGCGGCGTGAATATCTACAGCGCGCTTTCAAAACAGTTCAGGCACCTGAAGCCGCGCTCCGACAATCAGAAATTCCGTTTCAAGATCGCCAGCGCGCTGACAACAGACCGCGACCAGAATTTCTGGATCGGCACGGAAGGCAATGGTCTTCTTTTCGTGGACAAGCGGCTGAACCTCAAAACACACTTCAAACACGACGCCGGCAATACCAACTCGCTGAGTCACGACAACATCAAATGCCTGCTGCTGGAAGAAGGTGAAGGCATCTGGATCGGCACCATCAAGGGACTGGATTATTACGATTTCAAGCGGAAGAAATTCACGCATTACAAACATGATCGTGACAATGTTCACTCGATGCCTGACGATGTGATCTACGACCTGCTGAAAGATGGTGATGGCGATCTCTGGATTGCGACCTATCGCGGCGGCATTGTGAAGCTCGATACCAAAAAAGGTGTTGCCAGGGAAGTGTACACCCATCAGGCTGACAAACCGCAATCCGTAAGCTCCGAAGGTATCACACGACTCTTCATGGATTCGAAGCAGAACCTTTGGGCAGGTACCATGTCTGGCCTGAACAGGAAAAAAGCTGATGGCACCTTCATCCGTTTTACGCACAATCCTGCGGAAGCAACCTCCATCAGTGGCGATTATATCACAAGCCTCTATGAAGACAGCCAGCACCGGTTTTGGGTGGGCACGCGGGGCACAGGCCTCAACCTGCTGGAAGCCGATGGAAAAACCTGGCGTCATTTTACAACCACCGACGGCCTGCCTGGAAACACGATCTACGGGATACAGGAAGATGGCCGCGGATACCTCTGGCTGAGCACAGAGAATGGCCTGTCGCGTTTCGATGCCGTGAAAATTACCTTCAAGAATTTCAACAGCAGCGACGGACTGGTGTGCAAAGAGTTCAACTTCAACTCGCACCACAAAGATGGCACCGGTCATCTTTACTTTGGTGGATATAACGGTGTGGTGTATTTCCATCCCGACAGCATCAATCATAACATGATGGTTCCCGATGTGGCGTTTACAAAGATGCGCCTCTTTAATAAGGAGATCAGGCCCGGCGATGACGTTGAGCTGTTGCCGAATCATGTGAACCACCAGGGCCAGATCGAGTTCAGGTACGACCAGAATATTTTTTCTGTGGAGTTTGCTGTGCTCAATTATATCAACGCGCAAAAAAATCAGTTTGCTTACAGGCTTGCTGGCTTCGAGAGCGACTGGAATATTGTGAACGAGCCGGTGGCCACGTACATGAACCTTTCTCCCGGCCGATATACATTGCTGGTAAAGGGATCGAACAACGACGGCATCTGGAATGATACGCCGCGGTCGTTGGCCATTGTGGTGTTTCCGCCGCCGTGGAAAACATGGTGGGCTTACATGGGGTATGTGGCCACGTTCCTGTTGTTGCTCTATGCCTGGGCACGGCTGAATAAAAAACGTGTGCGGCTCGAGCACGACCTGGCGCTGGAGCACCTCGAAAAAGTTAAACAACACGAGCTTCACCAGGCCAAGCTGAACTTCTTCACCAACATCGCCCATGAGATCCGCACGCCGGTGACTTTAATGGCAGGACCGCTCGATCACGTCATGGAAAATCATCCGCACGATGCTGTGCTCAGAAAAGAGCTCATGCTGGTGAAAACCAATTCCGATAGGTTGATGCGCCTGCTGAACCAGCTGCTGGATTTTCAGAAGCAGGAAACAGGCAATGTGAAGCTCAAGGTGAGCAAGGGAGACATCACGGCATTCATCCGCGAGATGATCTATTCTTTCCGGGAGTATGCCGAGTCGCGCAATGTGTCGCTGCAGTTCAAGACTGAAACAGAGCCCATTTACCTGTGGTTCGATCGCGATGAGCTTTCCAAGGTGTTCTTCAACCTGCTGGTGAATGCGCTCAAATACACACCCGGCGGTGGCCATGTGAATATCCTGGTGTCGTGCCAGGGAGAAGATACCGGTACACCCTCTGTGCAGATCATCATTGAAGACAACGGCCTTGGCATTGCGGCAGAACATCTCGAGAAGATCTTCCACCGGTTTTACCAGGCGGAGAACACGGGCATCCAGGAGGCGGGTTTTGGTATAGGCCTGGCGTTGACCAAAGGTATCATCGATCTTCACCGTGGAAGTATTAAAGTGGAGAGTCGCGAGGCGACCCCCAGTCTTTCAGGATTTACACGTTTCACCATTACCCTTCCTGCCACCAACGAACATTTTGGCAAAGAACAGATCCTCAGCGAACCGGAAAGTGATGGACTGATGCTTGCGGTGGACGATGTTACCGATGAGACTGCAGTTGCAAAAGATAAGAAGGAGACCGGCGAGAAACCGCTGATCCTGCTGGTAGAAGATAACGAAGATATCCGCCGGTACATCCGCGATATTCTGCTTCCCAGCTATGATGTAATAGAAAGTACAAATGGATTTGACGGATACGAGATCGCTGCGGAGCGACTGCCGAACCTTATTGTGAGTGATGTGATGATGCCGCGTATGAATGGCATCGACCTGGTGCGGAAGCTGAAGACCGACATGCGCACCAATCACATTCCCGTGATCCTGTTAACGGCACGTGGCACGTTGAACCACCAGGTAGAAGGATTGGAGATCGGTGCCGACGACTACCTGACGAAACCATTCAATACCAGCCTGCTCACGATAAAGATCAAGAATCACCTGCAGGTGCGTGAGAAGCTCAAAGAGAAGTATAGCCGTATCGTAACACTGCAGCCCCAACACCAGGAAGTGCAAGACCCCGACGACAGGTTCCTGCAACGCTTGATGACCATCCTGGAAGAGAACATCATGGATGCCGACTTCAACGTATCGGGCCTGGTAAAAGAGATCGGCATGAGCCGCCCCGTGCTGTTCAGGAAAACAAAAATGCTCACCGGTCTTTCCGTCATAGACCTGATCCGCAACGTGCGTCTCAAAAAAGCCGAAATGCTGCTGCGTCAGAAAAAGCTCAGCATCTCCGAAGTCGCCTTCACCGTTGGCTTCAGCGATCCCAAATATTTCAGCAAGTCTTTCCGCAACCAATTCGGCAAACCACCTTCACAGTATCTTGAGGAATTGGAGTAAGGGAGTCCACGGTCCACAGACCACGGTCCACGGCAGGGTGAGTGCGTCGAAGTCCCATTTTCCCTCTCCAACTGCCAGCCAGGTAGTTGTCTGCAGTCTCTCATAAGGAGAGGGCTATTCGCACGTTAGCCATGCACCAATAAAATATGGTGAGGTTGTGCAACACCCGCGCAACTCCGCGCAACTCCCTGCCCATTTGCCCAACGCCGTTAACCACTCATCCAAAAAAACAAGGCACACTTCAGCTTCTCTTCAAAATCGTCAGGATGGTGCGGAAAAGCTGCGTCTCCCCTAATGAGCCCACATCCGGATACGCTTTGCATACCTTTCCCGAAGCTTGATCCGTGCAGCAATTCTTGCATTACTGACGGATGTGGCTGCAGCTAGCGTTCAAACCCCCTTTGAGGGTTCTGAACCCTCAAAGGGTTATCGTCGGCTAGAAGTATTTCGATCTAACTTTCAATCTACAACTTAACCTAACCATCATGACAAACATCAATTCCGAAACAGGCTAGTGTCCCTGATGATTCTCTAACAGATCGTGATAAACTGAAATATGTCTATCACCGGATCTGTCTTGCCGTGCCCGCCGTAGCTACAGCGCAGGCCGGCCTTGCCCGTAGCGCTCTTCGATAACCGTACCGTAGATGAGCATGTACAAGGGCTTTTACTGTAGTCACATTTCATTAAACACTAAACCTATGAGTCTAAATTTACGCAAGGAGAATTTAGCGGTGGCAGGATATTTTCTTCTTGGCACCTTATTGCAACTGATCTTCTGCGGCGCAGCATTCGCTGAAGAGATCGACAACCGCTCAGGTAAGAGAGGATTCGCGCGTTACATGGCTGCCCCTGCAGATCTGCAGGACCGTGTGATCACCGGTCAGATTACCGGAGACGACGGACAGGGCATTCCCGGTGTGAATGTCATTGTCAAAGGAACCAGCACCGGAACCACGACCGACTCTGATGGCAACTACTCGCTGAGTGTACAGGATGGCGCTACCACGCTGGTGTTCTCGTTCATCGGCTATCTGAGCATGGAGGAACCGATCGGCGGACGTTCTAAGATCAACGTTACCATGAAGGCGGATGTCACTACGCTCGAGGAAGTGACCGTGGTGGCATTTGGCGAGCAGAAAAAAGAGTCAGTTGTGAGCTCCATCACCACCATCAAACCCAGCGAGCTGAAAGTACCTTCCAGTAACCTTACTACTGCCCTGGCTGGCCGGTTGTCAGGGGTGATCGCTTACCAGCGAAGCGGTGAGCCCGGACGCGACAATGCCGAGTTCTTCATCCGCGGTGCCACCACGTTCGGTTATAAAAAAGATCCGTTGATCCTGATCGATGGTATGGAGTATACCACAACAGAGCTGGCGCGACTCACACCTGACGACATCGAAAGCTTCTCCATTATGAAAGATGCTACGGCCAACGCGCTGTACGGTGCGCGCGGTGCGAACGGCGTGATCCAGGTCACCACCAAATCGGGTAAGGAGGGCAAGCCCAAGCTCACGTTCCGCTTTGAGAACACCTTCTCGAAGCCCACCCGCGACATCGAAATGGCCGACCCGGTCACCTACATGAAACTGCACAATGAGTCGGTGCTCACACGCAACAGGCTCGGTGTTTTGCCCAACTCACAATACAAGATTGAAAGCACTGAAGCAGGTGTCAATCCCATTGTGTTTCCGGCGGTGGACTGGCAGGAAATGCTCTTCAAGCATCAGACCATCAACCAACGGGCTAACATGAGCCTTACGGGTGGAGGCAAGATCGCCAATTATTACGTTTCGTCGTCGTTCAACCAGGACAACGGCGTGCTGAAGGTCGATAAGCGAAACGATTTCAACAGCAACATCAATATGAAAACGTACAACCTGCGTTCGAACATTGGTATCAACGTGACGCAAACCACCAACCTGATGATCCGCCTGAGTGGAACGTTCGACGACTACCGGGGACCACTGGATGGCGGTGAGGCACTCTACCAGAAAGTGATGCGCACAAGCCAGACGTTATTTCCGGCATATTATCCCGCCGAGGGCATTTATGAGAACGTGCCCCATATTATGTTCGGCAATTCGGTACTCTCAGATCCGCAGAAGCGCTACATCAATCCTTATGCAGACCTGGTGAAAGGTTACAAAGAAACATCACGGTCTATCATGCTGGCGCAATTCGAGCTGAAGCAGGACCTGGGCTTTATTCTGAAGGGCCTCACGTTTAACGGCATGGTGAATACCAACCGTCGCGCTGCATTTGATGTGACACGCCAGATGCAGCCGTTCTGGTATAGTATACCCATCGCCACCAACTACGACAAGGTGACCAACACTTACAGGTTGAACCTGATCAATCCCGGTCCTCCGGATCAGGGTGGCGGCACTGACTGGCTGGATGCCGATATCGATGAGAGCAAACGCAAAGTGTCTTCTGTTTTCCGTGGCCAGGCCCAGCTGTTGTGGAAGGAGACATTCAATGACAAGCACAGCGTAAGTGCCATGGCGGTGCTGCTGGCGCAATCCGAGCTTACCGGCAATCCCGAAGACGTCGATGACAATAACCAGGTATCGTTACAGGAGTCACTGCCCGCGCGTAACCTCGGCCTTTCAGGAAGGGCTACGTACGGCTATGCTGACCGTTACTTCTTCGAGTTTAACTTCGGTTACAATGGCTCGGAGCGTTTCCATGAAAGTGAACGTTTCGGGTTCTTCCCTTCGGCGGGTGTGGCGTGGTCTATTTCCAGCGAGCCGTTCTTCCAAAGTTATGAACGCAAGATCAACAAGCTGCGGGTACGCGCCAACTATGGCCTGGTAGGCAACGATGCTATCGGAAGCAAAGCCGACCGGTTCTTCTACATCTCGGATGTGAACATGAACAATGGCGATTACAAGGCCAGCTTTGGCACCGATGGCGGATATACGCGCAACGGCATCTCCATTGGCCGGTATGAGAACCAGGACATCACCTGGGAGACTGCAGTGAACTCTACTTTTGGACTCGAGATCGGGTTGTTCGATAAACTGAATTTCATCGGAGAATTCTTCACCGAGCGGCGTTACAACATCCTGATGGATCGCGCCTCCATTCCCGTTACCATGGGCCTGATGGGCAACAAACCCAAAGCCAACGTGGGCAAGGCGGCAACACGTGCTGTAGATATGTCGCTGGATTATTCCGATCATATCGAAAACGACCTTATCGTGCAGGTCAGGGGTAACTTTACATTCGCCCGCAATAAGTTTGTTGCCTACGAGGAGCCCGAATATGATCACGAGTGGCTGTATAAGGAAGGGCATTCTACCTCACAGCAGTGGGGCTACATCGCAGAGCGCCTTTTTGTGGATGGCGACAGCTTTACTGAAACCGGGGAGGTTGGAAGCTCACCCGTGCAATCCTTCGGCCGCACCATGGGTGGCGATATCAAGTATAAGGACGTGAACCGCGACGGCGTGATCAATACGCTGGACATGGTGCCGATCGGATTCCCGAAGACACCGGAGATCATCTATGGTTTCGGTTTTTCGAGCAAGTACAAAAGTTTTGACGTGAACGCCTTCTTCCAGGGCTCTGCACGCTCTTCGTTCTGGATCGATGTGGAGAAAACATCACCTTTCATTGACAATGATGATGACGCCAATATCATTTCGCAGAACCAGCTTTTAAAGGCTTATGCGGACAATCACTGGTCTGAAGAGAACCGGAACCTGTATGCCCTCTGGCCGCGCCTGAGCTCTGACCTCAACAGCAATAATAACCAGACCAGCACCTGGTTTATGCGCGATGGAAGTTTCCTTCGCCTGAAGCAGGTAGAGGTAGGCTATACGTTGCCGCTTCGCGTGAGCCAGCGTGTGCGCCTGGATATTCTGAGGTTGTACGTCAACGCTACCAATTTATATACCTGGAGCAAGTTCAAGTTGTGGGATGTGGAGATGGCGGGCAACGGACTCGGATATCCCATACAGAAGCAATACAACATCGGCCTTCAGGTAGGATTTTAAAATCAAGGGTATGAGAAAAGTAAAAACAGTATTTATCATTGCGTTCCTCTGCATTTCTTTTTCCTGTAAAGAATACCTGGACGTAGTGCCTGACAGTGTGGCAACCATCGATAACGCGTTTACACTGCGCACTTCCGCAGAGCGTTATCTTTTCACCTGCTATTCGTATATGCCGCAGCACGGTTTGCTGAACGGATCTAATTGTGGCAATATCGCTTTCAATTCAAGCGACGAGCTGTGGTACCCGGTGCCATCCATCGATATCGATGCGGAGATCATCAACATTCAGCGCGGATTTCAGAACAGCTCCGATCCTTATGGCAATTACTGGAGCGGAAAAAGAGAAGGCAAGAAACTTTTTGAAGCGATCCGCAACTGTAATATTTTCCTGGAGAACATCCACAAGGTAAACGACCTGCCACTCTGGGAGATGGGCCAGTGGACCAGCGAAGTGAAGTTCCTGAAAGCCTACTACATTTTTTACCTGATGCGCATGTACGGCCCTATTCCGCTGATCAGGGAAAACCTGCCCATCTCGGCTTCACCCGAAGAAGTGCAGCTTTACAGGGCGCCGGTAGACGAGGTTGTGGATTACATCGTAGAGCTGTTGGATGAAGCTTTCGCCAGTGAAGCGTTGCAGCCGCGCGTTGTGGGCACCGAAGCCGTTGACCTGGGCAGGATCACACAATCGATCGTGCTGGCATTGAAAGCCAAGGTGCTGGTAACAGCAGCCAGTCCGTTATTCAACGGCAACCCGGAGTACGCCAACTTCAGGGACAGCCGCGGCACACAGCTGATCAGCCCGGACTACGATCAGTCCAAATGGCAACGGGCGGCGGATGCCTGCAGGGAGGCCATCGAGTACGCGCATCAGCAAGGTTATATGCTGCACAAGTATACCCCCACACCCGGCAGCACCTACGTGCTTAACGATACGCTGTTGAAAGA
>NZ_JAHESF010000081.1 GCF_018598225.1 Chryseosolibacter histidinae | reverse complement strand
GTGCACAACTACAACGGGCTGCTGTGCAAGATGAAAGACGCCGACGACCTGGCCGATAAAATGAAGCAGATAGCCGGCCTTGACAACGAAGCGCTGCAGCAGTTTGGCCGCAACGGCCGGTTAAAAATGGAAACTGAGTACGATGAATCTTTCGTTATTAAGAAGTATCTTCACGCCCTGAAACAGCTAAAAAAAGCATCTTGATTCATGCAGATAAAAGAGACCGGTATTAGTGGACTTATCGAGATCATACCGGCCATATTCGAAGATAACAGAGGCTGGTTTTATGAATTTTTTAATAAGAGGACTTTCGAAGCGGCAGGTATAAAAGCGGACTTCGTTCAGGAGAATACCTCATTTTCGAAAAAGGGTGTGATACGGGGCCTGCACTTTCAAAAGTCTCCCTACGCACAAGGTAAGCTGGTGACTGTTCTCAGTGGAAAAGTGCAGGACGTTGTGGTCGATCTCCGGAAAACCTCACCCACCTTTGGCCAGACCTACTATTGCACACTTGACAGCGAAAAGCGCAACATGATGATGGTGCCTGAGGGATTTGCCCATGGCTTTGCTGCACTGGAAGACACGATCTTCTATTACAAGTGCACCAACTTCTATCATAAGCCATCGGAATTGGGCATTGTGTGGAACGACCCCCGGTTGAACATTCAGTGGGCGGTCAAAGACCCGGTGATATCGGAGAAGGATGCTGTTTTGCCTACGCTGGATGAATTACTGAGAAAATCAGTAATTTCACCTGACTGACAAACTAACGCTACCGTTGAGAATACAGGATCTTTTAAACTGCCTTGCCATAGGATTTATTTTTTCGTCCTGTGCTTCCTACAAACAAAACATCATGTTCAACGTCGCTCCGGGCGATGTGGTGCAGCAGGTAAAAAATGCTGAAGCCAACTACGTGATCCAGAAAAATGACTTGCTGCGGCTGGACGTCAACACGAACCTCGGAGAGAAAATCATCGATCCCAACCTCGAGTCGTTCAAGCAGGGCGCCGGCGGCCAGGGCCAGGCTAAAGAGAGCGAAACCTACCTCGTGGATATCAACGGTATGGTTAAACTCCCGATGGTCAGCGAGATCAAGCTGGAGGGCCTCACCCTGAAGCAGGCGGAGGAAGTATTGCAGAAAGAATACAGTAAGTTTTACCGTGAGCCGTTCGTGACCCTTGCGTACACCAACAAACGGGTGATCGTGCTGGGTGCGCCTGGCGGGCAGGTGATTCCGCTGGCAAACGAGAACACGCGCCTGACGGAAGTACTTGCGCTCGCCAAAGGGTTTGCCACGGAGGCAAAGGCACACAACATCCGGGTGCTGCGGGGCGACAAAGTATTTATAGCAGACTTCAGCACCTTTGCGGGATACCTGAAAAACGATATGATCATGACCCCAGGCGATATCGTATACGTTGAGCCGGTTCGCCGGCCGCTTTCCGAAAGCCTTCGCGAGTATGGTCCCCTGGTCAGCATCGTTACCAGTCTGGCAACGCTGGTAGTGGTTATTTTACAGGTGGATAATAACAACAACTGAGCATAGATCCTTGGAATACAACCAGAACATACAGCCCATGGCTTCTCCGGAGATCGACTTCGATAAACTGAAGCTCATTCTCCGCAGCAACTGGATGTGGATAGCGCTGATATTCATTCTCGCCAACGCCACCGCGTATGCTTTTATCCGTTATACCAAAAACCTCTACCAGTCAAGCTCCGAGCTGAAGCTGGAAGTGAAAGACGAAGCCTCCGAGCTCGGCATCGAGACGATGATGATGGAAGACAAGAACCGCAACCTTGTTTCCGGCGAGATCGAGATCATCCAGTCTGAGCTTTTTTTGAACCGTGTGCTCGATTTTTCGGCCTTCGATGTGAGCTTCTTCAGCGTGGGCAGGGTGCTCAACGAAGAGCTCTTTCACAACCCTCCCGCCACTGTCGTTTATTTCAACAAAAATCACAGCCTGTATAATCAGCCCATCGCCTTCGAAGAGGTGGACGAGCGGCAATTTAAATTACAGCTACGCGACGATAAGGAGGTCATAGGCCGTTATGCGGAACGAGTAAAGATCCATGACCTGGAGCTGATACTGAAACGCAATGACAATTTTAAAAAAGGCGACGAGATCGGATATTTCCTGGTGATCAACAGCCGCAGCACCTTGCTGGATTACCTGAGAAAAAACCTCACAGCCGAGCCGCTGAACTACAACGCCAACACCATCCGCATTTCTTTCAAAGACTACAATCCCTACAAGGCACAGGCAGTGCTCAGCAAGATCGATTCGCTTTATCTTCAATTCAGCAACGAGCAGAAGAACCTCGCCAACAAGCAGAAGATTGACTGGCTTACCAACGAGCTGAGCCAGATCGAAAAGAAGATGGAGGCCCACGAAAACTATTTCGAGAACTTCACGCTGCAGAACAAGACCTCCAACCTGGACGAAGACCTCAAGGAAACGATCATCGGCATCAACAAGCTCGATTCGCAACGCTACCACTATGCCCGGAGGCTTGCTGACCTGGATCTTTTTGTTAACCGGCTCAACAATGGCGAGTTTCAGCTGCCCATCATGCTGCGCCAGCAGCTTCCTCCTGTTATGAACACACAGCTCGATGCCCTGCAACAGCTGCAGCTGGAACAGGATAAGCTGAAGCTCTCATACCAGGAGATCACGTTTGCTTACCGGCAGAAAGCAAAAGAAATAGAGGTATTAAAAGCCAAGAGCCTCGATCAGCTTACCGGCCTGCGCGATGAATGGCACAAAAGGCTGCAGGAGGTGAACCAGCGCAAAGCCGCCATGGAGAAACAGTTTGCAAGCCTGCCCGACAAGAATACCGAGTTCTCCAAGAACCAGCGTTTTTACAAGCTGTATGAAGAGTTCTACCTCACCCTCATGCAGTCGAAATCGCAGTTTGAGATCGCCATGGCCGGCAGCATCCCCGATTTCCGCGTACTTGCCCCCGCCAGCCTCTCGCTCAAACCCATTTCGCCTAATAACATGATGGTTGCCGGGGCCGGCTTCGTGGCAAGCATGGTGTTCATCTTCTTTTTCATCGGCGTCTCTTACCTGGCCAACAACAGGATCACCGGTGTAAACGAGCTCGAAAAGAATACAACGGCGCCGCTGCTGGGCGCAGTGCCGATGATGAAGCAGAAAGACGAAGGACTGCACGTGAAGGATTACCCAAGGTCGATGGTGAGCGAAGCCATCCGCACCTTGAGAACAAACCTCGACTTCTTCAATATTGCCGCAAAGAAAAAAGTGATCGCCGTTTCTTCCACCGTTTCAGGAGAAGGCAAGTCGTTCATTGCCATGAACCTCGGCGGCGCCATGGCCCTGTCGAAAAAGAAGGTCATCCTCATCGACCTCGACATGCGCAAGGCAAAGACCAATATGGCGGCCAACGAAAGCGATCCTTCGAAAGGTGTGAGCACCGTACTGATCCGCAAAGATTTATGGCAGGAATGTGTAGTGCGAATGCCGCTTAACAACTTCGACTATCTTCCTTCCGGGCCGCATCCGCCCAACCCTTCTGAGCTGCTGATGAATACCGAGTTCACAACGCTGCTGGCAGAGCTGAAGGAACATTACGACTGCATTGTGATGGACACGCCGCCGGTAGGCCTTGTTACCGATGGCATCGTGGCGATGAAAAGCGCCGATATCTCTGTTTATGTGTTCCGCGCCAACTATTCGAAGAAGGAATTCCTTTCCAACCTGCAGCGTATCATCAGCATCAACAAGTTCTCGAACATAACAACGTTGCTCAACGCAGTGCCGTCGTCCGGAAAAACGTACGGATACGGTTATTATGAAGAAAATGGCAGTCCCGGAAAAATAAAGTCAATCTTCAGACGCTAGTGTTTAACTGGTTCAAAAAAAAGGATATTGCCGCACACCAACTGCTCACGGTTGACATCCACTCGCACCTGCTTCCACAGCTTGACGATGGTGTGAAAGACCTTGAGGAAGCGGAGCGTATCATCTCATATTTTCACGCACTTGGCTACCGGAAGCTCATTACCACGCCGCATGTGATGAACGATATTTACCGGAACACAGCATCCGGCATCCGCGAGAAGCTGGCGATCTTAAAGGCACACCTTGCCGCAAAGAATATCCCTGTGGAGATCGAAGCCGCCGCCGAATATTACCTGGATGAAAACCTGATGGCCATGCTGGAGGCAAACCAGCCGCTGCTCACCATCGGCCAGAATTATGTGCTTTTCGAAACTAATTTTATTACGGAGCCCTTCAATCTGAAGGAGTTCATTTTTCTGGCATCGTCAAAAGGTTATAAGCTCATCCTGGCGCATCCTGAACGGTATTTATACCTGCACGGCAATTTTGATAAGGCACAGGACCTGCTCGACAGGGGTGTGCTGTTTCAGCTGAACATCAGCTCCATAACCGGGTATTATTCCAAACCCGTGCAGCGCATGGCGCTCAAATACATAGACCGCGGCTGGGTACACTGGCTGGGCAGCGACTGTCATCACCTGAAACACGCCGCGCTGTTAGAAAAAACAATGACCACAAAATACTTCAGGAAAGCTTTATCTTTACCGCTCCTCAATAACTCACTATGATTGCAGTAACAGGAGCCAATGGTTTGTTGGGAAGTTTTATTGTCAGGAAACTGCTCGCGCAGGGTGAGCCCTTCATTGCTTTGAAACGAAAGAACAGCGATGTTTCATTGCTGGCAGATGTGCAGTCATCCATCCAATGGAAAGATGCAGACATCCTTGACCCTGTGTCTATGGGCGAAGCGCTGGAGAATGTGAGTGAGGTGATCCATGCTGCCGCCATGGTCTCTTTCAACCCACGCGATGCGCGCAAGATCTTCAGGGTGAACGTAGAGGGAACACGCAACGTAGTGAACGCATGCCTCATCGGCCAGGTAAAAAAACTGGTCTACATCAGCTCCGTTGCCGCGCTGGGCCGCCTGAAGGGACAATCCGAAATTGATGAAGGTCAGAAGTGGACAGACAATCCGCTGAACAGCACATATGCAGAGTCAAAATACCTGGCAGAGCTTGAAGTATTCAGAGCGCATGAAGAAGGACTGAACACCGTGATCGTGAATCCGTCAGTGATCCTGGCGGGCGCGGACTGGAACAAGAGCAGCGCCAAACTTTTTAAGTATGTGTGGGACGAGCGTCCGTTCTACGTCGACAGCTTTCTCAACTATGTGGATGTACGCGATGTGGCCGACGCAACATACCGGCTGCTGCGCGCAGATCATCGCGGAGAGCGTTTCATTCTGAATGCAGGTGCCATTGCGTTGCCGGAATTCCTCAGCAAGATGGCCGTCCGGTTCAGCAAAAAACCACCTGCAATGCGCTTGAATAAAACTGTACTCAGGTTAGTTGCCGCAGGAGAAAGTGTACGTTCGTGGCTCAGCCGTTCGGAGCCGCTCATAACCCGCGAAACAGCACGTTTTGCCGGTACGCGTTTTCTTTACCGCAATGAGAAAATAAAAAAACAGCTCAATTTCGAATTTCAAACGATTGACCAAACCCTTGAATGGTGCTGCGAATATTACATGAAACAGGCCAAACGTTAAAAATGACCTAAATAAATTTACCTTTACACCAGATTTTCTCTATTTTAGAAAAACCGTTTCAGTCAATGTCGAGAGAATACCGCAAAAGAGAAGAGGAAAACGAGCTGATTAAGAGATTCGAAGACCACCTTCGAAAAAAGAAACCAGAGTTTTTCGATCTTGACGCTTACGAAGAAATTATCGATTACTACATGTTCCGCGGCAAGCACACCCGTGCGCTGCAGGCTGTCAACCAGGCCATCAATCAATATCCTTTTTCCACAGAATTGATCGTGGTCAAGGCACAGGTGTTGTCTAATCTTGAAGATTACACCCAGGCGCTTGAGCTGCTGGAACAGGCTCACTCCCTTCAGCCCAACGACCCGGAGATCTTTATCACCAAGGGTTCCATATTATCGCTTCAGGGAAAATTCAAAGAGGCCATTCAAAACTATGAAGAGGCCCTGATGCTGGCAGAAGACAAGGATGAGGTTTATTACAACATCGGCCTTGCCCGCCAGAGCATGGAAGATTTCGGCGGCGCTATCAAAGCATACAAAAAAGCCATCGAGATCAACCTGAATCACGACGGCGCATTGTACGAGCTGGCGTATTGCCTCGACATCACGGGTCAGCTGGAGAGCAGCGTGGCCTACTACCAGAAATTCATCGACGAAGATCCATACTCGGCGGCAGCGTGGTACAACCTCGGCATTGTGTACAACAAGCTCGAGAAGTATGACGAGGCGCTGCAGGCTTACGACTACGCCATCACCATCGACGATAACTTCGCCTCTGCGTGGTTCAACATGGGCAACACCTACATGAACCTGCAGCAGCACACCAAGGCGCTGGACGCATTTAAAAAAACCGTAGAGCTGGAAGGCCCGAGCCCGGAAGTATATTGCTGCATTGGCGCCGCTTACGAGAGCCTGGAGCAATACGAGCTGGGACTCAAATATTTTCAGAAAGCCACCAAGCTCGACACACTGTACGACGAAGCCTGGTATGGCGCAGGCGCATGCCTGGAGAAGCTGGAAAAGTGGCACCAGGCACTCCACTTCTACAACAAAGCCCTGAAGCTGCACACCGAAAATGCAGAGTATTGGAAATCCGTGGCGCACGCAGAGTTCAAGATCGGCAACACCATTTCGAGCATCGATGCCTACGAGGAAGCCAGCAAGCTTGACCCCGAAGACAAGGAAATCTGGCTGAACTGGTCGTTTATTTACTACGAGCAGGGCGATTACCTCAAAGCAACGGATATTTTACTGGAAGGATTTGACACGATCCCTGACGACGCCGAGCTGTTCTACCGCATGACCGTGTACCTTATCGAGGCCGGCAAATTCAAAGAGGCCTTTAATTATTTGGAAAATGCGTTAATTTTGGACTTTGATGGTCACACTGCATTATTCGATTTTTTTCCGAAGATCGAAACCCAGAAGGCTTTGCACAAGATCATCGAACAGTTTAGAAAAGAAAACCATTAATGAATTACGACCTTAAAAATCTGCCTGAGCGTACAACCAAGCCCAGGCAATATGGTTTTACTATGGCCATGGATAAGGGCCTGAGCATCCGCGAAGCCGAAGATTTTGTTAGCACCTGTGCCGATCATATCGACATTGTAAAGCTCGGTTGGGCTACCTCCTTTGTAACGCCCAACCTCAAAGACAAACTCCGTGTTTTCAAAGAAGCCGGTATCCCCGTGTATTTCGGTGGAACACTCTTCGAGGCCTTTGTGATCCGTGATCAGTTCGACGATTACCGCCGCCTGCTCGATAAGTTCGATATGTCTTTCGCCGAAGTATCAGACGGCTCGATTGATCTCGACCACGATAAAAAATGTGATTACATCGCCAGGCTTTCCGAGCAGGTAACGGTGCTCTCGGAAGTAGGCTCGAAAGATGCAGACAAGATCATACCACCGTATATGTGGATCGATCTCATGCAGAAAGAGCTCGATGCAGGAGCGTGGAAAGTGATCGGCGAAGCACGCGAAGGCGGTAACGTGGGTCTGTTCCGTTCTACCGGTGAAGTAAGGTCAGGGCTTGTACAGGAGATCCTGACTAAAATACCGTTCGAAAAAATTATCTGGGAAGCTCCTCAAAAAGCGCAGCAGGTGTGGTTCATCAAACTGCTGGGCGCCAATGTTAATCTTGGCAATATTGCACCTGAAGAAGTAATTCCGCTCGAAACCATCCGTCTTGGCTTGCGCGGTGATACCTTTTTACATTTCCTCGGTATTGAAAAAAAGAAAAGCAATACCGCACCACCATTCGAGATTGATTAACAGGCTGTGTAAAGGCGATGGATAATGACTTGTTTTTAACCGGCTGTTTTCTCATTTTGGCCGGCGCTACAAGATTTATCCGCAGATGTTTGCTCATTATCAAAGCGTTACCTTAGCTTTGCAGGCTGATTTGAAAAACATTGCCGGAAGATCCGGAGCATTACAACAAAACCCCTCAGTTTTTCAGCCATTGAAGCGCCCGTGCGCGAGTGGTTTATTTGACAAAGATTGCTGCAGACTTAAAACAAAAATCTGATCATGGAAAAAGTATTTGGGCTGATCGGCCAAACCGTTAGTCATTCATTCTCTAAGGCTTATTTCGACGAGAAATTCTTTCGCGAGGGTTTACGCGATCACCACTACGAGCTGTTTCCGCTGAATAACATCAGCGAGATCGAGAACCTGATCAAAAATACGAAAGGACTAACCGGCCTGAATGTGACCCTGCCCTACAAAGAGCAGGTGATCCAGTTCCTCGACGAAGTAGACCCCGACGCCAAAAAGATCGGCGCCGTGAACGTGATCAAATTTAAAGACGGCAAACGCAAAGGCTTCAATACCGACTCCGGCGCATTTCTCGAAACCATCGAGAAGTGGCTTCCCAAAGACAAAACCTTTAAAGCCCTGATCCTTGGCACGGGCGGATCTTCAAAAGCTGTGCAGCAGGCCCTCACCAAAATGAAGATGGATTTCAAGATCGTATCGCGCGAAGCATCGAAAGGCCATCTCACCTACGAGGACGTACAGAAAAACCCGAAGCTGATCACCGAATCGCACCTCATCATCAATACCACCCCCCTGGGCATGCACCCCAACACCTCCACCATGCCCCCCATCGATTACGAAAAGATCGGCGCCGAACATTATGTTTACGACCTGATCTACAACCCTGCACGCACCCTATTTCTCCAGAAAGCCGAGATTCGGGGCGCAACCATTAAGAACGGGCTCGAAATGCTGCATGTGCAGGCCGAAAAATCATGGACGATCTGGAATAACTAATATCGAGAATTTACGATTTTCGATCTACGATCTCAGATTTGAGGCTGGAAAGCTGGTTTAGAACTAATTCATTAATTTAATTATTGTATTGTTGCTGACATACTGTTGTCAGCAAGGGGCATTTGATTTGTGTACAAATCACTGACCACTCACACTTACCGATTGAATTATGGATTTTAAACTGATAAGCGAATACGTACCTACCGGCGATCAGCCGCAAGCCATCAAACAGCTGTTAACAGGCATCAACGAGGGAGAACGGCACCAGACCCTGCTGGGCGTTACCGGATCAGGCAAAACGTTCACCATGGCCAACGTCATCGCGCAAAGCAACCGGCCAACACTCGTGCTCAGCCACAACAAAACCCTGGCCGCCCAGCTGTATGGTGAGTTCAAACAGTTCTTTCCCGAAAACGCCGTAGAGTATTTTATCTCGTATTACGATTACTATCAACCAGAGGCCTACATTCCTTCGTCGGGTCTTTATATCGAAAAAGATCTCTCCATCAACGAGGAGATCGAAAAGCTCAGGCTGAGCGCCACATCGTCACTGCTCACCGGCAGGCGCGACGTGATAGTAGTGGCTTCCGTATCGTGCATTTACGGTATCGGCAACCCGGACGAGTTCGGCAAGAACGTGATCAAGCTGAAAGTGGGTGAGGTGATCGCCCGCAACCGGCTGTTGTTTGCACTGGTAGACATCCTGTACAATCGCACCGAAGTGGAATTCAAAAGGGGCACGTTCCGGGTAAAAGGCGACACCGTTGATGTGTTCCTGGCGTACGCCGATTATGCGCTGCGCATTTACTTCTGGGGCGATGAGATCGAATCCATTCAACGCATCGATCCGCAGACGGGAAAGAAGATCTCCGACGAAAAGGTCGTGACCATATTTCCCGCCAACCTGTTCGTTACCGGCAAGGATGCGCTGCAGGTGGCGATCCATGAAATACAAAACGACATGGTGAACCAGGTGAAGATGTTCGAGGCTGACCTCCGGCACCTCGAAGCCAAACGCCTGAAAGAACGTACTGAATTCGACCTGGAGATGATGCGCGAGCTCGGCTACTGCTCGGGCATCGAGAACTACTCACGTTACTTTGACCGCAGGCAACCCGGCGCACGTCCCTTCTGCCTCATCGACTATTTCCCTGACGATTTCCTCATCATCATTGACGAGAGTCACGTCACCGTGCCGCAGATCAGGGCCATGTGGGGTGGCGACCGTTCCAGGAAAGTGAACCTCGTTGATTTTGGTTTCAGGCTTCCTTCGGCGCTCGATAACCGCCCCCTCACTTTCAATGAGTTCGAAGCCATGGTGAACCAGGTGGTGTATGTCAGCGCCACACCCAGCGAATACGAGCTGCGCAAGTCCGAAGGTATTGTGGTGGAACAGCTCATCCGTCCCACAGGACTGCTCGATCCCGAGATCGATGTGCGGCCCAGCAAAAACCAGATCGATGACCTGCTGGAAGAAATAGACGAGCGTGTGAAGAAAAAAGAACGGGTGCTGGTGACCACGCTGACCAAACGTATGGCCGAAGAGCTTACCAAGTTCATGGAGCGCGCCGGTATCAAGTGCCGCTACATTCACTCTGAAGTGCATACGCTCGAACGTGTTGAGCTGCTGCGCGAGCTTCGCCTCGGTGTATACGATGTGCTGGTAGGTGTGAACCTGCTGCGGGAAGGACTCGACCTGCCTGAAGTTTCGCTCGTGGCCATCCTGGATGCTGACAAGGAGGGCTTCCTGCGCAACCAGCGCTCGTTGGTGCAGACCATCGGCCGCGCCGCCCGTAACGAGAACGGAAAGGTGATCATGTACGCCGATAGCATCACAGAATCCATGCAGGTAGCCATTGAAGAGACCAACCGCAGGCGCAAGATCCAGATGGACTACAACCTCAAGCACGGCATCGTACCCAAAACAGTGCTGAAGTCAAAAGAGGCGATCCTCGGCCAAACAAAAGTTGCCGATTCGAAAAAATCCGTCAGGCGTTATTATGTGGAGAATGAAGAGGTCACGCTTGCTGCCGATCCGGTAGTGGCTTACCTCAGCAAAGACGAGCTCACCAAAATGGCCGAGCGCACACGCAAAGCCATGGAGAAAGCAGCAAAAGAGCTCGAGTTTATGGAAGCCGCAAAACTACGCGATGAGTACATGGCCATTCAGAAAATGCTGGAAGAGAAAAAATGATCTTATTTCAGAGGTACGATTTTAGATTTACGATTTTAAAAATTGAAATTTGATCCTGATAGCTTCGGCAATAAAATCTAAAATGAAAAAACGCTTCCTGTCGCTCGTCCTGATATTGATCACTTCAACCGCTTTTAGTCAGATCGCCAAAGATTTTATGATCGGCGCCAACCTTGACCTGATCCGGTCAGACCAGGACGGCTACTTTGAAAAAGCACAGGCTTCCGCGGAGCTGAATTACTTCCTGACACGAAAGTTCACTGCTACCGGAGGTGTAGAATACTGGACAGAGCACCAACAGGTAAGCCTTGTGATGGGTGGCCGGTGGTTTCCGGTGAAGGAAGCTTTTCTTCGCTTACGCGGACTGGTAGGTGCAAATGATATCGCTATTGGTGGAGGCTGGTCTAAGCCGCTGAAGCCCGGCCGCAACTGGTATTTCGAAAGTATGGCGGATGTGTACACCGTTCACGGTTATGTAGCCATACGCGCCGGGGTGGTGTACGTGATCAAGAGAGAGTAGCTGCGAACATTCTTTCTCAGATCGGTATAAAATAAAAAAAGGATCGCTTTTAACGATCCTTTTTAGTTCAAATTCACTCCGTCACAGACTTATAGATCATTTCTGAAACTTTAGCCATGGCGTTGACAGCGGATTTTTCATCTTCCAGTTTTTTGGAGAGGATCACCAGCACATATTTACGTCCATCGGGTAACAGTACAATACCGGAGTCGTGGCGCACACCGCCGATGCTGCCTGTTTTGTGCGCCACCTTCACATCGGCGGGAAGTTTTGCCGGGATGATCTCCTTAAACTTCTGATCGAGCAGAATGCGGGTCATCGCTTCCGATGCCGTTTTGCTCACCATCTCACCCCTGGCGATCTTCTCGAAGATGAGCATGAGGTCATAAGCCGTGGTGGTGTTGTTCAATCCTTTCTGAAAAGCTTTCGAATCTTCTACGCCTCTCAGCACCTGGATGTCGTTCGCGCCGAGGTCACGCATGGTCTGCGTTACTTTCTTCGCGTCAACAAGCTCTATCACCATGTTGGTGGCCAGGTTGCTGCTCACAATGATCATGTCATAGATGAGCGCTGCGATCGTTCTCTTTGTTCCCACCTGCTCATACAGCTTCTTTTCGCTGTCATCTTCCGCGTCAAGACTGTAGGTGCTGCTATCGACAATGCTTCTGAATTCGTTCTTGACTATCAGGGAATCGTCCAGTGAAAACCTGCCCGCCTCCGCCTGCTTAAATGCTTCGATCATCACCGGAGTCTTCATGGTGCTGGCGGCGTGAAAGGTTTCATGCTCATTGATGAGGATCTCACGCCCTGTGGTGAGGTCTTTGAAGGCAACAGCAAAAACACCGCGCTGCGCACCGAGCTCGGCCTTGATATTTTCTTTCAGTGTTTCGTCTGCATCGCGTTGAGCGCAGGAGAACACCATCATGGAAACAAGTGATAATGGAAGTAGAGACCTGTACATTTTTAAAAACGTTTTAAAATGAAAAGTGCTGCAGCGTAAGCCACAGCACCGTGAAAAGATTTCGTTATCTGAAGGAAGAATTATTTCGCAGCAAGTCTTTTTGCTACCTCGTTCCAGTTCACCACGTTCCAGAAAGCTGTGATGTAGTCGGGCCTTCTGTTCTGGTAGTTGAGGTAGTAGGCGTGCTCCCATACGTCAAGACCCAGGATCGGCGTGCCCTTCACTTCCGCAACATCCATCAGGGGGTTGTCCTGGTTCGGCGTTGACGTGATCTGCAGCTTGCCACTTCCGTCTTTGATCAGCCATGCCCAGCCTGAACCGAACCTGCCCGTTGCGGCAGCAGCGAATTTTGTTTTGAACTCATCGAAGCTTGTAAAGGCAGCGTTGATAGCTTCGGCTACAGCACCGGTGGGCTGACCTCCAGCGTTGGCTGCCAGCACAGTCCAGAACAAACTGTGGTTGTAGTGTCCGCCACCGTTGTTGCGTACAGCCACAGGGTATTTTGAAATATTCTTGCAGATCTCTTCAATGCTTAACTTTTCAGCATCGGTGCCAGCAATGGCATTGTTAAGATTGGTAACGTAAGTGTTATGGTGTTTGCCATGGTGGATCTCCATGGTACGTGCATCGATGTGAGGTTCAAGCGCATTAAAAGCATAAGGAAGTGCAGGAAGCGTAAATGCCATAGGATAAAAATTTATGGTTAAACAATTAGTTCTGTAAAAGCTGTCAAATATACAACGGGAAGTTAGAGCAGAAAATTCAATTTAACAGGAAGTTTCGATTAATTAACCCGGGTTTTTACCACTTGCATCCAGCAGGGATCTGCAGCAGTTATGCTCTGAGCTTCTTGAAGAAGTTGTCGATAAGCGCCTTGGCCTCCTCTGCCATAACGCCCCGCTGCACTTCAGTTTTAGCATGGAGCAGCGGCGTGCTCACCAGTGAGTAACCCCGTTGTACATCAGAGGCGCCGAACACCAGCTTTTGCAGTTGCACCCAATGCAGCGCACCGGCACACATCACACAAGGCTCCAGCGTAACATACAGGGTACATTCGTTGAGGTACTTGGAGCCCAGGTAATTGGCAGCCGCCGTTACCGCCAGCATCTCGGCATGGGCCGTGGCATCGGTGAGCTTTTCCGTTTGATTGTGTGCCCTGGCAATGATCCTGTTCTTGCAGACCACCACAGCGCCCACGGGGATCTCGCTGATCTCAAAAGCCTTCTGCGCTTCTTTCAGCGCTTCGCCCATGAAGTAGGCATCGTTGAATGGATTGACCATAAGCTCGCGTATAAGAGACCTTTATTTTACTTTGACCGATCGCATCATATCCTTCGCTATCGGCCGCCAGGTCTCCTGGTCGCGCTTGGGGCAGTTGAATGAAAATACCAGGGTTCGTCCCGGCTCCACTAGGTACTGCAGGTATGTGTATCGCAGCACAGGATCTTTCAACCCTTCCTGTGGTCCCGGCTTGCCATTGATGCGCGACCCGATCTCGAAATAGATGAATTTCTTTCCGTTCACTTCCTGGATGCCCTCGCTGAGGAACTCCACACGGTCGAACATGTTCTGAACACTCGATTTGAAGAACTGCTGTGCCAGCTTGATGTCGGCATCCGGCCAGCGGGTTGCAGAAATGTTCACACTGAAGTCAACCAGCCTTTCTTCGTTCGTAAAAGCGGCCAGCGGCGCGCGCACCGAAGGATACCGGTCTGTGAAGTCCAGTCCGTCCATGGGTCTCCACCCCTGGGGAATGGAAACCGTGATGCCGTCAGCCACCTTGGTTTTCACCAGTTTAGGCTGATCAAATCCCATCAAAAACACTAAAAACAGCAGAAAAAACCTCCCGGGCATAGTACTTTAATTTTATTGGATATAACGTCTAAAGGTCAAGTATTATTAAATTCGCGCCTGCCTAACAAACGGGCTAAACTGCCACCGGCAGAACCCTGGCTTGAGGCAAACGGACACAAAATTAATAATTCTATCATGCTACGGACCCATACCTGCGGTGAACTGAGAATATCGGATGTTAATAAACAAGCTATCCTGACAGGATGGGTGCAGCGGCTGCGCGACAAGGGAAGCGTGCTCTGGATAGACCTGCGCGACCGCTATGGCATCACCCAGCTGATCTTCGACGAAAGCTCGACGGAAGCCACCCTGATGCAGGCTGCGCGACAGCAGGGCCGCGAATATGTTCTTCAGGTGGAAGGCACCGTGGTGGAAAGACTTTCCAAAAACGACAAGATCGCTACCGGTGACATCGAGCTGAAGGTATCGAAGCTTACCGTACTCAATCCTGCCAAGCTGCCGCCGTTCACCATTGAAGATGATACCGATGGCGGAGATGAGCTCCGCATGAAATACCGCTATCTTGACCTGCGCAGGAATCCTGTACGCGAAAGCCTGCAGCTCCGCCACAAGATGGCACAGCAAACACGTGCCTTTCTCGACAGCTTGAACTTCATTGAAGTAGAAACCCCTGTGCTCATCAAATCCACACCCGAAGGCGCCCGCGATTTTGTGGTGCCCTCGCGCATGCACAACGGTGAGTTCTATGCGTTGCCCCAGTCGCCGCAGACCTTCAAGCAGCTGCTGATGGTCTCAGGT
>NZ_JAHESF010000080.1 GCF_018598225.1 Chryseosolibacter histidinae | reverse complement strand
GAGCCAAACAATGCCATCGAAATCGCCGAGGGCCTGCTGCTCCCACAGACCGGGTACATGCATCTTTTTCCATTGGCTGTCATTCCGTGCTGGTTGTCTCCACGATTCGATCTCCGCGGGTGTCACGTTCAGGGAACCCTGAAGGTCTTCGATGTGCTTCTGCATGGCGGCGGCGCGTTCCCTGGCAATAGAATCAAGGTTAAGCCGTGGCATGGAGGCGATCATATCCTTGAACTCATCGCTGCCTTCAAAAGCTTCACGGCTTGTCCAGGTCTCCGAATGTGTACCTCCCCAGCTTGTGTTGATCAATCCGATGGGAACGTTGAGCTCTTTCACCAGCTCGCGGGCGAAGAAGTAACCTACTGCTGTGAAGTCGCCGGCATTCTCCGGCGTGCAGATCTTCCAGCTTCCGTCAGGCAGATCATTTTTGGGAGTTGATGCAACAGTATTCGGCACCTTGAAGTGCCTGATAGTGGGATATTGCGCCTGCTTTATTTCTTCCGCGGCGTTGTTGCTGTTGCGCACAACCCACTCCATATTCGATTGTCCGGAGCAGATCCACACATCGCCGATGAGCACATTGCCCAGGGTGATGGTATTCTTGCCTTTCACTACAAGCTGATAGGGACCTCCTGCGGCTTCCGCCGAAAGGCTGACCTTCCACTGTCCATCCTTGCCGGCACTGACGGTCTTCGTCTGCTTATTTAACTGAACGGTGATCTTTTCTTTTGCGGAGGCCCAGCCCCATACAACGATCGCGCGGTCGCGCTGCAATACCATGTTATCACCAAAGATCTTCGGAAGGGTCACTTCCGCCCTGAGCGTGTAGGCAATCACGACCAGGACGAGGGTAAAGGTTTTTCTCATACGGTTTAAAGGGTAACTCCGCACAAGATAGAAAGGCAGGTTTAAAGTTTAAAGTTAAAAATTTAAAGTTTAAAGTTTAAAGTTTGGGGAGCTCCAACTTGAAACCTTAAACCTTAAACCTGAAACCTGAAACTTGTAACCCAAACGTGTTGCTTGAAACCTACTCCATCTCCGCCTCGAGCTGCTTGATCATGCGTTGGAAGATCTTGATCAGCCTCTTGCGCTGGGCATTGTCGGATGCGCTCCATTTCTCCTTGTCGGAGCGTTTGTGGGCCACCTTGAATTTCAGACCGCTCATGGTGGTAGTGTAGTCGTTGGCATTCAGCTTACGCGCATGCTGGTGTGCCAGGATGTACCAATGATACTCGGTGCCTACCGGTACGCCAGAGCCCTCGGGTGCTTTTCCCGCGCGACGTTTGGTAACGGCATAGGTAAACTCCCATTCGTCAGGAGTCATCTTCTTCTCTTTCCATTCACCTTTGTCGTAATACCACTTGTGGCTGCGGCCGACTTTCATGCCGGTGTACTGCTGTCCTTCAAAGGTCTTGAATTTATTATAGGATTTGGAAAGATCTTTCTTCGCTTCTTTTATTTCGGCACGCCTGGGCGCTTTTTCTTCCGTGCGCCGCTTCACCGGCTTGCGCAATCGGCTTTTCACTGCTGTTGCCATGATTCTCTGATTTACAGGTGAGCTTCAAAAAAACATGCCTGAAAGAGTCCACGGTCCACAGCCGACAGTCCACGGCATTGTGCTTCGAGGAGCATCAACCGGAGCGGCGGTGTTGTAATGAACTGTGCGCGCAGATCCACAATGACGGATCATCGTCGCGGCCGTGGTCCATGGTCCGTCGACTGTGGACCGACCGCATCTGACTTCCATGACGTTACGTCAGCGGGCTTGGGTAGCACTTTCTTGGGGCACTAGTCCGAATGAAGTCCCATCTCATTCTCACCGAACTTGCACAACTGGTCGAGCAGGTTGCTGAGCTCGATGCCTGTGGGCGTGAGGGCGTACTCGATGCGTGGTGGGATCTCTGCGATATGATTTTTGCTGATGAGCTTGTATTCTTCGAGGAGCCTGAGCCGGTCAGCGAGAATATGATCGCTGATGTACTCGAGGTCGTCTTTGATGCTAGAGAAACGGTTGTTGCCTTCCTCTATGCTGAACAGCACTTCCGTGATCCACCTTTTGCTCAACAGATAGATCACTTCGTTCAACGCGCACTTTGTTTCCAGGAACGACTGATTGATGTAATTCGTGGAGCTTGTTTTTCTTTCAGCCATAAAAAAAGTTTATATAATTAAACGAGAAGATCGCGCATTCCGAAAGCAAGTCTGCTCTCAATCGATAAAGTTATACATGAACGGCAATATTCTGACGATCGGCGTCCTGCTTTTTTGAAGACTTCCGGGCGGATGAATTAAAAAAAGAAGCCAGGAGCCAGGAGTAAGGAGCCAGGAGGCCTTCAAAGAAAGGTGACAGTAGCTGATGCAAGTGCCGTGCTTCGGATGAAAGTATCGGCATGTATTTTTTCTTATCCATGTGTATGAGCAAGGTGATCAATACAGCAAAGGAATTCGGCGGGATGCTCAAAGAAACGTTCAGCCAGTGGAATGAGCGTGAGCCGTTCAACAACAGTATTATTATTGCTTACTATACTATTTTTTCACTGCCGGGACTGCTGGTGATCATCATCAATATTGCCGGTTATTTCTTTGGGGCGGAAGCTGTGACCAAGCAGCTTACGGGACAGATCGGCGGCATTGTGGGCGGCAATACGGCCACCGATGTTCAGGAGATCGTGGCCAACGCTACCCGCAGTGATGGCACAGTGCTCTCTACCATCCTCAGTATCGCCACATTATTGTTCGGTGCCACGGGGGTGTTTTACCAGCTCCAGCAGATCCTGAATAAAATGTGGGAAGTGAAGCCCAAACCCAAGCAGGTGTTTGTGAAACTGGTGAAAGATCGCGTCTTCTCTTTCGGGCTGATCCTTGTTGTAGGCTTCCTGCTGCTGGTGTCACTGGTGCTTTCTGCGGCACTGACTGCCGTGAGCGATTGGGTAAGAAGCCATGTGGCAGAAGGCCTGGTGATTGTTTTCAAAACACTTGATATTGTTGTGTCGGTAGGTGTGATCACGCTGCTGTTTGCCGCGATTTTCAAATTCCTGCCTGATGCCAAGATCCAATGGCGCGATGTGTGGACTGGTGCTGTGCTGACGGCGGTATTGTTCGTGATCGCCAAATTTTTGCTCGGTCTTTATTTCGGCCACAGCGATCCCGGCTCAACCTACGGCGCGGCGGGTTCCATTATCCTGATCATGCTCTGGGTCTCTTATGCGGGATTGATCCTGCTTTTCGGTGCTGAATTTACACAGGTCTATGCCAAGCGGCACGGCAGAAAGATCCGGCCTACCGAAGTAGCGGTATCCACCGAAGGCCAGACTGACAACGGCGCCATCGTGAACAAAAAAACCGAAGCTGAAACAAAAGACAAGGGCGCCCAAACCCAGCAACAGGAAATGGGTTCACGCAAAGACCGCGAAGGAAAAGACACGCAGAGAGACCGCAAAGAAAGAAGCCAAAGAAAATACAAAGGAGACCTTCGTTCGCCGCGCCGTAATCAGAATTCATAAAAGCACACGCTAAAAAAAGCTTTGCGAGCTTTGCGCTTTCTTAGCGCCTTTGCGTGAACCTGCATTAAAAAAGGGTGCCCCTCTTCAGAGCACCCCGCAAGTTTTAGCAAAAGGGAGTTAAAAAATCAGGCAGCCTTGGCTTTCTGTACTTGATCCATATGGATCTCTTTTCTCACCAGCTTGATCACCTTCAGCTTGTCCAGCAACTTGATGACCTGGTAAGTAGGATCGATCTCGTGCCAGCGGATGCCGCCGAAATTGGCACGCCCACCGTTCTTATGGTGGTTGTTGTGATAAGACTCACCCATCATCAGGAAGTCCACCGGCAGAAAGTTCCTGCTGGTATCTCGTACCTCGAAATTGCGATAGCCGTATTTATGGGCAAACCAGTTGATGATGGCACCGTGAATGGGGCTCATCAGGAACATGACGGGCAGCAGCGCCCAGATCCACCAGTTGGTAGCAAATATTACAAACACGCTTGTATAAAGCAGGCCCCAGAAGATGCGTGACGGCCATGAACGGGCAAATTTGTCGAAGGCCTCCCACTGCGGAACACCCTCTGTAAAACGTTTGTCGGGGATCATCTGCTTGTTGGAGATGGCCGAGTAAATGGTCTTGGTCTTCCACATCATATTCCAGATGGTCTCATCATACTTCGGTGAATGCGGATCATCCTCCGTATCAGCAAATGCATGGTGCATGCGGTGCATCACACCGTATCCGTAAGGGCTCAGATAGTTCGACCCCTGGAAGATCCAGGTCAGCACGAAGAATACTTTTTCGGTCCGCTTGCTCATTGTAAAAGCCTTGTGGGCGGCATAGCGGTGCAGGAAAAATGTCTGGAAAAAAAGCGACAGATACCAGTGTGCAACAAAAAAGATAAGAATGACTTCCATGAAAGTTTACAGGTTTTGTGTTTATTGTTCAGCCGGACAGCCATAGCGATGACTGGCTCAGCTCCTGTAAAGACAAGAGATGGTCGATTTTGTGACAAAAAAATGCCTGGTTGCTAAAAAAATTTCAACTTTTTTTCCGCAAAGCTGAAGTGATGTCGTTGCGAAGCTCCGCAATGAACTCCGTGGCATGGCCCACATCGCACGACTCCTTGAAACTCTTCATTAAAGCCGTTTTTTCGTGGATGGCGGCATTCAGGCGTTCTTTTTCTTGGTCCAGCTTCTTGCGGGCGCGGCAGAACAGCTGGCGGCAGTGGTCCTGTTTTTTGTCAAGCAGCTCCTGGATAGCCTTATAATCGAAATCAAATGCCTCTTTCAGCACATAGACGGCCCTTTCGAGGGGCTCAAGCTTATGCTGGAGCACATGAAATGCCTTGGTCAGCTTATTTTCGAGGTCGATATGGGTAAAATCCGAATCCCTGAATTTTTCAATGAAGTGGGGCCAGTGGAACGATTCAAGGTACTCTTCCTTTTTCTTCTTTAAAGCCTCCAGGTGGTTGAGGCAATTGTTGGTGACCGCGCGCACCAGGTAAGCTTTTGTGTTTTTGATCTTCTCATGCTCGGCATCCAGCCACTTGATAAAGGTCTCCTGAACGATGTCTTCAGCGTCGGCCTTGCAACGCAGCAGCTTCATCGCGATGGCGTGCAGCGTCGGCTGGTAAAGTGCTATGGTTTGCGCGTGGGTCAAGTCAATAAAGTTTGGGTAAAGATAAAGCTTTTTGGGTGATTCCGGAAGCATCCGGGAAGCCATCCAACAGTTCCATATACCCTTCAACTATTTTCGTTCAGCCGTGCTCTGTATTTTGTTGAAATTCAGTTCCTAAATCTGATATGTTATGAGACCTCTTCTCGTCATCGCTGCCCTCATGCTGGCCTCCGTTCTTAACGCCCAGCAGCCGGTGTCCTCCACCTCGCGTGAAATTGTTTTCAAGGACGTCAATGTGATCCCCATGAACGACGAGCGTGTGCTCACGCACCAGACGGTGGTAACGAAGAACGGACTCATCACGGCCCTGGGTGCCGATAAAAAAGTGAAGTACGGCAAAGACGCGCTGGTGATCGATGCCGCGGGCAAGTATCTCATCCCCGGTCTTGCAGAAATGCATGCGCACGTTCCTCCCATCGACGACCTGGCACCCATGAAAGAGGTGGTTGCCCTGTTCGCGGTTAATGGCATCACCACCATCCGCGGCATGCTGGGCCATCCCAGGCACCTGGAACTGAGAGAAATGATCCGGAAGGGCGAGGTGCTCGCGCCTCATTTTTACACCACGGGCCCGTCGTTCAACGGCATGAGCGTGACGTCGCCGGAAGAAGGCGCTGCCATGGTGCGCCGGCAGAAGCAAGCCGGTTACGATTTCCTGAAACTGCATCCCGGCCTTTCACGGGCAAAGTTCGATTCCATTGCCGCTGCCGCGAAGAAGGTGGGGATCCCGTTTGCGGGCCACGTCTCGTTCGGTGTGGGCGTATGGAGGGCCATCGACGCAGGCTACTCCTCTATCGATCACCTCGACGGCTTTATTGAAGGTATGGTGCCTGGCATCGAGAAGATGGTGGAGCAGCAGACAGGATTGTTCGGCATCTTCGTGGCAGAAAAAGCAGACACCACACAGATCCCCAGGCTGATAAGCGCCCTGAAACGCAACAACATCTGGGTGGTGCCCACACAATCGCTGGCAGAGCGCTGGATGTCGCCCACCTATACGTCTGACGATTTCAGGGTGGACCCCGACATGAAATACATGAAGAAGGAAACTGTGGAGCAATGGATCAACAGCAAGAACAACTTCATCAACAACCCGGAGTTCAATGTTACCAAAGCCACCAATTTTGTGAAGCTGCGCAGAAAGCTGATCAGGGAGTGCGAAAAGAACGGTGTGGGGCTGCTGCTGGGATGCGATGCGCCACAGATCTTCAATGTTCCAGGCTTCTCAACACATAACGAGCTCGAATACCTGGTGCTGTCGGGCCTCACTCCTTACCAGGCGTTGCGCACGGGCACTATCAACGTTGCCCGGTACCTGGACCTGAAAAACGCCGGTGCTGTGCGCCAGGGCTTTGTCTCGGACCTCATCCTGCTGAACGCCAACCCGCTCACCGACATCAAACAAACCCGCAATATCGCCGGGGTGATGATCGGCGACAAGTGGATGGATAAGCAGTTTATTGATAGTGAGCTGAAACGACTGGTGAAACAGTAGACAATTGACAAAATGGCAATTGACAATGAGTCCCCGAAGCGTTGTCAATTGCCCCGTTGTCAACTGTCAACTTTTCGTAAGTTTGTGTACTAACAATTCGTACATGAACGAAGAGACCTTTAGCTCCTACTCCTTCCTTCTCGACCGCACGGCGCGACGTGTGAAACAGTATGCCCAGCAACGTTTTAAGGAATTGGGATTCAACATCACGGTAGACCAGTGGATCGTGCTCAAACACCTTTATGAGCATAAGGAACTGAAACAGAACGAGCTGGCGGAGCTCCTGTTCAAAGATAATCCCACGCTTACCCGCATCATTGACCTGTTGTGCAACAAAGGCCTCACGGTGCGCAACACCCATCCCGAAGACCGCCGCAGTTTTATGGTAAGCCTCACCAGGAACGGTGTAAAAAAAGTAGAGCAACTGAGTCCCAAGGTGAAAGATATCCGCCTGAAAGCCTGGGAAGGGCTCTCCACCCGTGATTTCAATCAGTTCAAAAAGATCCTGAATACCATCTATCAAAATCTCGGCTAAAAAACTGAACCTAATCCCTACTTAATTCGTAGTATAATTGTTAGTATACTAATAATTCGTGTAGATTTGAGACACTGGATCTGTGTTTCAAGTTTAAAGTTTAAAGTTTGAAGTTTGAAGTTTCGCGTCTCATCCCGATAGCTATCGGGACTCATATCTCACATCATATCTATCTATGGTAACAACTGATATCTGTATCATCGGCGCTGGTCCTGTGGGACTGTTCACCGTATTCGAAGCTGGTCTTTTAAAAATGCGTTGCCATTTGGTGGATGCGCTTCCGCAGATCGGCGGGCAGCTTTCGGAGATCTATCCGAAGAAACCCATCTATGATATTCCGGGTTTTCCTTCCGTGAATGCGCAGGAACTGGTGGATAACCTGAAGCTGCAGGCCGAGCCGTTCAAACCTACTTTTACCCTGGGGGAACGTGTGAACAGTATGACACGGCTTGACGACGGCGGCTTTCTGCTGACCACCTCTGATAACACCTCGATCCAGTGTAAGGTTGTGGTGATCGCCGCCGGGTTGGGATCGTTCGAACCCCGCAAGCCGGAGCTCGCCAACCTGGAGCACTTTGAAGGGAAAGGCGTTGCTTATATGGTGAAAGATCCGGAAACGTTCAGGAACAAAAAGCTGGTGATCGCCGGCGGTGGCGACTCCGCCCTCGACTGGACAATCCACCTGGCATCGATAGCCGAACGGGTCACGCTCGTGCACCGGAATGAATCTTTCCGGGGAGCCCCGGATTCAACGGAGAAAGTATTCGACCTTGCCCGCGAAGGAAGGATCGATCTGCTGCTCAGCGCGAACCTGCAGGCTGTTCATGGCAACGGCAAGCTGAATGCCGTGACGGTGGCTGGCAAAGAGAATGTTGTCAGAAACATAGAGACCGATTATCTCATACCGCTCTTCGGACTCAGCCCGAAGCTGGGTCCCATTGCCGAGTGGGGATTGAACCTCGACAAAAGCGCTATTGAAGTGAACACGTTCGATTATTCCACCAATGTACCCGGTGTATTTGCCATCGGCGACATCAACACGTATCCCGGAAAGCTCAAGCTCATTCTTTGCGGCTTCCACGAGGCTGCGCTGATGGCCCAGAGCGCTTTCAGGTTTGTACATCCCAATCAGAAACTGAGCTTCAAATACACCACTGTGAATGGAGTCAATACCTTTTAATTTTCAAACACCACAACCATGATCATTTTCGATGTAAGGAACGCTGCAGGGGAATTGCAGACGCTCGAACTACCTACCGACATCAACCTGAGCCTGATGGAAGTGCTGAAGGCTTCAGAGTATCCGATCGCGGCCACGTGCGGCGGCATGGCTCTCTGCGCCACCTGTCACATCGAAGTGCTGAAAGGTGCTGAGAAGCTGGGCCCACCCACCGACGCCGAGCTCGATATGATCGACACACTCCCCCACGCTACTGCTCACAGCCGCCTGGCATGCCAGATCAGGCTTGGTGAACAGTTGAATGGAGCGGTGATCGTATTGAAAGGGTGACTGAATTTGGTTGCCGGTTACCAGTTGCCAGTCCGTGCGGTGTTTGACAACACTTCTCTGCTTCGGCTCCAATTGATTTGAATAGTAAGGTGAAAGCGTGGTGTACCTAACCGGCTATCCGGTAACCGGCAACCGTCAAGTAACCCACCTCAGCGTCTGCCCCTTGATCGGGTTCTCGAAAGGAACGTTGTCTTGCTGGGCTTTCTGCCACAGACGTTTGATCTCATGGTACCATCTTGCCTGTGTATCGGGTTCGCCGATCAGCATCAGTGTAGGATTGCTTTCAAGGCCCTTGCTCAGCTTGATGAATACGCCAAGGTCCTGGCCGATGAATTTTTTGCCGAGGCGCTTCAGGGGCCACCACAGCCATTTGGTAGCAGGCAGTGTTGAGTAAAAGATGTGTGTGAGCTCGGTGCTGTTTTCAGTCAGCGGTGTGAGTATGGTGATGGAGATGATCTCGTGCTTCGCTCCCACTTTGATATGCTCGTAGCGGTTGCCGGGGATCTCGAAGGTGATCTCCGTAGACGTGCCACCCTTCAGCACGGTGTAACCTTTCGAGTTGTTGGAAGGCGCGTGCCTCACCATTTTAAAACCCATCGGTGTGGGCTCGAAGTGTTTCTCTTTCAGCTTCAGTTTTTTGGCCGACCGCCAGTACCACGACTGGTGAACGAACGTAACGTGCGCCGGGTCGATGAGGCCGATCACGGAATGATCGATGTTGGCGGGCAACACCACGCTCTCTACATGCAGGAATTTTTTTGAAGGATCGAGGATCAGGTTCGGAATTTCATTTTTAGGCTCGACCGTGAAATGAAGCTTTTTATCGGGGATGTAGACCCATATGGTATCGCTTACTTCCTTCACAGGATACCGGAACACCTTTATTTTGCTCACGTCCATTTTGCCATCGGGTGGCATCGCCGGAATGTCTTTGCATACGCCATCGGTACCGAACTTCCAACCGTGGTAGCAGCACTGGAGGGTGTCATTCTTAAACCATCCTTCCGAGAGGGGAACACCACGGTGAGGACAGTTGTCGCGCAACGCAAAAGGTTTGCCACTGGCATCCCTCCCGAATACGATCTTCTCGCCGGCGATCTCTTTAGCAGTCAGCTTTCCACTTTTCAGAAAAGAACCGTGAAACGCCAGGTACCATATGTTTTTAAGGAATAGCGACTGATCGGCAGCCATGCGGGCGGAAGGGTTTAGGTAATGTTACAAAAGCTAAAAATAGACAAAAACGGGGAAAGCAACCTCACCCCTCCCTTTCCATTGCATGGAGAGGGAGCTGCCGTTTACGGAATACCCTTTGGGTTCGTACAAGTGGGCTTTGAATTGGGGTGTAAACCTGCTACCTTTTTACGTGTAAACCTTAAACTTATTATGAAGCGATCATTACTTTTTCTGCTTGTGCTTGTTGCCTGGTCAGCGATGGGCCAGGGAACACAGAAGCCTCCTTTGCACGGTAAGCACTGGATGGCCATTACCGGGAAACCACTCGCGGCAACGGCCGGAAGTATGATCTTTCAGAAAGGAGGCAACGCCGTGGATGCTTCGTGCGCCATGCTGGCTGCTACCTGCACCATGTGGGATGTACTGAGCTGGGGCGGCGAAACACAAGCGCTCATTTACAATCCCAAAACGGGGAAAGTGATCGGCATCAACGCCATGGGCATTGCTCCCACCGGCGCCACACCCGAGTTCTTCAAAGGTAAAGGTATGAACTATCCTCCCGAGTACGGCCCCCTGGCTGCCACCACCCCGGGAACTCCCGGCGGATTGTGCACCATGCTTGCCGAATATGGCACCATGAGCCTCAAAGATGTGCTGGCACCAGCCATGCAGCTTGCCGAAGGATATCCGATAGAAGCACAGACCGCCAACAGCATGGAGCGTGGCAAGGATCGCATCAAGCAATGGCCTTACTCAAAAGCGGTATTCCTGCCGCACCTCGGTCAGGAAAGGGAAGCACCCGAAGCCGGCGAGATCTTCAGGCAGGCTGACCTGCTGGAAACCCTTCGCAAAATGGTGGAAGCAGAGCAGCAGGCCCTGAAAAAGGGCAAGAGCAGAAAGGAAGCCATCTACGCAGCCTATGACAGATTTTACAAAGGAGACATCGCGAAAGAATTTGTGCGCGGCTGCCAGGAGCAAGGTGGCCTCATCACCATGGAGGACCTGGCGAAATGGAAAGTGCTGCAGGAAGAACCTTTGAAAGTAAACTACAAGGGCATCGATGTTTACAAGCTTTCGCAATGGACCCAGGGGCCGATGATGCTGCAGGCGCTCAACATCCTGGAGAACATCGACCTGAAAAGTATGGGCTTCAATTCGGCGAAGTACATTCACACGCTCTACCAGGTGATGAACCTTACGTTTGCCGACCGTGACTTTTACTATGGCGATCCCTATGTAGGCCCCGCCGAACCGATGCAGGGACTGCTGTCAAAGGAATATGCCAAAGAGCGCCTCAAGTCCATCAACTGGCAAAAGAACGATGCGCAGGCCGGCCCTGGCGACCCCTATCCTTTCGAAGGAAAGACCAACCCGTATCTCGACTATCTCAAACAATGGAAACAGGCATCGCTGCACACACCGGTATCGCCACTGGACGAAAATTATCTCAACCAGGTGTGGCTTGGAACAACGTCGGTGGAAGCTGCTGACAAAGAAGGCTGGGTGGTATCGATCACCCCGAGCGGAGGCTGGCTCCCTTCATGCATTGCCGGCCGTACCGGTGTTGGCATGAGCCAGCGCATGCAGAGCTTCGTCACAGATCCCAAGCTGAATCCTTTCAATGTTGTTGAGCCGGGCAAACGTCCCCGCGTGACGCTCACGCCCACCCTGGCCCTGAAAGACGGAAAACCTTTTGTCTCGTTCGCGGTTCAGGGTGGCGACACCCAGGATCAGAACCTGCTCCAGTTCTTCCTTAACATGGTTGAGTTCAATATGACGGTACAGGAAGCCGTGGAAGCGCCGAACATCAACACCTATCAGTTCTATCTCTCCCTCGGCGGTGAAGACCGGAAGCCCAAGCCGGGCAATATCTTGTTACACGAGAGCACGCCGCCCTATGTCAGGAAAGAGCTGACGCAAATGGGCTATCACCTCTCCTTCGACGACCGCACCTCCGGCCCTATCAATGCTATCTTCTTCGACTGGAAGCACAACAGCTTCTGGGGAGGATCGAGCAATCACGGGGAGGATTATGGGATTGGATGGTAATCTTTCTGAGAGGGAGCCATGAGGCTAGGAGTCAGAAGTCAGGAGCCAGGAGTCAGAAGGAGCCTGAAGAAAAGGAGTAAGGAGTAAGAATTAAGGAGTAAGGAGGTCCGAATTTACTCTGATCAGCATAGTGTAACTTAAACCAAGAAATATGAAAACGCTAACGTTCTTTCTCTTGCTGCTTGTAACCGCTACTCTTTGCTATTCGCAAACAACAGTGCCTTCCGCGGAGGTGCAGATCAGGAGTGCGGTGATGGCGGCGCCGGTGGAGCTGCGGGATGGGGCGATGGTGTATGGTTATTCGGCGAAGGGAGAATTTGAAGTTATAAGGAAGGGCACAAACGGAATGGTTTGCCTGGCGGATGATCCCTCACAAAAGGGATTCAGTGTTTCATGCTACCATAAGGACCTCGACACTTTTATGGAGCGGGGACGCGTCTTGAAGAAAGAAGGAAAATCGCAGACCGATATTTTTAATATTCGTGAGGCGGAAGTAAAATCAGGAAAGCTGCTCATGCCGAAGCAACCGACCTCGCTGTTTGTGTACAGCACCTCGGATGAAAAATTTGACACGGCCACAGGTGAGATCAAGGATGGATACCTTCGTTACGTGATCTACATTCCTTTTGCCACCGCCGAAAGCACCGGCCTCCCGCTGAAACCCGATGTGCCAGGCATGCCGTGGCTGATGGATCCGGGAACACACAGGGCGCATATTATGATCACGCCTCCGAAGGAATAAGTTTCAAGTTTAAAATTTAAGGTTTAAAGTTGTGTTACCTACAACTATTGCGTTGTGTTCGTGGTAGCAACAACTTTAAACTTCAAACTTTAAACTTTAAATCTACGACGCCCAGGTCTTGCCATTCCCTGCTTCTTTGAGCGGGATGCAGCCTTTGTAGGCGCCGGGTACAGGATCGTATTGCAGCACTTTGGTAGCACCTACCTCTGATGTGAAGAATCCCAACATGGTGAGCTCTTTCATCATAAGCACGAACGGGCGCTTGGGTGCAGGATCGGTATTGCGTTCGGCCTGGATCGCGGCGTCGTGCAGCTTTTTCACGTGCTCTGTTTGCTGCGCGGGCTCGAGGTCGAGGAACGCATCGCCGTAGGCCTTTTTGGCTTCTTCATCAAATGCCGTGAGCCCATCGGTGAAACGTTTCTGGTCTTCTGCTGAATAAACGTCTTTCAGGATCTTGTCGATGAAAGCAGGTACGCCTACATCTTTTGCACCAGGTGTATCGGTTTGGGGGATGATGATCTCGGCCACTTCGGTGACGAGCGCAGCTTGGTCCGGTGTGAGGAACGCCGGCTTCCAGTTGATATCAGGGCGTGAGCTGCATCCCTTCAATACACCCATGATGGCGGGGGCAGACACTACGCCACCCATGATCCACGCGGTGCGTTTTATAGCTTCTCTTCTATCCATATTTCTATTTCAGATAAAATTTAGATATTCAATTTATTCAACTCTTTCACGGCGTAGTCTACCGCACGTGCTGTGAGCGCCATATACGTCAGTGACGGGTTCTGGCATGCGGACGATACCATGGCAGAGCCATCGGTGACGAACACGTTCTTACAGGCATGCACCTGGTTCCACTTGTTGAGCACGGACGTCTTGGGATCTTTACCCATCCTGGCAGTACCCATCTCGTGAATGCCAAGGCCTATACCGATCTCGAGGTCGCGCTTGGTCACATTTTTGAAACCCGCCGCTTCAAGCATCTCGGCTGCGTCATTGGCCATGTCTACGCGCATCTTCCTTTCGTTCTCTTTCAGCTCGGCGTCGAAAGTGAGCGTAGGCATACCGTATTTGTCTTTCTTGTCCTTGTTCAGCGTTACCTTGTTCTCGTGGTAAGGCAGGATCTCGCCGAAGCCGCCGAGGTTGAACATCCATGAGCCAGGGCTTGTCACCGCCATCTTCAGGTCAGCGCCGATCAGCGATTCTTCTGCCGCAACAAGGCTGTTCCATCCCTGCCTGCTGGCACCACCCTGGTAACCGAAGCCACGCAGGTAGTCGCGTTTATCCTTGCCGACGTTGCGATAACGGGGGATATACACGCCGTTGGCCCTTCTTCCAGAATAATACATGTCTTCAAATCCATCCACCTGGGCTGAAGCACCTACGCTGAGGTGGTGGTCCATGATATTGCATCCGAGCTCACCGCTGTCGTTACCGAAACCATTGGGGAAACGGTTGGATACGGAGTTCATCATGATGTGTGTGGATCCAAATGTAGACGCACAGAGGAAAATAACCTTGGCGAAGAACTCGGTCTGCTCACCCGTTTCGGCATCGAGCACTTTTACGCCCGTTGCTTTTCCTTTTTTATCGTCATATACCAGCTCATACACAATGGAGTTGGGACGCAGGGTCATGTTGCCGGTTTTCTCCGCCGCAGGCAGTGTCGATGAATTGCTGCTGAAGTATCCGCCGTAAGGGCATCCACGGCTGCAAAGGTTCCGGTACTGGCATGTTCCGCGCTGGGGGCTGTGATCCAATTTTGCCGTGGCATGGGCTACACGACCGATGGTAAGGTAGCGGCCGAATTTCTCTGACATCGACTTCTTCAGGTGCTCCTCCACACAGTTCAGCTCCATCGGAGGAAGGAACTTGCCGTCAGGGAGCTGCGCGAGACCGTCGAGGTTTCCGCTTACGCCGATGAATTTTTCTACGTAATCATACCAGGGAGCGAGGTCGTTGTACCGGATGGGCCAGTCAATGGCGATGCCGTCCTTGGCGTTTGCTTCAAAATCCATCGGGCTCCAGCGATAGCTCTGGCGTCCCCACATGATGGAACGGCCCCCCACATGGTATCCTCTCATCCAGTCGAAACGTTTCGTCTCCGTGTAGGGATTCTCGAGATCGTTCACAAACCAGTGCTTGGTAGACTGGCGGATGGTATAACCGGTTCTGGCCTGAACGCCCTGTTTTTCAAGATCTTCGCGGGTAGGCCTGTCGGCATTCTCAAGCTCCCATGGATTTTTTGTAGCGGTGGGATAGTCAGGGTGTTTCACCATTCTTCCCCGTTCAAGCACTAATGTTTTCAGGCCTTTTTCGGTCAGCTCTTTGGCCGCCCAGCCTCCACTGATGCCCGTGCCTACTACAATAGCATCATAGGTGTTTTTCTTTTCTGCGTCTTGGTTCAGGTACATGTCGAAATTTTATTTGCCTAAATTTAAACGTTTGCGGGAATTATTGTAGGCTTTTTTATAAAAGGTGAATTTAATTAGGAACGGGACGCGGAAATGGTTGCCAGTTGCCGGTTACCGGATGGCCGGTTGAGGGTAGGCTTCGGAAATCGCGATTTTGGCTGCCGTTTTTTAACAGTTTCTTTTCTTCCAGCCGGTTGTACGTGTACAAAACACATGGAACAAAAACACGTACAAATTTAACGTGCGTTCTTTCGGCCTGGTCATTTGTACGTGAAAACCGTCCATGTGAAAAAGTACGTACAATTGGTTCCGGTTCAAAGCCAGTTGGGAATGGTTGCCGTTACCGGGTAGCCAGTTGGAATAATGCCTCGGGAAATCACGATGTGAGCTCAATTCTAATAGTGAACAGAACCCTGAGCGGGAAAAAATTAACACTCGCGCCAACCGGAAACTGGCAACCGGCAACTGGAGTAAGGCGCTCACAATCAATATTTACCAAAAAACTCCTGCCGAAGTCCTGGGCTTACGACATCAGCTCCGAAAGCTCCAGCCATCGCAGGGTTTTCTCTTCCACGGTGGCGGTGATCTGCTGGATCTCGTTTGACCATTGCTGCAGTTGGTGATGGTCGGTAACACCGCTGTTGAGC
>NZ_JAHESF010000007.1 GCF_018598225.1 Chryseosolibacter histidinae | reverse complement strand
TTGCTTTACAGAAACAATCCCTTCACACAGAGGGGTCAGCTTGCTGGATTAGGGGGTCAATCATGCTGGAATAGTAAACTTTATATTCAATGTGTCATATTTCCCACCGAGTCGCAGAAGACAATGGTCGTAATTGCACACTTCTCCCTCGAAACCTTGTCAATATTTCAAACTCAATTTCGGGAAAGATGGTCCGTTCTATTTGTCCAATAGCCGGACGGAATCAACCATCGCTTTGAATTGGTTTACTTACCTTAATAGACTGATTGAAGAATCCGTTTCTTTTTGCCGTTGCAACGTTAATAAATAATGGGAGGCCAGTTGCTCCAACGTGTCCTTCGACCTGGAAATTGCAGTTCTAAACTCAGAAAGTTAGTTATAATCCGATGACACCTGTGCTTTACTTTCCGGAGTATCACGCGCAAAACTGCTTTTGTTAAATAGCATGGAGGGTAAGACAATCTTATATTCGATCCCTGGGTCATCTTCCTTATCATGCCAATAGAGAATGTAATTCACTTTCACGTTCTCAACTTTATAACCCTCGCTTAAAAAATCATCAATTTTCTTGATAAATGAATCAGAGAAAAGAAGAACCGCTTTACCTTTTGTGTTTACTATTCTTTTTTCAGTCTCAAGATACTTAAGATTGCTGCCCGCAGCTAACAATCCAATATTGTACTGTACACCCTCAAGCTTAAAATAATAAAGTTTTACATCCCTATGTGTCAGATTGATGAGTAGTTCTGATGGGGCAGAGTACTCAGTAGCATCATTGTAGACTCCGGTAGCAGAATCGCTTATAAATGAGAAAGGATTATTATTAGTATGAATTATGAGATTCTTCTTTGCGCGGGTTATAGCAACATATAATAGCCGTCTAGCAGCATCGTCCTTCATAACATAATTTTTAAGCACAACGAAAACATTATCAAATTCCTTTCCTTTCGCTTTATGCATTGTGCTCACAATGATGTTATTCCTTTCAGGAACCACAAGATCCTCTATCCTTATTTCTCGCAAGAAGGTTACAAGCTCGAAACGTACCTTCCGCTTATAGCTTTTTTCAAATGCTTGCAGAGCAAGCAATGCAAGATTTAAATTTGGCGAGGCTGCGAAATCGGTTGAAAGCTTTTTTTTAGATTTTGCCCAAATGCCAGAAGGTATGAAACCCGCTTCATTTTCAATATGTGAGAAAACATGTTTACAAAAAGCTCTTAATTCAAGCAAATTGTACAATGAGAAATTTTCTTCATCGGCTTGAATAAGCCGGGCTCTAATGCCTCTTACGCGAAAAAGAGAAGTTATTTGTCCAGCTTCTTCATTTGTACTCGTAAGGACTGCAGTTGTGCCCTTAAAATTTCGTCTGACTATGTCATTGACTGTTGGTATGAGAATATTTTGATTAATGTAATTTGTCATGAAAATACTGCCGATCGACTCCTTGTCGAACGGTTCTATTTCTGACTGCTTTAACCTTGATTGAATAGTTTTGACAAACTGATTTGAAAATGATACCAGATTTTTTCGACTTCGATAGTTTGTTAAAAGCTCAAAAACACTTGAATCGAACTTTTTACTAAACTGCTGGATATATTTGGCTGATGCGCCTCGGAAGTCATATATGGTTTGGTCGTCGTCTCCAACGGCTAACACACGGATTTCGTCCTTGTTTTTTTCTATGATCTGTGTGATTAGCTCAAATTCATCTTCATTTATATCCTGAAATTCGTCCAGCACTAAGACTCCCTTGGCAATTTTATCTTCAATAATCTCTCCTTCTTTAATTTTCTTGGCGGTTTCTTTAATTATTTCTTTTGACTTGTCCAAGTCACCAACGCGTCCAGTAAGATCAAAGCAGTAAGAATGGTAGGTGTGAATATCGATGCGATAAACAGTTTCATCAATAAAGAACTTTAGTCTTTCTCTGAACTCCAGTGATGCCGATCGGGAAAAAGTCAACATCAAAAATTGCGAAGGTTTTACATCTTCCATAAGTAATAAAGAAGCCACCTTATGTACCAAGACTTTTGTTTTTCCGCTTCCTGGACCTGCCGCAATGAGAATATTTTTAGTTTTTTCTTTAATTATTTCAAACTGCTTTGTGCTGAGAGTGCTGAATAATTCTTCAAATTTTTTATGTGAAAGAGAACGGCTTATTTCCTCTTTTCTATTGGGAAAATACTTTGCAATAAAAGTGTTATAGTTAAGCACGAAATAATCGTCCACAAAATTTAGTGCCTCATTGTAGTTAATGAGCAATTTTTTGGCATACTCGCCCACAATGTGAATTTGTTGTACCTTATTACTATAATACGTTTCAAGTTTTTCGTAGTCGTCCTTGGTAAAATGCCTATTATTTGTCTCGACATCATCAATATTGAGGGCTTTATAACTTACTAAAAAACCATCTTCAAGTTTTATTGCTGCAATAGCGTTAAGAAAGAGCAGAGCCGATTCATAATCCTCAAGGTTATATCCCTTTGAAAATAACCCAGCACCTTCAATAGCTTTTTTTAAACTAACGAGTGAAAATTCGATGAGCGAATCCTTGTCCTGGTCTTTGCCTGCTTTTTGCAAAAAGTGTGCGATAATATCATTGGCAAGTGCGTGTCTGCTTCGAGCCCATTCCACAGTGGCAGTCTTGTCGAGATTAAATGAAAGGTAATAGACTTTACCACCTTCTTTCTTTTTCTTTTTTACAACATTTTTTATTTCCCAATATCTTATGATGTCTTTTATCCTGTCTACGCTGCTTTCTTGGACACCGTCTTCAATTAGCCGCTCATTTAATTCTTTTAGATAGATTGCTTGTGGTTTCGCATCCGTGATGTCAATTAAACCATTTTCGATCTGAACATAGCTCTTTAAGATGGCCTTGGCATTATTTTTAGACTGCGCCGAATTGACAAAACAACTTAAATCCATGGCGTCACCAAGGATTCCCTCGTCTCGCAGAACGTTTATTATCCTTTGAGTTTCATGAATGTTGATTCCAAGTATTTCTGAGAGATAATCTGTCCTTGTTTCCTGTCGGTCAATGGAATGCTTATCAGCTATAAGACGCTTAATAAGACGAATTGCATTTTGCTTACTGATCTCGTCCAGCTTCACTGACTCATTTATTCTTAAAATAGCTTGCTCGGCGTTTCGTACAGCGATGCTTGAAGCAAAAACTCGAGGAGAATTCTGTCTTCTCTTTAAGTATCCAGCATCCTCTAGAGCAGCAATCGCAGCTGTAACTCTTGTTTCAAGTTCTCTCATTTCAACGTCCCACCCAGCTTTTTTTGCAATTTCCAGAGCCGACTTCGATAACCTGTTTTTCTTTGCGGCCAGTAATTTGATGGCTGACCAAACCTGTCTGATTTCTTTTATGCTAAGTTTCGTATTGTTTAGTAGCGCAAAATGCTTGTTAAGGTCATTTTCATCAAAAAGTATGTAGCAGTCTGCACTAAGATCTTTTTTCCTACCTGCCCTCCCAGCTTCTTGCGCATAATTCTCCAGCGAATCTGATATATCATAGTGGATGACCATGCCTACATTATCTTTGTCTACGCCCATTCCGAAAGCTGACGTAGCTACGATTATGTCTACCCTTCCCTCCATGAACTCATTCTGATTTTTGATCTTAACATCGGAATCCAGTTTCCCGTGAAAAGCGAGTGCAGAAAAATTTTGAGCTTTTAAATATTCGGCAAGCCTGACCGCTGTTTTAGTGCGTGATACATAAATGATTTTGGGGCCATCTTTTTGAAGTAGGAGATTTATCAATGTTGCCAGCTTTTTTTCTTCAGTAGCTGTATCGTAGATTCCATAAGTTAGATTCGTTCGTTTCGCATCAGTAGAAAATGTTTCAAGGGAAATGCTAAGCTTTTCCTGAAAATAACTTTTGATATCCTCTATTACTTGGGGTTTGGCGGTTGCCGTAAAACACGAAATTGGAATATTTTTGGGCAGATTTTTTAGTTTTTGCAGTTCCTTTATGAATTCCGCGATATACAGATAGTCTACACGGAAATCTTGTCCCCAACTGGAAAAGCAATGCGCTTCATCAATGACAAATCGCGCAATGAGTCTTTTTTGAAGCAAGGTCAATATACTGTTTGAACGCAGGGATTCAGGTGATATGTAAAGTATGTGTGCACCACCCTCTGCAATCCTTTCCATAGCTTCTCTCCTTTCTAATGGTGAAAGAAGCCCATTAATGGTTACTGCCTTAACGATTTGATGTCGTTTATTTAAGACGTCAATTTGGTCTTTCATTAAGGACTGAAGCGGTGAAATAACTACTGTTAAGGCACGGCAGGCGTCTCCAGTCATTAAAGCGGGGAGCTGGAACGTTAAAGATTTCCCTCCTCCCGTAGGGAAAATTGCGAGAATAGATTTGTTGTTGAGAGCGGCTTTAACTACCTGTTCCTGTAAAGGAATCTTTTCGTGTTCACTGAATTTTCTGAAGTCGTCAAAACCAAAGAATTCTTTTAATGCATTCGCTGGATTCAAAAATCCGTTGCAATAGTTACAACCCTGATCCTGGCAGCGCTTCATTCTTAGTTGGTAGACTACCTGATTTAGGGTTGGATATTGGTGTATTAGCCAGGCGGGAGAAATCGAATTTGTATCAGAAGTAGAAATAATTGCAAGAGCGTAGCTTAATATCACCGGCTCGTTTTCAATCAGGTCATTAAAGGGTGCATTACTACATATAAGTGGGTTGAAATTTTTCTTAATCAAGGCTAAAAGACTTTCTTCACTGCCACTTGTATTAGCTACTTTGAAAAAATTCTCAAACGCTGGCTGTTTGTAAAGTAAGCTCGTATAAAGTTTCTTGAGATCGCCTGCTAACTTGGAAAATGCTTCCAACTCATCATAGAGCAAATCTCTAGCCGCCTTAGAGTCAGCAACTGGATTATTTAGTTCGTCACATTGTAATTTGTAGTCCTTTACCAGTCTATGGTACGGTTTTTCTGGAAACAGAAGTGGCGACAGGTGTAGGGTATCAATGAACGGCTTCTTTGCAAGAGGAGAATCTTTGAGAAACTGAAGATCATGTTGCATGATATTGTGTCCGCAAATAAAGTCAGCGGAAGAAGCAAATGACTCAAACTTGTGGAGGTCAGATCCCGAAAATTCCTTCCCATCCAGTACAGCGCCAATTTTTTCAATGCGCCTGGTTTTTTCGTTTACTTCAAGATCAAAGAATAGTATGGAGGGCATTTACAGACGTATAGTCTTAATGTTATGGGTTACTTATAAATATTTGAATTTGGCCGCCAAGCATAATCCAATTAAAGCAGCTCAATTGCTCAGAACGATTCTTCCGCAAAGCGACGGAATGAAAAGTTCCGTCACGGATTCCAAGTGGGCTATGATCGTATTGGATCGGGTGGGACAAGGAATCCATATTAAAAATATCAAAATCCTTACAAAATGCAATAAAATCGCTGTCTCTTAACCGACAGGCATCCCAAACAGTCTTACAATATCCGATGCTCTAAAAGTAAAAGAGTGCTTATATTTACCTATTGGCGCCAGTTTCTGGCTCCTTATCAATTTACTCAAAGTAGTCCTACTCCGTCCCCACCGCCTGCATACTTCCGCAGTAGTTACAGGTGGATCTTCAGGCGGTACGTTCTGTGATAAGACGGCCAGTTCTTCAAGAAGCTCGTCTTTAAAATCTTCTAGCTCCTCTCGGAAGATTTTTCTGATCTCATCTGCACTCAGCTCAGTTCCCATATCATTTAATTTCCTTTACCGCTACGCGGGTCTTTTCGAGCAGTGAAACTTCGGTTCCATTCACCGGATGATACGATGGACTATAACGAATGTGTCCATGGCTTACCAGTTTATGAATTATCTTGTGGTAAGTTGATTGAGAATGAATCCTGGCCAACTTCATTACCTTGCTTCGTGAAATGCTGAACGGATTTTTGCATCCGTTATTGATCCACGCCTGGCATAAGGCGGCGTAAAGACTTATGTGGCTGGATCTGAGAGTAACGTCAGACATTGCACTTCCCAGAAACCTGCTTAATTGATCGAGGCTGTCCATAGGCTTAGGCGTTTTCCGAACTACCTGCTAACAGTTTGGCAATGTCTTCATAGCGATAGAAGGTGATGCCACCGATCTTAGTGAAAGGAAGCTGGTCGTTAGTTCGCATGTTTTGCAACGTACCAGGCGATATACCAAGCATCTTTCTGACTTCTGATGATTTTAACCATTCTTTTCTTCCGGGTGCTGTTGTGCCTCTTAGTAAACTTTTGATGTCGTTAATTTCATTGAGGAGATCTTTTTTCAGCAGCTCCAGATCTTCAATAGTAGCGAGTTGTTCACGGTAGATCTTTGACCCTCCGCGCGAATTCTTTTCATTTACCGTATTCATGTTCAAATAAGTTTTATGACTATGGACCAAATATGCTAAGAGTGGTGAAATCACTTTTATGATTTTTTTCGAATTTTTATGAATAGGAGCAAGTCTTTAGAAGTTTTTAGGTTTATTCTCCGGATGTCTGCTTCTGTCTACTCAACGTAAAACCGAACGAAAGTTATTCCACAGATTTTCGAAAAGCGCGGTACGTCATTGTACCGCGGTACAAACGGAGGTGCAAAAAATGCTATTATTCACTCCAAATGGCTAAAAGAGTCCGGTAAGGCGGTACAAAAAATTAGGAAGCCCTTAGCGGAATAGTATTGTTGACGACGACTTTAAGGACTTATGAGGAAATTTCTATGAGGAACCTTTGTTGATTGTGCCGCCTTAAAGTTCTATGGTCAAAGCGAAGCAGCTCTTGAATTTCAGGTTCTACAGGAGCTCTTGGATTTCAGGTCCTATAGGAGCTCTTGAATTTCACGTCCTATTAGGGGCTCTTGGATTTGAGGTCCTATTAGGAGTCGTTGGATTTGAGGGTTGTCCTATAGGTGCCCTTGAATTTGAGGTCCTATAGGAGCCGTGGAATTTGAATCGCTTTAAAAGTATGTCTTGTCCAGAAAATTTCAAATGAAAAACAAAGGCCCCTTAAGGACCAAAAATTGAAAAGCCCCTATAGGAGCCTTTGTTTTTCAAAATCCATTTTTGTCGTCGATTTCATTTCCAAAAACACATTTTGATTTTAATCATCAAATGATTTTGCAATGACCGCATTTGACAATGGAAGCGCTTCTGCATCCTATGCTATACCTCGGGAATTTAGTTAAGCGCAGATAAGAGGTGTAAAAGAAGTGAATACAAAGTGTATAGGAGCCAAATAAGAACCAAATAAGAGGCAAAAAAGAAGCGTATAAGTACTATATAAAAAGTGTGCTTTCCTGTCCTTCCTGACAAACTATAAGACACAACTTGTACCGCAATGTGCCCATGAACGGATTTTGAGGTTGACTAGAAAGAACTCTCACTGTGTAAAGTTTTCCAGTATTCGAGTAGCCATTACTCATAATCAAGGATAATAAAATTCAATAATATCCCGCAAGGGCAAACCATAAGCCGACCAGCGCTTTAAATCTAAAAAGCTCATCTCAAGGTGCTGCAGTTACTTGAAAAGGTTCTAGCGTGTAGCAACATAAAAAGAAGCGCCATCGAGTTGGGAAAATAACCTTCTTGCTTTTTGGATAAGTTACGCTTGCACTTTTGTGTTCGTGTTAAATACTGTTAAGAATTGATGAGAATTGTTGATTTTTCGTACGCAGAAGTGTCCGTGCGCAGGCCTGTCTTTTTTATGTGAGTTGGGCTTTTCTATACTGAAACTTCGATTTTTTTTCGGTTTCTAATTTCTCCACCAATCCCTTTTTTACAAAACCCTCCATCGCTTGTGAGATATGCGAAGTAGTAAACTCTGCATTGACCTTTTCTTTAAAATATTCCGCGATCTCCTTTGCTAACCTTGGTGAGCTAAAGAATTTAGAAGGGAGCAACTTTGTCTCGATGAGATGGACAAGACTCTTTTTAAGAAAAACTGCCGGATCAATATCACGGCTCTTCAAAAACTTGGCGATGTTCTTTTTAAGGAGTTCAGAATCTGGTATAGGTGATTTATACTGAAACAGCTCATAGTCTTCAAGGCCAAACAATTCGGCGAGGCGGGATACATGGTTGATTCCAGTATTTAAAACACCCGCTTCAATACGTGCAATATGTGACTGACTTATACCCGTGACGTAGTGAATCTGCTCCTGAGATAAGTTGGCAGCTTCCCTGATAGCCCTTAGGCGTTGTCCAAAGAGGATTAAACTGTCAGTTTCTTTGTTGATTGCCACGCGGCAAAGTGCGGCGTCAAATAATCATTTAACATTCTTTATATTGTATGGAATGTGATTATTGCTATATTTGTAATGTCGTGTCCAAGGGATGCGATTTTATTGTTGTTTTTGAACTAATTTTGCGAATTCTTTAGAATTGAAGCATTCGCACTTTGCGTCTCGTTATCGAAAACTGGTAATTTTCTAACGTCACGAGGCAATAAGTGAGGTGCTCACGTCAATACGATATTGGCGTGGGCCCACTTATTCGTGACAGGGTATACCAGTACCTCGATAACGGTAAGTTGGGTTCCACGCCATCTTTTTTCCCCGCCTTACCAGCAGTGACGCTCATATTTCGTGTACTCCCAAACAAGTACAAATGAGCTGCAAAAAACACATCACTTTATTTTGTAATAGCCCTCCGGCTTAACAACGGTATAACTGAAGCCCATCCAGTTTCATGCCCGGCACCTTACTCTCTAAGGTTGCCGGTGCATGATAAACTTCACTTACGAATTATTAACGAAGCAAATTCTGCATCGCGAAATCCTATTGTCTTTTTTGACCAATCAATTACACTAAAACAATGACTTATGAACAATTCAATTGCCATCGATGAAGGTTGTGAAAAATTCCTGCAAACCGTAGGCTCAGGCTTGCGAAATATACGCGAGGCCAAGCAACAGGACCTACACACCGTTGCTGAGGCTATGGAGATTCCGGATGAACAACTTAACCTGGTTGAACAAGGAAAATTCAACTGGGAAGTCGAGCTGATAGCACGCCTCTGCAACTATTATGAAGTAACAGTAGAGGAAATGTTGGCATCGAGTGATAACGCAGGCTGAGGTTTGCTGTCCTAGCCATCTCGGCCAATATCTGCTGAGACTATAATCTGTAATCTGTCAAAGTCAAAATTTATGCATAGACCTCTCTTTTTCTCTGGCCTTAGCCAATGGCTAAGCCAGGCCTTTGCGAAACCTGAAACCGCCACGCCTTCTGAAAAAGTAGCATCGATCAGCCGTGACAACGAGATAAACTCTGGGCTGGTTCATGCCTTTTCGCAAGGGAGTGAGCCTGCCTTCAGAGGCATCTACGATCATTATGCTCCTGCCATCTATCGGGTGTCGTTGCGATATTTTCAGTCCGGGCAGCTTGCTGAAGATTTGGTTAGTGAGGTTTTCACAGCTTTATGGTATAGGCGGGCAACGTTTTTTGAACCGGATGAGGTAAAGCTTTTCTTGTTCACGAAAGCGAAGAGCATTGCACTGAAATATTTGGCAAGAATGACAGAATCGCGACATCATGAAGTCGGACCATAGTAGAGATGATGCAACGTGATTTGCAACAGATTCGGAAACGAATGAGGATTTAATACTGAAAAAAATGAATACCCATGGAAGAGAGAGTAGTATATAACGAAGAACTGAAAAATCAACTGCACCTGATCAAACGTACTACAACGGAGTTGGTAAAAGAGGTGCCGGAAAAATCGGTCGCGCAATTCCTTGCCGAGATAAGATTTGTTACAGGCCAGCTGGAAGAATTGAAGCAGCTCGTTAATGGCTAAGATTTGCCCCGGCTCGTCAGTAGGGGAAGCGGAGAAAAGCAGGAGTTTGCGACAGAAATCATACTTAACTTGAAGGCGGTCGCAAAATCTCCACTTCTAATGACCTCGCATACATCCAGCAAGCTAGTCCGGGCCGGGACGAAGTGGAAGGTGGGTGGCGGGAGGGCTAAATAATAGACTGTTTTATTGATGAATAATTTAAAGCACCTTAAGATTTTTCTGAAAAGGATTACGTCTAATTCTAAATTAAAACGTAGTCATATCAGCCTCTGCATAGCGTTGTGCCAGGCTTGGGTCGACAATGAATTTGAAAGTCCATTTAGGATTTCTCGAAGCGAACTTATGCTTGCTGCAAAAATTAGGTCGAATTCTACATATCATAAGATTATTTATGACCTGGAGAAAATGGGGTATATAAAGTATTTTCCCACGCATAATCCTTTTGAGGGGAGTACGGTATCAATGATTACAGATTGAGAATATCACTTTTATTATAAATCGAAATACATCTCCTTTGCGAAGGAGTCGTACAATTCAAAAGGCTTACCGACCGCTTTTTTGTGCTCTCGCTTGCATTTTTCCAGAATCATGTGGTTCTACCCTCTACTGTAGTTTTTTTGTTCCGGTAGAATCGAAGCACCAATCCCTGAACTTTCAAAATTCCCAGCCTCTCGTTATTGATCTTGTAACTGTCAACGGCGTAGTGGAACAAGGCCGACAAAGTGTGCTGGCTTTGTGATTCCATTCCGGAATCACAGACATAAAAACAATTACCACTAACGCTTTTCAATACTCGTTGGTATAATCACTAAATATTCATTAAATTAATGGCGGAGCCCATCCTTTGGGGCACCTATAAAGGTGTCCTAATGGATGGGCTTTGGTTTTTCGAAAAAATTTATCACTTGCATCAAATAGAATATTTATTGGTTCTTACTTTTAGGGAAGACAAATTACAACCCTTGTCATTTTCAACTAATAGCCAATAAACACAGTGTATGAAAAAGCTAATGGATTCATCAGGACCAATTTACTCGGATATAGATTTTGCATGGCTGATGACAAAACTCTATTTGGACGAGCGGCAGGATAAATACAAGGATCAAATAACAAAAGTAATCATGGCTGCTTACAACCTTGCGAACAACAAGATCGAGCCAAAGGATATCGAGAGGGATATTTATGCCGTAGTAAGTGCATTGAGGAATAACTTTGATTATTTCAAGGACATTAATCCAAATAATATTACCGATCAAGTTATTGAAACGCTTCGATCTATTCTTAGCACACTGAGGCATAGTCAGCGTTGACTAGCATCTTAAACTTCAATGAAAACCCCCAACTTAGAAATCACTCCACAGAATTTGGAATTGAGATTTTCTCAACTCCTAAGGGTCACGGACAAACTAAAATCGAGCAAGTATTCAGATTCCAAGAAGAAGGAAAAGCTCCATCAAACCTTAATGGTCGCTATTACGAAAATAGACGATTGCAACTTCTGTGGCTTATCAAAAACCGAATTGTGGCACCATCACGTCCTCATCGAGCGTATTTTCTTGTGGTTAGAATATCTAGTTGATAGCACAATAAACCAGACACCATATGAAATTATGAATTGTCTGGAACTAGTATTAGCTGACTGGATTGATGATCTAGACAATTATGTGTTACTAACGTCCTTGTCTAACAAACGAAATGATTTTGCTTTTCATTATGACCAAGACCCGAGTCTTTTGATCGAAATACGAAAACTTCTTAAACAATACTACGACATTGATTTAGAGCTTGATGTAATACGAATTATACTTCCAAAATTCTTGTCTCATGATTATTTGACCGCCGTGCATCTTTATCACGAGCTTGCACATTTTATTGACTGGAAATACAGTGTCACAGACCAAGTGCTTTTTAAACGCGGCCTGTTGTTTCGAAAAGATGCCGACGAAAATAAGATTAAGTACCAGGAACACTTCGCAGACATTTTTGCAGCGCAGTACGTCGATAGGGCCTCATGCGTGCATTTATCTTATTTAACCTATAGAAAACCTAATGGTAAGCACCCTCCAACGAGGATACGAATCGAGTTGGTAGAGAATTTTCTCGACGAAAAGGAATCTATGATTGTTTCCGATATTAAGAAAGCGACACTCTCTTGTACACGACGACCACTAAAAAAAAGATTTAAAACTGCCGGTATCTCTGATTTCAATAACCTGATACCGATCGAGGTTAGAGCACCTGAAGAATTGCATGGCCTCTTTATTGAAGCATGGGACATTTGGCAGAACCCAAAATCGGCATTACGGAAAAACTTCAAAAGATCTGATTTATACCGAATCCTCAATAATTTGGTTGAAAAATCCATAAGCAACTATTTTTTAACTCAAGCATGGGAAAAAAAGTATGTATCTGACGAAATCCGCAATTGAAAAATTGCTTGATAACAAGCAGTTGATAATTCGCCCTTTGCTTGATAAGCAGACACAGTTGGGAGAGGTTTCACTTGATCTCAGACTGGGCCAAGACTTTTTAGTCTCGTACCTTGGAAGAGATGTTAGTATCGATGCAACAGGGGAAACAAGAAATAGGCCGCTTCATATTTTTTTTGATGAAACTAGAAGAATAGTTGGGGAGGCGTTTGTATTCCATCCTAATCAGGTTGTTTTATGTTCGACCTTGGAATACATTAGATTGCCTGATAATGTTTTTATGTCTCTTACAACCAGAAGCTCATATAGCAGATTGGGCTTTTCACTTTCAACGGTTGTTCAACCGGGCTACTGCGGATGTATCTCGATTGAACTTACAAACACTGGAAACGTACCAGTAAAGGTATTGGTCGGTGCAAGACTATTACAGGCGCGTTTTTTCAAAATGGAATCATCGACAAAATACTTAAATACAGATAGAAAGTATCTGTGTCAGGTGAGGCCGCAGGTATCCAAAGCGCCCGAAGATACTGAGTTCAAAATCCTTAAGAGTTTAGTTAATACCACTCCAAATCTCCCATAACAATTGAAAAATGACTTTTACATCGATGTTTTCGATATACAGAAGGAAAAATTGTAATACCCTTTTTGTTTAAATTGATTTGCCAACAATCATCACCGTCCGGTAATAAATTCAGTTGCACTAGATCTCCACATCCACATGGACAAATGAAGGCTGCGAGCCATTTAGATTTTGTGTCACCAACTATATACACCGTCTTACTGAGTGCTTGACTTGGTAGGTCATGGACAGATTTCACGTTGTATTTACGTAATATCGTATTATTCTTCGCCAATAAAGCTGAATTCTGGCATGTTTAAGAAGGGAATCATATCGCCTCTGCCAACATATTTTTCTAAATATTGATCAATTGTGTCATCGCTTTCATGAAAAAAATAACCATCACTTAAGCTGAAACGAGTTATTTCAAATTGATCATCTCCTTCATTTCTGTACTGATGTATTCGTGCCAAGAATTCGTTAACTGCAATGCTTGCAGCTAGCATATTCACGCTAACCACTGCGGGGCTGGGTACATCGGAATTTGCTATGTAGCCATACGTTCTCAAATCGTAATACTCCTTCGGATTTGTGCGAAACAATCCGGCAGACCTTAACCCTTCTATTGTGTAAACACCTCGAGTCAGTAATGATCCTTTTCCAGGAGTTAAGTAATGAACAGTGCCTAAAATCTGGTCTATCCCCCCTTTTCCATCAGCGGTCAATCTGACTCCGACGTCGAAATATGGTATTAAATAAAATGTAGCCAATTGATTGAGAAGGTGTCGCCCATCAATAGTATCTAAGCACCCAAAAATAACATCACACAGGGCAAGCTTTTTTAGTAACTCAATCTCATCAAATAAATTTTTAGCATAGGATTCGACTGTTGTACCAACATCGATATTTTCAATGGCTTTCTTCAGAGCATCAACTTTGAACACACCGTTTAAAGCATCCTTACGTGAAGAATTTAGTATCCGATTTAGGTTTTTTTCCTCAATGATGTCTGGATCTATCAAAAGCAACTTTCCAATACCTAGCCTTACAAGCTGTTCTATCACTGGGCTCCCCGTCCCAGAGCATCCAACAACTGCAACGGTGAGATTTTTAAGGATGTTAACGGTACCTTGGCCGAAAGCTTGCAGTGTTCTTAAGGAGAACTCAGTACTTGATAAGTGAGACACATTTTCAAAGAAGAATTTCAGTTGATTTCCACATACGGAGATTTTTTTAAACGGGATAAACTTTTTCTCGCTCGTAATCGCTCTGCCAAAAATTTCGCCTGTCGGAAGCATAACAGCGCTGCCGTGTACTCTGTCACTCCCAGACCATCCGTAAACGGATTCAAAGAATTCCTGATCAGAGACGTCATCCGTTTCCGAAAATTGAGGAAAACCTCCTGGATGACTATGTATTTTCAACATTGCCATGTCCTTGTGCATTACCATTTCAAAAAATGGCACAAGCCGTTGAGTAGACCAATTCAAGTAGCCTTCATTCCTAGTGCATTCGTCATAAGGTATTTTGATTATTTTGTGGATCACTATCTTAGTTGCGCTCCTTGTCACGCATCTTCCACAGATTGCGACTGCTATGGCCTCAAATCCATCGCCTGGGAACAAATGCTTATACAAATCCTCATGCACCGATTGAGAAAGTGCTAGTGAAATGGTCATCTTTTAAGTTCTTTTTCAAACCAAATAGTTATTGCTGCTAAATGAGTGGATAGATCATCCACCCCTGGTCTCCATGGATTTTCACCCGTCCGATGCCGCGACCATCTTTGAAATATTTTACCATCCAGGGAGTGAGGAGCCAATGCTCGTATGGGAAAGTTGTCTACCCTTGTCAAATGTGGATAAATGTATGCCATATCTAGTTGTGCCACCGGGTAACCTGGCGGTATCATTACACCAATCGTCGCTTTCGTTTGATTATAACCTGGTGGGATGGGAAATTGATGAATTAAAATCCACTGACCATTGTCAGCAATTGTCTCCCAAGGCAAATGAAGAGACTTCATGAAGTGTTCATCGCTCTCCGTAAGAAAAAACGCCCGTCGCATTTCTAACCTTCCGTTTGGTCCATCGGAATCGTCATAAAACGTTCGATTCCAGGCTCAGAAAGATCTACTGTTTCGTTTAAACCAATGCGTTTTACAATGCCGCCGCGTAGCTTGAGATTTAGCTGAAATCGTGTTGGCGGGTTTTTTCCAGCTATCATTAAAATTCCCTCACCGGTTATTAAATATTCAGTCAAAGTAATTCTTTGATTATCTACCCTAATTAAATATTGCTGGCCCTTTGGAACGGGCTTACCGCTTTTGCTGAACTCTTCAATGTCAACGACTTGCTTCTTTCCGGCTTGCTTCTCTTTTTCCATTATGATGCTGTTTTCAGTAATTTATACCTGGAAGTGTGACATATATTCTCGCTAACGTGCACAAAAGTGAAAATAATCATTAGCCCAATTTTAAGTGTCACACTTCCAGGTATATAAAAGTACACGGTGTGACCTCGTGATGAACGGCTGTCACACTTTGGTGTATAATAAATTGAGAATTAGGAGCCAAAAAAAATAGAAAGGGGGGTGTTTATGATAACCATAGCGTATAAAATTTAAGTCATGGGAAAAACAATATTGTTGAGGGAAAAAACCGGATTGGAAAATTTAGCCGACGCAGAAATAGTCGAAAGAATGGCCAGTAGATCCTTTGACTATCAGAGGGCGACTGAAGCATTTGCAGAATTTCACAGGAGATATGCAAAATATCTCTACTCCTTATGTGTATATGTTAGTAGGCTGATGCCAGATCCCACAGAGACAGCTATTGAAGTTACGGAAAATGTCCTTATTCGAGTATTTGATTATGCGAAGTCCTACAATCCAAATAAAGCTTCAATTAAGACTTGGTTAAGCGGAATCGCGAGAAATGAATTTAATAGCTATTATTCAGATTATCGCCGGGAACATCCGCTTCAACATCCGGAAGACGAAAAGGAAAACGGTGCAACAGACTCCGATAGAAAGGTTAAGTTCCCTGAGGAAAATGTTGAAATTGACCGTTCTAAAATAAATAGCGAGCGGCTTCAGGTAGCACTGGATTCTCTTGAGCCAATGGCGAAAGATATTGTGATTACTCACATGCTTTACAAGGACATTGATAATCTTGATAGCCAGATCCCCCCTGAAGTAATGAAGGAGTTATGTGAAAGATACAACAAAACTGATAAGGCAATCCGACAAATAAAGTCGAGGGCAATGGCCAAGATAAAATCAATAATGCTTAAAGAATAAAAACACACGACACACAAATTATTGAACCATGAACAAAAAAAAGAAGCAGTCTTTTGAAGAACTTTTGTTTCAAACCATGAAAGATTCAGGTTTGTTATTTCCCGAATCGGATGAGGAAATAGAGAAGTTCGAAGCGCGCTTTACGAAACATCAACTCCCCGAGCAGTTACAGAATCCAGATGAGATATTAAACCGTAATAAGGAAAAAATAACAAATGATCATTCGTTGATTTACAATGCTGCCGCGTTGATTTCAAATGACGACGAATCAGAATCTGCGAAGAAGAAATCGAAACGCAAAACGAGTGGCCCTTCAAAAAAAGGATAACTATAACGGTTAACTGAAATACAATTCACCGATATGGCTAGTGATAATTTCCATTTTAAGATCCCAGAAGATAATATCAGGAATGAGCAATATGAGAAAACTGGCGGAGGTGAAACATTCCAGAGAAACGATCATGCATCACACGGCCAAAAACTGATTCAAGAAACCATAAAAATCAGAGATTTCGAAGCTCAACGAAAGGATTATCGACTAACATCCGATATATTTCTTCAGATTGAAACTCCCAAAGAAATTTCAATTAAGGATGCAAGGCCTAAAGTAGAAAACCTTGGCTTTGAGGTTATAAATTACTCAAAGGCAAACGAATCATTTGGCACAGTCAGAATTAGTAAAGCCAGGTTTAACGAGCTTGAGGAACGTCTTGTAAACTACGCGAACTCTAGTGAGCACATTGGAAAATCATACTTTTCGGTAATAGAAGATCTTTCGAGTGTGCCGGTTGAGAGCAAGATTAAAACCGTAATAAATGCAGATGACAGCGAAGTGCCTATAGTACTTAGTTTGTATAACGTTTTATCGCAGCGAGAGAAGTTCATAATAAACCAGGCGTTAATTCAAGAATTACAAAAGCATACCTCGGAAATTGAGCAGCACACATTTGAGAACGGCATAACGTCTATTGCATGCACTATTAAGCCGAGCATTATTTCTTCAATCGCAAGCGAGTTCTCGACGATAAAGGAAATCAGAAGCAATTACGCTTTCGTCGTGGAAAATTCAACCAATATAGCGGCATTACCTAATCCATTAAAAATCGATCCGCCGGAATCTAATTCAGTCATTTGTATTATAGACTCGGGTGTAAAAAACGCAGGACGGATATTCGACAATTTATTAGCGCACGTCGAAAAAAAGCTACCATCTGGTGCTGTGGATGCAACTTATGACCACGGTACATTCGTAGCGAGTAGATGTGTGTTTGGTGATGATCTGGATGCCTGCCTCGGCACTCATAAACTTAGCCCATATTGCAAAATACTTGACGTCCAGGTTTTTGGCGTTGATGCTACCGGCAAAAAGGTGCCAACGCTGGAGCACAAATTAAGGATTGTTATAGAGGAGATCGTTAAAAAGTATTCAAAAACAACAAAAGTATATAATCTTTCCCTCGGCGCCGAAGACCCAATCAAGGACCACGAATTCTCTGATTTAGCCAAGCTCCTTGATTACCTATCGAAAACGTACCAGGTGTTATTCATTATTTCGGCTGGAAATATTAATCAACTGCTTGGATTATATCCCACAGATCATTTTAAAAATCCTCTCTCTCGAATCTCAAGCCCAGCCGAATCACTTTTGTCCATTACGGTAGGATCCCTTGCAAAGTATTCCGATGGAAACTCAATCGCTCAAAAGGATGAGCTATCGCCTTTTTCGAGAATTGGACCGGGAGCGGACAAGGGAATTAAGCCGGAGCTTTTAGCACACGGTGGAAATCTTATTCGAGTTTACGACAAAGCCCCAAGAGTTTCCACATATGGAATTTCTTCTGATGGAAAAAACTTAGCTGTTGATGTGGGTACAAGTCATGCAGCTCCCTTAATATCATTGGCAGCGCAAAGACTTTTTGACTTATATCCAAACAGCAACCCAAGTTTGGTAAAAGCACTCTTGTGTCACTTTACCAAACCTAAATCAGTACGTACTGGGCTTATTGATGATGGTTACCAGTACTGTGGGTTCGGTGAGCCATCCATACAGGATACAATGGTAGCGTCTGGAAACAATGCAGTGTTTATCTATGAAGGACGACTGAATCAGGAAAATTACCAATTCGTTGGCTTTCATGTCCCGAGCTCGTTCGGGACAAACAAGGATGCCAAGCTTAAAATACGAATAACACTAACATATGACCCGCCAGTTAATCCTGATAATGAAGCAGAATATTCGCAGTCCAGAATTGCAGTACTTCTTCACAAACGTACAGAATTTGGCACCAAGGGCATCACTATAACAGATGAAAAATACCAAGTGCCATGGAACCCAATTATAAAGTTTGAAAAGACATTTTCCAGAAATTATTTAGCCGGACTTTGGGAATTACGATTAAGACTCTTTACAAGAGGTCCTATTAGTGATCAATATAAGCAGGATTACGCTTTGGTGATTGAGATCATCGATGAAAATAATAAAATTGATGTTTACGCGGACATCATGAAAGACTACAAAGACATCTATAAAAAGATACCCGTCCGGGTAGCTGCGTAGCACTTCTAAGTATATATAATTGAATGGTCGCACGACTGAATCCAAGCATCGGTTCGAATAAATAGAACCGCAAGCGATTGTCGGTGTGATTGACAAGTAAACCTAAAATATTTTAAAAAATGAAAAAGGAATTTTCGTTAGAAGAGGACGTAATCAATCTTGAGTGGGCGGCTAAGAACGAAAAGCAACCGCCAAAAGGAAAGAAGTATCAGTACAAAGTTGATGACGCTGAACTTATCAGCGAAACAGAAACCTTGACCGGTAAAGAAATCCTCGAAAGAGCGGGCAAGATTCCAGCAGGCAACTTTATCCTTCGCCAGAAGATAAAAGGTAATTGGATTACCATTAAGTTAAACGACAGTGTTGATTTCACAGAGCCGGGAGTTGAAAAATTCAAAACCTTGCCTAATGATCAAACTGAAGGCGAGAACAGTGTAAAGTCCCTAAAAAGGGACTTTACACTTTTAGAAGAAGACGCCGAATTCTTGAACAGCTTGAAATTACCCTGGGAAGCCGTTAACATTTCGAACACCAATTGGGTATTCGTTCATGACTATTCAGTCGTCGATGGATACAACATTTGTAAGGCGACAATAGGTTTTCGGATAGTCGGAGGCTATCCAACCGCTCAATTGGATATGGTTTATTTCCATCCCAAGCTCGCACGTAGAGATGGTCAACCAATTCTTGCAATATCAGACCTTCAATTACAGGGCAAAATTTTTCAACAATGGTCGCGACATAGGACCGCCGCGAATCCGTGGCGGCCCGGAATCGACAACCTCAGTACTCACTATCCACTCGTGGAGGCATGGCTGTTAAAGGAGTTCGAAAAACGCCCTTATTATGCAAAGACAGCTTAGACTGCAAGAAAAACACTATGTGACCCTCAAAGAACATCTCTTTCCAGGTGATGGAAAGGAGGCTGTCGCAGTTCTTTTGTGTGGTAGGTATGAAGCTAATGAGAATTCGATACTGTTAAGCCATGATCTCATATTGATTCCACATAGCGAATGTGATCGGGCGGAGAATCATGTGAGATGGAGAACTGAAAGATTATTCAAATTCTTTGAGTTGGTCGAAAAGCACAATTTTGCAATCGTAAAAATTCATAGTCATCCAACGGGATATGCGAACTTTTCATCTATAGATGATGATTCAGATACTGCCTTTTTTACTGCGGCATTTAACTGGAGTGAAACGAATAGCTTACATGCCTCATTAGTAATGCTGCCGAATGGTAAGATGTTTGGTCGAGTATTTACACCCCGGCTAACATCTTTTCCGATTGACCGCATTTCTGTCGCCGGAAACGAGTTGTGTATTTGGGATAATGGAGAGTCAAAATTGCAACCTGACTCTTTCGCTCAAAGAACAATACAAGCATTTGGTGAAGGTACTTATGCGAAGTTGAAAAAATTGAAAATTGGAGTCGTTGGGTGTTCCGGCACAGGCAGCCCAACTATCGAACAGTTAGTACGACTCGGCGTGGGGTCTATTTTTCTTATTGATCCAGATGAAATTGAAGATAAAAACCTAAACCGGATCATAAATTCAAAGCAAAAAGATATTGGAAGAAGCAAAGTCGAGGTACTTGCAGAGGTCATTAATAATATGGGTCTCGGCACTACAGTGCGTACTGCTGCCGAAAATTTATTCCATTCCAGAAAAGCACTTTGTGAGTTGATTACTTGTGATGTGATCTTCGGATGTGTAGATTCTATTGACGGTAGGCACTTACTATCTCAGCTAACTAATTTTTATTTAATCCCTTACTTTGACCTAGGTGTGAGATTAATTGCAGATAAAAAAGGAGGCGTAAAAACCGTTGTAGGATCCGTCAATTACATCCAGCCAGGGATGTCGAGTCTTTTCAGTAGGGGAGTGTATACGCAAGAGCGCCTTGCTGCGGAGAGTATGAAAAGAACAGATCCATCTGGCTACCAGGAACTCGTTAATCAAAAATACATTGAAGGGGTTGATGTTGATAGACCCGCCGTGATCAGTGTGAATATGCTTATAAGCAGCATCGCCCTAATGGAATTTCTAAACAGAATTCATCCTTTTAAGGACGATGATGCCGCTAACTATGCTCGGATAATGATTGATTACTGCGGTAGTTGCATAGAAAACCGAAACGAGGACAGTTTTCCTGCAGATCCAATCGCTGTTAAGTGGGCTGGTCGGGGGGATTGTAAACCATTTTTACGAATGCCTGAACTCAATCTATGAATCCACTTCGCTATTTGATTGATTGGTGTCAGCTTTACCGTACTAAAAGAGGGGCGCAGGAATATGCTATAGTAAAAACCGACAATTTTCCTCAGAAGGTAAAAAGGAATGTGATATATATCATTCAAGACGGTGATGTACCAGATACAGTAATCTTTAAATGTCCATGTGGGTGTACATCAGATATTTATTTGAATCTATTGAAGGACACACGACCAAATTGGAACTTCCATTTAAATAAGAAAGGAAAAATAACAATAGTTCCATCGATCTGGAGGAAAGTCGGATGCCAAAGCCATTTCTTCGTACGAAAAAGTAAAGTTTGTTGGGCATAAATTGACAGCGGTTGTCAGGCCCTTTATTTAATATGAAGCATGCATTACTATAAAATACCCTCCACGGTTGTCGATGATAACCTTACAATTGAAGGAATAATGTCAAAGCTTTTCTACAACGATGAAAAGCCTATACAGCTATTGAGAAAGCATAACCTTGAAGAATTGTTCAACAACTCAATTCAAGTAATCAAACTTGAAGTAGAAAAGCGGCCAATAGATTTTGGGAAATTCCGCGACATAGCCTCTAGTGTTCTGGTGTCAGTGAATTCTAAATTGCGTGAGATAACTGATCCATACGAGAAAGGATATTTAGAGTTAATTCTAAAGGAGGTCGCAGACTACTTACTCTCCAAAATTACAAGTGCTGCTGGCAATTCAGGAAAATTAATAATTGAAATTATATCAGCTTTAGAAACTACTTCATTACTAAATGGTTACAACTTTGAGGCGCTCATCGCATTACTACAATTGAACAGGAAAGGCTCAAAGTATTTGGCTTCTCGATTAGACGGTTCATTTTATTACCAATGGAACGGAAATGACAATGATCTCAATGAATTAATTCAAACCTTAAAAGCAGAAGGTTGGATAGCCAACACCAGGGATTTCAAGAAATTATTCACAAATCATGGCGATCAGAACCTTAGGATTGCTTTCTCGCCAGGGAAGATCTATGAGTTACTTGCCTTGTTTGATGAATTGAAGAGTAACGGACTTATAACACCACGTGGATGCAAGGGCCATTTCTATCCACTACGAAGGTACCTGGTTGACCTTGAAAATAATTTTCTTTTCGAAAATGATCCAAAAACCGCTAAAATGATTGCAAAGCGAAATAGAAGTAAATGGGAAAAAATGACAAATACTGCGAAGTCTTGGATTTCCGGCTTTAAGGTGCAAAAAAACACAAAGTTACCTTGGTCAAGGTAACTCAGGGGCACCTGGTTTTTGATATACTTTTGATAAACAATTTTAAAAAATTTAATTTATGAGTATTCACCAATTTATTATTCAATACGGGGTAAGACCAGCTGACGCGATCGTGCTGCAAAAACGATTTTTTGGGATGGTTGACCATTTTGTAATCTATATCGGCATTATTGACCTGCAACATGCTTTTGTTGCAAATTATATACATGGCGTTAGAGTCATATCAAACAATGAGCTTGAAACGTTTTTAGCGCAATTCGCCCCATCAAAAATTGAAAAATACCCGGGCCCTGAAAATCAGAGATCAGAGGCCCTCAAGAGGGCGATGAGTCAAATTGGACAAAAGGCCTATAATTATTTAGCAAATAACTGTGAGCACTTTAAAAATTTTGTTCATTACGGCATAAAGAAAAGCACTCAAGTACAAAAAGCTGGTGGGGTCTTAGCCCTAGGAGGGTTGGGCGTAGCCTTGATGGGGGTTGGTAAAAAGAACGACGGCCTGGCGGTCTTCGGCTTTTTTATAATATTAATTGGAATTATAGTGGCTATTCTTGGTGCACCTCCTGGTCCGAACAACAATCGAAAGCAATAGCAAAGCCGAGCTAAGATTCTATCAAAGACGATATCAAGTTAGAGCGATTAATCACCGTTTACTGTGAATCTTTGTTTTGCCTAAACGAGGATTGCTTTGAGTGCAAGTATTGATTTTGCTCAAACTAAAAACGAATACGACGAGTGAAGATTGTCGTGCACTAAACATCCTTTTAAAATCACCCAACGTCTATTACCCTCACCCCACGCACTTTCCAATTTGCTCACTTTTTCTTACTTTTAACCACATTCGGGATCATCGATTCATAACCTGATTTTGGCCCGGTGCCTATATGGTACCAAAACTTTTCTCAGCACATAAAAAATTGGTAGGCAGGCCGTTGTAAAACATTTACCACTCCCTCCTCCTCCGACAGGAATTAGAGGATTAACGATTACCTGAAAGAGATTGCGGTGTATGCGTGGTGGAACCGAAAGATCTGAAGTACATGGACGTTGCGCCTAACGAGATCCTATCGGTGGCTGCGTCCCTGATCCCCTTCCTGAAGCGTGACGATGCTAACCGCGCCCTTATGGGTTCGAACATTCAGCGTCAGGCAGTGCCCCTGATGAAACGTGAAGCCCTATCGTGAGAACAGGCCTCGAAGGACAGGTAGCCCTCGACTCACGTGCACGCATGGCATTACCAAGAACATAACCTTCCACACACATCGCCAAGACGAAGAAAAAAACGAATTGGTCCGGGCTACTAATGCGGAAGACATTGACCGTCCCAGAGAAACCGATGCTGCAAAAAGAGGATAGTACAAACGAAGAAAAGCCTATACAGTAAGGAAATATATAGTAACCGAATTGATCGGCGCATTTTATTCTTAAGGAATGGCGTGTGATAAGAGAGCGCGAACACGAGCTTGGAAGTCCGGGGTACATTGCTTTACAGGAACGCCTTATCCATCCTGCAAAAGGAAAGCGGAGTTCTTTGTATCCGGAGATCAACGGTTGCCCGTGGGTGAACGGACAGCGATCAAAAAAACTGTCTGCTGACAAGCGCAATAAATTAAATAAGCTGAGCTTTTCGTGGGCGGGAGAAATAAAACAAGAGATGGCAGCAAAGGGTCGATGCGTACGTGGAACTTAAAAAGAAGAACAAGCTTCATACGTTGAGAGCCAATATACCACTCTACTCCTGGCGTTATCAGCAACGCAAGAACTTTCAAAGGCTCCCGCGCGAAAAGAAAGAAGTACTGTTAAAATTAGGGATCGTGAATCGTTAAATTAATTTGATTTCTTTTTACACCTTTAACCAGTTAGTAAAAAATTACTATTGATTCTTTTGCGGTTTTAGCGTTACTTGGCGCGATTTAATACCTTATAAATACCCCCTTCAGCATGAATTTTTCCCTCCAGGCACTCCGTTATCACATACCTTCCTTTGCAAACGTTTGAATAATTGCAATTAATAACGCAATTGCTGGATAAGGTCTGTCACAACCTGTCACAGCCATTGCTCACATTTGCCGGACAAGGAAAGTCAAGTTTGAAATCTTAAAAATTAAACAGGAACAAATATCAATCATGAATCAGAGATCAATTGTAGAGATCGTATTTAAGGCAACAGTGATTGCGGGTTTGCTGATCGTAATAGCGTTACAGTTCGATAAAAAGGAATCCATCGTATATGTAGACTCCATTAAGCTCGTGAATGGTTACAAAGGCATGCAGGCCGCCCGGAAAGAATTGGAGATGAAGAGTGCCGCCTGGAAGGCCAACCTCGACACGTTGAGAACAGAGCTGGAAGGAAAGATCAAGGAATACGAAGCAGGCAAAGCGCGTCTTGGTGTAAAAGAAAAAGCCCTTACAGAGGAACTGATCCGCACCAAACAGGAGCAGTATATGAATTATCAAAATATTATAGCTGAGAAAATCCAGAAAGAAGACCAGGAACTTACAACAAAGGTGCTCGGCAAGGTGAATGATTACATCAAAAAGTATGGCGAAGACAAGGGCTACGCCATCATTATGGCCGCGACTCAGTATGGCAATATCGTCTATGCAGAAAAGGGCATGGATATCACGGACCAGGTGCTGGAAGGATTGAATAAGGAACTGACGAACTAGGCTGTATGAGAGCGCTGTTGATTATTCTCGTATGTTCCGGATTGCTATCGTGCGGAAGCAGAAGCATTGTTTCAGAGCAGGAACTGAAAGACTACATCATAAATCCCGACCATGGCTTGTGTAGAAGGGAAGCAAAGAACGGCATCGATATGGAAGTAGTCTATCGGCCGTCAGAATTGGTGGCCGCGCAACAGGTTGCTGGTGTAACCGATCAGAAGGAGCGGGAGAAGATCATCAGGAACTTTGACAGCCTTGCGTATTTTGTTATCAAGCTTTCGCGGAACGGGCAGGAGATCGAGAATGCTTACGCTTCTGACAACGACAAGTTTTTGCAGGCAACGAGCTATTTGTCGTCCGGCATTGCGCAGGATCTGTACCTGGTGAACAAGGGAGATACGATCCGTGCGCTGGATGCGGTGTACACGCGTATGTTCGGCGCAGCAACGGCTACTACGGTGATGGCTATTTTCGATACCAATGTAAAAGACCTGGACGGATCCCTGACCTTTTGTTTTGGCGACACCGGCCTTGGCCTCGGTCTTAACGAATTTGAATTTTATACAAACGATATAAATAAAGCACCCACTTTAAACCTCAACTAGCATGAAATTTCTACGCAACCGGTTTGTAAGCCGGACGATCTCAGTTTTTCTTTTATTGATTTTTGTGCAGTCGCTGATTCTTCCCAGTGGAGCTATTGCGTTCACAGGGCCGCATCAGCCTGAGTATGTTTCATATGAAGCGCCAGGTTCCACAGATATGGTAAACTTATTGACGGGTGATTTTTCTTTCAGCTTGCCTGTGCTTGAAGTTCCTGGGCCGGAAGGTAACTTCTCACTTCCGTTATCATACAATGCTGGGATAGGGCTGGAACAGGAAGCGTCCTGGGTGGGTCTGGGATGGTCAATGAATGCTGGTGCTATTACCCGCTCCATTAACGAATTCCCAGATGACGCATCAGGTGAATATCAGATGGTCAATGTACAAGATCTTACAGGCCTGAGAGGATGGAATGCAAGAAATCTACTTTTGGGAAATATGGGCTGGAATAATCAAAAGGGACACTATGGAGCACTTAGTCTTTTGAGCATTGTTAATGCTGACTGGAATGAGAATTCAAGTTCAGTTGGCGTGATTGGGTTAAACGTTGCCAGTAAGGGTTTTGAAGTGGATCCAGTTCAGTTTGCTTCTGGTGTAGCCACTATTTTAAGCTGGGGTGCCGTGGGTGCAGCGGCAGGGTCAGCGTCTGCGGCAAGAACTGCAGTAGCCAAGCAGATCATGGTAGATGCGGTCTCAAATGTAGCATTTTCAGGTGTTGCTTCCCTGGCTAATGGTAATTCTCCGAATGCACCTGCGGCGGGTTATTGGCAATACAGTAAAACGGAAAAAAAGAATTGGGGATTGAAAATTCTTACGGGATTCATGGATAATGTAAATGAATACAAGATTTGGCTTGATCAGACCAGGGTAGAAGATATGTATGGTACATTATATCTCGGAAATGCACAGGCTGATACTTTTACCAAAAACTTATTTAACCTGTCTGTTGGCGTAGGTAAGGATGGAACGGAAGAGACAATAATGGCCTTCCGCAAGACTGCCAGTGGAGGCAGTGGTACACTATTCAATCAGGGAGCGGCAAGTGATATTAACTATGGGGAAAAAAATTATGTCAATTTTAGGGAAAGCAACACCCCTGCAATTCTGGCAACTGACAATTTCTCTGTTAAAGCTCCGGGATTATCAGGCTCAATTGCGCCTTACAGGCTTGAGGTGGGATCGGTTTCCCTTCCAAGGGAAATGACAAAATACCATGACCGGCTTGCTCCTGTTCAATACCTCCTTAATGATGGAACGGAGACGTCGTATAAAGTTCCCTTCAAATACAGGGGACAAGTTTCCAGCAAATACTACCATCATTCAGGAGATGCGACTAATGTAACATCTCCTGGATTTAACTGGGGCCTCGGATGGACTATTGTAGATAAGGGAGCAAACAGTCCAAGACGACTCCGGTATGACCTGAATGACGTTGTATTGAAAAATCAGCGCATAGCAAGTTCAGTTAACGCGGCCAGAAAAATTCCTGCAGCACGACATATAGAATGGTTGTCTAATGGAGAAATTGCCGCTTCTACTACTTATTCCTCCGGATTTCTTGATTTTCTAACGGGTCAGGACCGCGTTAATTTCAGGACAGGCACCAAAACCTCATATGCTCTTGTCAAGAGTAGTAATTTTTCTCATGTTGTATCTAATGTTCCTTCAAACTTCATTACATCGAACAGCATCGGAAATGGAAGCTTGCTTGATTTTACAATATCCTTTTATGCAAGTGAAGAAGATATGTCTAATGGAATCACATCTTCCATTGTAGAATTGCAGGAAGTTCCAGTGACAGGCGCCACGGCAACTTCGATCCAGACTGATCCTTCCGGACCATTATCAGGCTTTTCGGGTTATGCGGATATTGAAATAAGGCCAAGCACCACATCAATACCAGACGGCGTAAGTGGAACAGCTATAGGTGGATTCTCGATAACCCGTGAAGATGGAACAACATATCATTTTGCTTTGCCTGTGTACGATAGTGATTCATACCTTGAGGTCAGGGATGTATCAGATGCGAACAAAAAGTCAATCATTAAAAGACCGGGCGCCTTTGCCAATACATGGTTGTTGACGGCGGTAACTGGTCCGGATTTTATTGACAGAGATCAGAATGGTATGGTGAATGACAATGATTGGGGGCATTGGGTCAAACTACACTATGGAATGCACAGCGACGCATATAACTGGAGAATTCCCTATGATGGATACAGAAGAGATGCTTTAGGCAAAAGTCAGTCATACCAGCGTGGTAGAAGCCAGCTTATTTATCTCAATAGTATTGAGACAAGATCTCACATGGCTCTTTTTAAGAAAAGTGTCCGCGCCGATGGTCGATCAATTAAGGTAAAAGCCAGTGAATCGTTTGTGAGTCCCTTAAAACTGGATGAGATTATATTATTGTCGAAGGAAGGCTATAAAAAACTCACGTCGTCTTTGGGCATGCAAGACCATACCAACAGGATTGATCGAATGTTTACTGTATCCAGCATTACCGCTTCAATGCAGGATTTTATCAATAAAAATGCGGAGAAACGGATTCAGTTTTCTTACAACTATAACCTTTGCAAAGGAGTGCCCAATACCAACAATGGCTCGCCCAATAATGGTAGACTCACTCTTAACAGAATTTCCATCGTTGGTCGTAATAATGTCAAGATCGTACCCGATTACATATTTTCATATGATCAAAACAATCCTAACTATAATATGAGTTCATGGGATGGTTTTGGAATGTATACTACGAATACCACTACTCATAAACCAGATCAGAATGATGCATCAGCAAAAGCCTGGTCTCTCGCTGAAATCACTACGCCGCTAGGCTCCAAGATAAGAGTCAACTACGAAACGGATGACTACTCAAGCATTTCAGGAATGTCTGTAGGGGACTCTTATTTCTTTAATAATACTCCTGGTCCTGGCGGTAATACGTCGAATCCGCAACTTATTATAGTTCCGCATGAAGGGACCATACAGGCTGGCGACCAGATAGATATGACCGGGTTTGCAACCTGGATGTGTAATGGAGATGACATTACCATTTTCAATAAAGCTTTCAGCGGTACTTATACCGTGAGTAACGTAGATGATGATCATGTACTTATTACCGAGGATTTTCTTGAAATCGATCGCGGGAATTGTGCCCAAATTACGTTTTTCGAGTTCTCTGGGTCGATTAAAAAGAACCGAATTGCAAAAAAGGGCGGTGGGATTAGAGTAGGGTCAATTGTTGCGCAAGATGAATTTGGGCAAAGCAATAAAAAAATACGCTATCTCTATAATACCCCGGAAGGACATAGTTCTGGCGTGATCTCGCAGGAGCCTGCCTTTGTGGGAGGTAGTTTTACGAGCAGTATCGGCTACCCTGTTACGCCTGTGGTGTATGGTTCAGTTTCAGTGCTTACCGGAAGGTTATCGGATGATATGGACTTTCATACCAGGCAGGTATACGAATTTGAGACACCCAAAACTGAGCACTATGTACAAGATGAAGGTACTCCCATTGCACTTAAATTGTTGATTGATGAGAACGCTTTCTTGGTGCCAGAACTTAATAATGCCATCATTGAAACCAAAGATTACCTTTCTGCATTTCAGAATAAGATATCGGACAGGACGAGCAAGATCGGAACTTTAAAATCAATAAAAATCTTTGATCACGTTGGCACCGAGATATCCTCGAGTTCGCTTAGTTACACTCACGAGATCTCGAATAATGGTATTCAAGGTTATCAGGGAACATACACAGGAGGAACGATCATGGTTGATAGGATACCGGTCGATTTTCAAACCTATCACAAGATTAACCGCACCACCGTCATTGAATATCCCTGGGTTTTGGAAAAAATTGTTAACTCAAAAGATGGACTGCAAACTGAAATGAAGAATCTGAGCTGGGATCCATTGACGGGCTCGGTAGATCAGGTATTAAGCAAGAGTTCCTTGGGTGTATATGTAAAAAAAGTGACGATTCCTGCTTACAGGATATATGGTGAAATGGGATCGAAGGCTGAAGGACAGGGAAAAAAGAACATGTTATCACAAACAGCAGCTATCTATAACTATAGAACAGATGCATTAGGCATCCCCACAGGATTGATTAGTGCTGAGATTCAAACCTGGAAGAAAGATTGGACAAACTACAGGTATTACAATCAGGGTCTCTATGTTGAAAACCCGCAACAACCTGAGAGTGCAGCTAATCCTGTATGGAGAAAAGGCCCGGCTTATGTTTGGAAAGGAAAGTATTCAAAACTCAACGTTAGCGCTACATTGAACAAGCCGAAAGATGGAACCCAAACGTTTTCCCCTTCAGATCAGTTTGATTTTTCTGCAGGGCCAACGGACCTCTGGCAATACACCGGCGAGGCACTTCGTTTCGATCACTTCGGGATGCCGGTTGAAACAAAAGACCTGAATGGCATTCGCTCGGCCGTTAAAACGGGCTACGGCGAACGCACCGTTATTGCATCCGCCACAAACGCTGGATACCATGAGATTGCCTTCAGCAGTGCAGAAGATCTTTTCTACCCGACCCCGAACAACCCTTATTTTGGAGGAGAGGTTGCGCTGGAAAATGGTACCGTCAAATATTTAAGCAAGGGACAAACCAGCTCAACACATACCGGCGATGCCGTCGTGGCGGTTTCATCCGGGCACTCGTTTGTCTTTAGAACATCCGGTCTCGCTGCACAAAGCAATTATAAATCCAGTGTATGGACTAACAATACGAATGGTAGAATTTATTACAAGATTAATGGAGGAGGCGAGATCGTACCTTCCAATCAGACTATTTCTGCTGTCGTTAACGGATGGTACCGTGTCGATGTGGTGCTTCCTAAGCAGTCATCTGACTATTCCCTTGAAATCGGCGTGAAATCAGCGAATGGCTCAGAAGTATACTTTGATGATTTCCGTTTCCAACCCGTGAAATCAATTATGACCTGTTACGTCTATCCTCCTTTGGATTTTGAATTTACGAATAGCTCGGCAACTTTTTCGAGTTTCAATTACGTGCTTAATAATGAAAATGTGTTCATCAAGTTTGAGCATAACGAGCGAGGTGTATTGGTCAGGACCTACAGTGAATCAATCATGTATGGTGTGAAACTGATTTCAGAGAGCAAAGATAATTATCGTAGGTCTACCTTGCTCGATTAAAACGGAGACTTGAAAGAAAAAAAATGCACCGATTATAATCTGAATACATGAAAACCCCATCTCGTATTAAATATTTGTTGGCCATCCTTGTGTTCCTCGGTAACGTTAAATTCCTGAAGGCGCAGATGGCAGAGATCGTTAATGTAAGTTCCTACAATTGCGTAAATTTTTCACAGGAATTTACCCTTATAAATTGTGAGGGTTGTACGGATTTCCAGTGGACGATCTCGGGCCCGCACACCACCCCCCACGTTGCCGCCGATGGCAAGTCAGTCGATAATTTCTCTTGGACATCTCCAGGCACGTATGACTTGTCCTGTATGTATTATAACAGTGGCGGAGATGTCAACTTTGCATACTCCAATAGTATTGTTATACAGCAGAATGTAACGCCCGAAGTTACTATCTCACGATTACCAGCTACCAATCCCATAACGTTCGGCACCAACGTCACATTTACTGCAACTCCGGTTGGCAGTACCGGTGGATCATCACCTGCTTATCAGTGGTTCCTGAATAATGTAGCCCAAAGTGGTCAGACTGGTGTTCAATATTCCAATAGTACACTGCAAAATGGCGACCAGGTTTTTGTAAGGATGTATTCCAGCAATGCATGTCCGCCTGAGGGGTCTGATGATTCAAACTTGATCACTGTAAGTGTCACCTATTCAATTGCGCAACCTACGGTTTCCAATGCAGAAGGTACTTATGATGCCAGCACAACGCTCTCTGCTAGTGGAGCAAATACAAACGCAGGAGAAGTGTATCGTTGGTATGAATTTTCGACGGGCGGAAGCCATCTTCATGAAGGCCTGAGCTATTCTACAGACGTGCTGCTGAATCACAAAACGTTTTATGTTTCAATTTGGAATCCGAACGCCATGGCTGAAAGTGCCCGTGTTCCTCAAACAGTTACAGTTGTTGTGCCTCCACCTGATGCTCCGGCGATGTCGACCAACACTTGTGGCCCTAAAACCCTCACCCGCGGAAATCCACCTGCGAGTATTGTTTGGTACTGGCAGGGAACCAATGCCACTGGGCAGCAAGTTGTCAATAGTGCGCTTACTTATACTGTTACAGAAGCTGCCGGTCAGACCTATTATCTCAGGGCAAAAGCAGCAACAGCGAATATCTGGAGTACTTCTGTTGGAGTAAAAGTAACCACCGATCCAGTAGATATCGAAGTCGATGCTTATCAATCTCAGAACTCCGTGGTACAGGCAACCCATAGTGTCCGCCTAAAGCCGGGCTTTAAAGTGCAGCCAGGTAACCAGTTTAGGGGGCGCATTGCTATTTCTCAAACCGAATGCAACGACATCTACAACTGGTCAGAAGAGATACTGTATGATCAGGGTGGACAACCCATATCACGTTCACGCATTTATACTACCGGGTTGGGCCAGGCAATGCAAAGTCAAACCGTTGATTACCTCACCGGCAAAGTATGGGCGTCTCAGCCATTGTATGATAAGTTTAATAACGCCGCAGCAGGTACGCTGCCAGCTCCCATCCTCGAGAATGATTTTATCTACAAAAAGAAATTTGTTATCAATGCAACCACAGGACAACCCTATGGAGCCGACGATTTTGATGCTATAGCTACGTTAAACAATCCGAACGCTGTAGGCAACCAGGCCGGCACTGCGGGTTGGTATTACAGCAGCAACAATAACCTGGAGCCACAAACTCCCGTGACCAGCTATCCGTATTCTAGGAGCTATACGCTCGAGGGACCGGATCCAACTACATCAACCTCTGCTAGCCCAGGCGATCAGTACAAAATGGGCAGCGGCCACGAGATGAAAAGCGAAAGGCAATTGATTGGCGCCACCGATTTGGATCACTACTTTTCACTTCGCCATTATTTTGTGGAATCATCGCTACCTGCCACAGAGATGGGGTATAAACATATCACCACTGATCCTGATGGCAAACAAGCTGTAATCTTTGTGGATGCCGATGGTAGAACGCTGGCGTCAGCAACATATTTGAATGGCAGTTACGATAATTGGAGCTATTCATATTATAACGACCTGGGGCAACTGGTAGCCACTGTTGCGCCAAAAGGTGTGATCATTGCCCCTATCAATCCACCCCCTCCATATCCTCAATTCGTGACATTGTATCAATACGATCATCTCGGCAGGCTCATTCAAACCACTTCCCCTGACGAAGGTACTTCTAAGTTTACTTATAGTACAGATGGCAAAATCAGGTTCAGTGAAAACCAGGAGCAGCGGAACGCTTCGCCTAAGAGGTTCTCATATACCAATTATGACTACCTTGGAAGATTGATTGAATCTGGCGAGTATACTTCCGATGTAAACCTTGCAGGTACAAATTATGTTTTTCAGACACATTCCGAATCACCTGCGACCAATAGTGTTATCAGCACCGATCCAAACATTCTTGATGCTAAAGGCTTTGTATACGTCAGTTACCTGAGTCAGCCAACGAGGTGCTCGGACTATACCATAATAGATTATGACGAGGCGATGGCTGACTGCCCGGGAGGAGCTACGGCACAGACCAATGTAGCCGGACAGGTTTCCCGCACCAGGAACGCGAATGCTACGACCTGGTATAGTTATGATGAATTTGGCCAGGTAATAAAAACCTGGCAAAAACTTACCAATCCCGTTATTGCCGATCCTGAAGTCACTAAAACCATCGACTACACCTATGACTACTATGGCAACGTAACAGAGGTGGCCTATCAGAAAGATAATACCAGCGACCGTTTTTATCATCATTATGTCTATGATCGTAATAACCGGCTTTTAGAGGTCTATACAAGCAAAGACGGAACAGCCAGAACCCTGCAGGCAAAATATCAGTATTATCTGCATGGGCCATTGAAGAGAGTTGTGTTAGGTAACAACCTTCAAGGCATTGACTATACGTATACCATTGATGGCTCACTAAAAGCGATCAACCACGCGGACCCCGCCAAAGATCCGGGAGGTGATGGCGCGAATGACGCATTTGGCGAAACGCTTCATTACTACGACGGTGACTACCAGGGTGCAGGATACAGCGCGGGAACACAAACCATCAGCGGTTATACCAATCAATTTGGAGGTTTGATCAAAGGCATGAGCTGGCACAGTCCCGCAGATAACCACAACAAGCAACTCTATGCTTATCAGTACAACGACCGCAACTTTCTTACCAACGCTGTATGGGGAAATATGACTGGCTCAGCTGGCAGTTATAGCTTTTCACCTTCCAGCAACGAATCACATCGCGAAGCGGCCGGTAACTACGATAAGAATGGAAACATTGGCACCATGTTCCGGAAGGGGAAAAGCGGAAACGAGATCGCCAATTATGCCTATATCTATGAGTCTAATACCAATAGGCTGGATAAGGTCAATAACAGTTCAAGCGTGATGGTAGATTATGCCTATAACGCTATTGGTCAGATGACTCAGCAGACTGAGGGGCCCTCAAAGACATTCAACATAACTTACAATGCATATGGCCTCGTCAAGGAAATAAGAGACTACAACAATGTGCTTGTACAAAGCTATTATTATGACGATCGCGGCAATATATTGCAGAAGGTACTCCATAACAGCAACAGTGCGCTTCAAAAGTACACGACTTACATCAGTGACTTAGGCGGAAACGTGCTGGCAATTTATGAACAGACTGGAACAACAACTCTGGCATTGCAGCCCCTGGAGGTGCCGGTTTATGGGGCAGGCCGGGTAGCGGTCTACAAACCGGCAGCAAATAGGTATTTCTATGAGGTGAGTGATCACCTGGGCAACGTTCGCGCTGTGATCGGTGCGCCACAGACCGTTACAGCTACCGCCACCATGGAAACAGCCAATCAGAGCACGGAGCAAAACCAGTTTTTGCGGTATCAGAATGTTCGCATTGTGAACGCTGCCATTTTTGATCACACAAATGCAGCGGGTTCCCAGAACGCCATTCGCCTGTCAGGCAGTGCCAACGAGAAAACGGGGCTGGCAAGATCGTTCTCCGTGTCTCCGGGAGATGTGGTAAAACTCGAAGTATATGCCAAGTACGTAGATCCCAATTCGGCCAATGTAACTACGGCCTTGAATAACCTTGTGAACTCGATAGTCAACGGAACAGCCGCGCCAGGTACCGTTATCGATGGAGCAGCTTACAGCACCAACAGTTCCAATCCTTCCCCTTATGCTGGCATGCTCACACCGCCTTCTTCTTCGGGCCCGAAGGCATATCTCAATTATTTGTTCTTCGACAGGAACTTTGCTTTTCAATTGAGTAAGAGTGGCCTTGTTGCTGTAACGGAAGCTGCTAAAGAGACAGGCACCGACATAGCTCACGAAAAACTTTTCGCTCAGCTTAACATTACTGAGCCCGGCTTCATATACGCCTATCTTTCCAATGATAATCCAACACCTATAGAAGTATACTTCGATGATTTTTCAATCACTCATGAGCAGTCGGCCGTTGTTGCGGGAGCGGATTATATGCCGTTCGGATTGCCAATGGAGAACAGGGAAATTTCTGATGAGCCTTACCGATATGGATATCAGGGTCAGTTTAGTGAAAAGGATCTGACAACAGGACAACAAGAGTTCGATCTTCGCAATTATGACGCAAGATTTGGAAGGTGGTCGTCACCCGACCCATATGAGCAATATGCCAGTCCATATATGGCAATGGGGAATGTTCCGCATTTTTTTACAGACGCAACTGGCGGCTGGTCAGGATGCCCACCTGTTTGTCCTGAAGAAGTGATTGCAGCAACTACGGAAGGAGGTTCAATCGGAACTGCAATCTATGGTGGAATATTTAAGCCGGTAGAAATCCCAGGAACGCGAATTGGGAGTATAGCAGGTAAGCTTCCTAAAATTGTGTCTGCGACTGTTTCGGCAATCCCGAATGGAGTAATGTTTCAAGGAACAGATAAATCCTGGTATGCAGCGTATCCTACGAACGAGGGAAGTTACATTTACAAATATGAAAATGGAGAATGGCAGATGCACATCAATGAGCCGCAACTCAGACAAAATGATTGGAATAATTTGTTAAGAGCCCATGAGGTCATCAATAATCTAAATGCTAACATGGTGATGACTGCAATAGGGATGTTCTCCTTTTCAACAGGACTTCGTCAAGCAATGCCTGGTGCAATAGGTAATGGCGTTAAACCAACGCTTCAAGTCGCAGAGACTGGCGGCCAATTTTTTGATGATGCAGTTGCTGTATTTCACAAAGGAGAACTTAGCGGAGGTGTGGTTTCCTCAACGCGCGCGTTATCCACAGGTTTAGATGAAGCTTCTGTTGCTGCTTTGCAGCGTGCTGGAAAAGTTTGGAAGTTTAAAATCCCCAGACATGTACTTCAAAGATGGAAATTTGACGGACTTGTTGATACATTTGTTGATACGGATGCTGCAACTGGAGTGATTAATACCGAAATAAGGTTTTCACCAAAATTGGCTTCTCAAATGCAAAAATATCTTATAATACACTAAAAATCCATGAACATAAATTGCAAAACTTGCTGTGATATTTTTCTAGAAATGCTTAACGAAGCAGGGCATAAAGGTTTTTCAATACTTCTCACCGAATACCAGGCTGAACATAAGTATTACTTTGTATTACAATCCAGAAACCGGGATGTAGGCGATATCACAGGGAATACTTCGGTGATTCAAAAAGCCATTAAATACTGCCCCTGGTGTGGAACTGAGCTTGCTAAGGTAATTGATCTTAATGGAGAAGAAATTTCGAAATTATTCGAAATTAACAAGCATCTTGTAGTTTAGGAATTCATAAACAGCTCTATGTATTTAAGCTACAGCTAGCCCAAAGCTCGCCATCAGGAACCTTGGTTTTTAATGGATGAAGCTAAATACAAATTATAGAAGACGGAGCAGGACGTCCTGAGAAAATTGAAAAGGGTCAATTCTGGAGAGGCGAGAAATTTGAATAGATCATTTGCTTGGGCAAAGGGAACGGCGTTTAAGATAAATGGGAATCTCGGAAAGAATAAAAATTTCATTTGAAATTTAATTAGTGGCAAGTTCTTAGATTGACAGCGGGTGTAGTATTGGAAGAGATATTTAATCAGTATTTACTTAATTGTCTTACTATCAAGGCTGCCAAAAAAATATGAAAAACCTGATCATCATCCCCTTTCTAGCAACGTTTATTTCCCTGAAAGCTCAGCAACAAATAGTTTATTCTGGTCAGATCACTTTGAAGAAAGACAGGGTCTTCCAATCCCAGTCACACACCGTTGTGATCGCGGGGAAGAAAGTAACAATCAATCAAGCAAGCTTTCGCGAAGTTTCTTTTGACGGTAAATCGTATCAGGTGTCGGATGATCGCGTAAATCTGGACGGAAAGCGAATGGCCACATGGTCAGAGGATAAAATCGCGATCGCTGATAAAATTTACAGTTATCACTACGATAAACAAAACACTGAATGGGTCTACAGCCAGGATACAACCGCAGTGCTTACAACGAAATATCATAACCACGATGCTGGCAATAGTGAGGTAACCATCAATATAATTCATCCTATGGATGAAGCTGCGGTAGAATTGCTTTCCGTGATGTTGCTAACGAAAGAAGGCGAAAAACTAAAACGGAAGTCCACCTCTCCAATATGGCCAATGATCGGAGTAGCTACAGGACTAGCCCTTGTTCGCCTTGCAATGCAGTCTGCGGATGATGATTGATTGCACGTGAACAAATTCGAAGATCCGATACAATTTGATATTAAAAAGAAGATCGGAGACATTGAAATAGTATACTCCGATTTAACGGAAATTTCCCAGGGAGGTCCAGAAGTTAGGAAGATGTCAATCAATGGCATATGATAAATGGTCGCTTCGGAGGGCCTGCTCTTGCTAACGCTAATTATGTGTACTTGCCTGCTTATGTGCCAAAGTTTTTAGGAACAGGATTTAAGTTGGCAAGAATAAATACAGGCACGTTTCAGGTGGAATATTTGAGTAAGACTAAGGACCTTATTTTCCTTGATAGAATGGAAGGGGATCGAATCTACTTCTTTGAAGATATGAACAGAACAATTCAAAGGCATTATGACCTGTAGTATGACAAGGTTTTTTAGGTGTCTTATCTGCAAATTCAACCCATTTTGCCCAATGGCTAGAGTGTGAAAGAAATAGAAATTTGGTCAGGGCTAGCCTGGTAAGCATGAGACTATTTATAACATCCGATGCGAACTACGAGTCAAAGATTGATACAGCGTTCGATGGAATTTACAATGATGAGGTAAAGGAGCTTTTTGCAGTTAAAAACTATGGAGGATCATTGGAGACGATATCAATAATTCTTACGTGTAGAGATCCTCTTCTGAATTTTAAACAACGCATTAGATATTCAAAAAAGGAAAAGACGCTCTACATGGATATCATGTTTGATTTAGAAGAAGTGGTTAGATTGTCACATGAAGACAAAAAAAAGCTTCTTGCAAAGAAGCTTTCAGGCGAAGTTCCAGAGATCTTATCACGATACAAATACGAGGATTTTAATGTGAAGGAATTCCTGAATGACTTTATGCGATGGATAAAAAAGTATTAAGGTTCTGATCAGATCAGCACTATTGCAATTTTTAATTATCTAAGTCACCCTTTCACGTTTATTCGGCTATTTGGGACGTAGCGATATGTAGGCATTGATGTTTTTCGTCAAATATTTTTTCGTTACTTTAGACGTAAGAATTGCAGTCATCAAAGTGGTGAGTTAACTGGCGAGTACTTCTCCAAGCCACTTACAAGATATTGAAATACAGTAGAGTCGCCGTTAGGTTCGAAAACCTCCTCAAGTTATGGCTCGCCAGCAGCTATGGAACTAAAATATTCATGTAGGTACCCGCGATGAGATAGAAGGTGTCCCGTTCGTCTTTCAGCGCGGGTGCGGAAAGATCACCTGTTGATTGGGAAACGGTGAGGTAAGCCAGGTACTTTGAGGAATTTCCAGCGCCTGCGAAACAGGGGTCATGGCGTTTTCCGCCTCTTCTTCGCAAGCTGTGAAGAGCGCGAGGGCCATCATGACGGACAATAAAAATCGTTTTGAGAGACTGTCAGGAGCAACCATTGAAAAGGCGGGTTAGAAAGGGTTTATTAAAGAACCAAGTTTGAAAAAAATTCACTTAACACCATTGCTGTTGTGACTGAGCGCAGGCATAGTCCTGCTGACAGCCACAAATGTTATCCTCTATTTAGAGATCTCACATAAAGAGAAACGCCTTGAAGAAGCAGAGTATGCCCTTGTGCATTCCGCATTTTTCGACCACTGTGTTAAAATGTCAGCTTTTTGTGAGAGCTATATTTGTGCGGAAATATCGGGGCCATTTTTTTTTGTATTGCCACAATGCCGCCTGGGCGAAAAGTGATAATTTACTTCTGAGAAGACCGTCCGTTTCAGTGTACGTACTGAGTGGAAGGGCTTTTGCGTTCTATAACAAAAAAACTTCTCATACAATGAAAAAGATCAATGTTCTTATTGTAGATGATCATGCCATGGTCAGGGAGTCGTTATGCAGAGAATTACAGCAGCATCCGCTTGTCGAAGGTACCTATGAAGCTTCGGTTTGAAAAGCAATTCGATAAAAAGGATGAAACAGCGCTTTAAATGAGTGTCGTGCAAGGATAAATTTTGTAGCCATGTGTGCCAATTGTGCCTGGGAAGTTTTTAATTTTATTGAAACTGAATTGAAGTGAAGTTGAGCAGTTTTCAAAAAGATAAGATCCTGAGTTATCTCTCCGCGTTTCAAAAATTTTCGCACGAAGCGAAGGAAATGATCGCTTCCTCTTTTAATGTGAAACATTTTAGAGAAGGTGATTTTCTGTTCCCGGGCGAAAAGGTTTGTAACGACTATTTTTTCGTTGCTGAGGGTGTGGTACGCATCACGGCACCCAATGATGAAGGCCGTGACATTACTTATTTCTTTATCGGCGAAGCACAGCTATGCACCATATTGGATAGCTTCAACGCGGGCACCGTTACACAAAGCCGCATTCAGGCTTGCTGTGCCGCTGAGATCCTCGTCATCAATAAAAACACCCTGATGTCCCTGTTAACAAAGATCCCCTCCCTGGGCAACGTCCTCGACCAGATCAACCAGCACAGGTTACTGGATAAGATCCGGTTGAAGAATGCATTCGCAGGAAAGGACTCTGCCAGTAGATACAAGCTATTTTTGAGCCTGCAGCCCGATATTGCCTACCGCGTGCCGCTGAACCACATTGCGTCTTACCTCGACGTTACGCCTCAATCTTTAAGCAGGATAAGACGGAACGTTAAATAGGATCAGCGTTCGCATCCGTTTTTACCATTTGGTAAGTGCTTTGGCTGCCGGCTTCACGAACTTTGGCACATGAATGAACAAAATATGTCAGGTTATCGGAGATCATTGGAAGGAAAGAAGACCGTGCATTTAGGTGCAAGCTCGGGAATTGGATTGGCAACCGCCATGGAAGCGGCATCGGAAGGTGCACAGGTAATTATTGTTTCAGGCAATCAAAAGAAGATCGATGAGGCGTTGAAAAGCCTTCCTTCCGGCGCTGAAGGCTTCGCGGTCGATCTGTCGCGTGAAGAGAACATTGAAAAGTTCTTTGCAGGCATAGGTCATTTCGATCACCTGGTTTTTTCAGCAGGAGAAAACCTCACGTTGAACAGGATTGAATCGACCAGTATCGCAGAGGCGCGTGACTTTTTTACACTGCGGTTTTGGGCGGCGTTCGCTTCGATAAAATACGGCTCCCGGTTGATCAACAAAGGGGGCTCCATCTCATTGATGAGCGGCACGGCCAATGCCCGGCCAGGATCAGGATGGTCTGTAGCATCGTCCATTTGTGGCGCCGTTGAGGGGTTGGTACGCGCCATGGCTGTTGAGCTGGCGCCGATACGGGTGAATTGTGTTGTTCCCGGTGTGATTCGCACACCCTTATGGAACAGTTTAAAGGACAGTGACCGCGAGGCGCTTTATTCACATTACACAAACACACTGCTGCTGCAAAGGGTTGGCGAAGCCCGTGACGTTGCAAGAGGATTTATTTATTTAATGACCCAGGAATTTGGAACAGGCCAGGCACTGATTATTGATGGAGGCACACTGTTGGTTTAAAGATAACATATTGTTCTGCCCTGGCGTTGTCACACGCCGCGGCCAGCTGCGAAAGATTGTCAAGGTGAGATGGGGGAAATTTTCATCGACCCAAGGTGCGCATTAATTTAGTGACCTGTATCCCATGGGTGTTACGCCCCTGCTTTTCTTGAAAGCCTATTCATTGCGCAGTGATTTTACTGGATTTCGCGTAGCCGCCTTCAGCGACTCGAAGCTTACCGTCACTAAGGCTATAAGCATGGCTCCTGCGCCGGCATATAGGAAAATAAAGACATCTACCTCGGTCTTGTAAGCAAAACGTTGAAGCCATTCATTCATGAGATACCAGGATAGGGGAGCCGCCAGCAAAATGGCCATCAGCACAAGTTTGATAAAATCCCGTGAGATCAGCCCGATGATCTGGTCAATGGAAGCACCCATAACTTTGCGAATGCCAAATTCTTTGAACCGGCTTTCTGCAATGAAGGATGACAATCCATACAAGCCCAGGCAGCAGATGAGCATGGCAAGTGCCGTAAAGACCGTGATGACCCGAAATGTTCGCTGATCTTCGGTGTAAAGCCTGGCCAGATTTTGGTCCAGGAATGAGAACTCAAAGGGAGTTGACGCGGTCTTTTTCCAAACGCTTTCAGTATACGCAATTGCACGACTTAGATCTGAACCGGTGGTTTTGATCACCAAGTGATCGAACATATCCCCCTCGGCCGGGGTGCGTGGTTTCAGAAATGTAGGCGCTATGAATTCATGAAGCGATTGCCGGTGGAAGTTGGCGATTACGCCGGTAATCTCATATTGAATAAACGCTCCCGATGCGTCGGTAAAAATGGCTTGATTTAGTTTTTGTCCGATGGCCTGTGCCGGTGTGAAGCCCAGTGCTTTCGCTGAAGCTTCATTGATGATGATGTTGTTTTGTTCGGCTTCAAGGTTGTCCGTAAAAGCCCGTCCGGCAAGCATCCGCATGTGCAGCACATCAGTAAAGTTATAGTCTACATCATTCATGGAATGGCCGACGCCCTGCTCTTTGGTAGCGCCCTGCCGATACAGCACAATATCGTTCCAGTAATGTCCAGGAAGGTAGTCGGCACCAGACACTTTTTTTATAATAGATTCTTGTAGAAGCTGCCCGCGCAGTGCCTGATACGATTTTTTGTCCTGCTCGGTGCGTAGTGGTAAAACGATAATGGTCTCGGGTTCGAATCCCAGGTCTTTTTCGCGAATGAACCGAAGCTGTGTGGAAATGACAAACATGACACAACCCATGGTAATGGCTATCATGAATTGAAAAATCACAAGCGATCTTCGCAACGCTCCCGAAGATCTGCCGGCTTTGAATTTGCCCTTCAATACCTGCGCAGGTTGGAATGACGACATGTAGAACGCCGGATAACCGCCTGCCAGCAGCCCCGTAATGATCGTAAGCGCTATAAGAAGCAACAGAAATGATATCGGGCTCATATCATAAAGTGAAATGCCTTTGCCTGTAAGCGAATTGAAAAAACCGAGCGCCGCCACCACCAGGAACGTGCTGATGACGATGGAAATGGCTACGATCACCATAACTTCGCCCAGAAGTTGTGCCACCAATGCGCTGCGAAATGCGCCCATCACTTTTCGAACGCCTATTTCATTGGCCCGTTTTGCAGCTTTTGCCGTGGAGAGATTGATAAAATTGATACAGGCAATAAGTAAGATAAAGATGGCAAGAGAGGCGATCACATAGATATACATAATGCGGGGGTTTTTATCGGCCACCGATTTTAAATAAATATCCTCTACAGGTTCCAGGCTGAGTGTTTTGCTGAACCCGAATGCCTTGACAGCCTCGGCACCATGCTTCATCAGCACCTCATTCATCTTCCGTTCTACTTCGCTCGCATTGCTTCCCGGGTGTACCCGTATGTAAGAGGGTACAAAGTTCTGGCCCGCCCATTCGCCGGAATTGCGTACAAATTCAGCAATACCGCCCGGGCTTGTTATCGAGAAAAAGAAATTGGCCTGGATATGACTTCGTTTTATATCGCGTATCACGCCGGTAATGGTGTAATCTGCCGGCGCGCCACCCTGGGTGATCGAAATAGTTTGGTTCAGCGCGGGGTCGTTCCTGAATAATTTGCGGCTTAACGATTCGGTAATGACAACACTGTTGGGATAGCATAACGCTTTTACCGGTGTGCCTTCGATGAATTGAAAAGTGAAAAGATCAAACAACGTGGAATCGGCCGCGTATCCGCCGGTTTCATAAAACGTCTCCAGTTGATGACGTATCAGGAAATGAGTTACATCTGGTGGCGTTACGATGCGAAGACTTTTTTCGATCTCCGGAACTTCTGCCTTTATGGTCATGGCGATGGGAGGCGAGCAGGCCGCCAGCGTTTCCGCATTCGCCCCCCTTTTCAGGTGTGTGACAATGCGGTAAAGGTTTTCGATACCGGCATGCTGATGATCAATACTGAGCTCGTCCTGAATAAACAACATGAGCAATAGGCAGCAGGCAATGCCAATAGACAAACCGAAGACATTGATAAAGGAGTAGGATTTGTTTCGCACAATGTTGCGAAAAGCTACCATGATGTAGTTCTTAAACATAGGAACGGGTCGGTTGATTTGTGTATCTACCTGCCAGGTAGTAAAAGGTTACAGTCGCAAGTGAGGTGCTCACATCAATGCGCTATTGGCGTGGGCCCACTTATTCGTGACACCGTAGGCTCAGGCTTGCGAAATGTACGCGAGGCTTAGCAATTAGTTCTTTCGGGCTATTTAGCCGGCCACTTGACAGAGCGACCTTGCGCCAAAATCTAAAACATAATGTTATGTTGGCATCGAAAGCTGGTAAATTGAATTTCCATATTTTTTGCGCGCTGTCCTTCTTTAGTTTCGGCACAGCAATGATGGATTATTTCTTAGTATATCCGTCACGGGCTATTGTAGGCAACGAAGAATTTGTTGCGTATCACGCATTGCTGGAGACCGCCATTCTTCCGGTGAGTGTAGTGCCATTCTTTATCATCACTGTACAGAATGTGTTTTTGTTCTGGTTCCGCCCAGCAAATGTTGAAAAAGGACTGGTTGTTGTGTCGCTGTGTTGCCTCCTGTTTGACTGGGCCTCGTCGATCTTTGTGCAGATTCCGATGAATCTGCAACTGAATGAAGGGAAGGATATCACACTGATTCAAGAAGTGATGGATACAAATTGGGATAGAGTGTTTCTGGAATCTACGCAGGCGTTTTTCGTTCTGATCATGATGGTAAAGGGCGGCAGTAATGAGTGAGGTATTTGTGTAGCGTGAAAATTACGATCATTGAACTATAAAATATGTTAACCAAATTATATGCATCCGTTTCGTTGAACGGTCAGTTGCTGGTTCAGGAAAAACGGCTCACGTCACCACCGGCAGCGCTAATGATGGATTTTATGCAGCATGTGCATCGCGCAGGCAATATGATCATGGGCCGGAAGACTGCACTATCGCTGATCGGCAATGCGCAGGTACTCGAAAGCTTTTCAGGGGTGCATATTGTTGTGCTGTCGAATCAATTGCCGGGAGATCACTTCTGTGCTGTAGTGCGTACACCTGAAGCAGCGCTGCGGCATCTGAAGGCAAGAGGATTTAAAACCGCATTCATTGCAGGCGGTGCCGATACTTACAATTCGTTTTTGACGCACGATCTTGTTGATGAGCTGATCGTGAATATCAGTCCTGAAATTACAACGAACGGAATACCGTGGGTGTCACGCCCCGACTTCAGCCTTCAATTTGGACTCGAGGAAATGAAGATGATCAATGCTTCGATTTCACAGCTACGGTTCCGCAAACAAAGGGTTTTTATTCTTTAATGCGTAGTGATGTTTGCCCAGCTATACGATGTATTGAGTTCCCGCAAATCGCAAGAGGATCTGGTTGATGGTTTAAAAGCGGAAATGAATTACCAGAGCATGTTAAAGGGCGGTTTTTCGATGATCGCTTCGAGCGCATCAAAACACCGCCCGCTTTTATAAAATGTCCATCCTGCTGATGCGCATAACATTCATGTTTCCGTCGTCAGCAATTCACTGCCCGATGGATGAACCGGGGATATAAACACTTGAATGATATGAATGGCCGGAATGGATTTTCAAAAGCCCGGTTTTAGCGTCGCGCCGTGTTTCTTTAAACACGTCTTTCCCACTGCCGTAATTTTTTTGTGTGGCAGCTTCATTGATGATCCGAAACGTCAGGCGGATGCGTGAACCTTTGGCAATACGCTTGCCCATGAAATAGGCGTTATCGAGATGGAACCGGCGCACTTCCCTTTCCTTTAATAACTGTTTCTTTCGATCATCAGCCATGCTCAGTCGTTGTGTCATCAGCGACAGTGGATAACTCTTGCCTTCAGCCGTAACTTCGTAGTACTGAAGCTCGATATCCGCGTCCCGGATATCAGTGGCACTTAAATAGAGCGTGGCCACCGGAGATCCGATCAGGTCAAATGGCTTTTCGAAAACAGGCGAATCGAAGATCAATAGTGGTGTTTGCCGGAGATAATTTTCATTGCCATCTACTGGTAGCGGAAATTCATCATTGAAAGACAGGGCACCGCGATATGTATAGTTGGCGCCAAGCGTATCGGCAATACTGCGTGCATCAAATTTCAGCGGCAAAACAGACGCGGGTTGTCGTTTTACTGACAAACTTTCTTTTCCAATGTGGAATTTTAATGTATCCTTCGCCATGGCAGACAATGAGGGGGCATGCCGCCAGCCATCGCCGATCACATACACATTCACCCTGTCTTTGATCACCTCAGGCATCGGCCCGTTCTTAAGTACATGGTTATACCATTGCGCGCTCAGCATTACTTTATTGACGTAGGCAATACTGTCGAACCTGTAGTAATGGTAGCGGCTGAAATGTTTTGCGTTTTGACCCGTGAAATGATCGTAGGGGCCGATCAGCAGGTAGTGACGGTTATCCGGATTGTTTCTCTGATGCATGTTGTAGTAATACATGGCGCCGCGCTGGTCAGAATCAAAATAACCTGTAATGGAAAGTACCGGGATGTTGATCTTCCTGAACTCGGCAGCCGAAGGTAGCTTTGACGACCAGTACGAATCGAACGTTGGGTGCGCCAGCCATTGCTGGTAGGTAGCATTGCGTTTGCCTTTTAATGAATCCAGATCAAGCGAACGAAGTCCTTGCCTGTAGTGCGCGTTGTAGAGCTGCCGCCAGGCAACGGAGTCGTTAACAGTATTGTCATTGACATAGGGCGCTCCAAAAAAAGATAACCAGCGAAGTGAATAGTTCATCGAGATGCCATTCAGTATCGGGAAGTCTTTCCCGGGTGCTGCCGCAACCATGGGAACAATGGTCTTCAACGCGGGATGCGGATTCTTCATGGCTGCCCATTGTGTATAGCCCAGATACGAACCACCCCCCATGGCCACTTCTCCATTGCACCAGGTTTGTTTGCTCAGCCAGTCGATCACCTGGCGAACGTCACCGGCATCATGTTCAAAAGGAGCAACGCTGCCTGTAGATCCGCCAGAGCCCCGTGTATAGATCTCTGCGTAGGCATATCCAAGATTGGTGGCGAGCTGGAAGATGAATGCGTTGGCTGCAAGGTCGGTGAGGCGTGCATAACAGTTGAAGCGGAACAGTACGGGCACACGTTCGCCGGAGGCCGGGTAAGAGAGATGGCCCGCTAACTGAGTACCATCATCAAGCTTGATCCGTACATTTTCAATGACCTTGTATGACTGCTTCTGACCTTGGGCAGCACAGGCGGAACTCAAAATGAAAAAAAGAAATAAAGATCTTGTGAACATCTCAGTGAAGCTTTTTAATTGATACATAGCGAAGTGCAGTTCTTCAAAAAACCGGCTGCAAAGATGCAGATCAGGTTTCTCCATGTCATTAGTACTTTAGCACCATTTCCAACGGAGCGCCACAGTGCATGCCGCCTGATGCAGCGCAATGGGTCCGAAAGGACTATTGGTAGCAGGGCGCAGGGAAGGTATTCTTGCTGCATCTAACTAAAAATTATCGTATGAAAAGCAAACTATTGCTGACCCTGTTGGCCTGGCTTATGTTCATGTGCAACAATGAGGATGAGCCGGGGCATTCCTGTAAAAGTATGTGGTAAGGAGTGGAACACAAGGAGTGCCGTCTAAAGGTTCAAAAACCGGAGGAAGGAAAACCATGGCCCGTTTCCGAAATAGTCTATCTCTCCAACCGGCAACAACACCTGTTGCATATGCCTATTCAATTTTTGTCAAAGAGAAGTAAGTCTGGCTTTTAAAAAAAATAGAGTGGCTTTTCCAGGGCCACTCTTTTATGATTTTCCGCAAAGTTATCGGTGAACGCTAGGATGCTGATCTTTGAACGTAGTTGGCAAGCTCGATGCTGTTCCTGACATTTATCTTTTTAAATAATATTTGTTTGTGGTTCTTAACCGTATAAATACTGATGCCTAACCGATCTGCTATTTCACGGTTTGAAAATCCTTTGATCACAAGCGTTGCAATATCGTTTTGTCTGGGGGTGATGTCCTTATCCTCCTGCTGCGGATGATAGGTGTGTATTTTCACAAAATTGCCATTGATCCTTTTGTGCACTTCCAGCTTTACATGATAGAATTTTTCTTCCTTCGACACATCCCTGTACAACATCATAAAGATGTAATTGTTTTCCCGTATGCTCACCGCAAGCTGCTCGTTCCTGATATGAATATACTCGCCACGCCCGTTCCTGAACCTGTAATGAATGACAAAACGATGAAGCTCCGGATCGCCGGGCTTTTGAGCCTTGATAAAGCCGAAGCATTGTTGCACGGATGGCAGGTCGTGCGGATGGATCAATCCGAAAAAGTCCGGCAACGACATTTTTACAAGCTTTTCCAGCGGGTGCCCCAGGATCTGTTCACAGCTCTGGCTGAAGTATTGAATTTTTGCGTGCGATACAGGACATAAGCCCAGGCCGCTTTTGGGAAAGAGCCTTTCAGCAAATTGCAAATGGCTAAGAATGATCTGCTCATCCTGTTCAGCCACAAAGGCCTTTGCCGGGTCGGAAAATATCTCCTGCCCGGCAAACAGATCTACAAAAGCTCTTGATGCAGTTTCACCGTTTATTCTCATCATCCATCCATTGAAGATCACTAACGTCTTTCTCGGTAGCGTGTAAACGCCGGCAGCCACGGTAGGGTTGTGCGCACAACGGCCGGCCGGCCATAAGCGAAGATTGATTCTTTGGGGCTATACCACCAATGGCATCCAAAAAATGACATTTGCGTCCGAAAAAAGCAGTTTGTAATTATGAAAAAGATCTGCACTGCCGTGGTGGCCTTGCTGATTGTCACCTTATTGGTTTCATTCACCGCTCATTTTGAAGGCAATATTCCTAAAACATGGGATCTGAAGGCCATCAAAAATTTTCATTTACCGCCTCCCGATACAGCCGTGGAAGTAAACTACGCACCCGAAGCATATTATTATGAGCTGCCGGAGCACATCATTACAAAGGTTTATCCAATGTACATCCGGGAAGCAGAACGCCCTGGCTACCTGGATTCCTTACGACAGCTGGAGCCTGAGCTTGTATTTGATCCTTCGAAACTAAAAACACCGGAAGATTGGGTGAAAGCCGGTGAGCTGGTTTTCCATTGGCCGGTCGCCTACACGCCTGTTGGCGGAAAAGTTTCTGCAGTTGATTCGGCCCTCTTCAGAAATTCAAACGGAAGAATAACGAAAGAAGGCGTTTACCCATTCAGCAGCTACGTGGTAAACGAAAAAGGCAAGCTGCTCGTAGGCTCATTATCCTGTGCATCGTGCCATACCCGCGTAACGCACTCGGGTGAGGTTATTCCCGGAGCACAGGGTAATGTTTTTAACAACGTCAGGTTTGTGAGCATGATCCTGTCCGGAAAAGTCCCTTTTCCGGTTTTCCAGGAATCAACATTTAGACTCGCTTACGCTCCGTGGGCGCCGGAAAGTCTGGCGAACAAGCCTGCAACCGTTGAAGAGTTTGCTGCTTTTTTTAAAGCCAGCCGGCCGGGAGTTTCAGACCGCCAGGGCGCGGCATACCTGTATCCTGCCATGATCCCCAGCCTGATCGGTATCAAAGAGATCCGGTACCTTGACCGCACCGGCTTAATGAAACACGAAAGCCCGGCAGATATGATGCGCTACGCCGCGTTCAACCAGGGCATGGACATGCTTACTGCTTACAATGGATTTATTCCGGGAGGTAAGAATGGCAACACACAATTGCCGGCGCCAGCGGAATGGAGTCATCCCTTTGGCTATGTCGGAAAGCGTTATAGCGACGAACAGCTTTACGCCCTCACACAATACATCTATTCCCTGCAGCCGCCAAAGAATCCGGAGACGTATTCCCGGAAGTTGGTTGCACACGGAAAATTGGTATTCAACCAGTCCGGCTGTGTCACCTGTCACACGCCCCCGCTCTATACAAACAACAAGCTTACACCCGCCAATGGATTTGAGCCACCGGAGGAGCACTTCAACAAGTATGATATCTTCAATGTTTCAGTGGGAACAGATTCTGTTACGGCATTGTACTCACGCAGGGGCACAGGCTACTACAAAGTGCCTTCTCTGAGAGGCGTGTGGATGCAGGATGCATTTTTTCACAACGGCAACCTGACTACCCTGGAAGAAGTTTTTGATCGTAAGCGACTTTCGCCCGGATATGTGCCTTCGGGATATAAGCCACCACACCTGAAGACAATGGCCGTGAAAGGGCACCCATTCGGCCTCGACCTGAGCGAAGCTGACAAAAAAGCGCTGATCACATTTCTGAAAACTTTATGATGCTAAAGGCAGTGACGTTGTATTTTTTTGCGGCATTATACCCGATTACCCATATCGGCGCACAAAATAAACCGGCCGCCACCATACCATCCCTCGTGAGCTTCAGCATCCTGAATGCAGGAGCTGAAGTAAAAGGCACTATGGAAATTTCAAACGTCGATATTCATTTCAATCCGAAAGACCCGGCGCAGAGCACCATTTCAGCCAGCGCAGATCCTGCCACGATCGACACAGGAATTTCGATACGTGATGAACATCTTAAGAGAAGTGATTATTTCAATGTTGAAAAGCATCCTGAGATCCGGTTGCAGTGTACAGGATTCCGAAAAGTAGCGCGCAGGTTTATCGGATATTTTGATCTCACCATCAAAGGTATAACAAAGCCAGTGATCATTTATTTTACATGTACTTCCAACAATAACAACCTTTTATTGAGAGGCACCTTTGACCTCAACAGGCTGGACTACAACCTTGGAGAAAAAAGTATCATACTGGATGAACAGGTAAAAGTTCGGATTACATTTTTGACACAATAGCTTGCTGATGGATGCAGAGGATGTCTGATTGATTTTTCTGCGGGTCAGCCTCAGAAATAGTTCTTCAGATCCATGCGCGCATTAAGTTCGAGGCTTGAGGTTACATCGAGTTTCCTGAACAGCGATTGTTTGTGATTCTTGACGGTGTAAACGCTGACGAATAGCCGGTTAGCAATTTCCTTGTTGCGCAAGCCCATGCGTGTTAATTGGGCTATCTCGCGTTCTCGCGGGGTAAGTACGTCACTCACCCGGCCAGGGGCGTATTCGAATGCTGGCAAGAACGATCGGTTCACGCGTTTGACTATTTTTAACTTTGGAACATTGAAAATTTCATGACCCGTCAGGTCTCTGAACAGATGAATAAAAATTCTGTTTTCTGTTTGCAGAACCATCCGCTGGTCTTCTATGTACCTGATCGTTCCATGTCCATCCACAATTCGGTAATAGAAAATGGCACGATCGTGGTCTCCCATACCGGCACATCGGCTAAGCAAGTAACTGTAACAACTGGTGAACCCTTTGATATCATCGCGATGGATCAATTGCACAAATTCCGGGGCGGAGAGGGTTCTCAGAAAATCACTCTCATGCCCCAGAATGCTGCTGCTATTGTCACTTACGTAGGCCACCCGCTGCAGTGTATTGGCGTAAGCGATCAGCGCCACACCGGGAAATAATTCTTCCGCCGTGATAAAAGCCTGCCTGATCGAATCATTGGAAATGGTTGGGATAGCTGACCTAAGTTGTCGCTCAGTGCAGCTATCCATCAACTTCCTCGCCAGGCGATAGTCGTTTCCCATTGCTCAAACAGGAGGTGCTAATTGGTTATTTCACCTCATTTAAGATATCCACAAGTTTTTCAGGCATGGAGAAAAAAGGCGAGTGGCTGCTTGCAAGCTTATACACTTTCTTGCAGGGCACATGTGTCGACAGGAATGTCTTGTCCATATCCCTGCTCTCGGTGCAAAGGATATAGTATTTCGGTATCATTCCGTAAACATCATCGGTCAGATGGAGTGGCGTTGCCAAAGGAGCAATTGGTTCTTTTGAGATCCGGGGTAATGCAAACTCTTTATCTTCTTCAGCGCAATCGTGATAGAAGATCTCTGCCACCATGGCTGGATTAACCGAATTTGTTTTGTGATCTTCCGAGACAATGAGATTCTCGACAAGCATAGGTTTACGTGAATTCGGCGTCAGATTTTTCAGCGTGGCGTCTACCAACGCAAACAGCGATTCCCCGTCTCTGGGAAGGAACGCATCGAGATAGACTAGCGCCGAGATTTTTTTTCTGCCCAGCTTTTCCGCTGCTTGTGAAATTACGATGCCTGACATTGAATGTCCGACCAATATTACCTGCCCGTTTTGAGCATTGACAGTTTTCACTACTTCATTTACGTAGTCATCCAGGCTGATATCCGATGTACGCCCCGTATCGTGCCCGTGCCCTGGCAGATCCACGGCTATTGCTTTATGGCCCCTGGCTTGCACCAACGGGATCACTTTATCCCAACACCAGGCACCATGCCATGCCCCGTGAACCAATATGTAAGTTTTACCGGATTGAGAAAATGCATCATTTGTCATTGTTAATAAAAATAATGGTAGAAAATAGATAGACTTCATAACGGAATTAAATTATGAAGCAAAATTGATGGTTGCCCGCCAATAACAGGTGGTAAAAAAAGGACATTGTTAAGCCAGGAAGGCAGATGACTCCGCGCGGCTTTTATAAACTTCGGATGCAAGGCCGAGTCTTCGCTCGGGTGAGTTGCTTTCAATGAGGTGAAAGTCGTTGGGTGTATTCTTCGTGAATTCCTTATAATCCTTGACCAGGTGCTGGTAATCGAAATAGCCGCATTCAAAAGCTATTTGCAACCAATCGCGGTCCGGATAGGCGTTCTTGATATTGACCGCTTTGGTAAAGCGAATGATCTTCAGGTATGTTTTTGGATTAACGCCTGTCCGTTCATAGAACTTTCTTGTGAACTGTTTTGGAGATAAGCACGACTCTCCGGCGAGCCAGTCGAGAGAAACCTTTCCACCGGAAGTTAGCATTAACCTGCTGACGGTATCCAACCGGTGTGCCTCTTTCCGTGCCTGGCGTGTTAGGGAGCTCACAAATCGGTCGGCCACCAAAGCCATTTGACTGTAGCCCGCGGCACTTTGCAACTGCTCAAGCACTGACCGGATATTTCGTGAAAAGACATCTTCAGCGTCAAGGTATTGATCGGCAAGCTCAGAAGAGGATATCCCGGTGAGGCGAAATACTGCGGTGGGCTGAAAAACAATGTTGAATGTTATAAAATCTTTTCCTGATAAATACCGATTGATCACGGATGTTTGCTGGCCCGTAAGGACAACCTGAAATTTATAATCCTTTTTTGCACCACTACCCAATTGAATCAACTCCCGTTCCCGGAGAAAAAAATGAAGGCATATTTCCGGCCGTGGGGCATATGCTTTAAGGACAGATTCCGGCGCATTCTCGAAATTAAAGTGAACGATTCGGTAGCACCGGACGAATTCTCTCAGCGATGGATGAGGCGCAAAATCTTTCAAGATCATTACGAATCAAATTAGGTGTAAACTTGAAACGTAAATTTTTAACATTAGTTTTCAGGGCACCTTTCACACCAGCGTATGACTTTTACGGGTATCAGATGTAAAGGCCAGGTTATTGAATCCTCGCCTTTACATCATGCATATCCAACAGCTATAGCGTTGAAGTTTTGATAAGCGTTACAGCCCTTTTTTCTAGCGGAGCTTTATCCCGCAAAGAATGTCATTTTTTGATGATATGTTTAACAACTGATTGATCACCATGCTGAATCACCAGCAAATATTTTCCAGGACGGTAAGCCTTCATATCCACTTCAATCGTCCCACTTCCGGATTGTACAGCAACACAATTTCCCGAATCATTGTAAAGAAAAACTTTCGCATCGGGAAAGGTCGAAACATCAACAAACAAAATGTCGGTTACACTGTTGGGGTAGGCATCGACATTTGATTTTTGCGAGGCGGCGTCAATGGATGCAAAGGTAATGGCCTGATCTGATATTGCCGCTGGCAGCTCAACGATCACAAGAGCATTGGAAGTGCTGCTGGCTACATAAGCATAATTGCCTGACGCGAAAACCGCCTCGGGAAAAGCTAATGAAACAGTACCTGTTCCGTTAGCGATGCTTCCCGCATGTACAGGCACCGAAGGATTGGAAATGTCCACGACTTCAAGCGCCATGGACTGGCTACTGGCAACACAAGCATAGTTGCCGGACACAGAAACTGAAAGTGGGTTATCCAAAAGAGCTCCCCCTGTTCCGTGTGTTATGCTTGCTTTGTGCTTAGGTAACGCTGGGTCGCTGATGTCTATTATTTCAAGCGCATCGGATTCAAAACTGACTACATACGCATAATTACCTGATACAGCAACTGACCTGGGAGAGTTCAGCAAGGCACCATCCGTACCATTTGAAATGCTTCCTTTGTGCCTGGGCTGTGCCGGATTGCTGATATCTATTATCTCAAGCGCATTGGAAAGGCCAACCACATAAGCATAGTTGCCGGACACTGCTACTGAGAACGGATGACTTAACAGAGCGCCAAATCCATTCCTGATGCTTCCTTTATGTACAGGTGCGGTGGGGTTGGTGATGTCGACAACTTCAAGGGAATTGGAATAAAAGCCGGTCACATAGGCATAGTTGCCAGACACCGCTACAGACGTTGGATAGTTTAGATATGCTCCGCCGGCGCCATCGGTGATACTTCCGCTGTGCACGGGCGCGGCAGGATTACTGATGTCTACTATTTCAAGCGCATTAGAACTGGCCACGTAAGCAAAATTGCCGGATACAGCTATTGATGCCGGGCCGTTTAACAAAGCCCCACCTGCGCCATGTTGAATGCTTCCTTGATGGATTGGGGTAGCCGGATGAGTGATGTCTATTATTTCCAGCGCCTTAGAACCCGCGCTACCCACATAAGCATAAGGGCCAGCGATTGTCACTGCCTGAGGCGAGCCCAATAATGCATTATCGATCGTGACGCCATTGGAAATACTTCCTTTATGAACAGGTGCTGATGGACTGGTGACATCTATGACCTCCAGCGCATAGCCGGCACTGTTACCAGTTACCGCATAGGCATGGTTACCGGATATGGCAACGTCTCTGGGATAATCCAGCAGCGCTCCTCCTGCGCCATGGACAATACTCCCTTGATGCACAGGCAGGGAAGGATTGGTAACGTCTATGATCTCCAGCGCCCTGGAACCAGCGCTTGCCACATACGCCAGGTTGCCTGAAATTTGTACCGAATATGGGTTGTCCAGCAAAGCCCCACCAACGCCGTGTTTGATACTTCCCTTGTGCTTGGGCGCGGCAGGGTTCGTGATGTCTACGATCTCCAGCGCATCCGATGAATAACTGGCAACATAAGCGTAGTTCCCGGCTATCGCTATTCCATGCGGGTCGTTTAGCAACGCTCCGCCTATGCCATTCTTAATGCTTCCTGAGTGCTTGGGCAAGGCAGGATTGCTGATATCCACGATCTCGATGGCGTCGGAAAGATAACTGGCCACGTAAGCATAGTTGCCAGATACAACTACGTCTATGGAATAAAACAAAGACGCTCCGCCAGTGCCATCGGTAATGCTTCCCACGTGGGCGGGGGCCGATGGGTTGCTGACGTTGATGATCTCAAGGGCATTGGAGCCCAGCTTACAACATAGACAAAATTACCAGATACAGTCAATCCATAAGGGTCGTTTAATAGCGCTCCGCCGGTGCCATGCGTAATACTTCCTTTGTGTATGGGGGCAGCGGGGTTAGTGATGTCTACAATTTCAAGGGCATCAGATCCATAACTAGCCACATAGGCGTAGTTGCCGGATACAACCACTGATTTTGGCCTGCTGAGCAAAGCTCCGCCAGTGCCGTGCGCAATGCTTCCTTTGTGTACAGGTGCTGCCGGGTTGGCAATGTCTATGATTTCAAGAGCGTCGGAGCCTTCGCTTGCCACGTAAGCATAATTGCCAGCGATGGCTACTGAGTAAGGATCACTTAGCAAAGCGCCACTGAGCTCACCAACATATTTTGGAGCTTGAGTCTGGGCGCGTAGTACAATATTCATTAGCATCAATGTCGCGGCCGTCAGTGTTCTTCCGGAAAAAAGAATAGATAATAGTAAACGCATAAAAGTGTTTTAGTTTAATTTTTCGATCAAACATAAAACACGATGGCGGTCGATTAAATGGCTCTTTAGTACCAGTTACGAAAGTTGTGATACCCATTGATACCTGCTCACACCTCCCAAAACGCTCCGGTAAGTCCTGTTTTTCTGAATATAGACTCCGCATACTCGGGCGTTTTTCTTGTCCAGGTGTCTTCAAGGTAGTTTCCGTACCATATCTTGGCCAGTTTGTTGCACTGATCAGAAGCATTTACAAGGTAGGAACCGCTTTGGTGATTTTGACTTTGATAGTTTTTAAGAATGGGGGATTATAGTCAAACCCTGCTTATCGTGATAGCCGCATATCTGGTTATAATGGGATTATCCTTCGGTGCGCATCGTATCAGGAAAATGACCTGGCCAATTTGCAGCCATGAATAAACCGGCAGAATTTGAAACGTGGCACGCAGGCGGCACACAGTAACGAAAGTGGAAGCGACCATAATTCCGGAGTAATAATCTCGGCATCGCATATATAGCTGGCGATGTAGTTATAAGGCGGAGAGAGTGTAGCGCACCTGTACGGGGAACAATCACCCCTTAGTAGTCATTCGACAAACGCCGCTGTACAATATGGTCACCGTTGTAGATGTCGCTTGGTGATCAGGTGTTCCCATGAATTAAAAAATTCCATTTTTATGCGTTCCATGGCTTCATGTTTATTGATAACATGTTTCAAGGAAGGCTCCTTTTTTTGCTGTTGTTGTCTGTGGCCTGTAATGTTAGGCATGATGATTTTGGTTTGGGCAGTGGAGAAAAGCCGGACAACATAAACCCACTCTCATGGAAAAAAAGGATATCAACACGCCGGAGCAAACCATAGTGAATAATGTAAGCGACTTCATTATCAAGCGACTGGCTCGCTGGGGCATCTCGCGCATATTTGGATACCCGGGTGATGGCATTAACGGTATTTTGGGCGCACTAAGCCGCTCAATGGAAAGCATTAAGTTCACCCAGGTGCGTCACGAAGAAATGGCGGCGCTGATGGCATGTGCGCATGCGAAATTCACAGGTGAGGTCGGCGTGTGCCTCGCAACATCCGGGCCGGGAGCGATCCACCTGCTCAATGGTTTATACGATGCCAAACTTGATCATCAGCCGGTGGTGGCAATCATAGGCCAAACCGCGCGCATGGCGATCGGAGGACATTATCAGCAGGAAGTTGATCTGGTCAGTCTTTTTAAAGACGTAGCGCACGAGTATGTTCACCTGGCTACAGATGCCTCACAAATAAGACATCTTATCGACCGCGCCATACGGATCGCGCGGGCTGAGCGAACAGTGACCTGCGTCATTATTCCAAATGACATTCAAACCCTTGATGCTGTAGAAGCCCCTCCGCATGAGCACTATTCGATTCACACAGGCATTGGTCACCCGTCTTCACACATCATTCCAACAGATGAAGCCCTTCAGCAGGCTGCGCATATCCTGAACGTGGGCAATAAAGTAGGCATTTTGGTAGGGGCTGGCGCCATGAGATCGGCCAGTGAAGTGATCACCGTTGCCAATCTGTTGGGCGCCGGTGTTGCCAAGGCCCTATTGGGAAAATGTGCCCTGCCTGACAATCTTCCATTCGTGACCGGGACCATCGGTTTCTTCGGAACCACGGCAACAGAATCGATGATGAATGAATGCGACACACTGCTAATGATTGGAACAAGCTTCCCCTATGCGGAGTTTCTTCCCAAAGAAGGCCAGGCACGCGCAGTTCAGATCGATATTGACGGCCGCATGTTGAGTTTAAGATACCCGGTAGAGGTGAACCTGCTGGGCGATAGCAAAGAGACATTAAGACGGTTAATACCACTATTGCATCAAAAGCCGGCGCATGAATGGAGATCAAAACTTGAGGAGAAAATAAGTCAGTGGAAATACGAGCAGCAACACCTTGCATTAAGGGAGGCGAATCCGCTGAATCCACAATTTGTGTTTACCGCGCTTTCGCCGCTGCTTCCAGACAACTGCATCATCACAGCAGACTCGGGTTCTACCGCTAGCTGGTATGCGCGCGAGCTCAGCATCCGTGAGGGAATGATGGCATCATTGTCAGGGAACCTGGCAACAATGGGTTGTGCTGTGCCATATGCCATTGCAGCAAAATTTGCTTATCCTGAAAGAACCGTGATTGCCTTTGCCGGCGATGGAGCCATGCAGATGAACGGCAACCTGGAGCTCCTCACCATAAGCAAGTATTGGAAGTCATGGTCTTCACCTAATATCATCGTGTGTGTATTGAACAATCACGATCTGAACATGGTCACCTGGGAGCAACGCATGATGGAGGGTGATCCCAAATTTGAGGCTACGCAAGTGACACCCGATTTTAACTACGCTGCTTACGCAACTTCTATTGGCTTCCTCGGCATTCGCATCGACTCGCCCGATCAGGTGACCGAAGCCTGGCAGCAAGCCCTCGCCGCTGACCGGCCTGTGCTCATCGAAGCAATTACAGATCCGGAGATCTCCCCGTTTCCTGATCATGTGCTGATCAAGAAAGCACAGCGTCTGGCGTCTGCCGTTGCAAAAGGCGATCAGGCTCCATTGCAAAATACCGGACATATTTTACAACAGGCCATCGAGTCCAGTAGCCATTAGGTGGCCAACCAGGCGCTCACGTAAGAAATGCTGCATTTTACTATGCTGGGAAGAGGGGAGTGTTTAAGCGCATGCAAACACCTGTCTTGCTTTAATGCTGCTGAATTTTTCTATCGCCCTTAAAATGTCTTGTGCATTACTATTTTGCGCTATAACGCTTACGATCTCCTTAAGCCTTGAATAGTCATCGGGTTTTGAAAAAAAACAAAGGGCGCCTAAGGTCAATGCCCTATCCACGTCAGTTTGATTTAATGACGTGGAAAATACAATAACCGGTATGTGTTTATACTGTGGATTCTCCTTTAAGGCCAGCAGAAATTGCCACCCATTCATAACCGGCATATTGATGTCCAGGAAGATAACATCCGGATTCTCGACTTCTCCGCGATTCAATTTATCCATAGCATCCTGTCCATTAGTAGCGCTTTGCAGCATAATAGAATCATTGAGTTCAGAGATAGCTTCCTTGAACAGTCCAATGTCATCCGTATCGTCATCAATGAGAAAGAATTTTTTCATGCGTTTGTAGTTTATATTGTTGGGAAGCTGGCTGCGGCAATACGAAGTTAATATTCGCAGGCGGCGATTTTTAGTTTGGCTTTCTTTTTTTAAAAATTGTCCAGCCGTCCGGCAGCCGGTTCGTTACCTCCGAAGAGGATGTGGGATCAGTCGCATGCACGCGGTCTTATTGAGCCCACCCAAAGCGCTGAGGACGCATACCTACTTTCAGGTATTTTTTTTGATTCACGAAAATCTTATTTTGACCACCTGTCAATTTCGCTACCGTGTCCTCCGCTCATGGGCATATCAGCCAAGGAAGGTCACAACTTTATCATTAAATGCAGCAATCTTGAATTTCAGAATCTTAAGCATTGTGTGCTGGTGTTTTGTTCTGGCACAGTTCTCTTCTTCCGCCCAGGTGCTTACCCAAGCCCAAAAAGAGCTGTACAACGCCGTGATCAGCGGCGATACAGCAGGGCTCAGGTTATCGCTGAAGCGTGGTGCCGATCCCGGTCATTTTTTGATCTCCCCCGAGGTGGTGACCATCACACCCCTGGTCCTGGCGTCAGGGTTGGGTGACCAGTCCACTGTGAAGACGCTTCTTGATCACGGGGCTATGCTTTCGGCACAAAATGACGAGCTTTTGACCGCCTCCTGGTTTAATCAACCGGGCATGATGGAAATGCTGCTGGCCCGCGGGCAGGATTTTAAGCAGTCAGCCGAAGACGGATTACATATCATCACCAAAGGGCTACGGGTCAGGCACTGGAGAGATTTTTGCCTCGCGCTCAGCCAGGCATTCATGGCAGATACCCTGAATGAAGAAATGGTTTACAGGGCCTATTTTTCCATGCGCCTCATGAAGCCAGATGCCACAGATGATATGGCCCTGTCTTCAATGCTTGTTTACCTCAACCGGAAGGGATTGCACGATGATGATTTTTCTGCCTTGGCCGAAGACAAACCACACCTGCTGGCGGCCCTGGTAAACAACGAGGCCTTTCAACCGATGCTCCTGAAAATGCCAGGGTGCAGCAAATACACCCTGCTCGAAAAAGATCTGCTCAAAGACAGTCCGCAGGCAAAAAGAAAGCTCATCATGAGCCTGAAGGATCTCGATGGCGCAGATCCGGCATCGTGCAAGGAGGCGCTCTATACCAAATACCTCTATGAGATCATGGACAAAGGAGACGTTACACGCTTCTGGGAGTTTGAGCCTGCCATCGATATCGCCTTCCTGAATTCAGTGGGTGCCACTTACATGTTCGACTTCATTATGTTCAAGCCCGTGCTCGAAGAGCATTACGAGATCATCAGTCACCTGGTGAGCAAAGGCCTGGCCAGTGGTGGCGGGGATGACCGCGCTCATTCGCTCTTCGGTATGCTGTGCTACAACTCGGGCAAAGGAGAATACCGGGCCAGGCTGATCGATGATCTCATCGGCAAGGTTAAACAAGACAAGGCAGCCATGAACCGCGCCTGCTATTTAGCTGAAGATGAGGAAACCCTGCGCAAGCTGGTGGAGCAGGGTGCGGATGTTCATTATCGCCTTCACGAAAAAGCCAGGCAGCTCCTCTTGCAGAACAATACCGGCGCACTCAGTTATGTACTGAGCAAAGCCGATACCTTGACCAAAGTCACGGAACTTGCCGAGATGGCCGACACCAACGAAGAGCTGCAGGTGCTCAAACACTTTTTTTTGAGGCGAAAGCTGGTGAACAGCGAGCTGCCGGTAAAAGATCAGCCGCTGAAAACGCTGATGGAAAGTGCTTTCAAACGCGTGGCCGACGGCGTTCGCTACGAGGCCAGGGTATGGCGCACACATATGCACGCCGGTAAAACGCCAACCGATCTGTTCGTGAATAAGCCCATGCTGCTGCCCTCCCAGAAAGATGGGCTCAACCTCGGGTCGTTCACCAAAACCACCCAGGTGCCTGATGGCATACATCAGCAATATGAAATAAACCTTGACCTCAGCGTGCAGTCCTTTACCGCGCAGTCGCCAACACTTTATATCGGCAATGTAGCCATGATAAAAAAGGGAGACCGGATCTACAACAAAGGTGGTCTTGAGGTCACCATTCCCAAAATGCCTTTTGATGGACGATCGGCCGTCTTCTTTCCCACCGTAGATGTGCGCTATGCCTGCAGCGGCAAGGGCGAGATCGTGAAGGCAGTGGTCAACGGAAAGGAGAGTACGCTCACCAGCTCATCTATGCTCATCGTGGATGTGAGCCAGGGCGATTTTACCCTGAAGATCACCAATATGGAGGGCTGGTCGCTGGGCTGTTATATTTCACTCATCCCTCATTACCCTGTACAACCCGTCACCTACAGGTCGTTTGCCCATACCATCTCCGGATCCTTCTCCGAAAGGGAGCGGATCAGGAACTATGCATCGTTGTATGAAAACTCCCTTTTTGATAAGGACCTTACGGCGCTGAAAAATTCACAGGTATCCACCAACATCCTCTCTCACGGTATGCTCACCGAGAAGTATCCGCAATATGTGGCCGAGCAGCTCCGGCAATCCGCAGAGCGTATCAGCACCATGGATAAAGATCTGAACAAGCTCCGCCAGTTCTATGTCCTGAATAAAAAGATCACCATCCAGGACCAGCTCGATCTCCGCATCCTCTTTCAGCAGATCGACCTGCACGATATTACGGATGCGCAGCTGAAGCAGAAGCTGGAAAAGCTTAACCGCATGCTCATCGAGCAGGCCAATGATAGCGAGATCCTCAGCCAGTATCTCGATACATTTACGTCGAAATACTTTCAGAACGTGAACCAGGAGATCACTTTTTACCAGGGCCTCATACTTGAGCTGGCACAATTTATCAGCGATCAGCAGATCGAAAAGATCTATCGCGACAGCAACATCAGCGTGAACAGCCTTCACCGCGTTATTCTTGGCGATGAGAATATGATCGCCTCCGAATACCTGGACGGAAGAGGAAAATTCCTTCGAACCCTGGTTTCTCAATGAACGTGATCCAAATAACAGCAAAACACAAAATACCAATCACTGTGAAACGTTACCTGTCAGTACTTTTTATCATCGTTGCCAACCTCGCCATGGCCCAGGATTTCGGATCTGACATGATGGACTGGGTAAAGAATAATGCGAACAAGACCTCGCGCAAATTTACCCAGCATCACTGGAATTTATATTGGCAGAATTACCACATCGTGCTGCACGAAAAGCTGAACAAAAAAAGCACACAGATCGATAGCGTCATCGCCGAAATGATCAAGGTATCCAACCAGACCGTTTTCCGTGTCGATACCACCAGCATTGCACAGTATATTCAGCTGAAAGAGATCTATAACGACCAGCTCAATAAACTGTATGCCATTGCCGGCGAAATAGAGAACATGAAGCACGCGCTGAGTGTACAGCCTGAATCGCTAAGCGGTTTTATGTTCCAGGGTTATTCGCACCATGGAAAATCCACCCTGCTGGAGTCATTTGCCAAAATCAACAATGGATCACCCGATATTTCAGTGACCTATGGCAATACCTTCGGAAAAGCAGTCATGACCGTGCTTGAATATAATGAGCGGCAACAACGCGCACAAAACGGCACGGGTAACACCAGTCCCTCTGACAGTGGCCGGGGCAACGACAGCGACTACACAATAACTTTCACCAATCCGGAGTTCGGGCCCAAGAACGAAGGCGAGGAGGCCGTGTATTATACCGGCCTGGCCCTGATGTCTTCTGGCGAGCCCCGCGCGGCGCTGGCAGGTGCCATCATCCTCATGGCCTATGGCTTCTATAAGTATTTCGATCACCAGGACTATAAGAAACAGGTGGAGCTGTTTGAAGAGGCCGTGGCGCTGCTGCCCAAGAAGCTGATCGAAGACGAAGAAGCCTACAACATTTACAAGCAAGCTTACGACAGTGTGCAGGTGCGGTACGACAGCCTCCGGGGCCAACGTTTGGCCTATCTTAATACCCTGGAGACAGTTTCTGCATCACTGATCCGCCATACATTTCAAACATTGTCGGTATGCAACAACATTCTTCACACCAAAAAGATCCAGAAGCTTTCAACAACGTATTTCGAGCGCCCCGAGCTGTTTGCCGCTGTCTTTGAGCACCAGCGCATCATTACCGTGGCTGGCGAAATGTTCAACTATTCCAAAGAGCTCCGTCAGCTGAAGCTCAAAATGCTGCAGGAGAATAACGGGCTGAAGAAACTAACACTGCAAGAGCAATACCTCGACGCGGTGGAAGAGAATCTCCGTACCTTCGAGTGGATCGCTGACAGGCCTGAACATCTGCCGCTGGTGCCCGATATTGACAAGTACCTCGCATTCCTGGAAAAAGAACAGCAGGCAGGCGCGTTGAAAAGCCTTGCGCCGGCCCTCACCTCCGCAGATCAACAAAAAATAGTACGTGATCATCAAAAAATCTACAAGTCGCTCCGCAAACAGGCTTCACCTGGGCGGAATACAACAACAGCCAAAACTTTTCTGCCGGCAGAACACGGCCTGAAGAAATCAGCGGGATCAGGTCACGCGCTCAAATTGCAATATGCCCCATACCTGTATTATAATCTTTCCGGAACCTATGGCAGCGGAACCTACTCGCTGAGCGAAGACATCAGCTTTCATCATCACTTCAGCAACCACGGTGAGGTCAACATAGGACAGTCTATATTCGACGGCGGATTCAACAGCGACAGCCGGTCACCCGAAGCAGAAGTTGATGCCCTCAAAGAGAACCTGGCACGCCGCATGGAAGACATGATCGACGCCTACCAGCAAAGCCATTCGCTTCATCCGCAATGGAGCGCTGCCAACCTGCAGGCTATGAGCGTAAACCTCGAGGCATTGAAGGTCAGGCAGCAAGAGCTGCAGTCGGTAACAGCTTCCAGCCAACAGCTGAATCAAGATTACATTGAACAATACAGGGAGCAGGTGAACAACCTGCTGAAGAATCCCGTAACCACAGAAAACCTGAGGGCATTCTTTAAAGAGAATGATATTTCTACGGCGCTGTTCAATACCATACCCCGGCACCATCTGCGTCCTTCAGGATATACTTCGCCGCACTTTGATATACGTGAGCGGTTCTATGGCAGCGCGAGTGCCCAGGAACGCAACATCACTTACGAAGCTTACAAGAGCAACGCAGACTTTGATGCGGTAACGGCAAGGTTCAGGCGAAGCCAGCAAAGCTCCGATTCTCCTCCGGATCCGGTATTCGAAAATGAAAAACAGCTGAAAGATGCCCTCTACCTCTCCCGTTCCTACCTGCTCACGGCCAAGGAGATCACCAGGCCCGACAATGCTTTTTACAGGAGCAACAAGAAGGTGGCCAGGCAGGTGGCCGAACAATTTGTCAACAACGCGCGAATGATCCGCTATTACAGCCTCGGGCTTATTCCAAAATATAGCCTCGAGAATACGGAGTTCTTTTTGAGCACCGAGGGCGTACGCAAACATCTTACCGCCCATACCCGTGAATATTATTCCATGTGCGAGTCGGGTGGTGCCCTTGAAAGTTCGGCATGCAACAGGTTTACAACAAGCTTCCTGAAGGATGTATACGGCATCGGTGATTTCTATAACAAGCCCGATGGCTGGGATGTGGCCAGAAGGGGTGACGGAACCGTTCAGGCCACATACTATAACACGGCCCAGATCACACAATATGTAACACAAAACTGGACCGAACTTGGAGACGTCAAAGACCAGCTTGCCCTGAACATGGCTGGATTGATGGCTGGCATGGGATACGCGGTGATCGCGGTAAAGCCAGGTCACGTGTGTGTTGTTCTTCCCACCAACCCTTCAGAGTATTTTCATTCGGGAAGCTGGGGTGTTAAGGTACCCTACATTTTGAACTATAGCCTAACGGATGACCCGAACTTAAATATTAAGCTGAACGTGCCGTTGAATGAAGGCTGGGGACTGACCTCCTCGGAAGGTGTTAAGCTTTATTTCAAGAAACAAGGCAATGATTATTGATGCGGTCGTGTGCTATGCCACGATGAATCTCAAGGCATAGCTCTAGGATCTGGTTGCCAACCATGCCTGTACTTCCTGCTATAATAGCTTCATTTTTTTTAACATTAAGGTATAGAATGCCCATACGAATTGGAGGATCAGGTCAGTAATATGGTTTATGGTCTGGCTGGCGGTCATCAGATCAATTGATTTGCTGCCTGCTCGCCTTTATGGCTGCCGCCATGGAAGGGGCGTAGCCGAAGTGCTTTTTGAAATCCGGTGGCTGCTTGTAGAACTTACAAATGGTACTACGCTTCACATAGCGTAGATCACCTGCTTTAAAGAACATCAGGAGAATGTTCGATAATCCTGGTACGTGCTGTGTTTCAATAGGTGCTGAAAAGACTGCGGATTGTTGTCAGGGCCATCCGCCCACAAATTTTAAAATGGAATTCACAAGATCCAGTTGGGGAATTGGAGATCTGATCCATTGATAGGGAGCGTTATAAGTTGCTCAAAAAATAACTATATTCGTATTGAGCCCATCAATGCATCCCGGAGATCGATGCATGATGGGTTTTTTATTTTATCTCTACCCTAACTGATTATGACAATGCCAACCAAGATACTGGTAATCATTGGTCTTGCATTCCTGGGACTACTATCGGCGATCATTGTGCTATTTTTCAGCATCCGATACCACGATGGAACAATACGGAATTTTAAATATGACTCTGAGCAACTGGCGACTCCTGATTATCATTTCTTGTTAGAAGTAAAGCCTGACACTTTATTCAGGTCGTCGAAAACTCAGCAAGCGTCTCTCACTGCAAACGATACTTCCATTTCACTGGCAAAGCGCGAGTTCACTTTTACGCGTAATCCGATCCTGTTGATCTGGAGCCTGAGCTTCTCCATGATGTTTGCTCTGGCCGGCGGTCTGGCGCTGCCGCTCGCGGAGAATCTTCGGAATATCAGATCAAAATTTCTCAGACGTCAGCATGTCCGTTCGATCGTTCTTGTTTCCATAATGGTCACGGTTGTCATCATGCTGCTGGGAAGTGGTGTGTTGGTGCCGATCCTGACAGCCTTTGAAATTGCCGAATCCTTTCAAATACTCTTTTCCAATACGTCAGGCCTGAAGCTCATCGTCTTCCTCACCATGGTGATGGGTGGATTCGCCGTGTTCGGAATGTTGCTCGTGAACCGAAGCCTGCCGGAGATCCTGATCCTGGCTAACGGGCGCAGAAAAACGGCGCAACGGCTATTCGATCAGTTAAGAGGCAATCTGCAATTTTTTCTAACAGTGCTTTCGCTGCTTGTGATGTTTGCCGTGTTCAACACAACGCTCATGGAACAGGCACTCACCAATGATATTGTGATCAACGGTGAAAGGAAATTCAGGATATTCCCCACAGAGTTCATTTATGCCTACGGCTTGATCTTTACGGTCATTCTGGCCATCATCTATCTTCCCGTCGACTATCATCTGCGGTCTGTAGGGGCAATGTTAACCAAAGAATTCCCGGCAAAAACGGACGGTGCTGATGCGAAGGCAAGCGATACATTTTCGATGAAAGATTCAGGGTTGAAGAACCTGAATATTTTCCTGACGTTGCTCTCGCCTATTCTTGGCTCGGCTTTCAGCGAGGTGATCAAACATATCTCCTCGTAAAGCTCCTGCTACCTTAATGATCAAGAGCTCTTCCCATCATCATACACGATATTGGGGATAAATAATAAATCAGGGCGCCATCAAGTCGTTTTCTGGATGCGTTCAATTGAACGTATTTTAAGACGGGCCCTGCTCAGGGCTTCCCGGCTCGTGTAGAGATGTTTCGCCAGGTCTGTCATTGATACACGGTTCAGCAAATAGGGCTTTTCATGAATTAAAAATTCATAACGCTGCAGTGGTGTCGACAGGGACAAAACTTTTGAATGATGCTCATGATCAATCATTATTTGTTGTGAAAACAGGAGGCCAAGCGTTATTACGGAAGGATGAGCGAGGCATAACTCCACTAATTCCTTATTGTCAATGGATAGGATCTCTGAGTCTTCCATCGCCACCACTGCAAAAGACGAAGGCTGCTGCTCGTTGAAGCTTTGGCAGCTGGCCAGAAAACCATACTGAAATGTGAATCTCAATATTCTTTCGTCTGAAGGGTCATCGTAAGCCACATTCTTAAACGATCCGCTAAGCACTAATCCACATACTTTCGCAATATCGCCCTGTTCAATAAAAGCATGACCTTTCGCTACCCTTTTTATCTCAACGATAGTGAGCAGTTTCTCCCAGGCATCGTCCAACTTATCTGTATAGTAGTTAACCAAAGGACGAATATGATGGATCTCGATTTTTTTCATGGATTTAGTAAACAGCAGATCAAACAAGGTATAAATAAATTTTAAGGGGAAAAATTCATTAGGGAATCTGTTTCATGTTTTTTGTGATCCTGATCACAATCGTTCGAACGCTTTTTCAACAGTTTGCCGGCGTAAATGAATCGCATAAAACAATGAATGGCACGAAGAAAGTGGATGACTTTATGAGCAAACTCGATCATCCGTTGAAAAAAGAAATTGAAGCTGTAATCGATATCATTCGTGGTGCCAGCCCCAAGTTGGAAGAGGATGTTAAATGGGGCGGACCAAGTTTCGAATACAAAGAACCCATGGTTACGCTGAACCCAAGGGTAAAGGAATATGTCGCTTTGATCTTCCATCAGGGACAAATGCTCAACGACAGCGCCGGCTTGCTTGAGAACGGTCCGAAAGGGAGAGCGTATGCGAAATTTCATACGATGGCCGATGTTAAGAAGTTCCGCACGCAATTGGAAACGGTTGTCAAACAGTGGATCAAACTAATGGACAAGAGCAAATAATTTAAAGCAGAGACTTAAAATAAAGGAGTAAAAAAACTATGGCAACAGTAGCACAACCCGCATTATCTAAAGGAAGATTATGGACGGCCCGGATTATGGGTGGATTGGTCATCGCTTTTATGCTGGTCGACAGCATCTTCAAATTCATTGTTAACGAACAGGTCGCTGCGGGGGCGGTAGAGCTCGGTTTCCAGGCACATCACCTGCCGGTAATGGGATCACTCGGGTTGATCTCGATCTTGTTGTTTGCCTTCCCACGCACAGAAATACTGGGCGCTGTTCTGCTCACCGGTTACTTTGGTGGTGTCGTTGCCACGCACTTGCGACTCGACAACCCACTATTTTCTCATATTCTTTTTCCGGTGTACCTGGCCATACTAGCGTGGGGCTCATTATGGATCAGGAACGACCGGGTTAAGAAGCTGTTTTTGAACCAGGGCTAAAGAGGGCAAGAGGAGCTGGCTCAATAAAAGAACTGCTCTTTGATAATTTTTCCATCCTTTACATGAAAGACCCCAACTTCTTCAATGGCAACCCGTGGCTTGCCTTTGAACGTGACCTCCTGTTTAAGAACCACACTGAAAAATTCACCCGCCACGATCGGTTCGGTGCAGGCATAGCTGTGCATGGTTTCGATCGTAGCCCGTCGTGCGATGCCTTTTGCTTTCATGGCTTCCCGCCCATGCGTAAAAACGGGCATTCCCATCAAGGTTGCTTTTTCGGGCTCCTGGCAAACGATGTTTTCGTCGTAGAGCGTATCCTGGATTTCGATAAATTTCCGTTGCAAGATCAATTCGTGATAACGGGCTGCTGTTTCCTGTGTCGTCATAATTTTTTTGGTTGACCTTACAAAGGTGCCAGGCCCGGGTGACAGCCCTATGTCAGCAGCGTGTTGCACAAACCAGTGAAAGTAAAAATGTTATCTTGCAATAACGTTTGCGGACAGCGATGGGTGAGTGCGCTGAAATATGAGATGTCTCTATTAATGGTCACCTGGCAAATGCAAACATTGGATGCAATTTTCGACACATCAGATCAATAAATCAATGGCAATGAGAACGCTAAAACTACTGGTATTACTGCTGATAACTGTTTCCTTCACGTATGGACAAAATTTCGAGGGAAAAGTGGTTTACAAAAACAACTACAAGAGCAAGATCCCCAACGTTACAAATGAGCAGTTTAGCGCAATGATGGGCACAACGCAGGAGTATTTCATTAAAGGCGGAAATTACAGGTCTTCAGGAAATGGCACACTCTTTCAATGGCAACTCTATAGCAATAAAGACAATAAATTGTACAGCAAAATGTCAAGCTCACAATCCGTATTATGGAACGACGGTTCCGTCAATGCTGACGAAGTGATCAAGGCAGAAATCAATAAAGGAGTGGCAAACATTTTAGGGCATCCGTGTGACGAGCTCATTTTAACATGCAAGAGCGGTGTTCAAAAATACTATTACAGCTCAAAGCTGAAAGTAGATCCTAAACTATTTGAAAAACATAAATTCGGAAACTGGAATGAAGTGACGTCAAGAACCAGCGCGTTGCCATTGAAAATGATCATCGATAGTCCTCAATTTACCGTAGAGAGCTCGGCAATAGAAATTGTTCCGATGAAGCTTGAAGACAAATTTTTTGAGTTGCCGGCAGACAGCAAACTGGAAAAAAGTCCATATTAAAAATTGTAACGTCTTTTCATTTTACCCTCACCATGCTCCCTCAGATTCTCCTCTCTTTAGCCCTGCTCAACCTGTTTTACCTCACCGCATTCTTCGCCATCTCCATCTGGCTCAATGTGGCCGAAACGCATTACTTCCTTGGCTACGGGAAAAAGTTTATCAGGTTCACCATCCGGCAAACAACATTTCATATCGGAGTGTATATACCGATTGTGATGCTGTCACCGATTTATACCATAACCAATGATGGACAGCGGATGAAATATCCGTGGGAGTTTTTTGGTGAAGGCATATTCAGAAGGTTTGTAGCCACGCTGGGTGGGGCCATCGGGTTGATCCTTTCTGCAATATTGATCTTTACGGCGCTGGCATATTTCACACCCGACTACGTCATTTCCAAAGAAGAAGTAAACAAACACGGCATTGAGCCTTCAGAATGGGCTATGCAATCTGGCTTCGTGCCGGGTGATAAAATTGTGGCCGTGAATGGAAAAGACTACGAAACATTTCAGGACCTCATCAGCCCCGGGTTAATAACAGCGCCGGAAGTTTCGTATACCGTGCTGCGCGATGGAAAAGAAATCGAGATCAAGCTCCAGGGCCTCGCTGAAAGTCTGAATCGTCGCGGTGATCCGTTTATCTACCCCCGAATACCAGCCGAGGTATTAAAGGTCGTTTCCAACTCGCCGGCAGACCAGGCAGGAATAAAACCAGGTGACAGAATAACCATGGTAAATGACAAGCCCGTAACGTACATCAAAGAGGTGACAAGTGTATTGAAAGAAAAAATCGACGAAGAAAAAGTTTTGCTGACAATAGAACGAAAAACACCCGATAGCACGCAAACGCTTACACTTGAAGTTTTCCCCGGCCATCAAAGCGTGATCGGCGTTCAGTGGAATCCATCCATAGCATACACGGAAAAAAGAAATTCTTTATTACAAGCGTTGTGGATGGGTCCGGCGCGGGCATTCACTACACTGAAAACAAACGTTATTGCATTCGGCAGAATTATATCAGGGGTGCTGGCACCGAAGCAAAGCCTTAGTGGGCCTATCGGTATTGCAAATGGACCCACAATACAACTCTGGACAATTACCGGTGTTTACGCACTGATATATGCATGCTACAACCTGTTGCCACTGCCCAGGTCGGCGTTTTGGGAGCTTATTGCGCTCGCATATGAAGGCATAACAAAACGAAAATATCCGGATCGCCTCTCACTACAAGTCCCCGAACTATACTGACACTCACCAGCGAACGTTTGGGTTAGCCTGCTGATTTAAACTCTTTTACGTTTCAATTGAAGAGATCGTGTGCGGCGGCTATCCATGGCGGGATATGCAAACTCAATGAAAACATGCTATTGGTTTTTTTGTGCAGCATGACTCCGGGTCGTGTTATCATGATGCGCATGTTTTTCTGAACCTCCATTCTTCATTTATTTTTAATCCAAACACGTGTAAAGTTTTCACGCAGTGCTTTACATATAACCTGAGCCTTTTGCATGAGTACAAGAACTTACCTTTTGGCATTGGCAGCGATAATGCTTTTTACCAGCGCCTCAGCACAACAAACAGCTAAATTAACTTCCAACGGTATCGGATACCTCGAGTATTTGCCGCAAGGTTATAAGAACAGTTCGGGCAAGTATCCGGTGGTGATCTCACTGCACGGTGTTAAAGAAAAGGGAAATTCACTTGCCGATGTCTCGCGGGTGGCCAATGTGGGCCTTCCGAAATATGTAAAATACGGACAGCAGTATCCGTTCATCCTCATCTCCCCACAATTGAAGACCAGCATGGGTAAATGGACGGGCGACTATGTGATGCAGGTTCTCAACCATGTCAGAAAAAACCTGAGAATAGACGAGTCTAGAATATACCTCACGGGCCTGAGCCTCGGCGGAGGCGGTGTATGGTCTGTGGCCGGAACACATCCCGAAACATTTGCTGCCATACTGCCCATCTGCAGTGGCTATAATACCCTGGGTGCTGCCGGCAAGATCGCGTCTCACGATGTTGCGGTCTGGGCATTTCATGGCGACAAAGATCATACGGTCTCCTACAAGGTCACGCAAAACATGATCAATGCTTTGAACGGATCGTCGCCCAAGCCATCGCCGCTGGCAAAGTTTACCATCTTCCCCGGCATGAGCCACCTGATCTGGGATAAAGTTTATAAACAGACTACAGCGTTAGATTGGATGCTGGGTTTCAGAAACGGCGCCTCATCGCCAGGTACCAATAAGGCCCCCGTTGTATCTGCCGGTGGCGACAAAAAACTGACCCTTCCCTCCAGTGCTACAGATCTCCAGGGATCTGCCAGCGACGCCGACGGCAGCATCACTTCGTATTCATGGCGTAAACTTTCGGGTGGCACCGTATCCATGAGCGGAACGTCGGCGCCAAAACTTCACCTTTCAGGTTTAAAGGAAGGCACCTATAATTTCAGGCTCACGGTGAAAGATAACAAGGGCGAAACAAAATATGACGATGCAAAGGTCATCGTGGTGGCGGCAAGTGCGAATAAGCCACCCGTTGTAAGTGCAGGGCCGGATAAAACAACGGCCAACCCGGGATTTACCGTTGTTGGCAAGGCATCAGATCCCGATGGCCATATCACCGCGTACAAATGGACAAAAATTTCTGGCCCTAACGTTTCATTGAGCAACACCACCACGCCGAAGCTGTGGGTCTCAAATCTTGCAGGAGGAACCTATTACTTCAGGCTCATGGTAACTGACAATAAGGGAACCACCAGGCATGATGACATGAAATTAGTGGTGACCTCGGGGAATGTTGCGCCTCACGTGAGCGCCGGACCAGACCAGAGAACCTCCAACCCCGGGATCACCCTGGTAGGAAAAGCATCGGATGAAGACGGTTACATCACCTCCTATCAGTGGCAGAAGTTATCCGGTCCCGCCGTGCCGCTGAGCCATACCAACACACCCAAGCTTTGGGTTTCCAACCTCGTTCCTGGCACATACTATTTCAGGTTAACGATAAAAGACAACAAAGGGGCTGTCAGATCCGATGATGTAAAACTCGTTGTCTCTTCATCGTAACTGATTGCGGATAGTATACCGATGCTTAATGAACATCACGTTATTGGATCTGGATCCTGGTCAATACTTCGTAAAATTCTTTCACGGCCCTCTTTTCATAAGCGTCTTTGAGAGAGACGATCATGATCGTTCGTCTCATGTTTTTTCCCTGGATCGGCACGCCCAGCACCTGTGGATCGTTTACACTGGTTTCGCTGAGGATGGTGTGCCAATAACCGGTTTTTACAACTTCAAATAAAGTAGGGATGTCATTTATCTCCATACAGATATTGGGATGCAGCTTTTTCTGACGGAACGATTCCACAAAAAATTGAATGGTGCTATAGCCACTGAACGGCAAAGCCAGTGGAAGCGTGGCCACTTCCTTTAGAGAAATACTTTTTTTGCTGGCCAGCGCTGATTTTTTGGCCGTTACCAATACCATATTCGATTTTAAAAGTGTTTGGTATTTCAGGTGAGGCTGTTTCGATTTTTCATCAAGAAAGGTCAATATAAAGTCAAAATGATGCAGGTCGAGTTTTTCGAGCAGGTCTTTCGTGGTGCCAAAAACAACCTGGACTTTTACCCCGGGGTACTGCTTGGCAAACTGTATCAATGCTTTGGCAAAAGGAATGCGCATGGAGTAGATCACACCAATCGTGATCTTTCCTGTGTTTAGATCATTCAGGTCCTTTAACAGCAGCAGCCCTTCATTAGCCCTGTTGATACTCTGCTGCGCATATTCACTGAACATTTCGCCCGCCTCGGTAAGAATGATTCGTTTGCCGATCCTGTTAAACAGCAGCACATCCAGCTCGTCTTCAAGTTGTTTGATCTGCTGTGATAGCGTACTTTGACTGATGTTCAGGATCTTCGCAGCCTCGGTGAAATTCAATAATTCCTTCGCTTTAATGAAGTATTTAAGCTGTCTCAGTTCCATTGCTAAATCGGTATTATCGATTAATATAATCGAAAAATACCGTTTTGCGAATAAAGCCCTTGTTCAGATATTTGGAGCATCAAGTTTCGAACGCAGATCTTATCATTCTAAACTCAAAAGAAGCTCTTATGAAATCTGGAATCGTTTTATTGTTTTTAGTGCTTATGGCATGCCTTACCACTTTTGGTCAGAAAAAGCAGTCCCCGAAAGGTGATGAAAAAGGATTGATCAAAGTATCCGTCATGTACCCTGCCGGAGAAGGCAAGACCTTCAACATGGAATATTATGAAACCAAGCACATGCCGATGGTAGCAGGGCTTCTGGGATCCAATCTGGTGAAATACACCATTGAAAAAGGCCTGGCAAGCGGTATTCCGAACCAACCATTACCCTATGTGGCCATTGGAATATTTTATGTGAAGAACCTTGCCGATTATCAGGCGTCAATCGCTCCGAACAGAGATGCAATAAGAGCCGACATCGCAAATTACACGAATATTGCCCCTGTAATTCTGGTAAGTGAGGTGGTAAAGTAGCGCTGTTTCAATATCAGGCGGCACTGCTAATCCACCCTGCCGTAACCGGTTTCGCCCAGCCATAGTATTCGGCCACCCTTCACACATGAAAAAAATGCATTGTAGGTTTTGGGCTTGCCTTCAATATCTGAAAAAGAAACCTGCCAGTGGTTGGGCAATGAGAATGTGCCGTTTGATTTTGCGCCTTGAAATTTGAGATTACCCACCATGCCGCTGGCTGAGCTCGCATTCCATTGGTAACTCCGTCCCGGCCCGAACTCGAATTTTTCGCTGGACGAATAACTATCCATGCCCGCATTGGCTCCCGTGATGGCGTTTACATATTGCGTAGCACCCGTAAAACCCGATGACCATGTTCCATGCAGGTCACCAGCGTCAACAGCAAACTTGTTGTAGCCAGGTAATGTCAATAGCGCATTCCAGATATTGTCTTCTGCGTAATAATCTACTTTGCTGCCATCTACGCCAAAAGTGTTGACAAAAGTTGGTTTGTCAGGACAGATAATTTCAATCCATCCGCTTTTTCCTTTTTTGAACAGCGCAACAAACACACGTTTGCCCGATTGGTTATCAGTAACGTCGCCTGAGATCAGTGAAGGCCGCTCATAGCTCAGCGTTGCACCAAGCGCATGATAGTTTGCGAGATTGCTGTAGCGTGGCGCGGCCAGCGTGTTCCAGGCATTGTTTGAGATGGTGGCGTGATCAGCGCTCGATACATCCACTTTGTTGGAATTGAAATGAAGCAGTACCCGGATATTTCCCTTGGTCACCTGCACCCAGTCTTCCTGAACGGTGCTCACCCAGCCGTCATCAAAGTTGCTGGTTGAAAAGTGATACGATCCTTTTCCTGCCGATAGAGATACAGCCTTTTCAGGTTGTTGAAGATTGTTGTTGGCAACGGTCTGCTGATTATCCAGGGGTTTTGACAGGTCAACAGATTCCAAAAAATTTTGAACCTCCTGTTCATAGTCACTGGTGTTGGTGACAACAACAATACTCATGCATCGGCCATAACCGGTTGCTGTTACCAGCATGGCTGCCGATTGCGCGCCGTTGAATTCGAAGGGTGCTGCCCCGGCTTGCGCGTCCCATCCACTGCTCGATTCTGCCGGCGTCAACTGGGCCGCTACGGTTGGCTTGTAGGGTTTTACAACCAGCTCCTGCCATTCGCTTTCAAAGTCGGCCCGTAAGCTCCCCTTACTTGTTGTGCTGGAATAAATGACGATCTGCGCGTACGTGCCTCGCTGATTGTTGGTGATAGCATAACCGACCACCGTAGCAGTGTTATTGACCTTTCGCCAGCCAGCAGGGATGGTGTAGGTGGCCAGATCGAAAGTCTCCTGCGCGTAGGATACGAGCGTGATAAGGCAGAGAGAAATTGACAAGACGTTTGTTTTCATAACTTTCCGAGCATGTTTTTCAACGCCACAAAGTCAACAGCTTTGATGATATCGGTCATGGCTTTCGCGGCGATGGGTTCTTTGTGATCACCGGTCACGTACACAGAAAAGAATTGAGGCGAGGACCGGGGCAATTTTTTATCAAAGTACGCCGGGTTGGGCTTGATCAGCACTTTGCCGAAAGGATCATCATCATCCGTAAAAAGATACGATAGATGATCAGCAGGGTCCTGCTTTACAATCGCTGGCTGACTCAGCTCACCAGGTGTCATTTTTAACAGGGACTCAATTTTAGCGAGTGCGGGCTTGTAGTTTTTCTCATTGTCGGCCACCAGTTTTTCATACCGTTCTTTGGTGGGCTGATAATCCATTTTCAAATACTGTTTTAGTTTCTCCGGATCATTCTTGTACTCTTTCTCCTTAAAGCTTTTCTCGATCTCTATTCTTTTGAGCACGTCAGTAAAGCCAGATGCCGATGCAAGCATGTCTGCTGCCAAAATGCTTTTTCTTTTTTCAAGGAATTCCTTTTTGCTGACGTAGCTGAATGGAAGCTTTCCGGGGTAAGTGATCAGCCACAGGCGACTCTTACCAGGCAAGCCAAATCCCAGCGAGACATCTTTTTCCTTAAAATAGTAGTAGCCATCTTTTTCGCGGGGCATATCTGGTATCGTGTTAAAGCCTTCGGCCATCGCCCGGTCACCCTGCGCCTCGTCATAGATTTCAGCATCAAAAAAATTAACTCCGATCTGAAAGTAGGTTGAGGTTTCATGCGCTGTCTTTAAGGCGCTTCCATCGCAGAAGTAGTTCAAGGGTATAATGTTATAACCATAGGTGTTCACCGGAGTGGCTGACTGCGCGGCTGAGTAAACGCCATTAAACCCAGCGCTCACACCCATCGGTACATACTTCGATTTAATCATGGCATGCAGGGCAGCCACAACGCTTTTCTCTCTGGTTAAATCTGCAGATGTTATGCCCGATGCAGGTCCTTTAACGCCTTCTTTCCATTCACCCTGCTTTTGCGCCAGTGTTGCCTGTGCGCAATTTTGTGAAAAGGCGGATTGCACCACCATCATCGCCATTAACAAACACGAAATGTTCTTTCTCATATTGCGTTTATTTTACAAAGACTCCATCCAAAAGCCCGGTACTCTCCACGGAAGATTTTCCGCTGATAAGACTGATCTGACCCTTTACACCCACATCCAGCGACAGGTCACTGACACCGACGCCAGCCATACTTCCGCCCTCAATGATATCCGTTCCCCCGCCTACACTCGCCGATGTTTTTAAAACAAGATCGCTAAGGCCATTGCGATCAAACTCCGCCGCTATTCCCGCACCGATGGAAGCTTCTGCTTTGATAGGCCCCGCATTAATGCCTGCGCTGATGCCCATGCCCGCTTCAACAGAGCAGGTCATGAACTGATCGCCAAAAGTTTCTTTGTCCATGTCCTGTTTCAATCCGAGCTTCACCACTTTCAGATCCAGGGTTGTGGTCAACCTGCTGCAGTCCATTTGAATGGTTCCCACCGGCGTGGTAAACGTGCTGTGGTACACACAATGCACATCATCGAAGGCAGCCAGCTTAAACGGCTTCGGCTTTTGTTCAGGCTGGGGCTGGCACCATGTGCTTTTGTTCTTGAACATCACCTTCTGCCCGGCAATGGAGCTCAGCCAGGTGATCTTGGCATTGAGCTTCGTCAGCTCAAATTGCTCGGGCCATTGTGTGTATTGATAATAATATGTTTCATCATTAAGCTTTCGGCGCAGAAAATTGAGGTAGTCACGGTAAGTTTGCTCCAATAAAGTGTTAGATGAATTAAGGAACCCGTTTTTTAATCCATTTTCATCATTGCATGCCGCACTAAAAGGATTGGGCTTTCCTTCTCCAAACTGATCTTCATACTTTTTCTCCAGCACATTCATTTGTTTGGAAAGATTTTCTTCGAGCGTGCCTGCTTGCGCGTTAGCGTTTGCAAGGGCTTCTACTTTCTTTTGATAGGATACTGAAAGGTGCCCGTCCTGATCATCTACAAGGTATTGCAACTTGATCATCGCCTTAAAGGCAAGCGGAGGTAATGGACTCACCCATAAACCTTTTTGGCCGGCCTGTAGTAATTCAGTCGTTCGTTTTTGGTTTGCCGCAACCATTGCGTCTTCCAGTTTTTTCTGCTGCGGCCTGAGCGTGGCGAGCTCCTGCTGACATATTTCCTTAAAGGCGTTCCACTCTTTTTCCATCACCTCACTCTCTGAAACATTTTTTGGATACGCGGGCCACTTGAATTTTTCAAGTCCCAAAACATCCTGGGGCATTGGCTGATCCCAGCTCAGGTCATTACTTTTCAGTTTATAACCGAGCTTGTTCAGGCGATCTTCCTTTTTTTGGTTGTATGATTTTTTGATACCGCGTTTGGCAGCCTCGATGGCCGCAGCTTTATGGTCCTTGCTCTCTTCAATAAATGACTTGGTATAGTTGGCCTGTGGATGATAAGCATAGATCCGGATAACACTATCCAGGTAGGCGTTGGCTTTATCGATGTCTCCAAGCCCAAACCACGCCTGCCCGATGTTGTTGAGCACCGTGCTGTTTTTGGGGAAACGTTTATTCACATAATGCAGTAGCGGAAGAGAAAGCTGCTCTGCGCCGCTCATCGACAACATGGAGGCATAATTATTCAGGTTGTCTGTATTGGTTGGATTGTCAATACAGGCTTTGCCCATTACATAGAGGGCGAGCTCAACCTTTCCCAACATCCAGAGACCTGCTGCCGTATTGCCTGTGGCTACAGGAGAATTGTATTGTGATTTCACTGATTGATACACCTCTTCTCCTTTCGCTTTCGATGCGGGTTTTAATTGCGTCACCACCTTGTTGTGGGCAGTGGCTATAAAAGAAGGCAACGATGCATTGGTCAACGGAGATTTTGAGATGCTGGCAATCCGGGCTGCATCTTTTACAGGAACGATCCTGTTTTCATTTTCGTAAGCTTCTTTCAGTTGCGCATCGGTTACCTGAGGAATCGTTTTGAACGAAGGCATCTTGAACCCCATGCTGTCCATCATGTGTTTTGTTTCCGGATCGAGGTTGTCCATTTCCTTTTGCGCCTCCTTCATCAGGGCTTCCATTTCTTGCTGTGTGGGCGCAGCTTCAGTTTGTTTGGGCTTTGATTTCGGTTTGGTCTGGGCGGCCACTAACGCTGTGGACAGAAAAACTAAACCTGCCAGGGTTACAAATTTTTTCATAGTCTTGCTTTTTTAGGACAAAGCAACTGCTTGTAAAAAGCGGATAGCTTTTACATTTCTAGCGATTGAATTGAAGTTGCATTGAGTTGCTTGGCATTGTAAAAATGCATAGCTAACGCGCGCGGATCAATCCTGTAAAAACAGGATATTTCAGGAATGTGAGAAAATTATTCTCACCAACTGCTGCTGGCGCCACCGCCACCGGAGCGACCACCGCCCCAGCTTCCTCCGCTGGAAGAACTGCTTCCGCCAAATGAGCTGCCACTGCTGCTACTGGGTGTGCTGCGCTCAAGCTGGGGAATGGTGTAAGTAGATTTCGACTGGTACCCACAGAATTTGCAAGCGTGAGTTTCCTCGCCCTGTCCGCTGGAAGAGTAGGTGGCGCTCCTAATAGTCCTTAGGCCGGCAGAGCAATAAGCAATGGTTTTGCACTTCGGGCAGGGATCGTATTTGGAATGGCGGTTAAGGTAAAACCACATTTCAACAGACTGGCAGGCTTCACATCGCCAAACATCGTAGTCAACAGACCGTAATGTTTCTTCCATCTTCATGCTCTCGGAAAGATATTCGTCTTCGGCCAGATCGTTCAGCTTGTTCATTTTGCCCTGGCATGCCTTGCACTTGCGTGGATGATTGCGATAGATCCGTTTACGGGCAAGGTGGTAGAAAAAATAGAAGGCGAATGGAATGGGAAACAAAACGGCCATGAAGAACCAATACCATTGTTGCTTTCGCAGAAATTCCACGATCTCGTAATAGTCCTGAATTTTCAGGAACCGGTTGATCACTTTTTTCATGCGCCGCAACCGGTGAAAACGTGTTCCTATGAAATAAAGATAAAGCGAAACAAAACACCATCCCGTGGGATTCTCTATCGTGCTTAGTCCAAATAAAGTGACGATCAGGATGGGTATGCCAACAAATTCCAGCAACCAGCTCCATCGCTTCATCCGCATCTCGGGATAAGGTGTTTCATCCGGTCTTTTTGAGTCCCTGAACCTTCCTTTGCTGGCTTTTATGATGTACGTGACAAGCAATACGGGTAAAAGAAAAACAACAAGAACAGTAATAAGGGCCGCCCAGTCACTGAGCTCCTTCACTTCAGGCGCCTTTAATTCGCCGGCTGACGCTGGATCGGTCAGAATTTTTTCCACCTGTATCAGTCCGGCCAGCATTCCTGCGCTATAGTTTCCATTCCTGAATTCCGGAAGCATGTGATCGCGCTGAATACGTTTACAGACCACATCGGGCAGCATGGCCTCAACCCCATAACCCGTGTGGAACCGGATGGTGTGGATGTCTTTTACCAGCAGCAACAGCAGACCGTTGTCGTTGTTGCCAATGCCCCAGGTGGTAAAAAGCTCCTGTGCGAATTCAAAAACATCTGCCTCGCCAATAGATTCGACGGCCACTACAGCAACCTGTACAGAGGTCTTCTTTTCCAGCGATTTTAATAGTGTGTCTATCTGCGCCACGGTACTTTCATCCAGGATATGGTCTGGATTGGAGACATAACTTCCGTTGATCAGTTTTTGATTTGGAATGGATGTTACGGTTGATTGCGCCGTCAGCTGAACGGCAGCAAACAACAATAGTAGCAGGGGCAAATACTTCATATTTTTATTTCGATTACTCAAAACATCGGGTTTGTCCCACAGTCCATGGTATCCTTGCCTCGAAGACGGTCATCCTGAGAATTTATCCAGCGGAAGGCGGGAGCGATGATGGAATAACGTATGTTCATAACTGGTTTGTCACATTACGATTTCAGGTGGCTCCTATGGAGCCGGGCAGACAAAATTGATCCGTTCTCTATAAACAGAATGCGCCTACGGAGCGAAATGCATTCAGCTCCGGATGGAGCTTCCTGTCTATAGCAATGCAACGTTGGCTCCATATTCGGCTCCATAGGAGCCTCCTGATAGCGCGTAATTGAGAGCGGCATACGGGCGTCGGTCGGTGCGAGCGAAGGATTCCCCATTGCTCACTCGCACGGTGATCTTTCATACAAGATCAGTTTTTACTAACAAATATCACTCAATATAATATACACAGCATCCCTTGAAAACAGGATATTTTCAGAATGTTGATAAAATCATGGAAAAAGAGGAGAAACGAAGGCAGATCATTTTCCTTACTTTGTAAATGGGACGTAAAACGTCTATCTTAATTGACTCATGAAGATCATCGCACTTATCTGCGCATCCTTTTTTTGTTTGCAGCTACAGGCACAATCGGACAAAACCATTGACAGCCTCAAGCGAATGATTGATGGTCATCCCGCACAGGATAGTGTCAGGGTAAAATCAATTTATCAATACCTGAGGGCAACCCTGTTCAATTCAGCCGATCATGAACCCTACATCCGCGAGATGCTTTCCATCAGCAGGCGGATCAATTTTCCCTATGGCATCCGGAAAGGATTACGGATGTATACCATGTATTATGGAGACCGCGCCGATTTTCAGCGATCATTTTCTTATGCTGATTCACTGACGAGTTTTCTTAGGAACGACAGCTCTTACGCCGCCAAAAGAGAGATGGCTATCCTTCACTGGGATCTGGCAAATAACTATAACCGCATGGGAGACTACGCCAGGTCTATTGAATATTATTTTTTAGCGATTGCCACTTTTGAAAAATTCAACGACAAGAATTATCTCGGCTCACTCTACAGCAATTTGTCAAGCATCTACACGAACCTTTCTGACACAGTGAGGTCATTGGAATACATGAACAAGTCACTGGCAATAGCAGAAGAGTCATCCAACGATGATTTGAAATGCAGGATCCTGATGAATCATGCGAATGAGCTGCTGAACAAAGGGAAATTATCCAGGGCCAGGGATGTGCTCGACAAGGCAGCGCCCCTCATTGTTAAACTGCAAAACACCGCGTACTCACAATATTTTTTCTATATGAAGGGCGACCTGGCATTGCTTCAGAAAAAATTTCCGGACGCCATCGCGCATCTCAGAAGATCGCTGCAGCTGGGTAAAAAGATCGATGACCTGCATCAGACCGCGGCGGTAATGAGTCTGATGGTCGATTGTTTCATGGCCATGAATAACCTCGCTGAATCAAAAGCATATCTTGATTCCACGCTGTTGCTGGCTGAAAAGACCGGCCAGAAAAAACGGAAAAAGGAGGTGTACGATGGTTTTGCATTGTGGTATGAGAAAAAAGGCGACTATAAAAATTCAAACGAATACCTCCGGAGATCTGTAGCGCTGCACGATAGTATTCTTTCAGAAGAAAACAACAAACAGATCGCCTCGCTTGAAATGCGGTATCAGGTTGCGGGTAAAGAAGCTGAGATCAAAAACCTGAGAACAGAAAAGGAATTGCAGCAGCTCACCATCCGGCAGAAAAGTATAACCAATTATATTCTGATTGGAATTGCCGTGGCCATCCTGATCATATCGTTGCTTTTTTATCGCAACTACAGACAAAAGCAAAAACTCCAACACCAGCGTATTGCGGAGCTGGAAACAGAAAGACAATTGAATGCCACAGAAGCCGTGCTGAAGGGAGAGGAGCAGGAACGCACACGCCTGGCAAAAGACCTGCACGACGGATTGGGCGGCATGCTCTCGGGAATTAAATATTCATTCAATACCATGAAAGGAAATCTCATTATGACGCCTGAAAACCATCAGGCCTTTGAGCGGAGCATGGACATGCTTGACAGCTCGATAAAAGAAATGCGCAGGGTGGCACACAACATGATGCCGGAGGCTTTGGTGCGATTTGGCCTGGACACGGCAATGAAGGACTATTGCCATGACATTAACCAAAGCGGTGCGTTGAAAATTAATTATCAGTCCATCGGCATTGCGGATGAACCGATCGACCAAACCACCGCCATCACCATCTACCGGATCGTGCAGGAGCTGATCAGCAACACCATGAAGCACGCCGCCGCAGCCACAGCCATCGTGCAGTTGACAAAAACCAACGGGCAACTGAGTGCCACCATTGAAGATGACGGAAAGGGTTTTGACACCAGCATTCTGAAACAATCGAAAGGTATCGGCTGGACCAACATTCAGCACCGGGTAGATTTTTTAAAAGGTAAGCTGGATGTAAATTCCGGGCCTGGCAAAGGCACCTCGGTGCACATTGAATTCAACGTTTAAAAAATGGCTATCAGGGTATTCATCACCGATGACCACTACATGGTGGTGGAAGGCATTCGTTCGCTGCTTCAGCATGAAAAGAATATTGAGTGGATGGGGCATGCCATGAATGCGGTCTCGTGCATGGCCTTCCTTCAGCAACAGCAACCCGATGTGATCTTCATGGATATCAACCTTCCGGATAAAAGCGGCATAGACCTATGCAAAGAAGTGAAAGTAAAATATCCGGCAATTCATGTTATAGGCCTCAGCTCCTTTAACCAGCAGAGCTACATACAAAAGATGGTTGACAACGGAGCTTCCGGGTATGTGCTGAAAAATGCCACACGCGAAGAATTGATTGAAGCCATTGAGTCCGTTATGGCGGGCAACAGATTTTTAAGCACTGAAGCTGCTGTCACGATAAAAAAGAAGGAGAACTCTGAAACACCGGTTATCACCCGCAGGGAAAAGGAAGTGCTGGTATTGATCGCTGACGGCCTCACCAACGCTGAGATCGCAGAAAAACTGTTCATCAGCATTACAACAGTAGATACCCATCGAAAAAACCTGCTCGCCAAGTTTGACGTGCGCAATACGGCAACGCTGATCCGGATGGCTGTGCACCACCAATTCATTTGAGGAATTTCTACTTTATCCTCAGCGTTTTGATTGCATAAACGTTTGATTTATCCGTGTTTAATCCAACTCAACGCAGATCTGTACGTTACTTTGAAGTGTCGGTCAACGCAAAACAGTTGATGCGACGGTATGGGTAGGCAATCCAAAATGGAGTTATGGAACATCCATCGGCATTGCTTTTTATAGTATAGATTTCAGTGACTATTTACAAAAGACAATCACTAATTGAAAAATGTATGGGCATTAACGTGCGGTATATTGTAAACAACGTAGAGGATGCAATAGCTTTCTATACGGACAAGCTTGGTTTTAAAGTAGACATGCACCCAGCGCCGGGTTTTGCAGCGCTGTCAAAAGACAATCTGAAGTTGTATCTGAACCAGCCAGGTGCTGGTGGTGCAGGGCAGACGATGAAGGATGGAGCAGTTCCCGCACCGGGAGGATGGAATCGTTTTCAGCTTGAAACCGACAATTTGGAAAATTTTGTGAAAGACCTCAAGGCCAAAGGCGCTTCCTTTCGAAGCGACATCATCACCGGCCAGGGTGGTAAGCAGGCCCTGCTGCAGGACTCTTCAGGAAACCTGATCGAGTTGTTTGAACCTAAAAAGTAAAGCAGTTCAGCAAAAGCAAATGAGTGAAGTGCTGGCTTTTTTGAGCTGGCACTTTCTGTTTATACCATATTTAAAGGCTACTCGTGGTATCGGGAAGATCTGAAGTTATTGTGCCGGTATCTCCAGTATCACTTTAGTGCCGGCGGGTTTGCCATTGAGAACAATGTCTTCTATAGCTACGGAGAACAGCTTGTGCTCGAGCTTAGAAAGAATGTCGAGGCGTTTTTGGCCCAGCGAGCTGCCCATTGACTGGTGGTTTTCCCTTGGTTTCGCGGTGCGTCCCACACCATTGTCTTCAATGACGATGCGCAGCATCTCGCCTGCTTTTTCCACGAGCAGCTTCAGCAGCAAGCCGGCACCAGCAGCGGGAGAAAGACCGTGAAGGATTGCATTTTCCACGTAGGGCTGTATGAGCATGGCCGGCACTTTAACAGGCTCTGGCACGTTGGCGATGATCTGGTATTGAAATTTATCATCCAGCCGCAACTGCTCAAGCTGGATATATTGTTCCAGCATCTTCACCTCTTCAGTAAGGGCAACAATTTCCAGCGACGACTTCTCCAGCACATAGCGCATAAGTCGCGACAATTTCGCCAGATGGTCCAGCGCTTCGTGTGGTTTCTTCTCCATCACGATATGTTGTATGGAATTGAGCGTATTGAATACAAAGTGGGGATCTACCTTCGCACGGTTCAAGGACAATTGAAGCTTCAGGTTAACTTCTTCCAGGGCCGACACAAGTTTGCTTTTAACAGCATTGCTTTCTTCCAGCGCGTTGTTCTTGTTTTGTATTTCTGTATTGGCCTGCGTGATCTCGGCAGTGCGGGCCTGTACCTCACTCTCCAGCTTCGCTTTTATAGATTGATTGATCCTGAGTTTCTGGCGTGTGAGCACAAAAGCCAGCAAAGCAATCAGTGCGATGGCAACAGCAACCGCCAGGTTTCGGTAGAGGGTAGCGATGCGGTTATCTTGCTTCAGCAGCTTGTTCTCTGTTTCGTGCTTATACAAGTCGAGGGCTGTTTGCAGCGAGGCCAGCTCCGTCTGGTAGGTCTGATTACTGGTTGAGTCTTTTAATGCGATGAATTTTTCGAAATAAAGCGCTGTTGAATCGATTTGTTTCAGCTGTTTGTAAGCGCGTGCTTTCATCAGGTACACGTCTGGCACCGCGCCCCACTGCCCGGCAACGCTTAATGTAACTTCGGCGCTGTCGAGGTAAGTGATGGCGAGGGGGTAATTGTTCATGTAAAAATATGATTCACCGATGTTATACAGACCGTTGCCGTACTGCATGGTCTTACCTTGTTGCCTGTTCACGGCAAGGCCTTTTTTAAATTGCTCGACGGCCTGGGCGTACTTGCCCATGTAAAAGTAATTGATGCCCATGTTGCCGTAGATATTGGCGATGCGGAGCCGGTCGTTGCTTTTGCCGAAGATGTCGAGCGCTGCCTGATAGTAATGAAAGGAGCTATCGTATTCCTGGCGGGCAGTGTGACGGTCGGCCAGCTCCGTATAGGCGAGCCCGAGCAGGCGTTCATTGCTGATGGTGCGCGCTATCGATAAAGTTTTTTTCAGGTAGTATCTGTTTCGTTCCCAGTCTTTTTCCACATGAAAGACGGCCGCAAGCCGGATCATCACCAGTCCGTACTGCAAAGTATTTTCGAGCTGATCGCGTTCATAGATCTTTAATGCGGCGAGGTAATATTTAATGGCTTCTTTATTATTGCCGCGGTGAAAGTAGATCATGCCCAGCTGCGAGCTGGCATTGGCTTCCCCCTGTGGGTAGTGTTCTGCCACGGCGAGCTTCAGCGCTTCGCGGGCCAGGCTATCGGCCTTGTCGATATTGATGTTCACAATACCCCGCGAAAGGTTCACCAAAGTATCCACCTGGGCATACCGCGCCGAATCGGTCTGGGCTATAGCGGTTGTAGTGCCCAAGCAAATAATGGAAATTAGCAACAATAAAGATCTCATAACTTACAAATAAAGCGGAATAGTCTGCACTTAGCAAGATGCTGTGATGGGCTTCTAAAGTTTCGTGCTGCTTTAGCCATTAACGCTTATCTTTACGATTCACTAATTTTTTAACGTTATATACATGATGCGAGCTGAGGCTAATAATTTTGCGTCATTATGAAAATTACAAACCTTGCTGATCTCTATACTATTCTTCCGGAAGACGAAAAAGTAATGGTGGATGTGTTGCGGCAGATAGTTATTGAAGCGCTTCCGGAGTATTGCAAAGAGAAGATATCATACAATGTTCCATTTTTTTATGGCAACAAAGGGATCTGTATCATTTGGCCGTCAACGGTTCCGAGAGGAGGTATCAAAGAAGGAGTTCTTTTTGGTTTTTGGTATGGCCACAAATTAAATGACCGCGATGGCTTTCTATCGCGTGGAACTAACAAGCAGATTTTTTATAAGATCTACCACACAGTGGAGGAGATTGATGAAAAGCCGATAAAAAAACTTTTAAAAGAAGCGATCAGATTGGATGGTACTTTCAAAAAATAGCCGGCCGACTAATTGGCGTGTGGTACGTAGAAACAATGAAAACCCAATCGAGCGCTTTACTTATTCAAAAACTGCGTGTTGGTTACAGGAAAATCCTGGTTTCCTTTTTTAGCGCTTGTAATACTTTCACCGGATCTTGTAGGTTGTCATGAAACACCTTTTCCACTACAGTGCCGTTGGGTTTTCCATATCGCCTTTCCAGCGCGAGCGAATTTCTTGATATGACAACATGATCAGTCACGTTGTTCATGATTTCTGCTATCAGGGTAATTGCGCGGTCGTCGTCAATTTCCTGCCAGTCACGGATTGGTTCAACCAATAGTTTACCGATGAACTCATCTAAACTTTCGGATGCCCAATACCCGGATAGATACCCTGCATCAACAGTTTCTCCTGTTAATTGTTTGATCTGATCAATAGCGCTTTGTTCATCGAGTTTTCGATTTTCAAAGTCTGCGATGATTTGCCGTAGTTTTCTTTCCTTGTCCGTCATTGTCGAAAGTCAATACGTCGTAGAGTGAAAGGCAAGTTCTTTATTTTCATACTTTCTCCCAAACGTGTTGACCAAATTAAACTACAACTATGCAAACTGTCAGGCGCGCCGCCGTCCTTACCCCACCTTCTGCATTTGTTCAATGATCTTCCATCCTTCAGGCGTAATACCCATGATCTCGGTAACCACACCCAGCGTTTTGTAAGTGTCGAAGAACGCCATCCGTGCAATGGGGTGATCTACTTCACTGATCATTGCATAGCCTTGTTTGCGCAGATCACCGGTGATGCTTTCGAAATCGCTCACAGGCAAACGGAACGCAAGATGTTGAGTGCCACCCGCGGGATACCTGGCGAGATAGTCATGGAACATACTTTGACCGGAAAGAGGCTGCACAAGCTCAATGAACGTACCTCCGTTATAGGTCTGCGTGGTCAGCCACTCACCGGCTACCACCTCGCCATAATAGGTCATGTCCAGATCCTGGGCTCGAACATGTTGTGGCTCAGGAAAGCCAGCGATGCCCAGGGCGCCTGAAAGAAATTTTACGGCAGCGTGGATGTCAGGCACCACCCAGCCAATTTGCGCGAGTTCGAGGCCGGCGATGGTCTTGTTGATATTGTTCATGTTTGTTTACTGTTGCGTTAATAATTGAACAAAGTTAGAACAGCCGGGCTCACCGTCTCAGGGGCATTCGCGTCAAATAGGAGGGCGGTTTGCGACTAATGAGCTATCCTGCTCGACCAATCTGAAGGTGTCTTACCGAATTTTTTCTTAAAAGAACTTGAGAAGTGCGAAAGGCTTTCAAATCCCAGGTCAAGATAAATAGCAGATGGTTTCTGATGCCTGTTCTCTATCAGATTTTTGGCTTCCATCAGTCGCTTTTCCTGCAACCACTGTCGCGGGGCCATCGCGAATATCTTTTGGAAATCGCGTTTGAATGCTGCGAGGCTTCTTCCGGTAAGCCCGGCAAATTCAGCAACAGGGATGTTATAATGAAAATGGCTGAGCATGAATTTTTCCAGGTCGATCTTGTGCGGCTCCGAGAAGTCAAACAGGAAATTACTGAGTCGGGGCATGGTATGCAGTAGCAACGTCACCGCTTCTCTCACTTTCAGCAAACCGATTTCCTTTGTTAACGCTTCTTCCGGATTGCGAACGTAGGGTAGTACGGACTGAAAGAAACTTTTCAAAAACTCATTCGCGGGAATGAGGATATTCGGTGGCCCTGTGTATTTCTCTTGTGACTCCCGATGTTCCTCCAGCGCAATTTTTCTGAGCAGATCCTCTTGCAAAGAAATAACGATCGTTTCGTAATGCGCATCGGACTGCGGAGTTTTGGTGATCTGTCCCAGTTGATTTTTGCCGATCAATAACATCTCACCTTTGTTCATTGAAATTTTCTGCTCAGCCGTTTCCAGCGTAAAATGTCCTGACACCTGCAATACAAGGGTGTGGTGCGACAGGAATCCCACTTTCTCTTTTCGCGTGGTCGAATTATAACCGTAAAAGATGAGCCCCGGGATTATTTCAGATGGATTTGTCATGTTGTAAAATGAGCTAAGGCGCTTAACAGCTCCAAATTTACCGCTGCAGGTAGGTACCTCCAAGTATCGCGCCCGGAGAAAAATGCGTGTTAAGCGTATGCATCTCGTCAGCAGTCAACTGGATCTCCATGGCCTTGATGTTCTCCGGAAGTCTGGACCGGCGGCTCATACTCACCAAGGGCATGATGTGTTCGTCCTGCGTATTCACCCAGGCGATTGCCAGTTGGGCTGGTGTGCATGCTTTTGCCTTTGCCATCTCTTTTAATAATTCTACTTTGTGCAGGTTTCTGATCAGGTTTTCACCTTGAAAACGGGAGAAGTGATTTTGATAACTTCCGGCGGCAAGCGGCGCTTTCATTTCCCCGGTGAGTAATCCTTCGGCTGTATTGGCAAATGCCACCACCCCGATACCCAGTTCTTTGGCTGTGGGAAGAAGATCATTTTCTATCTGGCGATCAGCCAATGAATAACCTATCTCCAACGCAGCTATGGGATGGATGCTGTTTGCCTTGCGTAGCTGATCGGCGGTGATTTCAGAGACGCCGATATAGCGCACTTTTCCGTCTTTGATCAGGTCTGCTATGGTTCCGATCACATCTTCTATCGGAACGCTGTTGTCCAACCGGCATGGCTGATAGAGATCGATTGTATCGATACCCAGGCGTACCAAAGAATAATTGATAAAATTCTTAATGGCGATGGGGCGCAGGTCCAGCCCAAGCCACCGGCTACCATAGAAGATCCCGCCGAACTTGACGCTGATAAAGGCATCATCCCTTCTGCCTTTGATCGCATTGCCCACAAGCAGTTCGTTATGCCCGCTTCCGTAAAAGTCACCGGTATTCAAAAAATTGATGCCGCTGTCCAACGCCATCCGGATGGTTGCAATACTTTCGCCCTCGTCATTTTTTGGTCCACCCCAAACCGGCGACATGCGCATACAGCCTAAACCAAGTTTGGATACCAGCGGTCCGTTTTTGCCCAGGGCAATCTTTTTAATTGTTGTCATTACTGTTGTTGATTAATGACACAAAGATCGTCGCCTGTGCCCGTTACAGCTTTCTTCAGTGGCTCAATTTACTTGCGTGGATAGCTCATCTCTCCGGAAGAGATATTTTTATCCTGACATGGTACCTTAATGAATTGAAATTATATCATCGTCCTTTCCATTATCCCTTGTTGGGATCAACAATAACTGTGTTGACCATTGAAGCCCGTTTGCTTTCATAAGCCCTTATTAAACCCTTGCCATGTGGTCATCTCGTCAATTGTTCAGGTACGCCAATACAAAAACGACTCAGAATTGCGCAGTCTTTTTGCGCAGATCATTCTTTCCAATCAGGATTTTTACGATTTTGCCTTTTCAATCCAGTTAAATCCTGCAAATCCTTTAATCCAGTTAGATGCCAGTTAACCGCAATGCCCTGATCCGGTTCCGGACCATTGACAACTGTCTCAGGAACAGAGGCAGAAAATGGACCCTCGAAGATCTGATCGATGCCTGCTCCGATGCCCTTTACGAATACGAAGGCATCGATAAAGGATTAAGCAGACGCACCATCCAGATGGATATCCAGCTGATGCGGAGCGATAAATTGGGATACAATGCCCCGATCGTTGTGACGGAAAAGAAGTATTATACCTACGAAGATCCTGCGTACTCCATTACCAACAACCCGCTGACCGAGGCCGATCTCGATAAGCTCTCGGAGGCCATCGGCGTGCTCAGGCAGTTCAAAGGATTCAGCCACTTCCAGGAAATGACCGGCGTGATCCAAGGACTGGAAGACAAGGTGAATAGTGCCCAGGCAAAAGAAAGATCGATCATACACCTTGAAACCAACGACCATCTGAAAGGCATCGAGTTCATAGACCTCATTTACCAGGCAATAAGAAAGAAGCAGGTCATTGAATTGACCTATCAGTCGTTCAAGGCGAGGAAGCCGAATGTTTTTACCCTTCACGCTTATTTATTAAAAGAGTATCGCAACCGTTGGTTTGTATTGGGACGCAAAAGCGCTAAAGAACCGATGGTCACACTGGCGCTGGACAGGATCAAAGAGCTCAGAACCCTAAGCAATATTAAATACGTTGATAACCCGGGTTTCGATGCCGATGAATATTATCGCGATGTGATCGGTGTTACCATCAATGATGGCAACCGTCCACAGACCGTGCATCTTGCCATCGATAGGAGCAATGCCCCTTATGTGATCACCAAGCCACTTCACCATACGCAGCAGGTCATCTCCAAATCAGCTGATGGTATTGAGATCACCATCGATGTGGTGCTCAACTATGAGCTCGAACGTGAGATCCTGGGGTTTGGCGAAAGTATTGTTGTGTTGAAACCCCTACGACTGCGTGAGCGGATCGAAAAGAAACTACAGCAGGCTGCGGAGAAGTACCTCATGCTGAAGGCGGGCGAGATTTAGGTATGAGGTATGATAAATCCGGATCGCGTTGCTCGTACCCCGTACCTCGTATTTCGTACCTCGTATTTTTTATAATTCCGGCTTTAGTGTGCAAAAAGACTGCGCACTGCATCATTAGGTTTGTGCTGGGTGAACGTAGTCACCGCTTTTAAGAACATCATCATGAAATTTTTTTCCATTTTTAAGCAGAACCAGGATGTGAAGCCACAGGCGCTTCCCTGGAATAACCGCCCCTCAATTTTTGGTCATATTCAGTCCAATCTTGAAAGCTCAGGACGACTGGCCCCATCGGCGTTTAACTTACCTGATGAAGAAGTACGTTTTAAAAATGGGTCACTGCGGTGGGTGGCGGGTGGTATGGATGGTGCGTTCGGGCATCATGGAAACCCGGGAGGCAATGAAAAAGTAGCGCAGAAAATTGCAGGCCTGATCAAAGCGATTTCGAAAAAGAACGATCTGGTCGACAAGCTCGCGCTGTACAATATGTTATCGGAAGATAATATTATGGATTTTATCGATCCCGCCATGGAGAAGATAGCAGCAGCGGAACCTCCGGTGTACCCTCATTTACACAGCTACGCAAGGTGGCTGGCCTTCGAAAGCCCTGACAGAGGACCGGTTAAATTTGGAATAGCGTTACTCGGCCTGATCCGTGATAACAGTGACGTTGATAAGATGATCACGCTCGGCAAGCATGAGGAGTTCACGCTTTTTTCTGCCGTGGCGATAACAAATTCATTAGAGAACAGCGAGCCGGTACTTTGGGAGTTGGCTAAATGTGTGGATGGATGGGGAAGAATTCACCTGGTGGAGAGGCTGGCCAATACTAAAAACCAGGCCATCAAAAAATGGCTCCTTCGCGAAGGTTATAAAAACAGCGTGATGTATGAATACCTCGCGTATACCTGCGCCGTTGCTGGTGATCTGGTTTCGGAACTGTCTATGCCCTCCGTATCAGCGGATGTGTTGAGTGCTGCCGGCGACCTCATCGTTGCCCTGATGAATGGTGGGCCTGCACAGAACATAGATCAGTATGAAGATGGTGCGGAGGTAACGGACCTGTATTTAACACGGGTTGAAGAGCGCGCCGATACCCTTGATGTTTTTCTGAACCTCGCGGCTATTAAGGATTTCCTGGAAGATAAGGAGGTAGACTGGACTCAAAGAGAGCGGATGGGGTGGTCGGTTAACTTAAGGTCAGATATGCTGATCGATCTTCATAAGATACTCTCTGATCCAAAATGGAAACAGATAGTCCTGGAAAAGAAAAACACAAGAGATGATCAGGAGTTCTGGCGCGTGTCGCAGGCAGCCAATATTTTGGGCATTTCTCTTTGGGAAACGCACTGGCAACGCCTCGTGCAAGATCCCTTGCAGTCAACACGCTGGTATGATATTATGAGAAACGCGGATCAGGAGAGGATCAAACAGATCGTGGCGCTGGCTGTTGAAAAATTACCGCTGAATGAAATTGCAACGGGACCAGCTGACGAAATGGGACTCGGACCAGCATATAATGCCCATTCGTGTCTCAGCTCCCTGCTTCAGGAATTAGGTCACTATCCCGGTCACGGATTTGAGTTGATAAAGGTAGGCCTTACAAGTCCCGTAATAAGAAATCGTAATATGGCCGTGAGAGCACTGTCAGGCTGGGGCGCGGAGCACTGGCCACAGGGAACCAGAGAGTTGCTTCTGCACGTAGAGGAGAATGAACCCAACGAGAGTACGAAAAAAAATCTCGGCAATCTCCTGGCTGGAAGAGCATTGGAGTAAAGCGGGGGCTGAGATGTCAGCCCCCTTAAATTAAATACCTCTAAACAATGTAATCCACCGTATGCGCTTCATCCGGCGTAGGCACTTCCAGTTTGCCCAGCAACCTTTGAAGTACATTCGCAGGAACAGGATGCTCGCGGTTGTTATTCTGACGAAGCCAGTCCTGGTAAGGCACCTCTACATAGAAGAGCTTCACGCGTGCTTTGTACGATGCAAACAGGTCTATCCATTGTGACCTCATCTGCCGCGTTACGTTGGTGGCATTCCATGCAAAAGCCTGTCCCTTTCTTAAAAAGATTTTCGCCTGCTCTTTGGCCTCTTGAACCACCCATCCCGTTGCTGAAGAGTCATCCGGTTTAAGCTTATGCTTGCGCCTGATGTCATCGAGGCTGATCACCGGCAGATCAGGATAGTGTTTTTTAAGATAAGTATCCTTTCCCATGCCCGGTAAAGCTGACATCATAATGACTTCCCCTTTCAGATCATCGTAGGGAACGTAGTCAGGAGCAGAGTCCGGTTTATGGAAATAAGTAAACCTGGCCACGTCAGAAGCAAACTCCCGGCGATTGTTCCAGCACTGTTGTTCCTCGCAATAAGCAGCAAAGAGTTCTACGCGGTCCAGCAGTTCCTGCTGATCGGAACAGATCCTTCCCAGCGCGTCTGATTTCGCCAGCAATGCCAGTAACGGCATGTCAACACGCAGCGAAGCCTGAAGCAGCGACTTTACAGGATTGACTTTCTCCATGATCCATAAAGGAAGGCCGTGATGCCTTACCAGCGCGCATATTTTTTCACGCAGATAGAAAGGAGTGGGGATCTCACGAAACAAGATCTCCCTTGCTGTGAACTCCCCTTTTTTGGCATGCCCCCTGGAGGTAATGCGGCCATCATCTTCTGTCACGGTGGTAGAACGTTTCTCAACATCGTGCAAGAGTGCGGCAGCCCACAATACCTCCTGTGATTGCCGGTCGAGTGTTTGAAAACCCCCGTCATTTGTGAGGGCATCAAGCACCATTTTTGTATGAGTGGCTACATCACCTTCGGCATGATGGATCCGGTCCTGTGCCACGCCCCGCATATCGGCCACCCAGGTGAACGCCTGCTCAAGCTTATGCCATTCCTTGTAATTTGAAATTGACCAGTTCATAATGTTCCGATTTTAGTTTGTTAATGACGGATACTCCCACTTCAGTTTTGCACGGCGCCAGTTTCGGGTCCAATGCTCGTCCGTTTTTACATGGCCCTTTCGAACGTATTTGAATACGTTGTGCTCGAATTCTTGTACGGCATATGCGTTTGCATTCCTGCTCACAAGACCTTCACAGGTACATGGTTTCTCCGTGAGTATATCGTACGATTCCAATGCGCTGGGTTGTTTCACCAGCGTCATTACCTGCTCTTTGAACGACGGCTCGTCCGAAGGTTTTACCACCATCAATTCCGGCACCGTTGGGAAATCGAACATCGATGCATAGAATTTCACCTCTTCCCAGCTCAGCCACATATCCTGGATCCGCACCGCGAAGACATAGAAGTGATGTTCCAGTTTTCGGTACGCGATGGAATGGATCGCATAAAGATTCTCGCCAAAGATCTCGAGGTCGCCCAGATCATTTTTCATCAGAGCCCAGCGCTCACGGATGTTTTGTGTCCATGCCGATGTAGTCGGGGCTGCGTGTGATCGCGCAAACACACCATACCAGCTCAGGCAGTTATTTTCACCATCGAGCTTTTCGGTGTGAACAATGGTATCGATCCGGTTAATATCAGACCAATACTGGTGGTTGATCCGGTCGTCGCTTGTGGTTCCGGGCGAAAAAGGATAATGATATGTTCTGCCGTATTTTCTTGAAATACTCATAATAGTCACGATTAAAGTTTGTAAAAGGGTATGGCATTGCCATCCAGGAATGTGCAACGGTTAAGACGCAATTCCAGGCACCTTGTTCAGGCGTTATCGATTACCCAATAAATTCAGACAAAATACCAGCAAGCTCCTTTTGAACAAGGAGTGCTATGATTGGTATGGTATTACAAGACAGGCATTTTTGAAATCCCTCGTTTTAAAGGGTTGAACATTTTTGCAATGTGATGCAAAGATAAGTTTTGTAGCTATAATACGAAACATTGGTCAGTAAGTTTCCAAAAAAATGAAAGGCTGCAGAAGGAGTAGGGGTAAGAAGTAAGAATAACCGTAGCACTGAATCAAAGACTGTAACTTTTATTATTGCACCCTGTCAAAACGGGTTAGACGCGCGGGGGCCCGAGCCCAAAAGCGGGCGCGCCCCGGCAAGTGTGTGAGGCAGCATTTTTGGGCTCTTGATCTTTTTGTTACTTTTTGTATCAAGACAAAAAGTAAGACTCGTGGCCCTGCCACAAAATGTAAGCTGTTTCACTAGAAGCAAACAGAAAAAAGCAGTAAGAAACTACACCAGTAAATGTGCCCCCTGGTTAGAACCCCACCATTTAGAGTCCTCTTTTTTTGTTAAATAAATTGTTAAAAAGAACCTACTCCCAGGGTAGGGGCTTGCCCACCTTTATATTTGGTCCACCTTTATTTACCCCCATGAAAACAATACTCACCTATACTATCCTTACCCTGGCTGTCACCACTTTTGCCCAGCAAACAACCCCCCACCACATCAGCAAGGTCGACGAAGGACTCTATTTCATGTACTATGACACCACAAAAACCAAAAACATTGTAACCAAAAGCACCATCGTAGAATTCCGCAACTACATCGCGCTGATCGAGATGCCGATCTCGAACGACGGTGCCGGTACAACCCACCTGAAAGATCATACAGCGGAAGGCGAACAGGTATTGCAATCGTTGAAAAGTTACTTTCCGTCGAAGCCGTTGAAATATGTGCTGAGCACGCACTGGCACCCGCACAGTATCTCGTCCGTTATTCCTTTCATCAGCCGCAAGATCACATTGGTCACCACCAGCCAGAACTTTGAAAGGATCAAGGAATATATCGACTCCGCTACACTGCTCCGGTACGGTAAGTATATTCGTTTCGTTGACACCGATAGCATGGTTATCAACGACAAGCGCAATAAGATCATCACCTACCGCATCGAAGACAGCAACAATCCGAACCTGCCAACCAAAGACTTTCTTTATTTCTATCTTCCCCGGTATAAGGCGCTCCACGTCTCCTGCATGTACTATCGCTACGACAACCGTTTTGTTGCGGGCAGGGAGCTGATCTACGGACGTAATGAAGACCTGAGCCGGTTTATCGTGAGCAAGCCTTTCCGCCCGGAATACCTCATCCGCACCAGGGCAGACCAGGAAGAAACGAACAGCATGATCCCTTATCCAAGATTGAAGCAGATCATGGAAACAGGCGTCACCATGACAAACCTCCGCGACAGCTTTCTGAAGATGAGCACTGCGCAATTGAACACGCAAACGGATAGTGTCGTAAGCGCTGCCGTAGTAAACATGGTACCGCCTGGCGCCATCAGTGCTGCCGTGGATGAAGCGTTGAAAAAGAATGATCTCAGAAAAGCATTAGCCCTGGCAAAGATCCAGGCATTGTTGAATCCTTCCAGCGCTGCCTCGTGGAATACGTTCGGAAAAATATATTATTTCCTGGGCGAGCGCGCGCTGGCATCCATGTATGAGGCGCAATGCAAAAAGATCGATCCAAAATATTCCTCCGGACTAACTGTTTGGGAAAAGCAGTGGCAGGATCATCAGGCGGGATTGCAAAAATAAGATCTAGGGAACACCCCTTTCTGGATTTTCGAAACGTTTGTTGCCTGAGATTCATGGCCTCATCCTCCTTTATTTTTAAGATCCGATAGCCTCAAAAGGAGCGTAGCGACCTTCGCGTTCTGCTGCAATTCCCGATAACTGATTCAAGTAGATCTGCGCAGCTCCCAGAAAGTAATGACTTTATTTACTCGGCGTTCTTTGCGCCTCCTTTGCGCCCTTTGCGTTTTGCATTTGGGATTTTAAACCCGCCCAGTTTCCGTGAACTGATTTGCTTTGTATGTTTTTAATATTATCTTTGTTACTAAGATATTTACAAACTAAGATAAAATATGGACAACGAGGCACTCAAACATATAAGGAAATTGAATCAGGCATACGCATTCACCACCCTTCAGATGCACGAAGCCGTTGCCCGGAAGGCAGGTCTCTCAGGAACCGACCACAAATACCTGGGATTTTTAATGGAAAAAGGACAAATGACGGCAGGTGAGCTGTCGGTATTAACGGGCCTCACAACGGGGGCCGTGACAGGACTGATTGACAGGTTTGAAAAGAAAAAGCTGGTAAAAAGGAAATTCGCTGAAGACGACCGGCGGAAGGTATTCATCGAACCGAATACCGAAAACATCATGGCCCTCTTTGTGCCACTCTATAAGGAGTATCGAAGCAAGTCAGACAAGCTTCTCGCTTCATTTTCCGCCAAAGAAGTGAAGGTTATTGAAACCTACTTTTTGAAAGCGATCGAAATTATGAATGATGCAACCAATAAACTCAACAACAAATGAGCACTTACATATTTGGTTTTCAGCAGATCGATCAAACTGCGATCCCCATGGTCGGAGGCAAAGGCGCCAACCTGGGTGAGCTCTCCAGGATCGAAGGAATACAGGTGCCCGAAGGCTTTTGTGTCACCACAGACGCATACAAAGAAGTTATTGCCGGTAACGAAACGTTTAACGTCCTGCTGGATCAGCTGGCCGTTCTAAAAGCGGATGATAGAAAAGCCATTAGTGAAACCAGTGCAAAGATCCGCAAGGTGATCGAAGAAATAACGATCCCGAAAAGTATCGATAGTGAGCTTACGCATCATCTTGAAAAACTGGGTGACCAAAACGCTTATGCCGTACGTTCCAGCGCCACCGCGGAAGATCTTCCAACAGCTTCCTTTGCAGGCCAGCAAGACACCTACCTGAACATTATCGGCAAGCAGGCCATCCTGAAGCACATCAGCAAGTGCTGGGCCTCGTTGTATACAGACAGGGCCGTAACCTACCGTTTGCAAAATGGATTTGATCATAAAAAGGTCCACCTGTCTGTGGTCGTTCAGAAGATGGTGTTTCCGCAGGTCTCGGGAATTTTATTCACGGCAGATCCCGTCACATCCAACAGGAAAATTTTATCCATCGATGCCAGCTTCGGACTCGGCGAGGCCCTGGTATCGGGCCTGGTGAATGCTGATAATTACAAAGTGCAGAAGGGCAGTATTATAGATAAGAAGATCTCTACGAAAAAGCTCGCTGTTGATGCCGTGAAAGAAGGAGGCACCAAACAACAGGAGATCGATCCGGGGCGGCAGAACAGGCAGGCGCTCACCGATGAACAGATCTTGCAGCTTGCAGGCATCGGCAGAAAGATCGAAGAACATTTCGGCCACCCCCAGGACATCGAATGGTGTTTGGTTGATGACAGATTCTATATTGTTCAAAGCAGGCCCATCACTACTTTATTTCCCATACCCGAGGCCAATGATCAGGAAAATCACGTCTATGTATCGGTGGGCCATCAGCAAATGATGACCGACCCCATACGACCACTGGGATTGTCTTTCTACCTGTTGATAACGCGGGCCCCCATGCGTAAAGCGGGTGGAAGGTTGTTTGTCGATCTCACACACATGCTGGCGTCGCCTGCCAACAGAAGAACAGTAATAGACGGGTTGGGGAAATCCGATCCGCTCATCAAAGACGCGCTGATGACCGTTGTAGAGCGAGGTGATTTTATAAAATCGTCAACGCCCGATAGCCCACCCGATAAAGCGGCGAATAAAGCACCGGCCGCCGACGACTGTAAAAAAACCGAATTGCCTGCGGTTTTTCAAACACAACCTGATCCCGATAGCCTCGATCCGGCAATCGTTTCTGAATTGATCACAAACTTTGAAACATCGGTAGAAACGTTAAAGCAAAACATCCAAACAAGATCGGGATCGGAAGTGTTCGATTTTATCGTTGAGGACATCCAGCGACTGAAGACGTTATCATTTGATCCACGAAGCCTGGGGGCTATCATGGCTTCGATCAACGCGGCGGCGTGGATCAATGAAAAAATGAATGAGTGGCTGGGTGAGAAGAACGCGGCAGATACGCTGGCCCAATCCGCACCAAATAATATCACGTCGGAAATGGGCCTGGCGCTGTTGGACGTTGCAGACGCGATCCGTCCTTATCCTGAAGTAATCGATTATTTGCACCATGTAAAAAATGATAACTTTTTAGATGAGCTGTTGAAGCTTAAGGGTGGCAAAGAAACCCGAAATGCTATCGAGGCTTATCTTGATAAATACGGCATGCGGTGTGTGGGAGAGATCGATATTACCAAAACCCGCTGGAGCGAAAAACCAATTACCCTTGTCCCGATGATCCTGAGCAACATCAGGAATTTTGAGCCTGGTGCCAGCAAGCGGAAATTTGACCAGGGAAAGCAGGAAGCATTAAAAAAAGAACAGGAGTTATTAGCGCGGTTGAAGGACCCTGCCAGCTATCAGGGGCCGGATGGTGAGGAAAAAGCTAAAAAAACAAAAAGTATGATCGATGCGATCCGGAATTTCGCAGGTTATCGCGAGTATCCAAAATATGCCATGATCAAGCGTTACTTTGTTTATAAACAGGCTCTACTGAAGGAGGCCGAACGGCTCGTGCAAGCCGGGGTTCTCCATGAGAAGGAAGATGCATACTACCTCACTTTTGAAGAGCTTCACGAAGTAGTGCGCACCCATAAACTGGATTACCAGATCATCAGCAATCGGAAGGATGAATATAAGCAGTATGAAAAACTAACGCCGCCACGGGTCATCACGTCAGACGGTGAGATCGTTGCTGGCAAGTACAATCGGGAGGGTATCCCGGCCGGGGCGATCGTGGGACTTCCCGTTTCTGCGGGCGTGATCGAGGGGCGCGCCCGTGTAATCCTGAACATGGAAGAGGCTGACCTGGAAGATGGCGATATATTGGTCACTGCTTTTACGGATCCCAGCTGGACACCATTGTTTGTATCCATAAAAGGCCTCGTTACCGAAGTTGGTGGGCTGATGACCCATGGCGCAGTGATCGCACGCGAATATGGTTTACCAGCAGTAGTAGGCGTGGAGAATGCTACCAAACTGATCAAAGACGGGCAACGCATTCGTGTGCATGGAACAGAAGGGTATATAGAGATCGTCTAAAACAGGGAAACGCTGTATAAAGTTCAGACAGTTGTACATTAATGTGTAACTGTCTTTTCATTTTTCAGAGGATTCACTGTGTCAAGATATTCCGGCAATCCGTACATTTGCCGGAATAAAATCAGCACCACAGGATTATGTATGATATCTGCTGCATCGGCCACATCACCCGCGACAAGGTAGTAACGCCACAAACCGAAATGTACATGGCGGGTGGTACCGCATTTTACTTTTCGCATGCCATCAATACAACGCCTGTGAAATATTTGCTGGTAACGGCACTGGGCGAAAGTGACCTGCCACGGGTGGCTGAGCTGCGCGCCAAAAATATTGAAGTGATGGCGTTGCCCAGTACCCATACCGTTTTTTTCGAGAACACGTATACCGGAAACCTCGATCACCGCACCCAGCGCGTGTTGCAGGTGGCCGATCCGTTTACTATGGAGCAGCTCCAGCCTGCAACGGCAAGCATCTATCATCTTGGGCCATTGCTGGCGCCAGACATGTCCATAGACCTGATCCGCCTGCTGGCCTCGAAAGGTAAGGTGTCACTGGATGTGCAGGGATTCCTGCGCAAAGTCGATGGACAGAAAGTGGTACCCATTGACTGGGCAGACAAGATCGCGGCACTGCCCTACATCAGCATGCTGAAAGCGAATGAGTATGAGATGGAGGTCCTCACCGGTCAGGCTGACCCCCGCACCGGTGCGCGCATGCTCGCCGACTGGGGTGTGGAAGAAGTGATCATCACGCTGGGCAGCAAGGGCTCCGTACTCTATCATGACAATACCTTTTACGATATCCCCGCCTACATACCACGCCAGGTAGTAGACGCAACAGGCTGTGGTGATACATACATGGCAGGCTACCTGAGTCAGCGCATCCAGGGCGCCACACTCCAACATGCCGGCGAATTCGCAGCCGCCATGGCCAGCCTGAAACTTGAATCATCCGGCCCCTTCACAAAAACCACCCGCGAAATCACGCGCGTGCTCCAACACAGCGAAAAAACAATGCCCGTTGTCTAAGACAAAGGGCAGGCCCCCCTTCTCCTCTCAGGAGAAGGCCGGGATGAGGTTGGCCGGGGATGAGGTTGTGAACGTCAGCGTCAGCTGATGCATCGCCCGCGTACAGGCAATGTAAAGCATTTTCATATCCACATCCGATTGATAGTTGCGTGACGACACAAAAGGCACGATCACCTGATCGAATTCCAGTCCTTTAGACAGGTGTGCAGTGGTGATGGTGATCCCTTCCTTGAAGGCAGTGCTGTCAGCCGTGAGCAGGTGCACGCCCAAAGATTTCAGTTCGTCATTCAGGAATTTTGCCTGTTGATGCGTTTTGCAGATGATGCCCAGAGAGTGATACCCCGATGTTTTGAATGCGGCGATCATTTTTTTGATCACCTCCACCTCTTCTGCATTGCTCTGGCAGCCGATCAGGTCCGGAACTTGCCCATGTCGTTCCATGGCAATCAGGTCGGGATTGTGAATGATCCGTTGTGCGAAGGCGGTTATTTCATAGGTAGACCGGTAGCTTCTTAAAAGTTTGACGGTATCGGCTTGCGGAAAAACCTGCTGGATCGTGTCGGCAGACGAAGCGCTGTATGGATTGACGGTCTGGCTCACATCACCGAGAATGGTTTTTTTGCACTTGAATAACCTCGATAATACCGCATATTGAACCGGTGTATAATCCTGCATCTCGTCTACCAGCAGATGTTTCACATGATCGAAGGGCTGCAGGCCTTCAAGACGCAATTTGAAATAGATCAGCGGAAACACATCGGCATACTCGAGCACGCCCCCATGTTTGGTTTTGAACAGGTCTTCCTTTCCAAGCCACCTGTAAAAATCGCGGTACAGGTCAAACACATCGTTCATCTTGAACATCCGTGGTATCGCCTCCCATATCTTGGCTTTCTCCTGGCCCGTCAGTTTTCGTTGCGTGCTGTCACGCACAAAATTCTGTACATCTTTTACAACCTCCGGAAAACGTTTTAACAAAGGTATGCGATGGTACGCTTTGAATCTTTCGAGTATAAAAGGGAAGGGCACGATCGTTTTTCCTACCTGCAGCTCGGCGAAGGTGAAGTAGTTGTTCTCAATGTAGATGAGGTACTGGTTGAGCTTGCTGAGAAATTCAAACGACGACTTGAGACGGATCCTTTCGATGAAGCCGGCATCATGTTTTTCGAGCAGCTCGGACACCTGCTGAAAAAAGGTCTGGAACCTGTATTTGTTTTCCAGCAGGTCGGCAGCCAGCTCTTCCATTTCCATTTCGGGGATTTGTTCTTCACCGAGCTCCGGCAATACGTTAGAAATGTAGTCGGCAAATACTTTATTGGGAGAAATAATGAGAATGTCTTTTGAGGTGATCGTTTCCCTGAAGCGATACAATAAAAAAGCGATCCGGTGAAGGGCAATAGATGTCTTTCCGGATCCGGCCACCCCCTGGATGATCATCACCGGCGCTGTTTCATTCCGGATCACGGCGTTCTGATCGCGCTGAATGGTGGCCACGATGTTCCGCATCTTGTCATCAGCCGATTTGCTCAGCTCCTTCTGCAGGATGTCGTCATGGATGCTCACAGCGTTTTCGATCATGTAATCCATGCGGCCATCCTGGATCTTGTACTGACGTTTCAGCAGGATCCGTCCCGTTACTTTCCCGGAAGGTGTTGTATACCAGCCTTCACCAAGCTCGAAATCGTAGAACATGGATGAGATGGGCGCACGCCAGTCGTAGATCAACGTGGCGCGTTGGGTCTCGTCGGTGAAAGTATAGATGCCGATGTACACCGGCAGCTCCTGGCCGTTATCCGGCGCAAAATCGATGCGACCGAAATACGGAGAGCTGCTGAGCTTGATCAGTTTTCTTTTACGCAACGCAGCCGACTCTCCGATGCTGGCCATACGATTGATGGACTGGCCGGCAGCTACCATGTCGGCTTCGTCCATTCCCGACTGATGCTCATGGATATACTCCTTGCTTTGCCTCAGTTCCGCCGAATATTGCTTTACTGAATCATTCACCCGCCTGATGGCTAGCAACAGCTTTTCTTTTATTTCTTCCAGGTATTCACGCTCTTCCAGTTCGCTGGGATTGATCATCAGTTGAATTTTTGTGAACCGCAAAGGTCAGCATTTTAATCGAAAAAATGACAAATACCTGGAGATGTGGCCGGCAGAATACTGGCAAAACAATCTGCCTGGTTTTTTTGATATTTGTCGCGCAAAGAAACTAACATGCCGACAGTAAAGATCAAATTGAAATACTCAACCTGTTTCTTATCGATCATGCTGATGCTCCTCACGAGTTGTGATGAGATCAATACCAATGACCCGGAGAAGGTATATTATCATTGGGCGGATGGAGGAGCTCCCACGGGTGTTGAATTACAGAAAGGAAGATACTGGCAATCTGCTCACTGGACTAAAGAGTATGTTATGTTCCTGCAATTGAAACCCACGCAGGAGTGGTGGCGGAACTTTAAGGTGATAAATCGATTCGAAGGCCATAGAATTGACAAAGTTGGCGTAAGCCGGTCAGAAATATTTGAGGTCGAGCCGCCAGACTGGATTGAAAAACCTGACTGGTTCACACCCGATCAAGGCAGTGAAGTATACGGACAATTCGGTGGCTCAAAATATTTTTGGGACACTAAGAACGAAATGTTGTTCATATACGAGATTCAGCTTTGATAGGCTGAATTTGGTTACAGTGAAGTTCACACCACCTGCCGTGGACTGTGGACCGTCGACTGTGGACTTTTTAGTATCTTAACGTTTTATGAACAAAATTTCCCCCGCAGCCAAAAACCTGTTGTTTTTTATAACAGTTGCACTCTTCATTCTCAGCTGTTCTGATAGTGAGCAGCATCAATACAGCGTAGAGGAAGTGCCTGATCCCAAGAAGATCGACGGCGGATATGTGAGCAATGCAGATCACATCATTACAGAACCGGTTGCACAGCAGATCAACGCCCAGCTCGCAGCGTTGGACCAGGCGGGAAAAGCCCAGGTAGCGGTGGTGCTGTTAAACTCCATCGGCGACCAGGTGCCCAAAGATTTTGCCGTGGCGCTGTTCAATCACTGGCAGCTCGGATCGAAAGAAAAAGACAATGGCCTGCTGATCCTGTTAGTGAAAGACCAGCATCGTGTGGAATTCGAGACCGGCTATGGACTGGAAGGTGACCTCCCGGATGTTACGTGTTTTCGGATCCAGCAAGATTACATGGTGCCTTATTTCAGGTCAGATGACTATGACAATGGCATGGTAGTGGGTGTGAATGCACTTTTTAATCACTTGAACCCGGAGGCCGTTGCTGCAGAAACGCCGTATGCATCCGATACAACCGCTGTTGAGGCGCCAAATCTTGACTATTCTGAAATAACCTGGGAAGACAATGTATACACTGTTAAAACACCCCGTAAGATGTCTTTCCTCCAGGCGTGGGCTACTGTAAGGAGTGTTAACGAATCCGAAGAGCTTCCTGAGCTTCCTGACACCACAATGTCGTCTGTTGAACAAACGGCGGAGGGTTACACCTATACGATCCGCATTCCTTATGAGACTTCCGTTGGGAATGCGCTGAATGTATTATTGAATTCATTTATTTTTTTCATCGTCTATGGCATCGGCATTGTTGTGGCGGCACTGGCCACCTTTGATGGAGGCCGGCGCGAGTACAGGAAAAAAGAAGCGAATGAAGCCAAGGTTTTCTTTCCGCTATTCAGCAACAAGCTCCACACCCACAATTGGTTCATCGTGCTCTTCCTGCTGTTGGGGCCTGTAGTGGTGCTGGAAATTTATTTCTTCACCTACCGGTTGCCCGATGCGCCGGTCTATGTGTCGATAGCAGCGGCGTACCTCACCTGGTGTGCGTATGTTCATCTGCATTATATGGTACTGCTTCCGCTCAGGGCAGCAAAATTGTCATCCGGTGAGCGGCACATAAAGTATGAGGCACTGGCGGAGGCGTACCGCAACGTTAAAATATTTTCGTACATATTTCCGCTGCCTTTCCTGTGGTTGTTCCATCGTTGGCACAGGTCGCGGATGCACAAGCTGAGAGAAGCTCCCTACACTTGCGAGTGTGGTTCGACGATGGTGAAGCTCGACGAATTTGCCGACAACAAGTTTCTCGCTGTAGGTGAAGTGAAAGAAGAGGAATTGAATTCCATCGACTACGATGTTTGGGTTTGCCATACCTGTAACCGTCAGCGGGTATTTCAGCATGAGAACTTCCGGTCCACGATCATGCGTTGCAATACCTGTTCTAAAAAGACAGTGAAGCTGACCCAGCGTGAAGTGGTATCGGATGCAACCACCAGTTCCAGCGGGTATGGCTACAATCACTTCTTGTGCGCCAACTGTGGCGAAAAAACCAAGATCAGATTCACCATCCCGAAAAAATCCGATTCCAGCAGCAGCTCTTCCAGCTCAGGCTCTTCCAGCAGCAGCAGCAGCTGGGGTGGAGGCTCGTCAGGTGGCGGAGGTTCGGGAAGTAGTTGGTGATTCATCCAAATTCAGGTGATTCCAAACCCTGGAAATTCCCGTTGTTCTTATTTCCCATGTCGGTTTTTGTCAATTTTCTTTCTTCGCCAGGTCGTTATTTTGTTGCATTGACTTAAAATCTTTATGCGAAAATTAAAATTGCAAATGCAACTCTCCATCGATGGCTTTGTTGCCGGTCCCGAAGGCCAGATGGATTGGATGGTGACCAACTGGGACGATGAACTGAAGGCGTATGTGAAGCAAATTACTGAACCCGTAGACTGCATCATACTGGGCAGAAAACTTGCGCAGGGATTCATTCCCTTCTGGGCTGCAAATCCCGAGGCTGAAGGTGCCGACATCTTCAATAATACGCGCAAAGTTGTTTTCACGCACACGCTTGACAGGTCTGAGTGGAAAAACACCACGCTCGCCAGGGGCAATGTTGTTGACGAGGTTGCCGCGCTGAAAGCGCAGCAGGGTGGAGATATCATTGCTTACGGGGGAGCAACCTTTGTGTCGTCATTAATTGAAAGGCAGCTGATCGACGAGCTGCACCTGTTCATCAATCCTGCAGCCATAGGAAAGGGAATGCCGATCTTCAACGCGGGCTCCCGGTCACTGTTCAAACTTGCAGGGTCGCAGGCATTCAGTTGTGGCATTGTAGTGCTGCGTTACGAACCTGCGCGGTCAAATTCATAAGGTGATCCATTCATTTGTATGAATAAGGTGTTGCTATATATCATGGCATTGCTTGTGGTGTTGTTTTTTAACAACGCCAGCGCTCAGCAGCTGAAGCGAAGCACATCGAAGCTTACACGAAAAACATATCAATACGGCTATGCGCTGGTGAGTGGTCTCCATGGAGGTCCCTGCGTTCCCCCGGACCAGGGGCTCTCGCTGAAACTTTAAACCTCAAACTTTAAACTTCAACCTCTTCACTAAGCATCAGGATTTGTTTGTTCTCCCTGGCCAGTGTTTTTGGCGTTAGGCCAGACAGCTCTTTTACATTCTGTATAAGCCGTGACTGGTCCGGATAATTGAGCGCAAAAGCTACATCGGAGAAGTCCACCGGTTTACTGCCGGTGATCAGCGCAAGGGCACACTGAAATTTGGTGATCCTGGCAAAGAACTTGGGCGCCAGGCCCACCGTTTGCCAGAAGCGTCGTTCGAGCTGTCGTTCTGAGATGTTATAGAATTGTGCCAAGGCCCGCACGGTGATATTGCCCTTGTGTTGTTTGATGCGCTGGCAACAATGCGCCACCAGCTGATCGGCCTTTCTGTTGCGATCGATCTGTCTGGATAAAAAATGAGAAAGGAGACCGATCCGTTCGTGGTGGTTTTTCATTTCCAGTACTTGTTCGGTGATGCGGATGTTGTTAAACGCCTCGAGTGATACATGCCTGCCGGTAAGCTCGCTGGCGTCTATTCCAAACAACAGTTTAATACCCTGGCTGGTGAAGCTTACACCGGTGCCGCACGAAGGCCTGATGGCCATTGACCGCGATGGCTTCAGCTGTTTGCCATAGATCAGTCCTGTATAAACTTTTTCGTTGCGTTCGTCCACGAAAGCGCTATCGCCCTGATGGTGATGGAATACGATGCACGATGAATCATCCACAACCGTCCTGACATATTTTCCGGAAGGATCCATGCCGTCGTAGTCATGCGTCCAAAAACATCGCACGTATTCCCGTAAATGTTGGGGCGGATGGAAGAATTGATAGCTCATGCACAAATCAGTTCTTCCAAAGATCTCCCGTCATCGCTGGCAGATCAACCGGATGTATAAATCCGGAAGCGAAATAGCTGATTTTTCAATTTCCTGAGTGCAACGGGTGACTCAATAGGTGCAACCCTCACGAAACCAGCCTCACCTAACTAGCGCAAGTCTTCCGCTGGTGCCGTGGCATGCGGGTGGCTTGTGCTCTTTACTTTTGAAGTTTTCAAACTTCTCCCGCTTGATGTAACTCATGACAACGCCTGGGGAGGAGGACTACCCGCAGGTTTGAACTTGTCTTCGGGCAACGGAACAAACTCGTGGTTGTCGTTGGGCGGCAAAATGATCTTCCCGCCCTAACTAGCGCAAGTCTTCCGCTGGTGCCGTGGCATGCGGGTGACTTGTGCTCTTTACTTTTGAAGTTTTCAAACTTCTCCCGCTTGATGTAACTCACGACAACGCCTGGGGAGGAGGACTACCCGCAGGTTTGAACTTGTCTTCCGGCAACGGAACAAACTCCTGGTTGTCGTTGGGCGGCAAAATGATCTTACCACTTTTCCAGTCTGCTTTTGCCTGCTCGATCCGCTCTTTGCGCGATGAAACAAAATTCCACCAGATAAATCGTTCACCCAAAGGTTCGCCGCCCAGCAACATCAGCGTGCTTGCTTCCTTTGCCACGAGAATGGGGTCGACACCTGGCGTGAACACCAGCATTTGCCCTGCACGATAAGATCGTCCGGAAACTTCGAGCTCACCTTTGGCGATGTAGACGGCGCGCTCCGGATGTTCTTTTGGTAGACCAAACCTGGCACCTTGCTGGATAGAAGCGTGCAAATAAAATAAAGGCGAATGCGTCTTCACGGTATTCCCCAGGCCGAAAGCATCACCTGCAATAAGCCGCATCCAGACTCCTTTATCGGTATAGACAGGCAAAATTTCGGATTTATAATTAATGAACGATGGATCAGACTCTTCATCCTTTTCAGGAAGCGCCACCCAGGTTTGTAACATTTCCAGTTCACCGCCGGCAAGCACAGCCGGGTCTTCGAACCGTTCTGAGTGCGCGATACCTTTTCCGGCCGTCATCCAGTTGACTTCGCCGGGTTTTATCACTTGCTCAACACCCAGGCTGTCGCGGTGTGTCACCTGGCCTCCGAACAAATAGCTGACGGTAGAAAGTCCGATATGGGGATGTGGCAAAACGTCGATGTTTTTACTGGCCGATGGATTGACCTTCACGGGGCCTGCGTGATCCATAAAAATGAACGGCCCCACCATTCTTCTCTGGCGAAACGGCAGGATCCTTTTTACTTCCATTCCAGGTCCCAATGACGCCTGGCGCGCCTCAATGACAATATCAAGCATACACAGCCACGTTAATTTGCAGCACTCAAATATATAATGCGCGGCGGCCGCAAAAAATTCCCGCGTTATGCAGATCGATTTCATTATAATCATTCAACTGACTTACCCACACACCTTACTGTCACTAAACTGGTAACATGAATATGCCCCTGTTCCAGTCCCGGCAGGCAACCATTGGGTGTGATCAGCTGTACGGGCAAATACTGTCAGATCTTTAGATCTGATTCAAATCAACAAAACCATACCCGTTATCAACTATGAAATTCATGCATTTCTCAACTTCCTCAGTCAGAAGCCTTTTTGCTGTCTTCGGCGCGGTGCTCCTGGCCTTCTCCTTTAACAGATGTTCGGATGACGACTCCGTTAACCCAGGCGTTGTATCGATCAGCACACATGCCACCCTGGGCGAGATCCTCGTGGATGGCAACGGCAAGACACTTTACGTTTTCACCAAAGACGTCGGCGGCCAAAGTCAATGCGCCGATAATTGTCTCGCAGCATGGCCAGTATACTATGCTGCCGATCTGAAGCCACAGGCAGGGATTGATCTTGCAGACTTTGCAACCATCACGCGCAACGATGGCCGCATGCAGACTACCTATAAGGGATGGCCCTTGTATTATTATGTGGGCGACAAGGCTAAGGGTGACGCCACAGGAGAAGCCCTTGATAATGAATGGTTCGTTGCCAAAACCAACTATTCTATCATGCTGGTCAGCCATGCCACGTATGGCAATGTTTTAACCGATAACCAGGGACGGATACTTTATTTCTTTGCGCGCGATACCAAAGGCACAAGCAATTGCACTGGCGGATGTCTCACACGGTGGCCCTTCTTCAAGACAGATCAGATCGTAATTCCGTCGGGTGGCTTGCTCAATGCGGCGGATTTCGGATCCATCGGTGATGGCGCAACCAAACAAACAACTTACAAAGGCAGACCGCTCTACTATTTTTCGCCCGATAACAATGGCAGCATCGAAGCTGCCGGACAAACCGGTGGCGAGAATTTCGGAACCATTTGGTTTGTTGCCAAGCCGGACTACAGCCTGATGGTAGCCAATGCGCAGCTTGTTGGCCTCGATGGTAAAAACTACACCAGCGCCTACGTTGAAGGCACAGGCGTAACGCGCTACTTCACCGATGCTGCTGGCCGCACCTTGTATCTTTTCACCAACGACAAGAAAAGCACCAACACCTTTACCAATTCAACTTTCAGCAACGATGCTAACTGGCCGATCTTTCACACGCAGATCACCCGCCTGCCCTCAGGTATGAGCGCCAGCGACTTTGGTACCATCACTGTTTTTGGAAGATCACAGCTCACGTATAAAGGCTGGCCTTTGTATTACTTCGGGCAAGACGCTGCCAAAGGCGATACCAAAGGTGTAAGTGTGGGCGGCCCCGGCAAATGGCCCGTGATCACCACGGCAACCGCAGAAGCACCACTATAATAACACATTGCATAAGCGATCCTGAATCCTTTTAAAAGCAAGAGGCTCCAACGTTGGGGCGCTTGCTTTCTTATTGGAGCCCTCAAACCAGCGCAAGTCTTCCGCCTGGCGCCATGGCACGTGGGTGACTTGTGCTTTTTATTTATGAAGTTTTCAAACTTCATGTATGGGAATCCGTACATTTGATTTTCGCAAAAGTTATGGCGATCGCATCACTCGAAGAATTTTACCGCCACACCGCCTCCCTCATCCCTGAGAATATCAACAAAGAGATCGGGCATTTTAATGTTTTCCGGATCGATGAGCTCATGGCCAGGATGCGTGAAAAAGGCGAGATGCCGTATAACCGGCGCGCTTATTACAAGATCAGCCTGATCATCGGAAAGAACCGCGCTGAGTATGCCGATAAAATAATCGACATCAAAAAAAACGCGCTGCTGTTCGCAACACCCCGCATCCCTTACAACTACATACCGCAGGATGAGCAACAGGCAGGACATTTCTGCATTTTTACAGCCGATTTTCTGATGCCCAACAAAAGTGGCGTGGTGCTTGACGAGCTTCCCATCTTCAGGCCTGGCGGTTACCCGATATTTGAGCTTACCGCCGAGGATAAAAAAGAGCTGTCGTCGATCTTCCTGAAGATGCATCGGGAGATTGCTTCCAATTATGCCTATAAATACGATCTCATTAGGAATTACGTGCTGGAGCTCATCCATTTTGGTCAAAAGCTTCAGCCGGCAACAACGTTATACAACACCCACAATGCATCCGCCCGCGTTTCTTTACTGTTCATTGAATTGCTTGAACGGCAGTTTCCGATAGAATCGGCGGGGCAGCGGTTGGCCCTGCGCTCGGCCAAAGATTTTGCAGACAGGTTGTCGGTGCACGTGAACCACCTCAACAAGGTGCTGAAAGAGAACACCGGCAAAACCACCACGGTGCTCATCGGCGCACGTATTGCCCAGGAAGCCAAGATCCTTTTAAAACAGACTGACTGGAACATCTCCGAAGTTGCCTACAGCCTCGGCTTCGAGGAAGTGGCACATTTTTCCAATTTCTTCAAGAAACAGACCGGCTTCGCACCCCTGGCTTTTCGCCGCTGATTTGATTTTTGCAAATCCTGGATTGATGCCTGCAACGCGGTGAGCATCGGGCAGAGCGATTTTTGTGTCATTCAAAAACAAATAACAATGACAACAAAAAGTAAGATCGCCCTGGTAACCGGTGGCAGCCGTGGCCTCGGCAAAGATATGGCCCTGAACTTCGCGGGTAACGGCGTTGATGTGATCATCACCTACAACAGCAAAAAAGAAGAAGCACTGAAAGTGGTGGCGGACATCCAGAAGTCTGGCCGCAAGGCTGCAGCGCTCCAGCTCAATGCCGGCGACATCGGAAGTTTTTCAAAATTTGCCACTGATGTCAAGGCTTCCCTGAAGAGCACCTTCGATGCAGAGACCTTTGATTTCCTGGTCAACAATGCGGGCGTTGGCATTCACGCACCCTTCGCTGAAACCACCGAAGCGCAGTTCGACGAGCTGATGAACATCCACTTCAAAGGTGTGTACTTTCTCACGCAGCGGTTGCTTTCCTTGATCGGCGATGGCGGACGTATCGTCAATATTTCATCCGGCCTCGCAAGGTTCTCATACCCGGGATACAGTGCCTATGCCTCTATGAAAGGTGCCATTGACACACTCACACGTTATATGGCGAAAGAACTGGGTGCACGTAAAATTGCTGTGAATTCCATTGCTCCCGGCGCCATTGCAACAGACTTCAGCGGTGGACTGGTACGCGACAATGAAGAAGTTAATAAACACATTGCCAGCGCTACGGCCCTCGGACGTACAGGCGTTGCCGCAGATATCGGCGCCGTTGTAGCATTCCTCTGCAGCGAAGGCGGCCGCTGGATCAACGGCCAACGCATCGAAGTATCAGGCGGCATTCATTTGTAAAATTTAATGACCGTCTAAGTCATGAATCAAGGGTTATGCTACTCACTTTCCCGAAGCTCGCCCCTCCTGACTCCTGGCTCCTGGCTTCTTACTTCTTTTCACCTCTTTTCACCATCTCTCTAATCCAAATAGGCGCGAAAGGAGAGGTGCATCCTTTGGAAACGGGATAATCGCGATAGATGCCTAACGATTCACCGATGTCGATGGCGCGCTTGCGTAGTTTGGGGAAGTTGATTCCAATTTGTGCCAGGGCTGTGTTCATGGTCCATTGCACTTCGGGAGGAGCGGTGGGCATTTCAGACTCAATGCGATCCAAAAGCTGAACAGGGTCCAGGCCTTCCGGCGACCGTACGATCCGGCCGCTGGTAAGGCTCCACCCGGCCCTGGCCGCCCAGGGGTTGGAAGAAGCCATCCACTTTTCGCGCAGTGACTCACTTTGCGGATGATCTTTCACCACATAAGAATTGAACCAATCGGCTTCCTGCACAAAGGTGATGGACTTCACCATGTCGTCCAGCTCCTTTGCCGACAACGCTTTGGGTTTCATGATCAGCGTTGCCAGCAGCCGCGCCTCTATATTGTCGGTTTTCCACAGCTCCAGGCCCAGGGCGTGGTCTGTTTTGATCTTGTTCCCAAGCGTTCGTATATCACCCAGCATTACACCAAACTGATTTTTACCAGCGCCTTTTTTCACGTTTTGCGCATACATCTTTTCATTACCCATTGATTTGAGTGCTGCCAGTGCTTCTTTTACCGTCATGATATAATGTTGTTTCCTGGCTCAAATTTACAGATGTGGCCGCCAGCCCCTCTCGTACTTAAGTATGAAACTGTGAATTTCAGCGAGCCATCCGATGTGTCACCAGGCGAGAGGTTGGTTCGTACCTTGGTCTTCAGTCCAACCCGTCTGCTATTGCAGAAAAGAACTCACCTATTCCGTCAAGCATGCCTCCGAATATTTCCCCGATATCGAGCCACGAGGCGTCCAGGTCTGCCGCGGGCAATTCGCTTAAATGAACCCCTTCGGTTAAGGAGATTCCTTCCAGCATCTCAGCCTTCATCGAGGTGTAGTCGCAAAGCTCGCCGGTTTGGGCATGATAGGCATCGAAGTCGTCGTGTGAAGTATAGGTGCTCATTCCGCAGCAAACAAAATCCAGATCGCTCCAGGTGCTCTTTTTATGAGCCTTCTTCACCTCTTCGGGCTTATAGAACTTCTTTTTGCCATAGTCTTTCACTAAAATTTTGCCCAGGTCAGAGACATATTTTCTCTTGCCGACAGGTGCAGGAGAGCAATCAGCTTTTGATTTAGCCATGAGGAGCACTACATTATCCTGGAAAGATACAAACAACTTCTAATATGCCCCACGCCCGTTGCCCGAAGCCAGTCCCCTCCTGACTCCCTTGGCCGCCGAAGCTTTAGCGAAGGAGGCTGACTTCTGACTTCTTGCCCCCCCCCTCCTTACTCCTTAATTCTTACTCCTTAATTCTTTTTCAACTCCGTTTAGAACACAACGATCCCCAATCCGGATACATTCCTGAAGTTTGCGCCGCGCACTTTTGTACATCAATTTTAAATCACAAGAAAATGAAAACAATTTTCATCACAGGCGCCTCTACAGGCTTGGGAAAAGCATCGGCCAGGTTGTTTGCTTCCAGGGGATGGAAGGTGATCGCTACCATGCGCAAACCGGAGAACGAAAAAGAGCTGAGCGGGTTGAGCAACATTACACTCCTGCCGCTGGATGTCACGGATCCTGATCAGATTAAAGAAACGACCCAAAAAGCAATCGCTTCAGGTACGATCGATGTAGTGTTCAATAATGCGGGTTATGGATTGATAGGGCCACTGGAGCCCATCACTGAAGAGCAGCTCACCCGCCAGCTCGATACCAATCTTTTGGGTGTGATCCGTGTTACGCAGGCATTCATTCCTTATTTCAGGGAAAGGCAAAGCGGGCTGTTTATCACCACCACATCGATGGGCGGTCTGCTCACGTTTCCATTCAGCTCGGTTTATCACGCCACCAAGTGGGCGCTGGAAGGCTGGAGTGAAAGTATGGCCTTTGAGCTCAACAGGTTTGGCGTGGGTATCAAAACGGTCTCTCCCGGTGGCATCAAAACAGATTTCCTGAACCGCTCCATAGATATGTCGTCACACCCTGCTTACGAAAAATGGGTGAAAAAATTGTTTGACGGAATTCATGAAGATACCTTTACACCTGCAGCCCAGATCGCGGAGGTGGTGTATGAAGCGGCCACCGACGGTAAAGACCAGCTCAGGTACGTGGCAGGAGAGGATGCGAAGGCCCTCTACGCGCAACGCCAGCAGCTGGGCGACGAGAAGTTCAGAAAACAAATGGAGCAAACGTTTTTCGGAGCGTAAATCAACTGACAGTGCAGCACATTCCGCAAGCATTCAATTCTATCTCTGACCTGCACCGGGTGCTGGGCTTACCAAAGCCTTTGCACCCGTTGATAAGCGTTGTTGACAATACGCTGATCTCCATCAACAAAGAACAGCTGCCTCCTTCATTCCTGCTCGATTTTTATAAGGTCTCGTATAAGCAGGGCCTTCGCGGCAAAATAAAGTATGGACAGAATTATTATGATTTCGATGAAGGTGGCCTCGTCTTTACGTCACCCAATCAGCTGCTGGCCACTACAGATGATACGGAGTACATGGGATTTACTTTGCTCATCCATCCCGATTTCATCAGGAACTACCCGTTGGGAAAGAACATCAAAAATTTTGGTTTCTTCTCATACGCTGTAAACGAAGCGTTACACCTGTCGGAGAAAGAGCGCACCTTGATCCTTGGCATTTTGAAAAATATCGATGATGAGCTGCAGCTTCCCATAGACGAGTTCAGTCAGGATGTAATCATTACGCAGATCGAGCTGCTGCTGAATTACAGCAACCGTTTTTACAAACGCCAGTTCATCACCCGCAAAGCCGCAAGCCACGATCTGCTGACAAAGCTCGAGACGCTGCTAGACGACTATTTCAACAACAAAACCGCGTTGATGAAAGGTTTGCCAACGGTGCAGTACCTGGCGGATGAGCTCCATGTTTCGCCCCATTACCTGAGCGATATGCTGCGTTCCCTCACCGGACAAAACGCCCAGCAGCACATTCACAACAAACTCATCGAAAAAGCCAAAGAGATCCTGTCAACCAGTAATCTCTCCGTTGCTGAGGTAGCCTATCAATTAGGATTCGAGTACCCCCAGTCGTTTAACAAGCTATTCAAAAGAAAAACCAACCTCTCACCACTGAAATTCAGACAGTCGTTCGGTTAAAAGCAGTTCCTACCTCACACATTTCCTCGAATACGCTTTGCCAGCTACAGTTCCACTGATCGTCGCACCACCTGCGAGGCCCGACTCCTGACTCCTTACTCCTGGCTCCTTACTCCTTTTCCCCTCAGGCATAAGATTATTCGGAGCAAGAAAAAAAACCACATTTCATGAAACACAACTACAAGCAGCAGTTTTTCTTCTTGCTCTTCATCTCCACATCACTGCTAACTAACTTCACCGTTAGCACCGATCTTTCCACCGAAGCAGCATTGACCGCACCGGAATTCGAGCCTTATACATATCCCGGAGAACAGGATTACCTGCGATTGGAATTCCGCAATGAAAACTCCGGAGCAAGCACAGAGATCTACCATTCGTTCGATGAAAATTCAGGTTATCAGCTCGTGACCACTGTTGGGCCAGGTGTTACAGAGTATTACCACTACAACCTCAAACCGAGAACAACCCACTATTACAAGTTGCGCGCACGTGTTGGCGGTGAAGTTTCGCCGTTCTCCGAAGTTTACTGGGCCACCACCTATTCCAAAAATTACCCTCCCGTATTTACAGCGCGGGCCATCGATGCCAATACCATCGAACTGTCGCTTACCGATAAGAGTTATAACGATATCGCCTATTATATCCGGACCACCGAAAGCGCTACCAGTACCCGGTACACTGACGACTTTTACCAGGAAGTAAACTTTGTTACCGATTCAGGCGCCACTCAGAAGGTATTACACCATCCGGTGGAACCGGGAAAAACTTATCACTATTCAATAGAGATGGCCACCATCCATGATCAGTTTTATGAGGCATATATTGCCCGTACCAGCATGAGCACGCCTGTTCCCGTATGTGCTGACGCTGGATCCGTAGAGCGCGAGGTGTGGACCGGTATTTCCGGTGGCAAGGTGTCGTCTATTCCGTTGTATGTTGCGCCAAACCAGATCGCAACCTTAACGTCGCTTCAGGCGCCCGTAAACGCCGGCGATAATTACGGTGCGCGCATTCGTGGATTCTTGTGCGCTCCCCAAACGGGCAACTATACATTCTGGATTGCCAGTGACGATCAGAGTGAGCTTTGGTTAAGCACCGACACCAACTTCGAAAATAAAAAACTGATCGCTTCGGTTACAGGGTATACCAGCATCGGTCAATGGGAGAAATATCCCACGCAGAAATCAGCCCTGATCCCGTTAACCGCGGGAAAAACGTATTATTTCGAGATGCTGCATAAAGAATCGGCTTCCGGCGATCACCTTGCGGTAGGCTGGCAGTTGCCGGACGGAACACTTGAAAGGCCTATTGGCGGAAATCGTGTTATCAAATATGGCCGGCCCAACTACGAGCCTAATGTGTCCATCACATCTCCAGCAAATTCTGAAACCTTTGATGCGCCCGCTACCGTCAACGTTGTGGTCAATGGATACGACCCTGAGTCGTCCATTACAAAGGTGGATCTTTATCTCAACGATGCGCTGGTGATCAGTGATGCGAGCGCTCCTTATGGTACCGAGCTCAAAGACCTTGCCGGCGGCGACTACACCTTGAGTGCGCATATTTTTAATAGTGAAGGACAGGACGCTTGGGACTACACATACTTCAGGGTGATCACGCCCGCATGTGCCGGTACCGGTGGCATTCAGCGCGAGATCTGGCAGAACATCACAGGTACTTCTATATCTTCAGTGCCCTTTGATACACCGCCCACCAATTACGAACAGCTGACGGCGTTTGAAACAGGACAATACAAGTTTAATAATTATGGCAGCAGGATCCGCGGTTATCTTTGTGTGCCCGAGACTGGCAACTATACATTCTGGATCGCGAGCGATGATAACAGCGAGCTCTGGCTCAGCACGGATGAATTTGTCGGAAACAAGAGACTGATCGCCTCTGTACGGGGTGCCACAGCATTCAGGCAATATGATAAATATCCGGGTCAGAAGTCTGTCTCCATCGCATTGCGGGCCGGCAGAAAATACTACATCGAAGCGCTGCACAAGGAAGGCACCGGTAATGACTTTATCTCGGTAGCGTGGCAGTTGCCCAGTGGTACCGTGCAGCAGCCGATACCCGGAGATCGTCTGATCAAAATCGGTTCAATTCTTGAGAATGAGCAACCCGTTGTTCATTTTATGAGCCCGGTTGATAATGCAACGTTTACCCAGGGTGCTACCATTCCTTTAAAAGCGTATGCGACCGATTCAGACGGTAGCGTTTACAGTGTAAGCTTTGAGGCCAACGGTACACTGCTCACGGAGATCCGTAACGTGCCGTATGAATACCAATGGACCAACGTGCGGGCCGGAAGTTATTCCATCATTGCGCGGGTGCGTGATGACAAAGGCGCCATAAGCACAGACCAGGTGAATATTACTGTCAATGCAGCTCAGTGTGCCGGTGCAGGAAAAATATACCGCGAGATCTGGACCGGTATACCCGGAACTTCGCTCTCATCCGTGCCCTTCGATACGTCGCCGGATGTTGTACGTGAGCTTACCTCTTTTTCAACCCCGAATTATACGGCGAACGAATATGGCTCGCGGATCAGGGGCTATCTGTGCATACCTGCTGACGGTAACTATACATTTTATATTTCCAGTGATGACAACAGTGAGCTCTACCTGAGCACAGATGAAGATCCGGGCAATAAGGTGAAGATCGCTTACCTGAATGGAGCGGTGAAGCCTGGTGTTTACAATCAGTATGCAACGCAGGTTTCGTCGCCCGTGGCTTTGCAGGGAGGAAGGCGTTATTTCATCGAGGCGCTTCACAAGGAAGGATCGGGTGCCGACTTCGTTGCCGTAGCATGGCGCTTCCAGGATGGCACCTTTGAAGGTCCGATACCCGGAACGCGGTTAAGTCCGTATGAAGATCCTGCGATGAATGCGGCAGCGTTTACGGCGGAGACAACAGTGCTGTCTGATGAGCAAGCCTCGCTCGAAGTGTTTCCCAATCCTGTGGCTGCAGGTGGTGCGCTGACCATGGTCATAAATGATCTTGCCGACGGCGAAGCAACGGTGCAGCTGATGTCAGCCACGGGCATCCTGGTGCGGTCACAGCAAGTCAGCGCGCAGGCAGGCACAGTAGTGGTCAACATCGGTGAGTCGCTGCCCGCAGGCATGTACCTGATCAGAATTGCGCAAGGCCGTAAACAATGGTCGCAAAAGATCACAGTGAAGTAACACCGGTAACACACATCAGCCCTGAAGGGCGCAATAAAAAAGCGTAGGGTACAAGCCTACGCTTTTTTAAAGAGCACACCAAGTCTCACGTCTCAAATCTCATATCTCAAATCTCACATCTCAAATCTATTCCTCAGGGTATCGTTGCCCAAATGAACATCGGGCGATAGGTATCCACACGCGAATACAGATCACCCCAGTTCTGTGCGTTCAGGTTATAGGAGATCAGGTAACGATTGGTTCCATTCGTGATCTGTGGATGAAGAAAAGCGTTGTACGTGTTAACAGGCATCGTATCCGGTTCGGGTATGGTGTAGATCACAGACTCACATTCCCATGGACCAACCGGGCTAGATGACTCATACGAATAGATCTTCTTTCCACCGATATCTTCCTGCGTGATCAACCGGTATTTCGAGCCGATCTTTACAACGCTGAATTGTGGCGATACCGAAAGATCTGTCAGCACACCAGCGGCATCTTTCTTTTTCATGAGGCCCTGGTTCACGCCCGGAGCAGGGAAAGTGCTTGTCCAGGTGGCTACTCCAGATGCATTGAAGCCGTTAAAATAAGAGCGTGTGCCGTTGATGTTGCTCTGGCTCACTTTTAGAACTTTTGAGAAGTGGAACCCGGAAACCTTGTCTGAGATATAGATGTAATAATCAGTGGTTCCGTCTTCGAGCAGTGCGGAGCCGAACAAAGGTTCCTGGGTAGCCGAAGGCGATGTCACCGTATAATAGGGTGTAACCGAAGTAGGCGCAATTTCTGAAACAGCGGCAGTAAAACCGGTCAGTGTAGCTACAGAGAAAGTAGCAAGGTCTGTTCCTGTTGTGTAAAAGTCCCAGGCGCCGTTTCCAAATTTATAGTACCGGTGAAATAACATGTAGAGTGTTCCATTCTTCACCGTGGCATCTCCGGGCCAGTACCATTCGCGGCCGACGCCGGTAAGATCTTCTTTGCCTGTCTTCATCACAGGTTTGTAGAGCCAGGTTACAGGATCGATGCCGCCCGTACCCACTACGGTAATAAAAGACGATCCGTTCTGGATCATAAACGTATTGGGTACCATTCCCTGCGGGTCTCTCCAGCGGTATGGATGGCTGGCGTCAGGAGGATAAGCGTTGCCGGCAAAGGTGTCGCCAAAAGACCACAACGTTTTCCCGCCACCCAGCGGAACTGAGTACGTGGCATCGCCGCCCGTCCAGCCACTGTTGCGGGTGAAATAAGTATTGTACGTGGAGGCAACCTGGTAGAACGTTGCGGGCGCACAGGTGATCAACGCAGTGGCATCGGAGTCAGGGTTGCTTTCATCAGGTTTGTTGTTGGAAGCATCAGGATTGACGCCGTTGTCGTTGCACGAAAAAGCGCAAGACATCAGCGCGAGCATGACAATAAATAGGTTTTTTTTCATGGTTGGTAGATTGATTGTGGAACATAAGGGTAAGGACCGCGCGCTGGCCCCTTGATAAAAATAAGAATTTCATATGTATGAACATATGGACAAATAAAATTTATTATTTTTAATTCACTAAACATCGCAATCGCTACCCCATGCAAAAGACATTTTTTCATTGCTGCAGCCTTGCCCTGATCCTGATGCTGATCGGGGGCTGCGCGCCGACTTCAAAAACAGAGACAAAAACAGACCCCATCCCTTCGCTGGAGAAGATCTCGGGCGATTGGGTTGCTGCCGACACGGTGGCCATGGAACCCTCCCTGCGCAATTTCAGGGGCCAGGCACTGGTGAACCGCGACATGACCTCCATCAGCTGGTTCGCCTCAGCCCCGTATAGCGGTGGTTATCATTCCGGCGTGTTGAAAATAAATGGTGAAGTGCCCGCCGTTCAGATGTACCGGTGGCAACCCTTTCAGGCCTTGCGCAAAACAACATTCAAAGGTTATGAGATCCTTTCATCCACCAGGATGCTTCCCGAAGAAGATGCATTCCTGTGGCAAGTGGAGATCACCAATACCACATCAGCTGCACAGGACCTGACCGTTGACATCGATATGATCGGATTCATCAGCAAGTATGGTGGCGACTGGCAATGGTGGTATCCGTTCCCCACGCTGCGTGGAAAACAAACACGCAGAGACGATGAGATCGACCTTGTGCGAAATCAGATCACGAACCCCAACCGCACAGGAGAGGTGATGATCGAAGAGCTCATCAACGGGCAACCTACCGGTAAACAAATAAGATCTGTGCTTCCTGCAGATCAGGAGATCCTTAACGCCACCAAGTATAAAACTGCGCTGGAAGCAGGAGCATTCATTGTTTCAGACCAAGAAACAGAAGCTGTTACAGGTTTTGGATTTGTGACCGCGCCCTCTTCGGCAAAACCGTTCAACAGCGGAGGCACAGCGCAGTGGAAGTTGACATTACAATCCAATGAAAAGAAAGTGATTCAATACTTCATGGTGTATGCCGATAGCAAAGACGCCGTCAAAAGCAGGCTGAAAGAAATTCAACCTGCGTTTGAATCGAAGTTCACGGGTGCACAAACCTTCTGGGAGAACCGGTGGGCAAAGATCTTCAAACCGGGCAACGACGTGATCTCCGGTTGTTTCCCTGTGCTGGAAACTTCTGATACGCTGGCCAAACGGGTTTATTACACAGGGCCTCTCACCATGTTGTACATGATGAACACCAACCTGCCCCAGTATAAACGGGTGATCTTGACCGGCGGACCTAAATGGGGCGCTTCCATTTCATTTTTCTGGGATAACACTGAATGGGCCTTCATCCAGGCGCTCTCTGATCCGGAACGGTTGAAAGCCAATATTGCGCTGTGGCTGAGCGTTGATCCGGGCAAGAATTATGGATTCGACAATTTCGGAGGCAAGGGTGTGGGCAATGCCTATTCGGCAAACTATTACGCGTTGTTCCAGCTGATCCGTTCTTACCTGGTGGTGACCAAAGATTATGATTTCCTGAATGAAAAGATCAATGGCCGCACCGTGCTGGAAACATTGGAGTTTTATTCCACCAACTGGGAACGGATCTCTTCTTACGGAAAACCGGGCTGTACCGACGACATTTACAAGCTGGGAGATTTTGGCGATGACCCATGGAACCTGCTGGAGTGTGTTCCCACCTATATCCACATTGTGCCGTCTTTCAATGCAACGTATATCTGGATGATGCGTGAGACCGCGGCGTTATACCGAAAGGCCAACAACCCGGCCAAGGCAGATGCGCTCGATAAAAAAGCAAGCGAGATGCTGCCCCTGTTAATGAAGCTTTACGCCGGCAATGGTGTGTGGAAATGTGTGTATCCCAATAACAAGAGTGTTGAAGTAAGGCACGTGATGGATTTTATTTACACCGGAAGATTCATTCCGCAGGATATTCCCGATGCGATGCGTCAGGAAATGGTCGACTTTTTATACCGCGAGCTGATGACAACGCATTGGATGCGGGCCCAATCACTTCAGGATGTTGCAGCCAAAAATTCCGACAGGCCAGACCACGGTCCGCTGGGTGCTTTTGATGGATGGCCAGCCGCCACCATGGATGCATTAGTGCAGTTTGATCAATCGCAAAAAGCGCTGGACTTCTACCGCGCTATGGAGCCGCTGACCCATGAAGGATCGTGGGCACAGGCGCATGAGCTGTGGGGTGATAACAAAGAAAACAAAAATGCACGCGTCAGGATCGCAGAGCGCGGATGGCACGCCCGCGATGCCATAGCAGGTATCGGCATGTCGCAGGTGATGGTAAAGGGTTTCTTCGGATTCAATCCGCAGGTCAACGGAGAAACGATCACAAAACCCGGCACAGTGAACCTGGAAGGCACGCTGCGACACGTGCTGTACGGCGGTGAATATTATACCCTCGAGTTACGCGGTGGCGAGGTATCTTTCAACAAGGAAGCAAAAGAAGAAAAATAAAATGTTCAGACGGTACGGGCGGAGCCTCCGGGGTTATCCCGTAGGGACTCCTCGCTTCCGTTAAACATGACTCTTTAAATACTCACCGGTAAGCGAGCCCTTTGCTTTCATCAGCTCTCTTGGCGTTCCTTCGAACACCACTTTGCCACCTTTGTTGCCACCTTCCGGTCCCATGTCGATGACCCAGTCGGCATTTTTGATCACGTCCAGGTTGTGCTCGATCACCACCACCGTGTTGCCGGCATCGACCAAACGGTTCATGATCTCCAGCAGGTGCCCGATATCTGACATGTGCAGGCCGGTAGTGGGCTCATCCATCACATAAATGCTTCCTTTCTTGTGAAGCTCGCTGGCCAGTTTGATGCGCTGGCACTCGCCACCCGAGAGTGTGCTGAGAGGTTGCCCGAGTGTGATGTAATGCAGTCCCACGTCATGAAGCAGGTATTTACAATTGGTTAATGATAAGTCCCTAGACAGTTTGTAAATCTACAATGCAAATACGCATTGACACAGGCCGATGCCGTCAAAAGCAGGGGCAATTTGCGACAAACGTCAGAACGGAGTCTCCGGCCACCCATTCAGAAGGCTACCCTTCCAAAACCCTTGACCGCCTATCCTGACTCCTGGCTCCCCTTACTCCTTACTCCTTACTCCTTACTCCTTACTTCTAATTTCTAATTTCATTATTTTTAATCCCAAACCAGAACTCCCTTGAACGTTGCTCCGCTCATCACTTTCTTCGATTCATATGTTCCCCTCAGCGATGCAGAGAAAGACGACCTGGCTTTGCGTGTGAAGGAACGCAAGTTGAAGCGCAAGGCGTTTTTTCTCCAGGAGGGTCAGGTTTGTCATCATTACGGATTTGTTGTGTCGGGATGTTTCAAAACTTACGGCGTCGATGCTGCCGGGAAAGAACACAACCTGCAGTTTGCGGCCGAGAATGACTGGATCGTTGATATCAGCAGCTTCTACGCCGATAAGCCCAGCAAACTTTTTATCGAGACACTGGAGCCATCGCACATACTGCTGATCGAAAAAACCGACCTGCTCCATTTTTACAAGCAGTATCCCAAGTTTGTGCGTTACTTCAAGGTGATCTTTGAAAACAAATTTGTAGAGATGCAAAACCGGGTGCTGCAAAATATCAGCTCTACAGCCGAAGAACGATACCTCGCTTTTCTGGAGCAATATCCCCGCTTGTCTAACCGCATCCCCAACCTTCAGATCGCGTCTTACCTGGGCGTTACACCCGAATTTTTGAGCAAGATCCGGAAAGACCTGGCCCGGAAATAGTATCTGTTTCGGTAGATTATCGGGCGATAACTTCCGATTTCTTAAGGTATATTAAGATTTTAAGGTACCGGTTCGTGCACCTTTGCTTAAAACAACAACAATGGAAAATCTGAAAGAAGAACGCAAAAGATTCGAATCATTGGGATTGAGCTATCCATTCAATGACCGGGCAAACGTTGAAAAAGCAACACTGGCAGGGGTGGCGTGTTATTGGTTTACGCCGGATCAGGTACTGAGTGATGACGTGGTTGTGTACCTGCATGGCGGAGGATTCATGTATGGCTCCATTCGGTCACACCGGGCTATGGTAAGCCATATCGCAGTGGCTACCGGTAGAAAAATCCTTTTTGTTGAATATTCCCTGGCGCCTGAAAAACCGTTTCCGGCAGCGCTCAATGAAGCGACCGCCGTTGTTCGGGAGCTGCTGCGTACCACCCCTGGTCTGCAATTTGCGCTGATGGGCGACAGTGCCGGAGGAAACCTGGCGATGAGCACAGCCTTGAACCTGAAGAAGCTGCAGCTACCATCTCCGCTTTACCAGGTGCTGATCTCACCCTGGCTGAACCTGAGAACAGAATATGCCAGCTATGCCGAAAACGAAACGAATGATCCCATCATCACGAAAGAATTTGTAACGTATGCTGCAGCGAACTACACGGCGCCGGAAAATTTTTCTGATCCCCTGGTTTCTCCGGTTCTTGGATCATTCACAGGCCTCGGCCCAACGCTGACGCTGGTGGGTACAAAAGAGATCTTGCGCGACGATTCCGTGCACCTGCACCGTGCGCTGGAGAAAGCAGGTTGTATATCGAAATTGAAGACCTTTGACCAGGTTACGCACGTTTGGACATTGACAGACATTGAATCGGCCGAGAGCAAAGAAACGTTACAACTCATCCGCGAATTCATGGCGTCAGTGAGCACCATTGTCCCTCGACACCCTTGACTCTTCTTTTGACTCCCGGCTTCTGACTTCTGGATTATTGAACTACCTCCATTTTATTCTTCTTCTGCGTATCGTCCATGAAAATGTACACCAACAGTGAAATTAGAATACAAAAAGAGATATAGTAATAAAAATAAGACTCGTGGTTTGATTGTTTGAACAACAAGGCCAGGTATTCTGCCGATCCTCCAAAGATCGCCACGGTCAGTGCATAGGGTAATCCAACCCCCAGTGCCCGTACACTTGCCGGGAAGAGCTCTGCTTTCACCACAGCGTTGATGCTGGTGTAGCCACTCACGATCACAAGGGCGATCATCATGAAAAGGAAAATGGAGACCTGTGATGTCGCCGCTGACATAGCGTTGAATAAAGGCACTGTTGCGAGCGTTCCGGAGATGCCAAAGGCGATGAGCAACGGCTTTCTGCCGATCCGGTCAGACAAGCTCCCGAACACAGGCTGGAGCATGGCGAACAATAGCAGCGAAAGGAAAGATAGTATCGTTGACGTTTCTTTTGGTATGCCCAGTGAATTAACCAGGAATTTCTGCATGTAGGTGGTATAGGTGTAGAATGCCAGCGTTCCACCCAGGGTGAGTCCTACAACCGTAAAAATGGCTTTGGGATATTTTAGCAGACCCCGCATAGGACTTCGCTCAGCTGATCCCGTTTTTTTCGTTGCCATGAACTGTTTTGTTTCGTCGAGGTTGCTGCGGATATAAAAAACGATCAGCGACAAAATAGCGCCGATGACAAACGGGATCCTCCATCCCCACAAGTGCAGCTCGGCATCCGTCAGCATGAACTGCAAAAGAAGCTGAACGCCGAGCGCCGTGATTTGTCCACCCACAAGCGTTACATACTGGAAGCTGGAATAAAAGCCGCGGCGTTCGCGGGTAGCCATTTCACTGAGGTAAGTGGCCGATACGCCGTATTCTCCTCCCACACTCAGGCCCTGCAGCAGTCGCGCGAGCAACAGCGATATCGGAGCGGCGGCCCCGATGCTGCCATACACGGGAATGATGGCGATGATCAATGATCCTGCCGACATCATGATCACCGATAACGTCATCGCATATTTTCTTCCATAGCGGTCGCCGAGCGAGCCGAATACCCATCCTCCTACTGGCCGCATAATGAAGCCCAGTGCAAATACGCCCGCTGACTGCAGAAGCTGAATGGTTTGATCACCTTTCGGGAAGAACGATGCCGAGAAATAAAGCGCAAACGTCGAGTAGGCATACCAGTCGTACCACTCCACAAGATTGCCCAGCGCGCCTCCGGCTATCGAGCGTATTCTTTTACGGATCGATGCATTATCTTTTCCTTCTGCGCGGCCACCTGGCTCTTGTACTTTTGAGTGCTCAACTGATCTCATCCTTGGGGGTGAATACAGTTTAAAGAAAGAGAAAAGATCCGTCTCTTGTTATACGGGTGCACTATTTTTTTCGTCGCCACACCACCGTTGCCGTGATAGCACCACCATTGGTTGTGTTCGTAACGGCATATTTCAGCAGGTCGCCCTCCAGGGTGTAAGTTCTTTCCTGGACTGTTCCCTCCCAATTGGGATAGAATGCGTGATCTATGTAGAAAGAGACGGTGCTGTTTTCGTCGTTGACCTTGTACCTGCCAAAGTGAGAATTGTTTCCTTGCACCAGGGCTGCGTTCTCGTCAGGGGTCGCCTTGTTTTTATCGTTTGCTGCAACCTTGGGCCGGCTTGCTTTCAGTATTTGGATCGCATAGCTGCCATCATCGTTGAACACCAACATACCCACAGGCTCTTTTCCATAGGGCAGTGTTTTCGATCCGTCAGCTTGTGTATTTTCAACCGAGACAAGGGTCCAGATGCCCGAAAGTTTAGTTGCGGGTGATTGCGCCAGGCCAAGGTACGGCAGCATAAGAAGAAGTGCATACATTAATTTTTTCATATCCGTTGTTTTAGCGCAAATTATCAGCTGCCTTCCAAACGGACGTTGTACAATCTTTCACTAAATCTGTATTTTTAGGACATGACAGAAAAGGTCCTGCATCAGCCTTTTGAGATCGAGTTCGGATCATTTGACGACTTTCCGGAAAAGATGATCAGAAGCAATTTCTTCACGCTGGTTTTTGTGAGGGAAGGCACCGGTGCGCAATTTTTAAACGGGCATAAGTTCAACTACCGCAGTGGCAACCTGTTCCTGATCACACCGCAGGACCAATATGGCTTTCAGATTCTCAATGAATCGAAATTTTTTATACTGCGCTTCAATGCTTCTTTTGTTACACGACCTGACGATAACGATTGGATTGATCGCATGACCTTCATACTCAATAATGCAAGTCACCGGCCCGGTTGCATTTTGAAAAACAAAGTGGATAAACCCGTGATGGCATCGTTGATCGCGATGGTCATGGATGAGCTCTCTCACGGACAGATCTATCATTCAACGATCGTTCTTCAATTGGTGAATGCCATCGTTGCTGTGGTGGCCCGCAACATCGCGTTGAAGCTCCCCAAGAATATGAAGGAAAATACGGGGGAGCCGATCCTCGATATCCTGGAATACATTCAGAAAAATATTTATAATGCAAAAAAGCTCAGGACGGCGGCCATCAGCAAAGCGCTCAGCATGTCCTCAGGTTATATCGGCCGCTATTTTAAGAAGCAAACGGGCGAAACACTTCAGCAATACATTTTAAGTTACAAGCTCCGGATCGTCGAGATGCGGTTGACCAACACCGATATGCGCATAAACGAGATCGTAGATGATCTCGGCTTCACCGACGAAAGCCACCTGAACAGGCTGTTCAAAAAATACAAAGGAATAGCGCCAAGGGAGTTCAGAAAGCAGCTTGCCAATGCCTGATCTTTCAATTCCCTAACCCCCCACCATAGGCGCTAATTGTGAACCGGCCGTACGGCAGGTAGATTTTCATCATTCCTTCGGACAGGCTACACGCATTCTCTTACAAGCCTGCCTAAAGTTGTAGCATTTCATAGGCATATTCATCGGGCATATTTTTTTTCTAAAGAGTTTAAAAGCCCTTTATCGATGAAAGACCCTTACATCGCCGCTACAAATCCCACCGGGCTTTTTTGGTCCTTTTTCCCTCGTCATTCAACAATTAGTACAATCATATGAAGCAACAACTACAAGCAACGCCAATTTTTAATTGTGTGAACGCGCGCGGCATGTACAACGGTTTGTACATTTTCCTTCTCATGATCTGTGGAACGGTCTATAGCCAGCCGGCTATGGTAGCAACAATTTCTTCTGGAAGCGAGAACTTTGTTTATGTCAGCGGCAGTTTGTACTACTCCGATAACACCAACCTGTACAAGGGAAGCGCAACCTCGGCTCCCACTTTGGTGACGAATACGGGAGAGTCCATTATTCGGATCTACGACTTTGTGCTGGGCGGCAACTTCTTTTTTACAACCAAGACCGGTTCTGGGGGTGAAAGACTGTGGCGCAGTGATGGAACCGCGGCCAACACCGTTCAGGTGACCGCAGCCACGCAGATCACGCCCCTGCTGGTGTACAATTCGCAGTTGTTCCTGCGTGTCAATTCCAGCGCCACGGGGGTTGAATTATGGAAAGTGGATGGCGCTTACAATGCCAGCATCGTGAAAGACATCAATCCCGGTTCAGCCAGCGGATTCAGCGGAAGCCTGATCACCCACGATGGCCTGTTGTATTTCTTCGGCAACGCCGGCGCCGGAACCGATCTCTGGAAAAGTAATGGCACAACGGCCGGCACAGTGCTCAGTGCCGACCTCGACGACACAGAAGTATACAACTCAAGCGGGTTCGGTGGCCTCACCAGTTATAACGACACCCTGTATTTCACCCGTAACTACGAAGATCCATATTGGGGTGAGCGTACGGCAGAGCTCTGGAAAAGTGATGGCACTACCGCAGGCACCTCGGTATTGGTCACCTACCCCAACGGTGGCTTCTACAATTACCTGAGAAACTTTCATGTCTTTCAAGGCAAGCTGTACTTTTTCCACGGTATCGGTGATCCCGCCTATGTCTGGTTTTCAGTGACCGATGGCACCGCCGAAGGCACAAAACATCTCGAGCTTGTCACCATCGATGGAGATCTGCTTCAATCGGTCGATGCCGAGTCTTATATTTTGTATTATTCACACTCGCAGAGCTTCACCAACCCTATCAGGAAGTTTGATGGTACCACTACAACCACCGTGCATGAGTTCTCGATGTACCATAGCGCCAGTACCCTCGATATGGTAGACCTGACCTACACGGAAGGCCGCGCATTTTTTCTGGACTATGTAGATGAATATCCATGGCCCCAATCAGCGTCGCAGCTCTTTCAGGCCGACCTTGCCACGGGGGTTACACGCCCGGTGCAGGAGATCTATAACACGTCACTTTACAACGCATACAATATTACCGCGGCAAACGGAAGTATATTTTTCACCCGGGAGGTTTCAGGTGAAACAACACTCTGGTACTACGACCCCAGCGGATCTCCCCCCAGTTGTGAAGGCACCGGCAACATACTTCAGGAGATTTGGGTGAACGCGCCCGGCTCGGATGTAAGAGCGTTTGATTTTACAACGACGCCTACTGGCGGAACAAGGTCATTCACTAGCTTTGAGACCACGCAATATTACGCCAACAATTACGCTAGCCGGATGCGCGGCACCATCTGTGTGCCGCAAAGTGGCCTGTACACGTTCTGGATCTCCAGCGACGACCAGAGCGAGCTGTACCTGAGCACAGACCCTTATGAAGAGAACAAGCGATTGATCGCATGGGTTTATGGCTACACGCAATTCAGGAATTACGATAAATATCCGTCACAGAAATCGGCGCAGATCTACCTGGAAGCCGACCGCAAATACTATATCGAAGCACGGCACAAGGAAGCCAATGGTAATGACTTTGTTTCCGTTGGATGGCAGCTGCCTGATGGCACCATGCAGCGCCCGATTCCCGGCAACCGTTTGAGCGCTGTTACAACACCGCCTAATCAGGCTCCTACAATAGCCATCATCAGTCCGCAGCAAGACCAGACATTTCCCCCGTCTTCTTCTGTTACCATTGAAGCCGGTGTCCATGATCCGGATGGCGTTGCGAATGTGGTTTTTACGCATGTCTACACCAACGGTGGCGCTACCATTGCAAACTTCACGGCACCGCCGTATGTATTTCAGTGGAACAACCTTGCTCCCGGCACTTACCAGGTTCGTGTTACAGCAAGGGATAACTGGGGTAAAGAATCAACCAAAGACGTGTTCTTTACCATTCAAAATGAAGCCTGCGCAGGCACGGGCACCATCGTGCGGGAGATCTGGAGAAATATACCCGGAACATCCGTATCCAGTATTCCGGTAAACTCCCCGCCTTCCAATACAGTGACGCTTACAAGCCTGGCTACGCCCAACTATTACGCCAACGACTATGGCAGCCGCATCCGCGGATATGTTTGTGCCCCGGCCACAGGGTTGTATACTTTCTGGATCTCCGGTGACGACAACAGTGAGCTATGGCTGAGCACCGACGATAACCCGGCAAACAAAAGATTGATTGCCTATGTGAATGGCGCCACACGTGTGAACCAATGGGGTAAATACATGTCGCAGGCCGGAGATGTTGACCTCATACAGGGAGGCCGTTATTACATCGAAGTGCTGCATAAAGAAGCCAACGGCGCAGACCATGTGGAAGTTGGCTGGGACCTTCCTGATGGCACCATGGAGCGCCCGATCCCCGGAAATCGGTTGATTCCTTTCGAAGACCCTTCAACAAGTGCTGCATGGTTTGCAGGCGTGGAAGAAGTATTCAGTGCTGATGAGGAGACCACGTTTACCGTTTACCCGAACCCGGCCGTGAGCGGAAAGCAGATAGCTCTCAGGTTACCCTTTGCCACAGAGGGAGCCGTGGATGTCGATATCAAATCGATCACAGGTGTTTCCGTACAACGTGAGCTATTATCCAGCGCCGGCGGCGAGGTGCTCATCGACCTCAAGCCATCCATCGCCACAGGCATGTACCTGATCCGGGTTGCCAATGAAAAAGGCAACTGGTCGACCAAGCTGCAGGTGAAATAGTAAGAATAGAAAAATAAAAAAGCCCGTTTAACAGCGGGCTTTTTTATTAGTAGCATTGAATGCGTTCTTAAAATCAAGCCATCACTTCAATCTGAATTTTACCGGCAGGTTGAACCTGACAAATACAGGTTTATTCCGGACCATACCCGGGATCCATGGTTTAAGTTTCGTAACCGCCCTTCTGGCAATCTGATCACATTCCGGATCGATACCCTTGAGCACTTCAGCATCTGCTACTTTGCCCTCTTTATCGATAACAAACGTGACGTATACCGTTCCTTCAATACCGTTTCTTCTGGCATCGCGGGGGTAATACATATTCGCCTGGATATCCCTCATTAAGAATTCGTATCCGCCCCTGTATTCAGGCTCTTTGTCCAGGAACAGGTACACCGTATCGGTTGTGCCTTCTTTGACAGCATAATAGTTGACCATGACGGAGTCAACAATCTCTTTGTGGTAAAAACTGTCTTTAATCAGTTCGAATATATGTCCATTACCGTGATCGAGAAGCGATTCACCATTTTCACGCCAGTATCCAAGGTAAGTTTGTTTGGTGTTATCATAACTGACCTCACTTTTAAGGCTGCCATTTTCATAATAGGCTTTGAATGGACCAGTCCTCGAATTTATCTTGTAGAAGCCCTCTTCTGATATTTTTCCGTTCTTATGATAGTTAGTGACTTTTCCATCCATAACTACTCTTGGGATGATGCTGCTGCATTCAGCCACCATTTCCAGCTCGCCGGAAATATAGTAGTCCCGGACAATGATCGTCTTTACTGTGTTTTCCACCGTACGAAAGTATGCGGCTTTCATTGAATCCTCTGTTGCCATACAGTGCTCATCAAGATACTGCCACACCTTTTGCGACTGCTGGCAGTAAGCAGTTGCAGGGATCAAGATTGCAAAAATGATTGTTTTCAGGGTCTTCATGGGAGTTGAGGGGTTATCAACATGGATTCGATCCGGAATCGTTTCCTGTTAAGGAGAACAAAAATAGAGAATATTTTATCAACAAAGGAGTGCCTGACAGGAAAGCCGGGCCATCCGCAAAGCACTTGTACAACTATTCGTATATTTGCCGGTTATAAATTTTTATTGCAATGAAAAAAAGACCATTACTCCTCCTCGCAACGATTGTCATACTGATCAGCGTCTCTCATTCACAAGCACAGGTTTCACTGGTTAAAGACATCAATACGTCACCTGCCGGCCTGCGTGATGAGAGTGATTACACAAACACATTCTGTAACTGCGGCGATTATCTCTTTTTTGGTGCAATGACCGATAAGGGAAATGAGCTATGGCGAACGGATGGTACTGGTGGCGGAACCGTTATGGTAAAAGACCTCGGTGTTGCCAGTGATGACGGGTTCCTGGATGATATGGTATGTAATGGAAGTGGAACTTTGTTTTTTCTGGGCACCAATGGACTGCACGGAAATGAGTTATATGTCTCGGATGGTACCGCCAATGGCACCAGGTTAGTGAAAGACGTCACGCCCGGCGCCGGTGGAATTTCCCTTATAGGTGTTGTGGGTAACATCATTTTTTTTCTGGCCGACCATGACATGAACGGCGAAAAGGAAATCTGGAAAAGTGATGGCACCGAGGCCAATACAATCATGGTTACGATTTTTGGAGGTTATTCCGGTATTTTTAAGGCAACGTCTTCCGATACCCACGTATTTTTCAAGGCTGTTAACTCAACCACTGGCAAACAGGATTTTTTTGCGGTGAATGGCCTTACGGGTAATCTCCAAAAGCTTTTGGAAGGCAAGACCGTAAGTGAGTACCAGTCGTTTGGGAGCAAAATTATGTTCTCAGTCAACGATCCTGTTGAAAAGTATTCGTTGTGGTCAAGCGATGGTACATTGGATGGCACTGTCAAAGTCAGGCAATTCGGGACGTCTTTTATCACTGCTTTTTTTCGATTTAATAACAGATTAATATTCTCTGTTTCCGGCGCCACATGGATTTCAGATGGCACGGAAGCCGGAACAGTTTACCTGACGGCTGGAAATGCCGAAGCCGGCGTTGCTGTTGGTAACTATTTTTATGGTTTTGGATATAACGCCCCGGCAGCTTCGCTCAGTGTTTTTAAAACAGACGGAACAACGGTCGAGGTAACTTACCTGGATGATGATCCAGCTGAAGTATCCATGAATCGCAATCTTCCTTTTGTAAACAATAAGCTGATCCTGCAACATTACGATCCGGCTACAGGCAGAGAGCTCAGTGCAAGCGATGATGCGCATCAGAGCTTTTCTCTGTTAAAAGATATCAAACCCGGCGTAGAAAATTCAGAGCCAAGGGGTTGGGCGGTGTTTAAAAACCGTGCCTATTTCTATGCAGATGACGGTGTTAACGGACAGGAAATATGGTCCACCGATGGCACAGCAGGAGGAACTTCTTTGCTGAAGAACGTGGCAACAGGAACTGCGAGCGCTTTTGGAGTTTTGTCAGCAATTAATATCAGTGAAGGCAAGCTTCTGCTCAATGCCGCCTCTCCGGGCTCACAGTGGACAAGCCCTGATCTTTTTTCAAGTGACGGAACAGATGCGGGTACAACCTTTAAATTTGATTTCGGCGTGGGGTTTCCGGTGATGTACGGCAGAACAGGAGCTGATCTTGTCTACTACAGCAATTGGAAGTTCTATAAGACAAATGGATCGACCCAGAGTGTCACACTTTTTAAGGATTTTGGCACTCAACTCAGCAGCTGGTCCTCTGCAAGAAAAACTTACTATACGCTGGGGAATAAGTTGATTTTTGCCATGGCAATTTCTTTCAGGAACGGTACCGCTTTGGGTAAAGAGTATTGGGTAACAGATGGTACGGAGGCTGGTACTCATATACTAAAAGATATCAATCCTGCAGGTGGCAACGGTACCTCGGGTGATGGAGCTGTTCTGGATTCAAAATTAATTTTTGACGGATCGGCGCCCACCGAAGGATCTGAGCTATGGTCAACCGATGGTACGGAAGCAGGAACAACGCTTCTGAAGGATATTAATCCGGGCACCGCATCGTCACAACCATTGAATTTTACACTATTCAAAGATAAAGTGGTTTTCACTGCCGCCGAAAGCGCTCACGGAAACGAGGTTTGGGTAACCGATGGCACCGCTGAAGGCACTGTTTTGCTGGCGGATATTGTGCCGGGTACCGTGGGTTCAGATGCGAGAGGCTTTACGATTGTGGGTGACCGGTTGTTGTTCATAGCGTACGATGCAGAAAAGGGATGGTGTCTGTGGAAGACGGATGGAACAACTGAAGGGACACTTTTCGTGAAGGATATTGAATCAGGCAACGAAAAAAATAACGGCCCCGGTAGCTTCACCGCTTCCGGTAACAAGCTTTATTTCATTGCAACCGATGTTGCTTATGGCAAGGAGCTGTGGGTAAGCGATGGCACGGCGCAGGGCACACAGGTCATTGATCGTATACCCGGTCCCGCAAGTTCCAATCCGTTCCTGCTAACGCCAATCAAAGAGCTGGTGTATTTCAAATCACAGGGTGCGCTTTGGCGAACGAATGGAACAACACCGGGCACGGTAAAGGTGGCTGATCTCGATCCCATGGAAATTGTGTACTTCAATAATTGGATCTACTTCACGGCAAACCACCCTGACTATGGAGGTGAGCTCTTTAAAGTGCCGTTCACCAGGGAGGCGCAGCAAATAGCATTGACGCCGATCGACAACAAAGTAATGGGCAGTGCTCCATTCGTGATTGAAGCCACTGCATCTTCCGGACTCCCCGTTACCATTACCAGTGAAGAAGAGCTGAGCTTGGCTGGTGCTACCGCCACCATCGTGAAGCCTGGTACAGTGAAAGTCACAGTACAACAATCCGGTGATGCCTTGTTTGATCCCGCGCCGCCGGTAAGCCAGATCTTTTGTATTTCGCCTGTCAAGCCAGTAGTTACTTTGTTGTCTGACCCTTCCGGGGATCCAGTTCTCACCTCAAGCGCAGAGGCTGGAAATCAATGGTTCAGGCAAGCAGAGGTTGTGAACGGTGCAACACAGAAAACTTTTCAACCCAGTGAAAATGACACTTACAAGGTGCAGGTTACTATAGATGGATGCATGAGCAATTACAGCGACGAGTTTTACGTCGTCGTGACCGGACTCGAAGAAACATATAGCGATATTACCGTTTATCCCAATCCTGCTATGGACGTAGTCTATATAAAAGGAGACAATGCCAGCAGTGCATTATTGAATATCATTGATCTGCAAGGAAAAAAGCTGGGCACGCATCAGCTTCAGGCAGGTGGCCTGGTTGAACAATCGCTGGCCGATTACCCTAAAGGGATGTACCTTATTCAGGTGGTCCTTGAAAAAGGAACATCCTACATGAAGCTTGTGAAGCAATGAAGTAATGGAAAATGCTAAGAATAAAAAAAGCCCGTTTAACTGCGGGCTTTTTTTATTTGTATTGAATGGTGAGTCAGATTAACAGCGATACAATTTCAGAATCCTCATCTGCTTAGTCCTCTAATCATGTAATCCTATAAATCATCTAATCCCAGTTTATAGCGGTACCAGCCCGAACTTATTCATGCCATTGATCCCTACTTTGTATTTATTGCATCCAGTCTTGAAGTAATATTCATACCACGTTTCAGAATCCGTAGCGGTGTAAGGGCCACTGATGCCTACTGCAGAATAGGTAACCGATACCGTGTAGTATCCGCCGTTCTGGTTGCTCTTGGTGGGCTTGGGTAATGTGAGAAATGAATTGGAAGAACAATCAGGAGCGGTGGTGACGGAATTCAATAGTGTGAGCGGAACAGGCTTTCCATCAACACTTACGTTCTTAATGGTGACATTGCCCATCTCGCTGTTGTTAAGGCCTACTGCCAATTGTATCGTAGTGTTCTTCAACGGGCCGCATTCTCCTGTCCATACACCCTGTTTGTAATACGTTGGCAGCGCGCCGCAGCATCTGTAGTCAAATTCAAGCTCAGAGCCTTTGATTCGAAGGTAGGTGTTGGGAATGTTATCGTCCCAATCGATCATGTTATCGGAAGTAAGAATGCCTTTGTAAAGACCGGCCACAGTAGAACCTTTCAGCTCGCACATATACACCCGGTTGGCTGGTTCGCCGTCGATACCACCAATGGCTAGCTCTGTTTTGTCGCCGCTGGCGCCAATAATGCGCACCCACACCTTGCCTTCTATCTCGGGAGTCTCTTCTTCGTCTTCGGAAGTTCCGAAATCAAGACAGCTGTTGAAGAACAACATCATCGCCAGCAAAGTAAGACTAGAAACGATCTTTCTCATGGGGTTTTTCAGTTAGTTTTTATTTTATAAAGAAACGGCACAAGGCATGCATGTTTCAATACCAATAACTAGGTATTATCTGGTTTGTGATCAGGTGATAACTGTTCATCGATTATTGCGGAACGTGCGTTCGCGATATTTTTTTTAAATTTGCGCCCACTCAACATTAGCGCACCCCTTATCAATTTATTTATCAATGAAATTTTTTTTATTCACATTTCTGGCGCTCGGTCTGTGCCATGCGTTGCTTGCTCAGAATTTAAGCCCAGGTTTTGTAGTAACCTCGAAAGGAGATACGATTAGGGGATTTATTGTCGATGGAACAGATGCTGAATTGAGCCCGGGAATTACTTTTAAGAAACTGGACGGAGATAAAGGAGAAGTTAAATACCTGCCTAAGGATTTGGTGAGTTTTGGATTCAACAATGGACGGATTTTCAGAAGCTTTTCATTTGCCACCCAGAACGATTCCGTGTACATATTTGCAAAGAGAGATGTGGAGGGTAAGGTCAGCATGTTTACGTATGCCAGGCCGGAAGAAAATCGGCCGGAAATTCTTTTAACAAATAATTCCTCAGGCCGCACGTTTCACCTGACACCTCCGAAAAAGCTGAAGATCGATCAAAATGGAAAATCACGAGCGGGTCAGTCTTTTGAATACCTCGGATTGTTAAACCTTGCCAAAGGTGTTCAGACAAATTACACATCAAGCAACGTCTCCTATCATGAGAAGTCTATCCGAAAAGATATTTTGGCATACAATCAACAATATGCAAATGACTTCCCGGTATATCGCTATCGTCCTCAGCCTGCATTTTTCTACGACATCACTGCAGGTTTTTCATTATATAACGGGGTTGGCACCGACTTCAGGATGGCATTCTATGGAGGTAGGACTTTTCCAGAGTTGTCCAGGAAAATGGCACTGATACGTGGTGTCTCGTACAGATATTCGTCCCTTTCAGAGCCTCGACGTTACATAAGAAACAACAGTGATAATTTCAGACAACAATTTTTATCAGCAATTCCTGTTGGACTTTATATGCAAACCGATACCAGTCCCGTCAGATTCTATGCCTATGGAGGAATAGGACTGGGGTTGGCGATAGAAACCAATTATCACGTAGTGAACTATCAGGACATGGGCAACGAGCAAGAGATGGGCTTTTTTCCGGCATTGAACCTGGGCGCAGGTGTAAAAATAAAAGCAGGGTCGACATTTATAATTGCTGAATTGACTCCGCCGGGGAATCGAAAGGGTCTGTTTTTGAATCTTGGCCTTTCTTTTTAGCGGCCGCTGAAAACAAAAGAGGCTGCCTCTTTTTCGTTGAGGCAGCCTCCTTTATTTGATACTACACTGAAAATATTTACTTCACCTCAACCACCACCATTACCGGGAAGTGATCTGAAGGAAATTTTCCGTTGTAGCTGTCGGTCAGAATTCCGTATCGTTTCACATCAACGTTCTGGGTAACAAAGATGTGATCGATGCGGCGGTCTGTGGTGCTGGAAATGTTGAAGCTATTGAAGGTGCCGTTGTGGGTCATCTTGATCGGCGACAGATCGAAACAATCGCGCAATGTACTCGAGGTGTTGATGAGCGTATAGTTTTCATGCATCTGGTCGAAGTTGAAATCTCCGGTAAGAATGGCCGGCCACCTCCCGGCAATTTTTCCCACTGATTCCACGATCAGGCGTGCGCTCTCTTTGCGTGCCTGCTGTCCACGGTGATCGAAGTGTGTGTTGAAGAAAAAGAGTTTTTTCCCGCTGGCACGTTCCTGCAGCTGAACCCACGAGCAGATCCGCGGAAGCGAAGCATCCCATCCTTTGCCAGGTTTGTCAGGTGTCTCTGACAACCAGAACGTGCCCTGAGACAAAACTTTGAACTTGTCTTTTTTATAGAATACGGGTGAATACTCTCCTTTGGTGGCACCATCGTCTCTGCCAACGCCGTTGTAACCATACTCCGTGAGATTTTTTGCAAGGCCTTCAACCTGGTGATGCAACAGCTCCTGACCGCCGAAGATGTCGAAGTCATGAAAACGGATCATCTGCGTGATCACCGGCAAACGATCCTTCCAAGGATTGAGACTATCGCCCGCGTTATCGTACCGCATATTGTACGTAGCGATCCTCAACACTTGTGAATAACCCGGCCCTGCCAGCACCAGAAATATGAGTAGGATGTGTATTCTTTTAGGCATCATGTTATCTATAGCTGTTAATGTTACGGCGTAATTTTGGTGTACTATCATTTAATTCAAAAATGTATTTAATAAAAATATTTTCCTCGGCCAGGCCTCTCCATTCATTTCAGAGCCGCTTTCTTCTTATTCCTTACTCCTTAATTCTTACTCCTCCTTCTGGCTTCTGACTTCTGACTCCTGGCTTCTTTTTTTAGAGATCATTTTTACCAGTCAGGATTTTGCCCCAGGTTCGGGTTAATAAGCCTGTCGTTTTCCGGGATAGGGAAGAGGTATTTTTTGTCTTCCCATTTACGGTTGATATTTTTCAGCCATGTGATCTCGCCCGATGTATCATTCGACAAACGTTGCGGGTTGGTGCCGCCGCTGATCGTCTCCGATACATTGACAAACGTAACACCGGCGATGGGCGCGGGAGCCGTGCCTTTGTAGAAGAGAACATCCATCTTTCCATCTTCATTCAGGTCCATGGGCACATTGAGCGCGGGCACATAGAAACCATTCCAGGTTTTTGTCAGCAGCTCGCCATGCTTCCAGCGAACGAGGTCATAGAACCGGAAACCTTCCAGGGCCAGCTCGATGGCTCTTTCTCTCCGCAGCTCCAGTATCACCGCATCGGAGATCTCTGGAAAATAATTGTCGCGCAGGTAGGGATCTGCCACGGTGGGTTTCGCTGACAGGCCATTGGTGATGCCCGCTCTTTTGCGCAGGGCGCCTGCCGTCTTGGCCCAGTCGGCATCGGTAAGCGTGCCCAGCTCGGCTTTCGCTTCGGCATAGTTCAGCAGTATCTCCGCATACCGCATGATAGAAATAGAGTTGTCGTTCCTGCTGCCACCATCGTAGTAGGTGTCATCGAGGCACCACTTGATGGGTTGGTACCCGGTATAGGTATACGAGAATACCGGAGGCGCTGCTTCGGTTGCTCCGGCATTAACGCGGGTGTACGAGCCCATGCGGATGCTTTGCTGGAGCCGTGTGTCCCTTCCTTTTACTTCCTGCGCGAAGGTCATGGTCTCATAACCTGCCGTGTTGGTAAACGGTGAGCCGTCGATATTGAGGTAGGTATTGATGAACGTACGGGTAAAGCTTACGCGTGGACCATACGTTGCGCTGGTCCACCACCAGTTGGCGTCATTGTACACGGCAAGCGTGGCATCGCAGACGGCCGCGAGCATGATCTCTGAAGTAACTGGCGTTTTGTTGATAAAAAGCTGGCGGTACGATTTGCCGGTGCCACCTGTTTCGCTCAGGCTGAGGCCACCTTCAGTGATCACGGTATTGGCAGCACTGGCCGCTTCGGTGAACCATTGATTGGCGGTGCTTTGAAGCCCAAGCTCATTGTGATATTTGCGATAGCTTGCCTCAAACAGGCAGATGCGTGACTTCAATCCGTAGGCCACATATTTTGTGACCAGGCTCCGTGAGTTATCGGTCACCGTGCGGATGTTAGCCGTGGCGTAGTTCAGATCATTCAACACAGAATCCATAACCAGCGCACGGGGATCGCGGGCTTTGTACAGATCAGGATCGTTAACTTCCATTGGTTTGCCGATCCACGGTACATCTCCGAAACGTTTCACTTTATCGAAGTAGAACCATGCCCTGAAAAATTTCGCGAGCCCGATGTAGTGACGTCTGGCTTCAGGGCTCACGGCCGGGTGATTACAGTTGGCAATAAAGTAGTTGATGTTGCGCAGCGCACCCCAGTCCCACCCGGAGCTTTGCTGGGCGCCAAAACCGGATTCGCGCAACAGGTCGGGTACTTGTGTGCGCGCTGCATAGTCGCTCATCTCATCAGACCTGATCACCGTGTTGGCGGTAGGAAGAATGTTGTAGAAAGAGTTGGCATAAAGCTCCAGCCCTTTTTCAGTGCTGAACACCGCCACCTTCGAGGTAGTGGCTTCAGGCAGTTGTTCGAGGTCGCAGGCGGTCATCATCAGCATGAGCAGCGCCAGCCATCCGAATATATTTTTCATTGTCGTTTCTTTTAAAGGTTAACTGATAATCCAACAGTATAGCTCTTGAGCACCGGGTAGTTGAAGCCGTTGCCCGAAGTGCCCGAAGTGAGGATCTTGTCTGAGGGGCCGATGCTTCCCACGTCGAGATCGCGGGTGACTTTGTACAGCGGTGACCATGACCACAGGTTCTCGCCCGACAAAAATACGCGGGCACTGTTCAGCTTCAGCTTTTCAAGAAGCGCGGTGGGAATGGTGTAGCTGACCTGGATATTCTTCAGGCGGATATACGCTACGTTTTGCAGATAGCGGGTTTGTTTTACGAACAATTCACGGTTCGTGGACTGTGCCGAATAGCCGCGAAGCCTGGGGAAGTAGGTGTTGGGATTTTCTTCAGACCAGATCTTGCTCGCCATCGATTCCAGCGCAGTGTTGTAAGGCCTGTTGTAAGGCCCCCAGAAGAGATCCGCTTCCGCACCGGGCCACCAGTCCTGCTTGCCAACGCCCTGGAAGAAAGCACCGAAGCCGAAGTTGCTCCAGTTCACACCAAACATGGCACCATAGACATACCGTGGTGTTGAGTTGCCGATCACCCTCATATCGCCAGGTTTATTGACGGTGTTCTCACCAACATTGATAAAGTTGTCGCCATTCAGGTCTCTGAACTTGATGTCACCAGGCAGCAGCTTTCCGGTGGCGGAGGCTGCGATGGCACTCTGGTTGGCGTGGTTGGCAATGTCATCCACGGAAGTGAAGAACCCTTCCGTCTCGAATCCCCAGATCTCTCCGTATTTCTGACCAGCATAGTAGTCAGTGAGGCGTTTATCAGGGTTGTTGAACTTCAGGATCTCTGCCTGCGCATCGGCCAGTGTGAGCCTCACCGAGTAACTGAACGGTTTGGCACCCAGCGAACGCTCATCCTGCCAGTCGAGCACGATCTCCCATCCGGTGGTTTTCAGATCAGCGTAGTTGCCATAGGGAACCGCTGTTCCGAACACGGCCGGAAGCGTCATGCCAGGTGTGAACATATCAGTGGTCTTGCGAACGTACGCATCTGCATTGAGCAACAATCTTCCGTTGAGCATGGAAAGGTCAACGCCCAGGTTCTGAACCGTGGCGGTCTCCCACGTGAGCCCTGCCGGCAGCACACCCGGCTGGCTTGTAAGCTGTGGCCGCACGCCATTCAGGACAAGTCCCGATTGCTGTACATTGAATTTTTCCTGGAAGGCATAAGAGCCAATGCTTCCGTTACCAAGCGATCCATAGGAGCCGCGGAATTTCAGCTCAGAGATGAAATTCTCAGAAACGTTCCAGAAATGTTCTTTCGATACGCGCCATCCTGCTGACACTGACGGGAAGAAAGCGTACCGTTCGTTGGCCGGGAATTTGGAAGAACCATCATAACGGCCATTTACTTCGAGCAAATATCTTTCATCGAAGATATAGTTGAGACGGAAGAAACCTCCCAGCACATTCCACTTGTCCCATCCACCCGAGGTGGAAATGGCCTGGCCAAGCGCAAGGTTGATGTCGGTAGCATTTTCGTAGATCAGGCCGTTGCGTTGTGCCCTGAGGCCTTCGAAGGTAGACTGCTCATAGTTATAACCGATCAGTCCCTTGATATGATGGCGGGCGGAGAAGGTGTTCTCGTACTCGGCGTAAAGGTTGGTGGCCATGTATTGTGTTTCATTCCGCATTTCAGAGATGTCGTTGGTGTTGGCCCCCACATACTCGATCACGCCGGGCCTTCTGCTGTAAGGGACGGGTACACGGATCACAGTCCAGTCGCTATCGGTATTCTGGAAAGTGAAGTTTCCTTTAACGCTTACTTTTTTGTCGAAGAAATTGGCATCGAAGGCCGTGGTGTTGCGCATCACACGCTCGTTCATATCATACCCGTTCTTTCCATACCAGAAATCACCCACGGTATAGGCGGCAGAGTAGGTCAACGTGCCATCGGGATTGAACATGGGCGACATGGTATGGCCTTCGTCTGCGATGTTTCTCCAGATGCTTCCGCCTTCGCCCACGTTGAGCGGGTTGTGGTAGAGCATGTTGGAGAATTGTGTGTTGTTGTCAACCTTCAGCCACGGCGCAAGCTGCACGGTGCCCCTTGCCCTGAAGTTGTACATCTTGTAGTCGTCTGAATTGTAACGGAACAATCCTTCCTGGCCCTGGTAACGGCCTGTGATCTGGTAAGTAGCTTTTTCAGTGGCGCCTGAAACGGTAAGATTATGTTCGTTTGCGCTGAGGTTATTTTTGTACAGTTCTTTATACCAATCCATGTTTTCGTAGTAAACGTACTCGCCATTGGGCAGCACATCCACTTTAGGAAGCGAAGGATCTTCCGATCGTCTTTTGAGCTCCGCCAGGTATTCGGGCGAGAACTTCAACGTCTTGTTAACGTTCTGTGGCGTTTGTGAATAATCATTCCAGGCGGTCCATGCTTCATTAAAAAGCATGGCCGACCGGTAGCCATCCGTTACAAGCTCCGGAACAGTAGTAGGTTTTTTAATGGAGTAGTTGGCGTAGTAGTCAACACTCACCCGTCCGTGTTCAGGTATTTTTGTTGTGATCAGCACCACACCGAAGGCGCCGCGTGCACCGTAGATCGATGCGGAGGCGGCATCTTTCAGAACGGTTACGCTGGCCACATCACGAGGGTTGATCATGCGCGGGTCTCCTTCAACGCCATCGATCAGGATCAAAGCATTGCCACCCTGACCCACTGACGTCACACCCCTTACATTATAAGCGGGCGATTGGATCGGCTTGCCATCTTCGAGGTTGATGTTCAGGTTGGGGATCACACCCACCAAACCCTGGCTCAGGTTGGTGATGGGCCGGTTGTTCAGCACCTTGGCCGATACCTGGTCTACAGCACCCGTCATGTTCACTTTCTTTTGCGTGCCGTATGCCACCACAACCACTTCTTCCAGCGATTTGGAATCCACTTCCATGGCGATGTCGATCACGGTACGGTCACCGACCTCAACTTCAATTGTTTGGAATCCGATGTAGCTGAACTGCAGCGTGGCGTTTTCCGGAACTTCCAGGGCGAAATTGCCATTGGTGTCGGTAGTGGTACCGTTAGTGGTTCCTTTGACGATCACGTTCACGCCGGGAAGCGCTTCACCGGAAGGATCTGTCACTTTTCCCTTCACAGGTTTGTCTGCAAGCAATTTGATTTCTGCGATTTCATTTTCTGCAACGGGCTTGGCGTGCAGCAACGGGGCGGCCGGCAGTTGCCACAATAGCAGCGCGGCAACGCAATGAGGGTACAATCGGTGTAAAACCGATCTTCTCCGTAAAGGTTTGGTCATAATAGTTGTTTAAGGTTGTTAAGAAGATTTACTGCTCCATGCACGCGCATAGCGTGATGGATGGCTTTCAGCCGCAAAGGTGAAAATCGGCTGATACGTGCGCGGAAGAAGGGAATTATGCTTTTATTAAAATTTCCCTCTATACATTATGTTATAGTTATTGAATTCCCGGATGGGAGTAAAGAATTTTTCGTTGCAGCGGCGGCAATCGATGACGATTATTATGATTGTATTAATTTATGTGGCTGGCGTGGTACACACGCGTACACGCAGTGTTGTGCGTGTACGATGCGTGTGAATTTTGAGCGGTTAAGAAAAATTATCTCCGGGAAATGGCGGTGGGTATATAACCGAAATGTTTTTTGAAGGCGAACGAAAAATGTGAGAGGTCTTCAAAGCCCACTTCGAGGTAAACATCCACAGGCTTCTTGGCATACGCGGTGAGCTGATAATGTGCCAGCTCGAGTCTTTTTCGCGTCAGCCACTTTTGAGGCGTTGCCTGAAAGGTCTTTCTGAAGTCGCGGTTAAAAGTTGAAAGGCTGCGCCCTGTAAGGTATCCGAATTTTTCCAGGGGCAGGTTGAACATGAAATGGCTCTCCATGAATTTGACCAGGTCTACCTTTCCCGGTGTTTCAAAGTTGGCCAGGATCCCGTCTACATTTTTGTCGATCGTCCTTAAGATCGTGATCGCCTCTTTGATCTTCAGTGCAGCAAGCGCTTCCGGAAATTTTTCCTGCAAGTCGAAGTAAGGAAGCAATGACGAAAAGCAGCTCTGGAGCAGCGGATGGTTTTTAAAAGCGTAGATCTTGTCATTGATGTCGGTTATGGATTGTACTTCGATGCCGGAATAAAAATCCCTGAGTCGTTCCACCGTCAGGTGCATCGCTACGGCCTTGTGTGGAAGCCCATCCTTGGGATAGTTGATCACCGTGGCCACCTGGTTACGGGGAATCAGGAAGATGTCTCCGGCATTGAATACATAAGAAGCTCCGGCCTGGATGATCTTGGTCTCGCCCGAGATGAACCAAACAAGCAGGTGATGCTCAAACAGGGCTTCCGTTTTAAACAGTTCGTCTTCGAAAACCGAAAGTTTGATGTCGGGATTGATATAGTTTGTTTTGAATTCCATGTCTTGCAACGGCATACAATTTACAACTTGGTAGGGGTTACCACAACGGCAACCCCAAGGTTGGCTTACCGGAATGTGACACCCGTCATTTCTTCGCTCAGCCTCCATAGTCGTTTGGCGTTGCCTTCGTCCAGGGAATAAGGTTGTACACCCCGCAACGTTGAGGGCTGATCATATTTGCGCTCGATCGTTCCACGGTCCAGCTCGGCAACATCCGTATCTTCACAATACACGCCTCCGATGTTGTTCAGCATGGGGCTCGTAGCACACCACACGGTAGTGGATGCACCCTGTGGAACTGTTTTCAGTCTTGCCGATACCTCCGGAAGCACATTGCCCTGCGCATCGCACAGACCCATTTGTTGAAATAATTCGATCGGTGCTTCGCGACCTAATTCCGTACCGTTGACAGAGCCAGGGTGTACTGAGAAGGCTCTTACATTGAATGCGCGGCCCCGGTTGTCGAGCTCAACGGAGAACAGGTTCGTGGCTGTTTTTGATTGTCCGTAGCCCTGCAACGTTTCATAGGCGCGGTGATGAAAATTGGGATCATCGAAGTTAAAGGGTGAGACCTGGTGCCCGAAAGATGACAGGTTCACCACCCTTGCGCCATTCGCTTTTTTCAGCGCGGGCCATAACCTTGCCGTGAGGTGAAACTGTCCAAGGTAATTGGTGGCAAGCTGAGACTCGAAGCCGCGGGAGTCTCTGCGCAAGGGTACCCACATAATGCCCGCATTGTTGATGAGCAGGTGAAGCGGTCTGCCGGAAGCTAAAAAAGTTTCGGCAAACGCGTCGATGGATCTTGGATCGATGAGGTCCAATGCTGCCAGCTCCACATTGGCGATACCTTGCAGATTTTTCTTTGCTTTTTCGATGTCCCGCGCCGGCACGATCACCCTCGCACCCGCCGCCGCAAGCACGCGGGTTGTTTCCAGGCCGATCCCCGCATTGCCACCCGTGACGATGGCGACCTTCCTGGTGAGGTCAATTCCTTTGATCACATCACTTGCCGTGGAGGACGCATTAAATCCCGAACCTACAGGTTTTTGCAGTTTCCCATTGTAATTGTCGATTTCCAATACTGTTTTCATATGTTGTGTTTTTGCTTTTGTTGACACAAACTTAGCGGGAACCGCATTGCAGGACTTTGTTCAGAATTTCAAGTTCACTTTGTTGAGAATGTCATCCTCTTGTGGAGTGACCCAGTGACATTTATAGTGATGATTGAGTTGAATTGACCAGGTGATGATGTCCCGATTTTATAGACCTGTCAGAGAAATGTCATTAAGTTAAGAAGCAAGATTCTAGTGCGACTATTGTATTTCAAGCCCCAAGAGGGCGCAATATGAATAGCCCGCGGTGCAGCCGCGGGTTATTCATCGCGACGGGAAAGTGCGCCACGTGCGGTTGTAATCATGGCGTTGTCTGTTCATGGCGCATCGATCGCGATGCCCAGATCTGGCGTGCGCATTACGTGCCAGAAAAAGCGTACCTCGATCCATACTACCTATGACACGTGGAAATACAAATGCACAATAGCGTCGGGCCGACACCCGACGCTATTGATATTCAGCCCCTTCAGGGCTCAAACTACAAATAATCAATTTGTTCGTTATCTTACATGACATTGGTCCCCAAAAAACAAGATCAAATATGTCGAAGCCCCGCGTGATGATCCTCATCGTTTTTGCGCTGATCGTAGTGTCTGTTATCATTTACTTTGTTTCAACAACTTATAAAGCCAGGATAGCCCGCCAAATGTTCGATACCGTTGCCTACACGGAAGAAGATTACGAGCTGATGCGCGCCTATTTTAATTCCGACACAGCGCTTCAAAGAGTGCTTAACGAGAATATTCGGGCGGGTGACAGCGCCTCTGTGCACATGAAAAAGTTTCTGAGCACATCATACCAGTTCAGGGACACCACCCGGCTGCAGGAATGGGAAATTAAAGGTATGATCCATTCCTACCGGGTTTCAATTGATGTACTGCGTAAATTTGCAGCCATTGACAGTAAGCTGAAAGAACTGGAAGGATCAATCGCGCCCAAGAATGCAGATGATTCCGCCGCACAACAGCAGCTGGATTCGCTCAGAAAACTGGTAAACGAGGGAAAGTTGGCAAAAGAATATAAGTCTCCGCTCGATCCGCAGTAATCCTACACGTGCTTTTTTTTCATCCAGGGTTTATACACCGCGATCGCGATCAGCAGTATAAATCCCGATGTGCTCGCCAGCATCCCACCCTTCAGCGTTGAATGATTTTGCAGGAACACTGCATTGGTAATGCTGTTCACGCCCTGAACCTCCAGGAGTTCGATGTTCTCCAGCATCCTGTGCTCATTGAAGAACATGCCGAACATGATCAGCGCGATCACCAGGAATAATTTTGCCATCACCCATTTGTGTTTGAATAGCCCCCACTCGGTGAATATGGCAAGCACAAGCCCCGTGAAAAAACTACCGATGCCACCCCAGCCGATCACGTTCCAGGCAATGGCCCGCATGTGAAGATAAGTGGAATACATCTCGTCATAACGCGACAGGTCTGCCTGATACAACAATGGTAAACAGCTGATAGCACCTCCGAGCCACAACGTCAGGGTACAGAAATGCAGTATCAGCACTGCTTTCGCTGATCCTTTATTTAATTTTATCATCGTTTACGCTTTTTCGGTGAATTACTTTTTTTCAGGTATGCATCGAGACTCTTCAACTTGGTGAGCCAGTAATTTTCGAAGTAGTTCATCCACTCCTGAATCTCGGTAAATCCCCGCTGGTCCAGTACACAGTACCGCTCTCTGCCCCTGTCTTCAATCGTGATAAATCCGGTTGACTCCAACACTTTGATATGTTTTGAAACCGCAGGCCTGCTGATGTCAAAATTTTCGGCAATGGTGTTGATGGATTGCTCCTTGCTGCTGAGCATCCTCAGGATCTGGCGCCGGTGAGGATCAGCAATGGCGATAAAGCTGTCATAGTTGGATATGTTCATTGTTCAGTTCTTTGAGGTAATTCATCAACTTTTTCGCAAAGTGTTTGTTCCAGCCTTTTTCCATGATGAGGCTTGTAACAAGTCCCTTCAGCCCTTCGAAGCCGGTGTGCTCGAGGTGAAGCTCGGTGCCGCCATTCTTTGGAGTCAGGGTCCATGTCACCACAGTATCGAGTGTCATGGTCTGCGGGTTGGGGCCGCCCTTGAATGAATACGATAATTTTTTAAGCGGTACCACTTCCAGTACTTCAAAATACATTTTGCCATCCCAGCCCTTGCGGGGTTTTTGTTCCTCCATCCACCGGAACCCGACCTCTGCTTTAAAGCCTGACCTTTTAAGGTTATTCCATTCTTTCAGCTTCTCCGGGTCGGTAAGGCACTCCCATAAGGTTTCTACAGGATATGGGTAGAACCACTTGAGTTTAATGCTTCGTTTCATGGCGTTTACTGGTTTATGTAACTTACAGGTTACAAATTTATGTGTAATCTACAGGTTACACAAATGTTTTTGTGGATTTTTAACAGGGAAGGATTTCCAGGCAGTAGAAGGGCTGTGTGTTTGCTATAATCCTTTTCGTTGTGAGAACAGCCAAGCAGGCAGCGACTGTTCCTTTCCAACATTTTCCCAGCTGTTGTGTTTTACGCCAGGGTACTCGGTGTATTTTACTTTTTTGCCACCGAGCCTGACGATCTCATGATACACATCGCGCGAGAGATACACCGGCACAATGTCATCGTCGGTGCCGTGAAAGATCCACAGGGGCGTTTGCAGCAGGTTTCTGGCAGCCTGTGCGTTGCTGCCACCACAGATCGCGTAAGCAGCGGCGAATTTTCCCGGGTTCTTTGAGAGGATCGAAAAAACACCAAAGCCACCCATCGATATGCCGTACAGGTACAAGCGGTTGGTGTCAATGTTGTATTGCTTCACGAGCGAGTCAAGCAGGGCCAGTGTTTTAGCCGTGGCATCGGTATGCTTCTCGCTCCACGTATTGCCCCAACCCTGGTTCGACTCTTTGCACTTGGACGTGAGCACAAAGCAGGGATACTGCTTTTGAATGTTTTCCTGATACCACAGGAGGTCGCGCGAAACGAGGTCGTTGCTGCCATGCAGGTATACGATCAATGGATATGATCTTTTGGGATCGTATGCTACGGGCTTGAAGAAACCGTATGGCATGGATCGAAATGTGTTTTCTGAATACCCGTGGTATTTTTCTGTAAGGGGTGATTGCGCTTGTGTGGCGATGCTCAGAATAAACGCACCGATAAGTGAAAAGATTGTTTTCATGGGATCGAAGGTCAGTTCTACCGAAGATAGGCCAATCGCCCTAAAGAATGAAAAATAATTGACCACACGCAGCTGGTGATATACAAGATGCTGTTCTTCGCTTCCCATAATCGAACATGGCTGTCACCAAACCGAACAGGACTTCCCTTTTAAAGCCCTTTCCGGTATCGAAATCCAAACAACCTGCCTGGCACGATTTGTACTTATATTATAGGAGATCTAAGCCGCTTTTCCTATGCTTAACAACTACTTCAAAATAGCGATCCGTGTCATCAGGCGCTCGGCATCCTATGCGCTCATCAACGTTTCCGGGCTTGGGCTCGGCATTGCCTGTGCCATCCTCATTTTCTCGCTTATCAGCTATCACCTGGGCTTCGACAACTTTCATCACCATTCAGACCGCGTCTACCGGTTTGTTACCGAGGAGCACCGCGATGCCGTGAATTATGCGAGTGCCGTGCCGCCTGCGTTTGGAAAAACATTTCGCGACGATTATCCCTTCGGCGAGAAAGTGGCGCGCATCTGTGTGGCCGAGGAGGCGATCATCAGCTTTGAAAGTAACGGCGAACAGAAAAAGTTCAAGGTCGATGCCCGCTTTGCGGAACCTGAATTCTTCGACATCTTTAATTTTCCATTGGTTTCTGGAGCAAACCATCTGCACCAGGCCAACAAGGCATTGATCACAGAAGCTGCCGCCAGAAAATATTTTGGCAACGATCCGGCAGTAGGGAAAACTTTCCGTTTCCAAAACGAAATCGATTTTGAGATCACGGGGGTGCTGCGCGACTTTCCCATCCGTACCGATGTAGGAGGCTCTATCTTCCTTTCTTACACGAGCGTGGGACAGTATAACGAATGGTATGGCAGGGATGATGCGTGGGGCGGTATTACAGAGTCTATACAAACCTATGCGCGTCTGCGTGATGGCGTACACCCTGCTGACGTAGAGGCGGTATTGCCGGCGTATGTAAAAAAATATCGCGACCAAAGCAAAAATGTGCATCACTACAAGCTTCAACCTTTGGCGGATCTACACTTCGATCCACGCTACGGCGGACGTATACCTGAAAGTGGTGTCTGGATCCTGGCTGTGGTAGGCTTCTTCCTGGTCTTCACGGCCTGTCTGAACTTCATCAACCTTGCCACGGCCCAGGCTATGGGTCGCACCCGTGAAGTGGGCGTTCGCAAGGTGATGGGAAGCACACGGCCACAGCTCTTCTGGCAGTTCACAACAGAGACATTTTCCATCGTGATGCTTGCTTTCCTGGTCGCCTTCGGTATCGCTACAGGCGTATTGCCTTATATCAATGAGCTGTTCAGTACCCAGGTCACGCTTCAGTTGTCAGATCCATCGCTTTGGATCTTCTCTATCGTAACAATGGTTGTCGTAACCTTCCTCGCGGGAGCATATCCAGGCATGGTGCTCTCTGGATTTAGACCCGTATCTGCGCTGAAAGGAAAATTGCAAGACCTGGCGTCGAGGTCACTAAACCTGAGAAGGTCGCTGATCATAGCCCAGTTGATAATATCGCAAGTGCTTTTGATCGGGCTCATTGTCATCAGCAACCAGATGAAGTACATCAGGCAGGCCGACCTCGGTTTCGATGAAGAAGCTGTGGTGATGATTCCCACCGCTTCAAACGACGCGAAGATGAAAACGTTGAAAGAGCAATTCCTGCGTACGCCTGGTGTAGAGAAGGTTTCTGTTTGCTTCGGGGCACCGGCTTCCAGGAACAACTGGAGTACATCGTTCAAATTTGATAACCGTACAGAGTCCGAAGTTTTTTCTGGTCAATTCAAGGGCGCCGATGCAGACTATCTTTCCACGTTCGGTATCGACCTGGTGGCAGGCAGAAACCTCGTACCTTCTGATTCCGTGCGCGAGTTCCTGGTAAACGAGACCATGGCCAGCAGGCTTGGCATCGCGCCTGAAGAGATGCTGGGCAGACACCTTTCCTTCAATGGAGATGAATTTAAAGGACATATTGTGGGTGTGGTGAGAGATTTTCATGACCAGCCTCTCCGCTCGCAGATCAATCCGCTGTTCATTACAACATCAATGCGGCACTACAATTCTTATGCGGTAAAGATCAATATGTCGCAGGCCGCCACCGTGTTGCCGGCGTTGGAAAAATTATGGTCTGCCACCTATCCCGAGCGCATCTATGAGTATGCTTTTCTCGACAACGAGACTGCGCAGTTCTATGAAACAGAGCAGCTGATGCTCACGATGATCCGCGTGTTCTCCGGCATCGCGTTGTTCATTGGCTGCATGGGACTTTACGGCCTGGTGTCATTCATGTCGGTGCGAAGAACGAAGGAGATCGGCATCCGCAAGGTGTTGGGTGGAAGCGTGGCGCACATCCTCTGGCTTTTTGGTAAGGAGTTCTACCACCTCATCCTTGTTGCGTTCGCGCTGGCGGCGCCTGCAGGATGGTTCCTCATGTCGAAGTGGCTGGAGCTTTATGAATACCATGCGGGCATCACAGTGTGGACCTTTGCAGCCGAGCTGGTGGTGATCGCGCTGATCGTGCTGACCACAGTGGGGTATGTTACCACGAAGGCGGCGTTGGCGAATCCCGCGAGGGCGTTGAAGGATGAGTAGAAAAGAAGTCAGGAGCCAGAAGTAAGGAGTCAGGAGGTTCGGGTGTTGGGTTAAATGAACTGAGTTTCAGTATTAAGTGAACGGTTCTTGTAAAAAAGTATCTGGAATACGGATTTTTGTATAATTCAGGCGGGCATCAGTGCCAGTAGTTTTGTGTCATTATTTAACCTCTTTGATAATGACAAAAACAATTTTCATCACCGGAGCTTCCAGGGGATTTGGAAAGATCTGGGCCGAAGCATTTCTCAAAAATGGCCATCAAGTAGCCGCTACCGCAAGGAACATAGATGCATTGAGCGACCTCGTGAAGCGGTATGGCAACGCCGTGTTACCCATTGCATTGGATGTAACCGATCGCGAAGCAGCTTTTGCAGCCGTAAAAAAAGCCGCCAACCACTTTGGCAGCATCGATGTGCTGATCAACAACGCGGGCTACGGACTGTTTGGAACCATTGAAGAGACAACAGAGTCGGAGGCAAGAGACCAGATCGAAACCAATGTGTTTGGACTGTTGTGGGTGACCCAGGCGGTGTTGCCCGTGATGCGCAAACAAAAGAAAGGACATATCATCCAGGTGTCAAGCGTGCTGGGCCTGGTTACACTGCCTATCCTCGGACTTTACAATGCCTCCAAGTTTGCCGTGGAAGGATTGAGTGAAACGCTGGCTGCCGAAGTGAAAGATTTTGGCATCAACGTTACCCTGGTTGAGCCGAATGGATTCGCTACAGAGTGGTCTGGCGCATCAGCCATTCACAGCCAGCCGATGAAGGAGTATGAGCCCGTCAGGGAATCTTTCAAGGCAGGCCTTACCGATGATATTTTCGGTGTGCCCGAAGCAACTGTTGACGCCATCGTAAAACTTGTGGATGCTCCGAATCCGCCGCTCCGCCTGTTCTTGGGCAAAGTAGCGTTGCCATGGGCGAAACAGATCTATCAGGACCGCCTCGCTACCTGGGAGCAATGGAATGAAGTTGCTGCCGCAGCGCACGGAAAATAAATGGCCGGTTTGAAACGATTACTGCAGGATCCATGTTCTCACACATGGATCCTGAAAATCAATTTTTAGACGTATGATCCACTTCAAAAAGCTGAACGACCTCCACAACGCTTTGGGCTTCCGTCCTCCGGAGCACCCTTTGATAAGCCTCAACACATGCGAAGGAACCTGTGGCACCGCAGGCATCGAACATACCAGTGATTTTTTTATGATCGGGTTCAAGAAATTTCGGTCTGGCGAAATGTTATACGGCAAAACAAAGTATGACCACGACCACGGCTCGATGTCGTTTGTGAAACCGCGGCAGGTAGTGGGCATCAGGAACATGGCGCTGGAAGAAAGCGGTTTTGCCATTTATTTCCACGAAGACTTCCTGAACGGGCATCCGTTGCATCACGAGATCAGGAAGTATAGCTTCTTTGATTATGAAGTCAATGAGGCGTTGCACCTTTCGCCCAAAGAAGAGCAGGTGATCTGGGAGCTGTACCGGAAGATCGAAACCGAATACCGTAACAACACCGACGAGTACAGCCGCGACATCATGTTATCGCACCTGGACTCTATATTGAAGTACGCACAGCGCTTTTATAAACGGCAGTTCATGGACAGAACGGTCATTGCCGGCGCTACCGTTACCAAGGTCAATGAGATCCTCACCTCATACTTTGAAAAAGGACTGGTGAAAGACAACGGCTTGCCTACGGTGAACTTCATCGCCTCGCAGCTGAACCTGTCGTCCCGTTATTTAAGCGACCTCCTGAAACAGGAGACCGGAAAAACGGCGATTGACCTGATCCATCTCTTCCTGATCTCGGAAGCAAAGAACCTGCTGACCACCGCCAACCAGAATGTTTCCCAGATCGCTTACGGCCTGGGTTTTGAAAATCCACCCTATTTTTCCCGTTTATTCAAAAAAGAAACCGGTATGACCCCCAACGAATTCAAGCGCCTGAGCTTGAATTGAAAGTAGCCCCTTGATCGAAGGCACGTACCTCGTACCTTGGGCGTGTTAGGCCTTGAACAGGCTTGAACGGCCTTGAACATGGCTTGAACAGCCTTGAAAAGAACCTGCATCCCTGCAGTACGTATCTGTCTGTCATCTTAGCACATCATTTAAACTTTTTACCATTATGAAAAAATCAGCTTTTCTATTCAGCTTTTTAATGGCCAGTGTGATTTTGTTTGCACAAGACGACAAAGCCGCCAGGCCCAGCCCTCCCGCACAGGCAACCGGCAAGGTCAACGGAAAAACCATCACCATCGATTACAGCCAGCCATCTGTTAAAGGCCGCAAGGTTTGGGGCGAGCTTGTACCCTACGGCCAGGTATGGCGCGCCGGTGCCAACGAGACCACAGCCTTTACAGTTTCTGCAGATGCCACAGTAGAAGGCAAAAATCTGCCGGCAGGTAAGTATGCGTTCTTTGTTATCCCCAATGAAAAAGACGCCACTATCATTTTTAATAAGACCATCAAGTGGGGTGCATTCAGCTACAAGCAAGACGAAGATGTGCTGCGGGTAACAGCACCTTTGAAGAAGTCGAAAGCTTTTGCAGAAAAGCTCACCTACACGGTAACCCCCAAAGGCAATGTACAACTGGCCTGGGCCGACTCAGTGATTGAGTTTGCCGTAAAATGATATCAGTTTTTTTTTTCAACGGCGGGCGATTCTTCGCTCGCCGTTTTTATTGATATGCACAAAATTATCAACCACGACTGAAAACTCAGTAGAGTCAGTCATCCCTCTCTTCCCAAAGAGAGGAACCGAGGGTGAGTTAGTTCTCCACCGCCCCGTCATCCACCCAGCAGGCAATCGCATTGATCTGTGCCTGCGTTAGCGTTCCATTCTCAGGCATGGTGCGGTCACCCGTAAGTTTTTTGATCATGGCCGCATTCGCGCGGATATTGCTGAACACCCTGAGATCCGGAAACTGCGCTCCGTTATGGCAGCCGGTAATGGCACAGCTTGTCGCGATGATAGGAGAAACTTCTGTTGAAAAACGGACTCCTGAAGATACCCTGATGGCCTGACTCACTTCGCATCCGGTGGCGTCGCTGACAGTAATGTTGTATTGCCCTTGCACAAGTCCTGCAAAGGTGTCACTGGTCTGGGTGTTTCCGTTGCTCATCCTGAAAAGATAAGGTGGTACACCATCGCTAGGAATGACATGGATGGCTCCGCCGGCAGACTTACAACCGGCATCGCTGGTTTCAAAGGCGAGGTTCAGTCCGGTTTTATTTTTTACGGTCACTTCTATCGCGGCGCTGCAACCTAACACATCCCTAGCCGTCACGTTGTAAACGCCGGCCGCCAGCGTTGAGAAAACGGCCCCTGGCTGATCTTCACCTTCGTTGAGGTTATAGTTGTAGATGCCGGAGCCGCCCGTGGCAACCACTTCGATCATGCCCTCGCTCAGACCACAATCCGTATCCTGAACCGATACCAGTTCTACCACAATGGGGTTTGCATGGCAGTCGGCAGGTCCGGGTAACGTGTGGGAAACACATGATACGCCTGTGAGTAACACCAGGAAAAGAAAATTTACGAAAGATCGATGGTTCAGGCAGAACCGGAGAGAGTTTCCCCGGTTCCTTTTTGATAGCAGATTTTTAAGGCGCATTGGATCCGATATTTCCGTTTGCGAGGATGGTTGCCAGGTTAGCTGCGCTGAGGTGAACTTGTGCATAACCGTTGAACGTGATCAGTTGGTCATAAGTGATGGCCGCGCCGCTCCTCAATTTTGTAACATTGGTAACACTTTTTCCGGTGGTTCCATTGACGTTGGTCAGGTCCAGCGCAATACTCCCGCCCGTGGCCACTGAATTATTGTGAATATGCGCAGGGTGATCTCCACCTGCCGTTGTTCCCGTGAGTGAGAGGGTCACCAGCGTTTCGTTGTTCGTTCTTTTTTGGAACCTTACGGTACCGCTGATGGCAGGATTTGAGACGGGACCCATATTGTAGGTTTTCGAGTCGCCTGTCAATGCATTCTGCCCGATGTCACCCTGTGCTACAAGCGTGGCGAGATCTGCTTCGCTGGCATGCACATTGACATAACCATCGAAAGCGATCAACTCATCATAGCTGAGCATGGTGCCGTCGTCCATTGCTGACACTACGGTCTCGCTTTTTCCTGAAGACCCCGAAACATTTTGCAGGCTCACCACAATGGCACCACCTTCGGCAGCCGTGTTCGCATGGATGTGTGCGGGATGAATCGCGCTGCCCTGCGTGCCGGAAAGCTGAATGGTGATCAGTGTTTTGCCGTCGTCCCTCTTGGCAAAAGTAACGGTTCCGCTGGCGGTAGCGTTGCCGACAGCCCCCAGCTCATATACTTTGTTGTCACCGGTAAGTTTCGGGCTCTCATCATCATCACAACCCGAGAGAAAAATGACCGCCGCGCTGAGCAAAGTGATCAATACTGATTTGAGCAAAGTTTTCATACACACTTTGGTTTTTTATCTGATAAACAAATGAATCCTGTCACTAATAATTTTACAGGCCGCAACGCTTCGCATAAACATGAGTACCGTTGCAAAAACCTGTACAACAATTTTGAGCAAAGGGTTGCCTGTACCGGCTGTGCGTGATAAAAAAATCGACGTGCGTGATGATGGCTGACGGATCGGTCAGTGCTGTGCGTTAGATAAGAAGAGGCATCGCTTGAAAAGTATATGGTGGATGATGCTGACGTCACCGTTTGGTCACCAGTGCTTCCTTCGAAGCCAACCGTGGCAACTATTCAATAACCGTAAAGTACTTCACCGGTACGTGATCTGTGAGCCACACGTTGTTATCCGTTCGGTAAAACCGGTAACCATCCTGGAACATTTCACCGGCTGCCACCTGAAGGATGGTTGGCTTCCCGTATCGCTGGCCCACGGCAGTGGCGGTTTTGATCTCCGTGCTGAGATGAACATGGTGCCTGTCCCGTTTTTCCAATCCCGTTTTCAGGATCGAAGCAAGGGCATTCTCCGTTGTGCCATGATACAGAACAGGTGGTGGCTGTTGTGCTTCGTAGCCCAGGTCGATGTCAACAGAATGACCCTGGCTCGCCCGGATCCGGGTGAGATCGTCACTGAAGGCAAACCGGCTTTTGTCATTCGTGCTCACAACGTGCGCCAGGATCTCCCGGCTGATGTTAAACTGATGTTCGCGCATACGTTCGATCAGGACATCCACATCCGTCCAGCCGTTTCCGTCCAGTTCGATATGGACCGTCTCCGGCTTGTGTCGCAGCACGAGACTCAGGAACTTGCTGATCCGTTTATTTTCTTTTTCGTTGATCATTTTTTGTGATGTTTTATGCAGGGGGCACCCAATATTATCATCGGGCTCCCCGCTTATTTTTTAAACAGTGCTCTCTTCTCTGACCGTGGAAATGATCCGCTCGATCTCCGAATCTACAGATTCGTTTTGCAGATCCTTGATCTGACCCTGCAATATTGTGTTGAATTTATAGTACTGGTCATTTTTGATCAGCCCTTGGGTCTGGATCCATTCTTCCTGTCCGTATCTTTTTACATACGTCTCGATCATCGGCTCTTCCATTCTTGAATGTGTTGTCAGGTATTCAGACATTTTCAGCAACAGGAGCTTGTTATTGGTCAGGATCCTTTCAGCCTCGGCTTCGCATTCCTTAATGATCCTGATGGCTTCTGTTGTGTACTTATCAGTAACCAGGAAGGCATCATCATTTTGTGCCTGCAACGCCAGCCGAAGCGGGTCTGACCCCATACCATACTCCCTGATAGCTTTGTTGGCCAACCTCGAAGCTTCTTCGATATCACTGCATACGCCCGAGGATGTCATGTCTTCGCCGAAGATCATTCTTTCAGCTACAAGTCCGCCAAGTGTGATCACGATGTCTTTCTTCAAAGATTGCCTTGTCATAGGACCTTTGGGAAAATTCACCAGGCAAAAACCTTCCATATCGGAGGCGGTCCGCGACACAACAACTGTCGGCACGATCCTTAACGTAAGGGCTGCCAGCACAGCGTGGCCCGCTTCGTGCACGGCAGTGTGCGCCTGAATTTCCGGATCGATGCTTTTCCGGAGGTCCTCGAGCTTCAGCCTGCCCGGGTCAGACACTGTCAGAACGGCAACACCGTTTGCATCTTTCAGTGTATATTCGAAGTTACCGTTGTCGAACCGCCATTCGATCTCGTCGATCTTCAGCTGATACTCGAGAATGGAGACCACCACGCTGCTGATCCTTGACTCGATGAGGTTTTTCACCGTTGTCAACACAGGCCTCGTGCCTTGCGCTGGAAATACACCTTCGGCATAAACGATATTCACCACCGATTCGTCGAAAGAGACTTTCCAGCGAAACTGCTGAAGAACAAAGTCAGCGATCCGCTGCAGCTCCTGCCTGATCAGTAACCTGAACTGTGCATTGTTGAACGACTTATAGATAACGTGGTTGTTTCCCAACCGCGCGATCTGCTCAGGTCTGAATCGCTTGCGCAGTGCCCGCTTGATGTCCGCGATGGTGATCTTCGAGGTCTGTTCGTGAAACTCATCCGCGCTGATATCAGGATTCATGTTGTGGCTCATGGTATAAGCCTCATCCAGGTTTCCCAATACGAAGATCAGGCAGTGAGAAAGGTCCAGCGTTTTGGTGGCTGGCCTCGTATGCATTCCTTTTGTTATGAGTATTTTGAGCGCATCAAGCGTTGACGCCTTCACCATTTCCTTGATATGATCCCTTGAACACTCGTCATCATCAAACAGGTAGAACATGCCGTTCACAAAATCGTCGGACATAAAGTAGTTCTCATCCTGGGTTGCATGGCTCCTGTCGTTATAGTCGAAGAAGAAACCACTGAAGATGGTTGAGAAACGGTCGAGGCCATATTCTATCCGTCCATTGGCCAGCGTTACACCTTCCTTGATCGCCTTATCGATTCTTCGCAGGCAGTTCTCGGCCCTGAAAAGGTAGTAGGTGCCTTGTCCCGGAATATACTCGATCTTCCCGGAGTCAAGCAGGTCCCAGATCACCCTCAATTTATCTTTTCCAAGCTCGTTGTTATTGCCATCCAGGGTTCTGGCGAATTGAAATTCGTCCAGGCAGATCAGCGCCGGTTTTTCATGGAAGAAATCCAGGTCGTCTGTCAGAATGTTTTTGATCCACGTAGCCGAGTCGGATTCAAACTCACCCATATCGATGTGACTGTAAAACTTCCTGTACTCCAGCTGTTCTACGAAAGCCTGCACCAGTGCAGTTTTACCCGACCCGGTCAGACCCCACAGATTGATGATGGTGGGTCTCAGCTGTGCTTCCGGAAAAAGATACCATGGCATGATCAATGAGGTCACTTCGTCGATGATCCCGTCAAGGCCAAGAAACTTCGCCTTGAGCTCCGACTTTACCTGCTCCAGCTTCTGCTTCCTGAGAATAAGTTCTGAATGTGAAATATTCGTTTCCATAGTTTTTTAATCTTTAGCCATCCTCACAATGCGGGGATGGAATTTGCCTTCAATATTTACCAGCGTTGTCTGGTTGTGCATGATCAGCTCGATATCCTTGTAAGCCGCTGGCGCCTCTTCTGTACTACCGCCGATCAGTGTTACCTTCTCGCTTTGCAGCAACTTTTTCAGGCTGCTCATCGTGATGGAATTTTTAGCTTTGAACCTCGACATTTTTCTTCCCGCGCCATGGGCAGCAGAGTTCAGTGACAATTCGTTTCCCAACCCGCTTACCACATATCCGGGCGCTGTCATGCTTCCGGGGATTATGCCAAACACACCTTTCGCGGCCGGCGTAGCACCCTTCCGGTGGACGATGTATTCATTCCCGTCCGCTAATGTTTCCTTCCAGGCGAAGTTGTGATGGTTCTCAACACGCTTCACGATGCCAGCGCCCAGGGCGTTGCAAAGGTTTTTATGGATCTGGTCATGGCAGGCCTTTGCATATTCGCCCGCAAGATTCATGGATAACCAGTAAGCCTGGCCCTCTTCAGTATCCAGCGTTAACCATGCGAGGTGTTTTGCCTCCCGCGGAAGTCTGCATTTGTTCATCGCAATATCCGTATAATGCTGAGCGATGTTGGCACCCAGGCTTCGGGAGCCGGAATGCGATAGTATGGCAGCATACGCGCCGGATTCAATTCCCAGTGTATTGTCGTCACCAACCTCGATGATGCCGAGCTCAACAAAGTGATTTCCCGAGCCCGAGCTGCCGAGCTGTCTTGCAGCTTTTCCATGCAATCTTCTGAGAAGATCAGTTTGCTGAAAATCCGGATGATCGAGCACCGGATGCTCCTGCCTGGTATCGAGGCCACCGTCATTGCCAAAATGTGTATGATCCCCCAGCGCCTGTTTGATCTCATAGGCATGATGCTCCACGTAACTGGCGGGAACATCGAGTATGCTGAGGGCCATCCTGCATCCAATGTCCATCCCGACACCGTAAGGGATCACGGCATTCTTTGTGGCCAGCACGCCGCCGATAGGCAGTCCGTAACCCTGATGTGCATCGGGCATGAGCGCACCTTTTACGGCAATGGGAAGTCGCATGGCTAGTTCCATTTGTTGGACGGCATTTACTTCAATGTGCTTGCTGCCGAAAATGTCAAAGTGTTTGGGTTCATCGTCGAGTTCATACGTTTTAAAAGTTTCAAGAACAGATTTGGAAATAAGCTTATGTGCCAGCAAACTCAGTGTATCATGAGTGATGTATGCATCAGGGTCTGCGAGCACTTTTGTGATCAACGCCAGCTTCTCATCATTGGGTGTGTGTTTGAAATGCCTGTTCATAAGGTTCAATGCCAGGCTTTTGGCCACCTCAGAGGGAAAGCTGATAGGAGAGAGGTCTTTAATATTGAGTTTATGTTTGCCCATAGTTCATGCACCTCATGCTTCGATCAGAAGCTGCGTTGAGGAATGCTCATGACAAACGCCGGATCGCGAAGCATATGATCATTCCGAAGCCTGTGCGTGGCTTGGTTGTTCGTAAATAATTTTAGAAAAAGGATAAAGCAGTATCGGATCTGGTATTGTTACCAGCGCTGCTTAAGGGTGATATGTGAACTCAGGACCAACATTGCTTCCTCTGTTTAAGTAAGACAAGGAGGTGAAATGCTTATGCAAAAGTAAGTCGGTGCATTCAATTCACAATGCGCCAGGAAGTAAAATTGTAAAAGTTAGAATTTTTCTAAATAGTATTATCTTCCACGATCATGCTGAAGGGAATTTTTAAACTGATGATCGCTTTGCCGCTGATGGTCCTCATGGCGCTAGTGGTGACAATGAATGTGAACATCAACAACACTTCTGAATCAATAATAAGTGGTGATGATAAAGTTGATCAAACGCTTGTCAAAGAATTACGGGGACTGAAGAAAGCATTAGATCAGCACGCGGATACTGACATGCAACATATTTTCCCGGAAGGGTATGTATTTTTTAACGCCATATATGCCCTGACATGGTCTTCATTTTTAGAGCATCGTGCTAACAACAGCTTCGTGAGCGAAGGCCGGGCCGAGATGCACAAAGCGTTGTTGAAAATTAATTCGCCAACAGGCAGAGCGCCCTTCAACGATGAACTTTCTTTGCCCTACGGATCTTTCTACAACGGCTGGAGCTCGTATGTGCTGGGTTCAAAGCTGAAAATTGAAGATGCTGACATCAGGGATAAAAAAGAAATGGATCAGTTCAAACAGCAATGTGCTGCGATCGCGAAAGCGATTCAACAAAGAACTTATCCGGTAAGCTATTATGGAAGCGCATGGCCTGCAGATGTTATGGTGTGCGTTGCATCACTTTCGTTACACGATAAGCTTTTCACGCCGCAATACAAAGACGTGATTGATCATTGGGTGACGGAAGTAAGAAAACATGTCGACGCAGATGGAATGATCCCGCACGCGGTACTTCCCGCCGATGGCCGCGCGCGCGAGCCTGCAAGAGGATCATCGCTGGCGCTGATGCTGATCTTTTTGCGTGAGATCGATGCGCCACTCGCCCGGGAGCAGTTCGCACTTTTTAAAGAGAAGTTCATCGATAGCTGGTTGGGTCTTACGGGCGTTAGAGAGTACCCCAAAGGTGTATCAGGGATGGGTGATATAGATTCCGGTCCTGTGATCTTTGGCTTTGGTGGCGCCGCAACCATTGTAGGCATGCAGACCTTATCATTGTATGGCGAGCAGGATCTGAGTGCCAGCATACGGGGTACTGTTGAAGCCATGGCCTTTCCGTGGCAAACTGCAGATACGAAAAAATACTTCTTCGGCGTGATACCCCTGGCCGATGCCTTTATTGCATGGAGTCACAGTGGTATGAAAACACGTGGCGCAGAGGTTTCATTTGTACGTTTTCGTATCTACAGCGTTTCGGCTTTTATCTTGCTCTCATTTTTCTTTTGGATGCTGGTAAAAAGCCGGAAATCCTGAAAATCCTTTCATCCTGAAAATCCTGGACATTAGTCCACCTCTTGGAACTTCGCATCACCACACATTCTCACAATTTTTGGCATGAACGAGCCGAGCACTCCAACGAGTGATTGCTGGTAACCCATCACCTGGTGAATGTCCTTGTATGCCATGGGCGCTTCGTCGAGACCCGAGCCGATCAGCTCGACTCCGGCTTCTTTCAGGAACTTGTTCACATGACCTTGCAGGATGGTTTGTTTGGCCTTCGTTCGCGACATGGTTCTGCCCGCGCCGTGCGATGCAGAATTGATCGACTCGGCAAGTCCTTTGCCACGGACAATAAAGCCGGGTGTGGCCATCGATCCCGGAATAATTCCGAGCACACCTTTTCCCGCGGGTGTTGCACCTTTGCGGTGAACGATCAGCTCGTTTCCTGCGGCATCTTTCTCCTTCCATGCAAAGTTATGGTGGTTCTCGATCATGGCGAGGGGTGTCTCACGCAACCCGATGGCCATCCGCTCATGGATCTGGTGATGACAGGCCGAGGCATAATCGCCGGCAAGGTTCATGGCAAGCCAGTACTCCTGTCCCGCTTCGGTATCGAGGTCAAGCCACGCAAGGTGTTTTGCTTCTTGCGGAAGTTTGCAGGTGTCCATAGCGATCTTCGTATAATGACGGGCAATGTTGGCACCCAGTCCACGGGAGCCTGAATGCGAGAGCAGCGCTACGTAACGTCCAGGCGCCAGGTTAAATTCGTTCACCGGATCGAGGATCTCAACAATACCGAACTCTACAAAGTGATTGCCACCGCCTGATGATCCGATCTGCTGCCATGCGCGGTCTTTCATTTCACGGGCAATGCCAAGCTCGCTGAACGCTTTTCTTTCAAAGATCTCGTGATCTTTTGGTTTGTTGAAAGTAGCCATACCGAACCTGGTGTTGTTGACGAGCAGCTTTTTAAACTCCTCTTTCTTTTCAGTGAGCGCTGTCACCGGCAGGTTATATACCGTCATGCACATCCGGCATCCGATATCGACACCGACACCATATGGGATCACTGCATTTTGTGTGGCAAGCACCCCGCCGATAGGAAGGCCGTAACCCTGGTGCGCGTCCGGCATCAAAGCGCCGGCTACCGTCACGGGCAGCTTCATGGCCGTTTCCATCTGGCTCAACGCACCCTGTTCAATGGCATCTGCGCCATAGATCTGATAAGGTTTACCAGCCACATTCAATGGAATGGTATCGTCTCCCGGTTTAAGCAACTCATGCGCCAATGCCGAAAGCTTTACATCGTTGACATAAGCAGATGGATCTTCAAAAACTCCTTTCAGCAGCACCAGCTTATCCCCGGTGCTCATCGTCTGATATTGCTGCTCCATGATCTGAAGCGCCAATCCCAACGCCTTACCTTCCGCAAATCCTATATTTTTAAGATCGTTACCTGTTAAGTTCATTTCAATTGTTCTTTATAATAACACAAATTATAACAATATGTGTACTGTCTTGTTTGCACACAATTTTAAAGCCACGAAGGCACCAAGACCACAAAAGCACCACAAAGAGAAATCCCTTTGTGTCTTTTTCGTGCCCTTAGTGTGGCAAAAGAACCAGGCCTCGAAGAACCGTCTGGAAATGCCCAGGACGTGCTCCTCCTGGCTCCCTTGCCCGCCGAAGCTTGTGATGGCATCAACGCGAGGGTAGCGAAGGAGGGTGGCTCATTTTTTAGGAACAAAGATCTCCTTCAGCTGATCAATAACCTGGTTACCTCCTGATAACGAGATACTGTTGATCTTGTCGGCGATCTTCTCCACGTACTCCATTTCTTTCAATTTGAAGAGCATGGAGTTTTCTTCCATCAGTTTGGCAGTGTTCAGCAGGCTCCTGGTGGAAGCCGTTTCTTCACGCCTCATGATCACGTTGGCTTCAGCTTTTTTCTGGGCCACCAGCACCTGGTTCATGATCTCTTTCACTTCACCCGGCAGGATGATGTCCCTGACGCCGCAGTCCCGGATCTCCACACCCAGGTTGTAAGCTTTATCTTTCAGCGTGGCCAGCACATAGGCGGAAATGGATTCTTTTTTCTCCAGCAATTCATCCAGCGACAGTGTGCCGATGAACTCCCGCAGCGCCAGCTGCATCAGGATATACAGTTGTTTATCGTAGTCCTTGTTGTCGATCAAAGCTTTGATAATGTCAACCACTTTGTATTGGGTGAAGAAGTTGATCCGCAGGGCAGCTTTGTCTTTCGTCAGGATCTCCTGTCCGGAAACCTCGAGCTGCAGTTGCCTCAGGTCTGCTTTCAGCACAGAGACAACGACAGGGTTTTTCCAGAAGTAGTACACGCCTGTGTCGAGCACTTTGGAGAATTTACCATCGATCAGCAGGATACCTTTTTCGAAAGACTCCACCGTAAACACCCTGACGTAAGGCAATACCTCTTTTCGCATGATCGTATACTTGTCGATGTTTTCAGTAACCTCGATCTTGCTCAGGTCTGCTTTGATGAAAGTGTAATCGGTCACGCCTTTCCAGTAAGCGTATCTTCCCGGTGCCAGTACGGTTTTAAAGTTTCCGTTTTCGTACTGCAGCACAATTTCGTTATCCCGTACTTCTACGATCGTCAGCATATTTGCCAGCTGCTCATCGCGCAACAGGATGTTCAGGTCAACGGAAGGATGGAACGGTTTTGTCATATCGTACTCGAATGAATCCTCATTCGGGAATAACCAATACGCACCTTCTGTAACCATGTTCTTGTAGTTACCATTCCTGAACACCAAGCCAATTTTTCCGGTGTTGATCCTGATCCTTTTCATTGTAAAAAAAAATTAATCGTTAATAAAGTCATTTTAAAAGAAAGCAGTTCACAAACACATCATCTCCCGAAAACGGAAGTGTAATTGAGGACAGCTGCATTTAGTTTGGTTTTCTGCGCTTATCCTGTCTTGTCTGGGGAGAGGGTCTCCTTAAGAAGACAGGCTGGCATGCAGAAAAGCAAACCGACTTGCTATCCGGTATCCTTACACATACTGGTTTTCAGCAAACTGGCCTTCAGGCTAACATCCCGAGGAATGTTTCACATGCAGGCCCGATGCGCCCCCGAACTGCTTTCGAGAGGTAACCTTTTTTAGAAGCGGTCAGCTTCATTCTCATGGTTAAAAGCCATGTGCTCTACCAAACTGAGCTATCACATTTGAAGTGTGAACGGGATTCGAACCCGTGACCCATCCTGCTGCTCTTCCAAACTGAGCTACCGGCCTCGACCGGGAAGGAATCGAACCTTCGACCCGCAGATTAATGGAAAACAACATCAAACCAAGCAGCATGTTGCACCGCATTGCAATACAACACTATGGCGCCATACAGAAACGCTCATCAGGTCTTTGCTTGTTGTCTTTTCCGCGCTTCCTTTCCGACATAGTCGTAAGGGAAGATCTTTGATCCGCCAACTGGCGAATGATATCTTATTAAAATCGTTGTTTATCAGTTCCATATAAATCACGCCTCAAAATTGCCGGTTCACTGCGCAGCCTTTTTGCGTAGTGAATTTTTTTACGTTTTTTTAAGAAATTTTTCTCCATGACTGTTAACAGGGACAATACTGCACTCCTTAGTAATATTCAACACTTGACCGATAAGGGTTTTTGCATCCTTCATCATATCTTTACACAGAATGAGTTGGACCAGATGAAGTCCATGCTGCAGGCGTACTGTGAAGCCAAATCGGAGGACACTTATGCCATCAGAAACCTTTTGCAGGAAATACCAGGATTGAAGTCGTTGGCCCTCAATTCCAATCTGCTGAAGATCCTGGACACCATCGATCCGGCCCTGTTCCTTACAAAAGCCATTTACTTCGATAAAACACAGGAGTCGAACTGGTATGTTACCTGGCACCAGGACATTGTGATCAATGTGAACGAAAAAATTGAAATCAACGGTTTTACGGGATGGACGAAGAAGTTCGGTGTGCATGGCGTAGTGCCTCCCGATGAATACCTGAAAAATACTGTTACCGTGAGAATTCACCTTGACGATACCGATGAGACGAATGGTGCCCTGAAAGTGATCCCTGGCTCGCACAATAAAAAGTTGTCGGATGATGAGATTGCCCTCATCACGCAAAACAGTATCCCTTATGTCTGTGAAGTTCCGGCGTGTGGCATCCAGATCATGAAGCCACTGCTTCTTCATGCGTCGTCAAAAGCAACAAGCCTGAAACACAGGCGCGTGATCCACCTGGAATTCAATTCGCAAGAAATGCCAGACAAACTAGCCTGGGCAGAGCGAACTGAGTTCCGTTCTGCGATGGCGTAATTTACTTCATGCGTGTCTCCGTTATTATACTGTTTATAACCTTGGTGCTCGCCTGTGGACCAGATTCTACTGAAGACATCGTCATCGAATCACCACAAGGACCGATGAAGATCTCGTTGCATTCCGAAGGCACTGTCAATTACCTTCAATGCTACGTTAACGACAGCCTCACAAGCACGTGGCCGTTGCGTTATCCCGTTTTTAAGATGGTGAAAGGTGATGTGAACAACGATGGCACAGAAGACCTGGCTGTGGGTGTGATCAAACCCACGCGACGGGACCCGGTTGCCAGGAAACGCCTTTTTTTATTTCAGGTGCGCAACCGGTCTGTCATTCCGCTTTGGCTGGGCTCTTCCCTCAGTCACCCGATGGAAGACTTTTCGCTTTATAAAAGTGGCTCACGGTATGTGGTGAGGTCTATCGAGGTGGAAAAGAGTGAACGTTACCTGATCGCAGAGTATGAGTGGTTCGGGTTTGGTCTTTCATTCCGGAAGTATCTCCACCGCGAGCTGTCACTGGATAAAGCGCGGAGCCTACTTGATCAATAGCGCGCACTTTGCTTCCTTTGTATAAACCCCGCTTACGCATGTCATCATTCCAATCCCTCTTTGCACGTTTCGTTGTGGTAACGCTGATCCTGTTCATGGCCTGTTCAAAAGCTTCAACGGATGAAAAGAAGTCCGTGGAGGCCAGCACTACCGGAGCTGCCCCGAATGACGGTCAGGAAACTTTTGTTGTGGATGACGAATACCGCACATGGGATACTGTTGCCTATGAAACGCTGGTGAGCCAGCTTCCTGCATTCGACCTCAACCAGGATCTCTCAACAAAATCGCTTGAGGAGCTGCGCATCCTGCGGAACACCATTCCCGCACGCAAGGGCTACCTCTTTATGAACGCTGATCTGCGTTACTACTTTTATAGCACGCCCTGGTACAGAAGATTGATGGAAGCCCGTTGGTATGGCGACTGCGAGTACAGTGGATTGAAGCAGGCACCGCCCATCGCCTACACGCAGGAGGAAACTGCCTTTATGGAGAAGATCAGCAAGCTGGAGGCGCAGAAACGTGCACAGAATTACATTGTGCGCAACGGAATGAAATATGCCAACGTCAGCAACATCGTCAATGCCTGGCAATTCGGAGGGTTACCCGCACCATTGCTCAATGGACTCGACCGCAATGGGTTTGCCATTGTGCCGGCGCAACACGTTCAGCTCTTTCATACGTATGAGCAGAATGATTACAGCCAGACGCAGAACTTTGTTTCCACAGACCTCTATCTTCAGCTCTTTCACATGCACTTTTCGTTTATGCTGCGCGGACTGGAAGAGAACAGTTTTGTGCCCATACTTGGAGAGCTGTTGTACGGGATAGAAGATGTAACCAAGCGGCTGGCACATGATGAAAGTAGTGCAAGCCGAAAAGCAGACCTGGAATATACCCAGGCTTTTTATGCGGTTCCCCTGGCGTTACTCGGTGGAGAGCCGACCATCACTGCGCCCTACAGTAGTAAAGTTGAAGGCGAGCTCGATAGGATCGAAAAAGAACAATCTGCCACATCGGGTTTGCTGGCAGCGTATGCAACAGCAGAATTTCCGTATGATATGTTCAAGCCGCGGGGGCATTATACGCGCACCGATACCCTGAAACGTTACTTCCGCTCTATGCAGTGGCTACAGCTCGGCGCGTATTGTATGGAAGACGATGCAGACCTTCGCCGCGCATTGACTGCTGCCTTCGTGCTGAAGACGGGAAAGTCGAGAACAGGCAGGCCACTTGTCGATTTATACAGTGCCATTCTGGAGCCCACTACTTTCCTCATCGGCAAGCCTGATAACCTTTCGTTGCTGGATCTTTGCACGCTGTTGCGCGACAGGAATATCACCACCCTCGCTGACCTTCTTAAACCTGAGAGCATTACCAGCATGCGAACTGCCTTAACAGAATTATCGGCATCGAAGAACGTGATCAAACCCAAAATTGAAAACACCTGCCGGGAAAAGATCAATTTTATGCCGGCGCGGTTTGTGCTCGACAGCGAGATCCTGCAGGAGATGACCGACCTCGATGCCCGCCCTTACCCAAGAGGGCTTGATGTGCTGGCCTCATTCGGGAGCCAGGCTTCGGAAGAGATACTGGTCAATGACCTGAAGGAAGATAAGTCGTGGAATAAATTTCTTCCCCAGCTGGAGAAGATGAAAACCAAATACAAGAACTACGAGGGCTGGGATGAGTCGGTGTATGCCAAATGGATCGATGGTTTGAACAAGTTGCTGGTGCCCGATAAACGGTACCCTTCGTTCATGCAGCTTCCTTCATGGAAAAAGAAAAATCTCAACACGGCGCTGGCCTCGTGGGCAGAGCTGAAGCACGATGCCATCCTTTATACGGAGCAACCGATGGCCGCTGAATGTGGTGGAGGTGAAGAGTGCTCGCCACCACCCGAGCCCTATGTGCTGGGATATGTGGAACCCAATACCAATTATTGGAAAAGCGCGATGGAGCTGCTGACCCTCACCAGCCAGCTGCTTGAAAAACATGGCTTGCTCGATAACCGGATCAATGGACGCCAGTCACAGCTCCGTGACCTGTGCGCGTTCCTCCTGAGCATAAGTGAAAAGGAGCTGCGGGGTGAAAAATTGCTGGAACAGGAATACAGGACCATCGAGATCATTGGAACAACTGTGGAGAATATCACCTTGTCGATCATGGACACCTGGAGCTGGGATTACATTTCCGGTCCTGATAGAGAGATCGCGGTGGTGGCAGATATTTATACCAACAACCAACCGAACAAGCCCGGTATTCTTCATGCTGCCGTAGGATATGGCAACGACCTTTATGTTGTGGTGGAGATCGAAGGTTACCTGTATGTGACAAAAGGCTCCACGTTCAGCTACTACGAGTTTCCTGTTCCGCTTAACAACCGGCTGACGGATGAAGAATGGCAGGAGATGCTCAAAAACGGGAAGGCTTTTCCCCTTCAGCCCTGGATGGAAGACGTCATCATCAAGCTCGATGGAACGCTCACGCCCCAGGTAAAGGAATATCTTTACAGTTCAGGATGCTGAGATCGTTGCGCGCGAATTGGTGGTTCATCTTGCTGCTGATGGCGTGCGGGCACAAGCCGGCGCAGGAGCTTTCGGTGATCTTCGGTGGCGATGTGATGCTCGACCGTGGCATTCGTGTGCAGATCAGCCGCCAGGGTATGGGATATTTTACAGACGATCTTATACCCGAGATCAGCAAGGCAGATTATACGATCATCAACCTCGAGTGCCCTGCAACAGACATCGTTGCGCCGCTGACGAAAAAATATGTATTCAGGGCAGAACCGGCGTGGCTTGCAGACCTGCGCAAGGCCGGTATCACGCACGGCATACTGGCCAACAACCACAGCTATGATCAGGGCCGGGATGGCCTGGTCTCAACAGCCAGGAACATGGCGCTTTCGGGCATCACCCCCATCGGATTTGGTCAGACGCAAACAGCTGCCTGTGCACCCGTAGTGCTTTTGAAGAATGGAATGGAAGTGGCCATCTTTTCGAGCGTTACACTTCCACTGGAGGGCTGGATGTACCTGGATGACAGCCCGGGAATGTGCCAGGCGAGTATCGATGATCTGGTTCAGTCGGTGTCGGCGTACCGGGCGGCGCATCCCGCATCCTTTATTGTTGTTACCCTGCACTGGGGTGTGGAATATCAATCAACGCCTACGGCAACGCAGCGTGAGCAGGCAAAAGCGTTGGTAATGGTGGGAACGGACCTGATCATCGGGCACCATCCGCATGTTGTTCAAACGTATGAGCGCATCAATGGCAAGCCGGTGTTCTACAGCCTTGGCAACCTTATCTTCGATAACCCGAGGACGATCACGCATCGTGGTATCCTTGTAAAGCTGACGCTTCGCCCGAAAGAGAATGATATCACCATCATTCCGTACGAGGCCGTGAAGAACAAACCCATCATCCGCTCGTCAGAGATCACTTCGTATTGAGACCGGCCCTGTGGTGCCCAGATCCTGCCCGTTGATCCCTTCCGGAAATTTTGTGGAATGGTTCGAACCGAAGCAGTAACGCGACAGATACACGTTTTGCTATACGGCTGCTCAGACCTTTTTTATCCTGATGGCCTGTAAGCCCTTGACCGTTCTTTCTGTCTCAAAAGAGACCATGTCGTTCTCTTTGATAGCAATGGTCAGTGCGTTGGCATGTACGAATATGCTTTCCGCTGTTTTGGTATCCTTGATGAATCCATAACCCTTGGATTCGTTGAAGAACATGACGCGGCCCTTTCTGGTGAGATCGGTGACAACCTCTCCCGTGTTTCTTGAGCCGATCACTATTTCACTGTTATTGATGACCTTCTTTTTAGAAGGGTCCGGTGGTGTTGAAGAAATATTGCCGTTTTCGTCGATGTAGGCCATCATGTCTTCAAGCGATTGGCCCGCTTTGGCATTGGCTTTCCGTTCAGCTTTCCGCTGTTCCTTGTCTTTCTTTTTTTGCTGTTTTCTCTTTTGTACTTCTTTCTTGTTGAAGGTATCTGCCATATGGTTGGTCTGGGTTGCTTAATTACTACTGATTTTGTTCACACGCAGAACAAATTGTTTGTCCATCGAGAACTCGTACGTGGCGTTGGAGATCAATTCACTCGCTTTTCCGGAAAGCTGCAGGATCTCCCAAAGATCGTGGGCAATGGCGGAGTCTTTAAGGCCGCTGAGTGCCTTTCCTGATGATACCTGCAAGGCGAACGTATATCCACCTTTTTGCTTCGGATTCAATGCCTTGAATTCGTGATTTGAAAGCTGATAAGATTGTGGTTCGTTCGCTGAATCAATCATCATCTTTAAGATCGCGGGCCTGTACTTGCTCCATACCGGAGTATAGATTTTTCCTGTCATAAGTTTTGTTTTTGACTGGTTGTTCAAATTTTTCACACCGCCGTATACCGGAGAACCTCCATTCATCGCTTTACAAGCATTTATAGCGATGCCTTACTAAAGTGTTCTTCAAATAGCTTATCTTGAAGTGTGGGGATGAGCAGATAAGAATCTTTGAGCGGGTGAATAGATTAATAAGTGGACAAAGGTAGCTTTTTTTGTGGGATTCGCTACCATGAACATGGATCGCGTTACAGCCGCTTGTGATACTGGTGGATGGATTAGGGTAGGAATTATCGCTAAATGTGCTACCTTTACAAGGTCAATTGCGGAAAAGTTAATTCACTGCACCTGGTTCTGCCCACAGTAGTTTCTTAAATCTCCTCAGTTAATAGGCAGTATACCTACGATTTGTTGAGCAATAGCAGAGGTCTGTTGCCTGGTATTTTCGATCGGCTGGCTGCCATCAACGCATTCCTTGAATTAAAAAATTGCCCCGATGAGTAGATCAATCACAATTAAATTCTCCGGTGGTCAGCGGGATTTCGTAACAACATTGAATAAGCGGGTTAACGAATATTTTAAGACCAATAATATCGCCAGGCAGGGAAATGCCGAGATGCTTGTGAAGAGCATCCTGATGTTCACACTCTACCTCGTACCTTATTTTCTGATCGTGTCAGGTTTGGTGACTAACCCGTGGGCGTTGCTGCTGCTCACCGTGGTGTTGGGCATTGGATTGGCGGGCATCGGCTTGTCAGTGATGCATGACGCGAACCATGGCGCATACTCCAAAAAGAAATGGGTGAACAAATTCTTCGGGCATTCCATCAACCTGTTGGGCGTTTCAGCTTTCAACTGGAAGATGCAGCACAATGTTCTTCATCACTCCTATACAAATGTTCACGAAGAAGATGAAGACATCAGTCCCAGGGGCGCGCTCCGCCTCACGCCTCATTCCCGCTGGAAGAAGATCCATAAATACCAGTTCATATATGCTTGGTTCCTGTACGGCCTGATGACCGTTGTTTGGATCTTTTATAAGGACTTTTCAAGACTCTACCGGTATCAGCACAACGGACTCGCTAAAAGCCAGGAGGCAAATGTAGCGACGGAGTGGGCAATCCTCATTTTGACCAAAATTGTATACATCGGTTATACTTTTGTTATTCCATTCGTGCTGACATCGCTGCTATGGTGGCAGGTGTTGCTGGGAATTATGATCATGCACTATGTCTCCGGATTTATCCTGGCCATCATCTTCCAGCCAGCGCACGTGATCGAAGGAACTGAATTTCCGTTACCGGATGAAAGCGGAACCCTCGAGAACAGCTGGGCCGTACATCAGCTGCTCACTACAACAAACTTTGGAAATAACAGCAAATGGTTTTCGTGGTATGTGGGTGGATTGAATTTTCAGATCGAGCATCATTTGTTTCCGAATGTCTGTCATGTGCATTATCGGAAAATAGCCTCCATTGTAAAGTCGACCGCGTTTGAATTTGGCTTGCCTTACAAAACATCCAGAACGTTTCTTTCCGCTTTGGCAGGACATGCGCGACTCCTGAAACAACTGGGTAAAAAAACCACTTTGGCAACCGTGTGCGCTTAATGAATCCAATATGATCAAACTTGCAAAACCATATAAAATTGTCCGCGAAAGGATCAAACGTTATGAAACGCATTATCAGGTTCCCGCTGAGCGGACGTTGGTAGTTCCTATGAAGAGCTTTGGCGCGGAAGTTTCATGCGACGTCAGGTGGGAAGACGGCAACGGAGAATTGCATTTGCTGGAGAATAAAGTATTTGTCCCGGAAAGTCTGGTTCCTTTGAATCCATTGCTGGAACCGAAGCTTTATGAATTATGGAAGCACTATTATGAAATGGAATAGCAAATTGACACCTTCAAACACGAGGTACTTACACAGAACTGATCTTAACTATTTACACTTTTAATTTTTCAACAATGAACATTTACGTAGCAAACATTTCTTTTAAAGCATCGGATGATGAGTTAAAGGAATTATTCGAGCAGCATGGTGAGGTTACTTCAGCCAAGATCATCATGGACAAATTGACAAACCGTAGCCGTGGTTTCGGTTTCGTAGAAATGGCAGATAGTGCTTCTGCAAAACAAGCCATCAGTGAATTGAATGGATATAATTTTCAAGGCAAGGAATTGGTCGTGAACGAAGCCCGCCCGAAAACAGATGCGCCACGCGGTGGTGGTGGATATGGCAACAGCGGCAGAAGTGGTGGCTACGGCGGTGGCGACCGCGGTGGTTACAACAAGAAATGGTAATCGCTCCAACAGGTAAAAAATCGAAGCCTCCAGCTAACTGGGGGCTTTTTTTGTGTGCCTTTGAACCAAACCGGCCGCTAAATTGGTTACCCAGCCATGGAAACCATCCCCGTCAGGCACTTCCCATCGGTTCAATGTAAGTCGCATGCCACCACAGGCTTCGTGATACGCGACGTCCGCGACCTGCTCGCCGGCAAAGACATTGCAGGCGAGCCCCACAGGCATAACTTCTTTTTTATGCTGGCGCTCGAAAAAGGCGCGGGTGATCATAAAATAGATTTTCAGTCCTTTCCGGTGAACGACCGTTCCGTGTTCTTTCTGCGGCCGGGACAGGCGCACCAGCTCACCCTGAAGGCCGGAAGCACCGGATATCTCATGCAATTTGATTCAGGCTTCTATTATCCTGACGATAAGCCCTCGCGGAAACTGCTGCGCCAGGCAAGCCATCAGAACGTGTACCAGCCTGATGCAGGAGATTTCGAAAAGTTAGGAGCTGTACTCAGTTACATCTTCCGGGAGTACGCAACACAGGGCGACGGATATCAGCAGATCATCAAGGCGAACCTGAGCATTTTTTTCATCGAGCTTCTCAGGCAAAAGAAGAATGCCACTGATGCCGGCGACGTCAACACGTATGCGCAGGAGCGCCTGGAAGAGCTTCTGGAGCTTTTGGAAACGCATATCATTGACCACAAGCAAGTGTCTCAATACGCGGACATGCTGAATCTTTCGCCGTACCAGCTGAACGCGATCACCAAAACAACCCTTGGTAAAACCTGCTCGGAGCTGATCAACGACCAGGTGGTGCTGGAGGCAAAACGATTCCTGCTGGGAACCACCAGCCAGGTAAACCAGATCGCCTGTGACCTGGGCTACGACGATGCTTCCTATTTCACCAGGTTCTTTAAAAAACAAACGGGGTACTCACCGGAAACCTTCCGGCATAATTTCAGATAAGTACCACGCAATTTCAATTTTGTCCTGTTCCGGGTGCCTTCGTCAACCATATTTTTGCCATAGAATAAGATCGTAAAAGTATTTTTCTGATGAGCCCAAAAATGAAGCTGTTTGCCGCCCTGAAGATCTGGGTGGTGATCTATCCGTCCATTACATTGTTTCTTTATGCTTTCGGTGAAGCGTTGTCTGTTTTGCCCTTATATCAGCGCACATTCGTGTTAACTTTTTTATTGGTTCCATGGATGATTTTTGTGGGCGTTCCTTTTGTCGACCGGGTGATCCGCCTGCTGTCACCCGGAAACGGCATGAAAATGAGTGAGCGGAAATAGTTGCCTCTTCAGTAACAACCCTTAAAACAAGAACAAATGTTTGATGATACGCGCTTTGATGTGATCATTGTTGGTGGCAGCTATTCAGGACTTGCCGCCGGTATGGCTTTGGGCCGGGCATTGCGAAAGGTTTTGATCATCGATAGCGGAAAACCGTGCAACAGGCAAACCCCTCACTCGCATAACTTTCTGACACACGATGGAAAGGCTCCCGCAGAAATTGCAGCGCTGGCAAGGCAGCAGGTGGAAAGGTATGATACCGTGAAGCTTATCGCAGACGTTGCTACCCAGGGTGTCAAAACGGCGAAGGGCTTCGAGATCAGCACGGCATCAGGCCAAACATTTTCTGCGAAGAAGCTGATCTTTGCCACCGGTGTCAGGGATATCATGCCCGACCTGGATGGTTTTGCCGAATGTTGGGGCATCTCGGTACTTCACTGCCCGTATTGTCACGGGTACGAAGTGCGCCATAAAAAGACGGCCATCCTGGGCAACGGTGAGTATGCCTTTGAGTTCGGTACGCTGATCTCAAACTGGACTGATAACCTCACGCTGCTGACCAACGGACCGTCTACGCTTACTGCCGAACAACGTGCCAGGCTCGGTAAGCACAATATAAAAGTGATTGAAACAGCGATTGAGAAACTGGAGCATCGCAGCGGCCATGTTGAACGGGTCCGCTTCCAGGATGGCACGGCGTTTTCCGTTGAGGCCGTGTATGCGCGTTGTGCCTTCGAGCAGCATTGCATGATCCCACAAGCGTTGGGTTGCGATCTTTCGGATGATGGATATATTAAGATCGATGCATTTCACAAGACCACAGTAGAAGGGGTTTTTGCCTGTGGCGACAACACCACCCGTATGCGAACTGTAGCGAATGCGGTTGGTATGGGAACAACCACGGGTGCCATCGTGAACAAAGAAATTGTGTTTGAGAATTTTTAAAAGAAAGTAAGGGGCTACTGCTTTCGTGTGTTGCAGAACCTTTCCATGGCAGCATAGCCGTTACCGATAAGGAGATCCTTTTCTTCAACGGAGAGCTTCCTGATCTTCGGACCGATATCTCCCGAGCTTATCGATACCGTTCTCTGCCAATCCTGGCTGATGAGTGGCACGCGGTTGAGGTTCTCGATCGCGTAGCTATAGAAGGCAGCCATGTAGTTTCTGAAGCGTTGGATGGGGATCGGTGCCAGTCCCTTTCCCAGGGAGTCGTACCTGATCTGCTCCGGTGTGTCTATCCGGATTCCGATGGTGGCAGGATTGGCGCTCCGTTTTACAACGCCATGGTCGGTGCTCACGCTGTCGAAGACGGTGATAGGGAAATTGCCCGTAAGCCCGCCGTCTACAACGAGGTCATGATACGCATTTGCTTGTTTCCGGTTCAGCACATGCCCTGAAGAATCGATGATCACCGCTTCAAAGTACAGGGGTATGGACATGCTGATCCTGACGGCATCCTTCACTTTCATGTTTGGATACGATTGATAAGAGAACACGATCAGCTTTTGGTGGTTGAGGCTTGTGCCCGTCACATAAAGATCTTTGAATTTCCGCGCATGCAATTCCTGGAACGTGATGTCTTTATTACCGGTCTTGTCTTCAATGATCTTTTCCAGCCAATGTGTAAAAGCGCTGCCGCGATACCAGCCGTAGTTGCGATTCAATCGTGTAAAACCGCCGATGAAAAAGAACCTCCCATCATTGAATTTCTGAAGTTTGGTTTTGTAGATCAGGTCCTCGATTTCCTGGCTGTTATATCCCAGGGATACTGCCAGCGCCGCGATCGCTCCCGCTGAAGTTCCGGCTACCTTGTGAAGGTCTTTTATCATTCCCTTTTCTTCGAGGTATTTGATGGCGCCAACGTAAGCAACGCCCCTTACACCGGCCCCTTCCAGTACGAGGTTCCTGACGTCTTGTGCAACAACAGAAGCGCTGATAAATAAAAGAGAGAAAAGAGATATTCTTAATGGCATGGGCATGACTTAAAAATAATTCACAACATCCTGCCAAAGATAGTCAAGGTAGGCAACTATCCATTCTTCTTATCGGAATGCCCCAGGTCTTTCTCCGGATTGATCACGTCGCGGATCAGTTGTTTGAGCTCTTTGGTCTCAGGAAATCGCCCTGATTGTTTCCTGTCAAATATCTCATTTCCATCGATCCGCACCACAAAACGCCCGTTCACCTCACTGGGTTGGAGCATCACCCCATGAACATCTTCCGTAAAGGTGGTAAGGATCTCCTGGGCGAAGTAGGCAGCGCGCAGCATCCAGCCGCACTTGGGACAATATTCAATATTGATCACTGGTTTCATGATACAAAGATAACTAGTCTCCACCACAGCCACCGCATCCACCGCCACAACCGCTGTCGCCGGAGCCGCATCCACTGCTGTCACCGGAGCTGCATCCGTTGCCGTTAGAATCGCTGGCGCTATCGAAGTCATCGCTGTAAGTGTTGAAGGTTGTCCAGCTTCCGCCGCAACTACTGGTGCTCTCAGGTATGAACGTTTCTGCAAAGGCTTCATCGATCACCTTCAACACCGCGAAGTTGAGACCCTGCAACAGGAATACATTTCCGCCGATGATCTTCAGCTTCTCCATTGCTTTTTCCCTGTCAGTGGCGATCAGCGGCGGCAGCTCCCGTTCCAGTTGCCGTATTTCACTTTCTACCTGTTGTTTGAGCAACAGTCCATGGGCGGTATGTTCATATTCACCAAAGACCTTTTGTATCAGCGATGCTGTGAAAGCATTCTGAAGCTCCGGCGACAACCTGATCGTTTTATGCAGTGCTCTTTTAGACCGGGCGTTTTCATAACCTACCTGGATACAGTTCCTGAACAACATCCTGGTATCCTCGTTTTTCCGGTAAGGCAACAGAAAAGTCAGCTCATGGGCCAGGATGTTATGTTCCGGGAAATTTTCACCCCTCGATACATATTTATAGGTCCGCACGGGATCCCGCAGGTTGAGCTGCCGTTCCACATCTTCAGCACGCAGCACCTGTTTCAGCAGCAGGTCCATGAATGTGAATTTCAGTAATTCTCTGACGGGAGCCTGGCTTCCGTCTCTGATCAGCAGTGTTTCTGCTGGTGTTAGTTTTGATAATAACATATTTTATATTGGTTTTTTAACAATCCAGTATCGGCGGAGGTCTATGCGGCAGAAGTTGGTGTAGCGGAATCGGAGATGAGGAGGCGGCCAGAGGTCAGGCGGTGGGTCGTGTTGGAATTTCTGCTTGTAGAGGAGGAGGGTTTGTGCATACCAGTCGTTGAACTTGTCGCTTTCCTCCGGGCCGCCCCTGGTAGGACCGTGATGCACTTCACGTTTCAACACCTCAGTGCAGAATTCCTTCCAGTACGATCGTGTGTAGAGCAGGTGCAAGTGCCATACCTGGTCTACTTCTTCTGAAGGCGTCAGTGGTTGCTGACTGATGCATATGAGGAACATGAATTTTTTGTATTCCTCGATGGCCCTGATCGCAAAGATCTTGGACCATCCGTTTTCTTTTGCCAGCCTGTCGCTGAACATGAGCATCGCTTCATCATCATCGAGCTCAAACTCCTGGATGGTGTTCCAGTAATGTAGTTCGTGGTCATTCATTTTATAGTCGTTATTGTACATACTTTTTCCATCGTGTACTGATCGGGTCAGCACAGTCATTTTATCAGAAGAAAAAGGAAGAAAATGAGAGAACGCAGAACGGCGCGAAAGAGGAAACGAGGTCAGTGAAACTTTTAGTTAGTTGTCATTTTTCATTTTGATCTCATCTACTGATATAAACGTAAAGGCACACGGCGGGTTAGCAGTGCTGAAAAATTTTTATCGTGGAACGCAGGATGTGTTTATGTTTCACAAGCAAGTAGAAGTCCGTGGTCCATGGTCCATAGACCATAGTCCATAGTCCATAGTTAGGGGTAGTTAAAGCGTCCCGTATATTGCTTCGTAGCACAAAAGAAGAAACCAACGCTCCCAGCATGGACCATGGACCATCGGCTATGGACTGTATCGAAGCCGTGAAACAACCTTAAACTTCAAACTTCAAACTTTAAACTTCAAACTTGAAACCTGAAACTTGAAACCTGAAACTTCTAACCAACTTCATACGCCACGATCTCCTGCTGAAGCTTGTCCATCTGGCTTCGGATGCGGAGCACTTCATTTTCCATTTCAATTTTCTTATCCGTAGATACCTGCGGCGAATCTTTGATCAGCTGAAGCTCGATCTCTTTGAACTTGAGGCCCGTTTGCATGGTATCCTTACGCAGCTTCATATCGGCGATGTACTCACGCGTAAAGCTTTCAACTTTGTACGAGGGCACCAGCTTGCGGCCAATATAAGCACCGTGGCTGAGGCCCATGAGTATAATGAAGCTCATGTCCACTGTCGGCAGGATCGTGTTGCCAGTTTTGTCGTCCTGGTCTGAGAAGGGGGGAAAGAAATTTGCGATGGATGGAGAAGCAGCCGCCTCGACGATCTTGTCGATATAATTGAAATAGCTCACGGTAAAAGTGATGATGGCAAACAGCGTCCAGATCAGCATCTGGAACCGGCTCAGGTCAAGTCCTTCATCACTGCATACAAAATCCCTGAGCGATGCCTGGGTGTCGCGTTTCAGCGCATTGACCACGGCGGGAGGTGGTGTCTGTGTTTGTTGTGTGATGGTGATACCTTTTACGGTCACGTAGCTACCAAGACTAAGTCCGAGCAGCCAGATGGCCTCTTCCGAGAACACCAGCGAAAATTCATGAATGCGATTGATGGCGGCTACCGCGATGAAGGTAGAGACCTGGTAGGCAATGATCACGTAAGCCCAGGCCGTGGCCTGCAAACGCGACAGGCTGTATTTGCCGTCTTCACCTTTGAAAAATTCTTTGAACGAGTTGTTCGGGGCAAGCGCCTTGCGGATTGCCCAGAAGGCGAAGAACACAATGACGAGTCCGGAGATCTGGTAAATGAAAAGCATATGATGGAGTTTAGAAATTTCGACTTAGGAAAAGCAACGCATTCTTGTAAAAGATCCCGTCAAGCACCTCTGACAGGTTCACCGAATAAAGCAGCGGGTCAACCTGCGTGCGCAGGATCATTTTCTGCAACAGGATCTCCCGCATCACTCTATAATCGCCCGCATGGCAGTAGGCATCCAGGGCGTTGATCATGCCATCCATATCGGAGCCGATCACGATCATCTGCCAGACATAGTTTTTATCTTCCACATCTGAGCGCATCACCGTTTTTACGATGTGCAGGATGTTGGCGAGGATCGGCTCTGCCCAGATCGATTTATAGAGCACCGAGGTGCCGATATCATCGATGCCTTTCGAGACGCGGGTCATGGAGTCGATGATCTTCGAGCCACTGAGGATACGCTGATCCATGTTGAGACCGATCAGCCCTCTCGATCTGTGGATAGTGAGGATCTCCTCGTTGGAGAGATTGATATCCCATGGGTTGAACCATCCAGAATCGTTATAGACATCGTCCATGAGAAAGTGGTCGGTGCTTTCGTTTTCTTTTGTCGCCTCGCCGGTAACACCCATGTGGCTCGCCAGGATGGGAACCATGTCGCCTTTCTTCCAGTGATTTTCTTCCAGGTAGTTGTAATACCAGAGCCGGCCTTCCATGCTCATGTGTTTTACGTCGATGAGGATGCGGCGACCGTTCTCGCGTGAAAGCAATGCCTCCAGCACTTTTTTTCCGAGCTCCGTCATGCCTGAGCTCATGCCGCGCTCCTGGTTGAACACAACGTGCATGATACCTGCCAAACTCATGGCGTGGCCGCAGAGCTGGTTCCAGAAGTGGTGCGAGAAAGTGACAAAGAAAGGACTGTGATTTCCATTGCCCAATGCCTTCGTTTCACGGATGTTGTCAAGCATCTTGTCGAGTATCGCCTTTGTGTTCGGATGGGCCAGGTTGTTGAGCTGTTCAAGCTCGGCCTGGTGATCGGCAGGGATGGTATTAAGCTGGCCGGAACCGAAGGCATGCGCACCTTCCACGCTGAAGAGCACACCGATGATATTTTCTTGTGTTTGAGGCTCGAACCTTTCGTTCAGCTGCAGCCGTACCTTCATCTCGCGGAATGATCCGAAGATCACGATCTTATACTCTATGCCACCGATCTTTTTGCTCTTCGGGGCATTCATAAAATACTGGTATTCGCCGCGGAGGTCGTCCATGTATTCGTGATCGGGGCTCGACATCGCTTCGTAACGTGCGCCTTTCATGTTGAGCATGACCTTGGCGGTCACTTTTTCATATTCGCCGAACGTGACACTTCGCAGCACATGTTTCAGGAATGAGCGGAAGGGAACGTTCAGAAATTGCCGGAGCTTTCCACGATGAGGGTTGAGCACGTCGGTAGTCAGGATACCGGTAAGAAAGCCCTGTTCGATGGGGTAGAGCGAGAGGAAGATCAGCCTTACCGAACCCGAGCAGGCCGAGGAAAAGTCGATCTGCGAGAACTTGGCAGAGAATGGTGTGCGCAGGTTGGCCGTGTTGATCATGGCAGAGCGCTCACGCGTGGTAGGTGGGTCTGATTTCCAGATGTCGCTATCCGAGTTGTACGAATGGAGCACAGGATGACAGTGAAAGTCAACAAACATAGGGCAGGGTTTAGGGTATAGAAAATTCAGTCGGCGGCCGGGAAAACCGCCTGTAAAGCAAAAGCCCATCCGCACTGTTGTTCACAGACCACGGATGGGCTCCTGAACGAATATACCGAACCGCCTTTTGATTACCAAGCGATGGGTATTAAATTCCGGAACAGATGTTACTTCGGCTCCAGGCTTGCCTGGTAGTTCACATTTCGTTCGGCTATCTGGGTGAGCAGCACATCGGTCTCTTTTTCTTCGGCCAGTGTCTGGCTGAGCACTTGTGCGGCATCGTCGTAGCCAATGGTGTGCGCAAGCGTTACAAGGCCGCCGTAGGTGGCGATCTCGTAGTGCTCTGCTTTCTGTGCCGCAAAGATCAATCCCACATCACGTTGGGAAGTGCCCTCTTCGGTTTCGTCGATGATCTCTTCACCTTCATCTACAATGCCCGCCATGGCAGGACATTTTTGTGTGTCGGCGTCTTCTCCGATCATGTTGAATACTTCATACAGCCTGTCAACATGTGTACGGGTCTGCTCCAGGTGTTTAGAGAACGCATCTCTCAGCTCCGTTGTGGTAGCGGCTTCCTGAAGTTTCGGTAATGTTTTCACCAGCTTTTTTTCAGCCCAGAGAATATCCTGGAGCTGATCGACAAAGAACTCTTTCAGTTTGGAGTCTTTTGCCACTGCTTCATTTGCTTGAATTGCCATAATCTGATTTTTGTTTGATTGTAAGTTTCTATTGTGAATCGTCTCACTTTTTATTTTGTCGTTTCGCCTTCGTTCGAAATCATTGATAAAGGCAACTACTTCTTCATCTGACAAATGATGGAAGTCATTGTATACCTGCCCCACCGCATAAAAGTCTGCGGGTTGTTCAACGATGACGATCTCATCGGCCAGGTCATGGATCTCGGATACGAATCTTTTGCCCGACACGGGCGCTGCAATGATCACCCTGGCAGCCTTGCGGCGTTTGCACAAAGTGATGGCCGGAACAATGGTTGAGCCTGTGGCGATCCCGTCGTCTGCAATGATCACAATTCTGCCCTCCAGGTTGGGCAACGGTTTTCCTTTCCTGAATCGTTGAATGCGGCTCTGGATCTCTTTTTCCTGTGCCCTCACGGTTGCCCTGATGGTTTCGCTGCTTACCTCTCTTGCTGCAGACGTCAGATAAACGGAACCGTCTTCTGCTACAGATCCGATGGCAAATTCCTTTTGCTGTGGATGCGGAAGCTTTTTTGTGATGATGGCCGAGAGCTCTCCCTCCAGCAGGTTGGCGATCTCGTAAGCGATCACAACGCCGCCTCTCGGAATACCGACCACCAAAGCATTCTTTCCTTTGTATCGATCTTCAAGCAGTTTTCCTACTTCAAAGCCGGCATCCCTTCTGTCGACAAAGATCCGGTGTTCAGCCAACATCCCCATGCTTGTTTTTCTTTCGCGCTTCGATCCTCAACCAGCCTTACTAAAGCCGCCACGCAGCAACACGGTGCTCTGTATCCGGCGTTTGAAACAAGGCATTATCCAGCTTTAAAAAATGATACCCGCTCACCGTATAAGGTCAATGCTTCAGCCGGGCGTCTGCACGCAATCAAATATTTGTCGACAAGATGCTAGGAAAGCAAGTTAGTGGCGCAAAGCGACACGTGTGGAATATTCGTTACGCAGAATCATTTCCCTACTTCTGCATTCTCCCTTCTCCTCCCAGGAGAAGGTCAGGATGAGGTGTGAGCAGAAACCCGTAGTTCCCTTCCAGTCTTTCGAAGAGGTCGGCAGCATTCACCTTTTTCTTGGAAAGCGCAGCAAACGGATCGCCTTCTTCCTTCAGGCGCTGGAAAATTGTTGTATGGTTGTGATCCTCCGCCCGCAGGCCTTCCTTCACTTCTTCCCATAGCAATGGCGTTGCAACGGTTGCCGCTGTGCCAGGTACGAGCGAATACGGAGCGATCACACTTTTTCCTGCTTCGTTCACCTGGTAGTCTAAAGACACTTTGCCATAACTATACGCGTCAAAACCGGAGACCGTCACGAGGTCGGGGATCTTCAGGCGGATGAGCCTGCAGATATATTCGCCGGCATTCCTGGCCGCTTCAAAATCACTTTTGGCATCGAGGGGAACGTAAAGGTGCAGCCCTGACATGCCATCGGTCTTTACCAGCGACGGCAACTGAAGACCTGTTAAGATCTCCCTGGCTGTGAGCGCCACATCGATGGCCTTGCTGAAGGAAGCTTCCGGTGAATCGATCACGATCACAAGGTAGTCAGGCGAGTCCGGTGACTTTGCCCGCGCATGGTGTGGGTTGAACCCAACGCAACCAATTCCGGCATAAAATAACAAATGCTCCTTGTCGTTGCAGAGCAGCGGGTGTTTTAGTGTTCTGCCTTCGGTGACGGTGGCGGTCTGGAGCCAGTCCGGCAACTCGAGCTTGCCATCCTGCGCCAGTCCCTCCGCATCAGCATATCCGGGATTTCCCGCACTATCGCCCTGAAGGCGGATCAACTGCGGACGATCTTTCAGATAAGGCAACAAGTGCTCCGCTATTTTGTTGTAGTAATCCAGCACATCTTTCCGCGTGAGGTGTGGCTGCCTGAAAACAATTTTGTCGAGGCCTGTAAAATGGATATTATGCCTGAGCTTGTAATTTGGTTGTTTCGAGTCTTCGCGCTGAACGACCGGAGCCTTGTCCGTCTTTTTTGTCGCTTCTTTTTTGGCAGTCTTCGGTTCGGCTTTCGACTCTGATTTTATTTTCGGGGCCGGCAACACGAACTTTTGTGCTTTCTCTTTTTTTCTCACCAGCGGAAGCTCGGGCAGCGAGGCAAATTCATCTCTCACGGCTTCGTCAAACTCGAAAGGTGTTTCATCCCAGGCTTTGTTCGGGGTGCTGTGAAAAAAGTAGAGGCCGGCAATTTCGTCGCTTTGGTGCAGCTGGTGGTTAGACGATTTGAGATTGTTCAAAACCGCCTGGTAGTTCATCTCATAAAAAAGGCCCGCTTCGCCCTGGATCCCTTCAACACTGATCCGGTCATTGATCGAGTGGCCTGCCTTGGTGATGTACAGCCGGATGAGCCTTTCCCTGTCAGCCCTGTTCTGGCAATCGGTGACGATCGCAACGATCGTTTTATATGCTTTGGTGTTCTTTCGGATGAGCATGGCGTGACATAGTGCATCCAAGATACAAAGAAAGTTTGCTACTTGCCGGTTACAGTTGGCAGCGCTGAATCCCTTAGCTCCGGTTCAAAGGCGATACATAGCTAGTAATAGCGCGTCGGTCCCTAAACCGGCTATCCGGCAACCGGTAACTGGCAACTATCCCTTCGGAGGTAGTTTAAAAATCGTATTTTTTAAAGATCGTCTCTACCTCGTCATAAAAGAACTTTTTGTTCTCGTCCGTGATCGAGGCTGAGTTGATGGCGCGCAAGTGGGTGATCAGCTTGGCATAGTGCACCAGGTCTACGGGAAGTATGAGCAGCTCCTTCAGCTCTTTGCGAATAAATTGTTTTTTCACGGGGCTGAGCTCCTTGTTTAAATTCTCCGTAAAGTATTTTTCAAACGAATCTGCCTTTAAGAGATCCTTTACAAGGTCATTTCTGAAATTTCTGATCAGGTCGATGATCTTCTCGATGGAGAGATTCGTTTCATTTTGTGCCGTATTGACGTTCTGCATCCCTGGTTCGAAAAATTATACATCAATAATACACCTAAAAAAGTTGATTGAACCCGTTGCATATTTCGGATTATTATAAATGTATAGAAATCAAGAGAATAAGTTATCAACAAAAATTTTATTTGTCGACTAGGGCTATCGGTCATTAACGCATTGGTTGATGAGAATGATTGCAGAAAGTGGATCTGATTTCTGCTATTGGCGGAACTTTTTTAAATTCTCTGCTTATGGCATGGTGAGATCAAGGGGAAGTTTTCTGATCCGGATTCCCGTTGCGGCAAAAATGGCATTGCCGAGCGCGGGTGCAACAGGCGGCAAACCCGGTTCGCCAACACCGCCGGGCGCTTCATCGTTTTCCATAACATAAACGCTGACCGCCGGCATTTCAGGCATGCGCATAATGTGATAGTTGTGATAGTTGGACTGTTGGCAAATACCATTCTTGAAAACAATACCGCCTTTGATGGCTGCGGATAATCCCATCACAATGTTGCCTTCTGTTTGCGCTTTTACGGTGTCGCCGCTCACATATATGCCGCAGTCTACCACAGACACAGCCTTGTCGATGGTGATCGCTTTGTCACGTACGGAAACCGTGATGCAGCACGCGCAGATGGTTCCGAACGACCTGAAGATGGCAATTCCCTTTCCGGTACCTTGCCGCGATGGCGTGTAGTAATCCGATTTTTCTGCGAGGGTCTTCAGCACTTTGATGTACCGCTCATCTTCGAGCAGCTCGAGTCGTGCCGTCAGCGGGTCTTTTCCTGCCAGGTGCGCGAGCTCATCCATGAAACATTCCTGTCCCCAGCCAAGGTTTGAAGCATTTACCGCCCGCCACCACATAATGGGGATCTCGGTTTTTACATTTGTCCAGCTCACCTTGTCGGCTTTGAAGCGGTATTTATTATTGCCTTCGCCCAATGCCTCACCCATCCAGGGGTCTGCTTCGTTGTCGGCCAATCCTTTGAAAACCTGCCGGAGAATGGATTCACCGATGATGTGATGATGAAATCCTGTGATCTTGCCATCTTCGATAAATCCCTGCATGTGGCTTAACATGCCAGGGCGGTAAGGCCCCTGGGTGATATCATCTTCGCGAGTCCAGAGCACTTTTACAGGCACGTTCAGTTTGCTGGAAAGAAAACACGCTTCTTTTACAAAATCGATATAAGCTTTTCTTCCGTAAGATCCGCCCATGAGCACCGGATGGATCTTGATCTTTTCAGGTGCGATGTTCAGGTAACGGGCAACGTCAGGCAGTGTTTCTCCGGGACCCTGGATCGGCGCCCAGATCTCAACCGAGCCATCCTGCCGTACGTGTGCTGTTGTGTTTTCAGGCTCGAGCGGAACATGCGCCAGGAACGGCGTCTCATACGTGACGTCCAGCCTCGATGTTGCCGAGTCAAACTTTCGTTTGAAGTCACCCGTCTCATGATGGTTGATGCCTTCCGTCTTCACTTGTGCATGGCACTGTTCGAAATATGTATCGGTGTGCAGTTTCTCTGCCAGCCCCGCATGATCCCACTGAACCTTGAGCGCATTTTTGCCTTTGCTGGCCGCCCACCAGTTGGAAGCGATCACCGCTACCGAGTCGGTGTCACAGTGGATCATCTTGCGCTCACTGCGGATCACCCGTAACACGCCGGGAATTTTCAACGTGTCGCTGTCATCGATGGTAACAACCTTGCCAAAGATCATCGGGCTGTGAAGGATGGCGGCGTAAACCATACCCGGCACTTCAACATCGATACCATAAACAGCCTTGCCGGTTACGCGGGCAGGGATCTCTTTCCTTTTGAGGTCTTTGCCGATGATCCTGAAATCAGTCCGCTGCTTCAGTGCGGGCTCACGGGGCACTTCAAGCCGTGAAGCTTCTTCTGCCAGTTGTCCATAGGTGAGGCTGACGTCACTATCTTTTTTAAAAACTTTTCCGCCCGAGGCATAACACGCTTGAGCTGGCACATCCCACCTGCGCGCGGCGGCGTTGATCAGCATTTCTTTGGTGGCTGCCCCTGCTTTCCGCAAGGGTAACCATAACGTGCGGATCGAGCTGCTACCGCCGGAGGTTTGTGGCCCATATTTGGCTTTTCCATCGCTTTGTATGATGGTGACCTGGTCCAGCGTCACTTCCAGTTCTTCCGCGATCATGGCAGGCACGGAGTGAATGGTTCCCTGGCCCATGTCATTGCGTGGATTAACGATGGTGATGTTGTTGTGAACGTCGATGAGGATGAAGGGGCTGACTTCGAAAGGTGTAACGGATTCGGTGAGCCGGGTGATGTTGAATGCCCGGGCTGTTGAATCGATTCCAATCACCAGCCCGAGCGTTGCAAGGCCCGACTTCCTGATGAAATCGCGGCGGCCTGGTTTAAACAAGGTGTTATCAGTTGAATGCATACGATTAGTTTTTGAGTTCACCGGCCGCCAGGTGGATGGCCTTTCTGATCCTGTCATAAGTGCCACACCGGCAAAGATTGCCCGCCAGTGCCGAATCGATATCCTTGTCTGTGGGATCAGGCGTTTTTTCCAGAAGCGCAACGGCAGACATGATCTGCCCCGACTGGCAATATCCACATTGAGGCACCTGCAGCTCGATCCATGCCTGTTGAACAGGATGCAGAACCGTTGCGCCAACGCCTTCTATGGTGGTGATCTCTGAATTTTTCGGGATCGCGGAAATGCGCAGCTGGCACGACCTTACGGGATTTCCGTTCAGGTGGATGGTACAGGCGCCACAGGCAGCGATGCCACAGCCGAATTTTGTGCCTTTTAATCCCAGGTAATCCCGGAGGATCCATAAAAGCGGTACATCGGGTTCGGCTTCAACCTCGTAGCGCCTGCGGTTAACATTGACGGTATATTTTGCCATAATCAGTATTGCCGGTAAATGTTTTTGTGTTCAGGCAATAACGCATGCGGGCAGGGCGCAGGCCACCCATTGTGTAGTGTAGTCTGACGGATTTATAAAACCGGGAATGAAAATGGCGATTACATACCCGGTGCGTGTTTCCGGTAAGCCGATGGCGTTGTGTTTGTGTACTTTCTGAAGGCGGCGTTGAATACCGAAACGCTGTTAAACCCTGTTTCGAAGGCTATGGCCGTGATCTTCTGGTGACTGTAGGCAGGGTCTTTCAGCAGCCGCTGCGCCTCCCGGATGCGGAAGCTGTTGATGTAATCGGGGAAAGTTTGTTGTGTGCGCCGGTTGATGGTTTCGGAAAGCAGGTTGGGGGAGACATTCAACAGGCTGGCCAGCTTGGGCAGGGTAAGGCCGGCATCTTTATAGGATTGGCGTGAAAGCAGCAGCGCCTGCAGTGCTTCAAAACATTGACTGACCTGCGCTTCGCTATAAGCCGAGTTCTGGTAGCGCTCCCGTGGCATAAAGATCTCGTTCTTCCGCAGGGCCAGGTAACTGAGAAAATAGATCAGGAAAGAGAACGCCACCGGTGCAGCGATGTAGGAGACCAGTCCGAAAATAAAATTGGCCATGTAGGCACCCCATACCAGGGTCACACCCGCGGTAAGGCTCAGCACCCAAACGCGCTGCGTGCGGGAGGCCTTCCGGAAATTTTTGAAGATCGCCTGGAGGCAAAATGGCAGGTACAGCGCTGCCGACCACAGAGAGATCGCATAGCCATGCTGTTGCATCCAGAAGTAGGAGGTAAGCACGGGGCTCAGCAGGATTACGAGAATGGCCGGTAGCAGGTGAAGCGCATCCCGTTGCCAGGTGAGCTGATAGTTCTTGTCAAAGAATGAGTTCAGGTAGAGCAGCAGCAGCGGAAAAATGGCCAGGTTGGTACCGAAACCTAAATTCATCAGGATGGTGGAGACCTGGTGCCCCGCCGAGAAATAGTAGACCACGGATTTGATCATCCGCACAGCAAAAGCAAGCAGCAGCAATGCCAGCAGCACGTTGGCAAGGTTCCTTCCCTTGCGCATGGAAAAAAGATACAGGCCGAAGAAGGCACTCTGCAGCGCACCGGCTCCACTGGTCAGCAACAGGATCTCAAGCGGTATTCTCATGACCTATAAATTTATGAAATAATGATCTTATTTTTCGATCGGAAAGGTGTCGTTTGACGGGTGGCAAATGTTGACTACCGTTAAAAAGGTACGAGGTCAGATCCCGATAGCGATCGGGAACGAGGTACGTGAAATACATCGTATTTTCGTTCCTGGTAGACCGTACTTCGTACCTCGTAATTCGTACCTGGTATCACTTCCACCGGAAATGGAAAATTGAGAACAATGGAGATAAACATGACGCGTAAAAAAATCGGGAAGATGAAGGGCTTCAGGCGTTTCCTGCTGAAGCAGATCGAGGATCTTGATCCCGTACAGCTCAACCACATTCCAAGCGGATTCAACAATAACATCATCTGGAATCTCGGAAATATGCTTTCTGCGGAACAAACCATGTGTTATGTCAGGGCCGGGTTGCCTCCCACCATTGATAACAATTTCCTGTCGCCTTACCTGCCGGGCACCAAACCGGAACGTCCAATCGATCAGTCCGAGATCGAGCGTATCAAAGCGCTGCTGATCACGTCACTTGACAAGCTGGAGTCAGATCTCGCTAACCAAATATTCGTGAATTACACTCCTTCCCTGATGATTCCCAAGGTCTATGGCTTCGAGGTTAACAACATCGACGAAGCTATCGATTACTTGTTATACCATGACGGTTATCACAGCGGCTGCATTCTTTCGCTGAAACACCTTGTGTAATTCCAACCCACTCTACGCAGTAGAGGGCTAGGGGGAGTTGATCACCACTGTATAGGTAAACGCGTATTTGTTGTCTAAAAGAATATGCACGATGTAAGTCCCTTTCGAAGTGAACACATGATCGATGCGGTGAAGCCCTTCTTCTGTCTGCTGAAATGGTGGATAGACCGAATACGGGCCTGATCCGTTTATGATCAGCTGCACCTTTTGGATCTGATCGGTGCTGTTCTTTGTGAATTGAAAGGAAACTGTTTCGCCTTTGGAGGCGGTGATGGTAAATGTCTCTGGGTATAACTGATCGATCTTGTACTGGAAGATGCTGCTGTAGATCAGTGGGCGATTTAAAAATTCTCCGAGTGTAGGCTTCACAGCCAGCAGGGTCCAGGCTGTGTCAGCTGGATAATGATTGCGGATAAATAATGCCGGATCCGGTAAAAAATAGGAGTTGTTGTAAGCTCTGACAAACATTCCTTTTTCAGTGTCTATCGCTCCGCTCGACCAGGTGGCATCGCATAAGTACCAGTTATTATGAAGTCGAATGGCGTTCCAGGAATGATTGGCAATTCCTTCACCTCCGATATTTGACTGGGCAGTGCGGCCGTAGCCATGGATAACTTCACATGGAAGTCCCGCGAAATCAGCCAGCGCTTTAATGAGGTAGGCATACCCGGTGCACACGGTCCTGTGTTTGCTCACCAGCGTTCGAAATACTTCTCCACTGACCTTTTGATTCCATTTTCTTAACTCATCAGGATCGTTCCGAAGCTTTTTTCTTTTATGCTGGTTCTTCTTAAAAAGCCGGTAGTCATTATCAATATTGAGGCACACCCATTTATAGATGGCCCTGAACTTTTCTTCTTCCGTAGTAAGAGACCTGGTTAACTTGTCTGAAAGCAGATTGAGGTCCTGTAACGAGTGCCCTGGGTACAACTGTGCAATGCTATCGGCTTTTGTGAAATCAATGCCGGCAAAATCCGCTGTTTGTGCCCTGAGATTGGTGATATAAAAGAATGCGAGGCAGCATGCGAGCGCGGCGCTCATCAGATCGATGCGCATGGTCAGAACAGGTTCTTCACCTTCGACCACAATCTGCGTGCACCGGATTGATCGGGGGCGTAAACTGCATCCACGGCGACCTCACCCAATGTCATTATATCGCATGCCATCCGGATCACCAGGTCGCTGCCAGCTTCCTTTGACACCACGTACTCCTTTGATGTATATCCGATAAAATAAAGGTAGATGACATCCCCCTCCTTAACCTTTTGCGAAAGCTCGAACCTGCCATCGACATCCGTGTATATCCTTGTCGTAGAACCTTTCAATACAACGTTAACACCTGGCATCGGTTTATTCGCTTCGTCCAGCACAACACCTTTGAGGATCTTTTCTGTTTGAATGGCAGTACTTTCGGGAACAGCGCGGCGGCCTCGTTTTTCAACAGCTTCCGTTGTTGATTTGGGTTTTTTGTTTTGGGCCGAGGCTTGTTTGCTGGTGAGCACCAGCAGCAGGCTGAGAAGGCCGGCCTTGAGTAATGTTACCCCAGGATTTACTTTTACCCGTACGCTTGGAGTGTAAGTTGTTAACTGATCAGGCCGGAATCGTCCGCAGGTGTGGCCTTTTGTTTTACTGAAGAAATCGATCAGGGCCTCATCACTCATGCTGGTGAAATCAACTACTACTTTGTTGCATGAGCCGCAAAGCGCACCGTTTGTTGTGGAAGAAAAGTTCTCCCATTTTTCAGAACACGGTTTGGGGATGGATAGGGATAGGTTTTTCATGGCTTGGCATTTAAGACAAGATGCAGCAAACTCCCCAAATTCCATAAAAGAAAATGTGGCTTTTTACCCTTCTCCCCCGGGAGAAGGGTCAGGGATGAGGGCCACGGCATCGTTCTCGTTCTCGCTGGTGAAGATCATTTTGTTACCCTTGATCCTTACGTTGCCTGAACACCGGCCGCGATTTTTAATGTCACACATACCGGAGCCGTTGGCAAAGATCTGGATGGCATACTTCCGCGAATCCCAGCTTCCGCGAAAATCATAGTTCTCAGGGGAAAGCTCTTCCTGCAGGCAGGACGAAAATGCACAAAGCATGATCAGTGCGTAAAATGTTTTCATAGAACGAGAGGTTTGATACTGGCATAAAAAGTGCAAACAAAATGCCAGTTTAAGGTATCTTTGAACACACCCGAAGTCCCCGATGATGAGAACCGGTTTATTTTGTTTCGTTTTTCTTTCCGTATTCACCATGGCTACTGCCCGGCAAGCGCTGGACACGGCTGAAGTTGTTACCATTGGTGGAATAAAACAGTTTATCACCATAAAGGGAAAAGACCGGTCGAAGCCTGTGCTGCTCTTCCTGCACGGTGGCCCTGGCGGATCAGTATTGTCCTATGCGCATAAATTCTCTGCAGCGCTCGAAGAGCACTTTGTTGTGGTTCATTGGGATCAGCGCGAAACGGGAAAAACACTTGAATTGAATGCGTCACCGGTACCACTGACACTGGCGTTGTTCGAGCAGGATACGTATGAGCTGATGCAGCTGCTGTTGAAAAGATTTAGCCAGACAAAACTTTACCTGGCCGGCCATTCATGGGGTACGGTCTTGTGTTTTTCCATGGCCCGGTATTATCCTGATCTTTTGTATGCCAGTATTGCGATCAGCCCGGTGATCAACCAGCTCGAAAGTGAACGTATCGTGCTCGGCTTAATGAAGGAGAAAGCGCTCAAGGAAAAAAACGAGGAGGCGATCACGCAGCTGTCGAAGGTCACCATTCCTTTTCAGAACGGTGATGAGATCTACTACCATCGCCGGTGGCTCATGTACTATTTCAATGGTGTTAAGAATGTGGATGAAAAACTGCCGAGAAGTTACGTGCTGTGGTGGGCAGAGCGGTGGCTGGCGGTATGGAATGAAGCCTCTGCCATCAACCTCCTTGAAGTTGCGCCGGCGTTGAGCTGCCCCCTTTACCTGCTCACGGGCCGTGATGACTACCAGACAAACTTCGGGATCACGGAGCAATATTATACAAAACTTACGGCGCCAAAAAAACAGTTGTTCTGGTTCGAGCATACCGCGCACTCGGTGCCCTCTTCACAGCCGAAGCTTCTCCAGGACATCATCATCAACAAGATCCTTCCGGAGACGTTCCGTGCCGCAGATCAGCCGGCCCTGGTGAAATGATCCCGCGGGTTTAATTCCGCCCGGGTTCCATGCGGGTTTCTTTTTTTCTTTCCTTCCTGATCTGCATGAAAAATTCCTCCAGGGTAAGCCCATGGATGTGAAGCACCTTGCCCAGCGATTTCAGCGTAACGTTCGCTTTGCCTTTTTCCATTCGCCAGTATTGGATGCGGGGCAGTCCAAAATCGGAAGCGAACTCGGCATGGCTCGAATATCCCTTCTTTTTTCTAAGGTCTAAAAGTTTTTTTCCTATCAATTCAAGTGTACCGTTAAGGTGATCCTTTTCCTCTACAGTAGAATTCATAAGTATATGCCGTTGGGTTCGGAGATCGCTTATCAAAAGAAACTCCATGTCAGAAGCAACGAAAAAAATGGCAGGATCAGGTAACGAAGAAATATCAGGACTGACAAAATTTCAATTGTTGCGACTTTAATTTTAAACTTAAAATGTCAAACTTTCATTATGATAGAACGCAATGACATTCAACCTTCCGTATTGCAGATCGAGCCTGTTCTTGCCGTGCGCGATATAGTCGAGACAGTTTCATATTGGCATGAGGTATTGGGTTTTCCTGAAAAATGGACCTGGGGCACCCCGCCAACCCATGGAAGTGTTTCATGGCACGGAACGTCGGTACAATTCACGTTGAACAGCGAGCTCGCCTCAGTGTCAGCAGGACATTCAGTGTTTACCCGTGTGCGGTATGTGGAGCACCTTTACAAGCTTCATCAGCAGAAGCGCGCGGAGATCGTTGCCCCATTAGAGAACAAGCCATGGGGTCTTGCCCAATATACCGTTCGTGACATTAATGGCTATTATGTCCATTTCGCCGGTGCTCCTGTTTCGGAACGAGAGCGAAGCGCGCCTGGCCTGCCGGAGGTTGTAAGAATTGTTAACAGGATCCCCACCCCGAATGAATATAGGCACCTGGCTTCAGCGGTGTACCACATCGCCAATGCCGACAAAGAAAAAGCTGCGTTGCTGCTGGCGCCGGTAGTGACCGCTGCGGTGGCAGAGAACAAGGATACGGGTGAGGTAATAGGATGTGCTCTCTTGTTAGGCGATCACGTCAGCTTCTACTATGTAAAAGACGTTATGGTGCATCCCGCCTGGCAGCATCAACAGGTAGGTGCCGGATTAATGAAGGAGCTTACACGCTGGCTGGAAGCAAACGCTCCTGACAATGCACTGGTGACGCTTATTACGCCCGATAGTCTCGCTCCGTTTTACAAGCAGTTTGGATTTACGCCAGCATTTGGCATGGTGCGGGAGATCATCCGCAGTGAAAAGAGATAGCTATTCAATGCGCACACTCCTGGGTGGAATGACCTCAATCAAAGCCGGGTATAAAACAAAAAAGCTGTTTCAGGGACTAACCTTGAAACAGCTTATAAATTGGATTAAAAAATCTATGGCTGATTGGCTGCCGTTGCTGGTTTTTCTCCGGCCTGATCTTCCGGCAGACCTTTCAGATGGATATCCAGGAATTTCAATATCGCTTTCGAGGCTTTGATGTTGTTTTCCTTTTTCAGGAATCCATGGCCCTCATCAGGAAATACGATATAATCAACAGGCACACCGTTGGCTTTGGCTGCCGCTACTATTTCATCCGATTCAACCTGGAGCACGCGCGGGTCGTTGCTTCCCTGCAGCACAATAAAGGGTTTGGTGATCTTCTTCGCATGGAACAGCGGCGATTTGTTATACAGGGCTACTGAATCTTTTGCAGGATCGCCAAGCTCGGCATACAATGCTTCACGGAATGAGGTCCACCACGGCGGAATGCTTTTTAAGGTGCGCAGCCAGTTGGTGACGCCGTAGATGTTGACACCTACGTTGAATTCTTCAGGCGCAAAAGCCAATGCAGCCATTACCATGTATCCGCCGTAGCTGCCGCCCATAATGCCCACCTTGCTCATGTCTACGTAATCCAGTGTAGCCAGGAACTTTTTCGATTCCACACAATCCTTCAGGTCTGCGTCGCCGTGCTTGCGATCGTCGGCAGCAAAAAAAGTTTTTCCGTAACCGGAGCTTCCCCGGTTATTCACCGCCAGGATCACATAGTTGTGATTCACCAGGTGCTGGATCACCGGGGAGTAGTTCAGCCTGGTTTGTCCGCCGGGTCCTCCGTGAATGAAGAGCAGTGCCGGCACTTTCTCTCCGGCTTTCAGTCCCCTGGGCTTGTAGAGCAGGGCAGGGATCTCCATGCCGTCGAATGATTTGTAACGGATCACTTCACCTGCAACAAGATCATTCTGGTCAATGTCGGCCGACATTGTATTGGTCAGCTGCTTTACCTCCTTCGTTTCAAAATTATAAACGAAAAGGTTGGCCGGCGATTTCGAGCTGCTGACATAGAACGACATCCATTTCTCGCTGTCGGAAATGTTCACACCCGTGATGTCGCCGTCGGGCAAACCATCCACTTTCACCTGCTGGCCGCCGTTGGATTCGTCATAGATCCTGATCTCGGTGCGTGCGTCGTTGTTGATGGCCACCACGCGATACTTGCCGTTGTGCGAGAGATAGGCAGTCATCAGATCCCACGGCGCTTCTTCTATTTTTTTCTTTTCTCCGCTGGCCACATCATAACCCGACAGATACATGTACTCGCTGCCTTCATCCGTAAGACAGTAGAGTGTTTTGCCATCCAGGCTGAAGTATTGCGGCACGTACTGCGCGTTGCCGGTGTGTGCCGACAGGTGTTTTGTCTTTTTGCTCTGGGTATCGAGCAGGTACATATCTGAGTTATTGGTGGTAATGGTTTTGGTCAGCGCAACGTAGCGGCCATCGTCAGAGATCGCCGCCACATCGAGCCCTTCGTTATTCTGGTAAACCATGGTAGAAGGGTACACGTTTCCTTCTTTCGGCGCACCTTCCACCCGCACGCTGAGCAGATCGAAGTAACGTTTGTCACGACTGTTCGACAGGTAATAAAGGTTTTTTCTGTCATGGCTCCAGCCGTAGTATTGTGCTTTCGCTGTGGTGTCCTGGATGAGGTCTACCGTTGAGCCATTGTTGTTGCGCACATAGATATGCGTGATCTCATTACCGCCCTTGTCACTCGTATAGATCACACGATCATCACCTGGAAAATAGGATCTGGCGAAAATGGCATCGTCAGTGGAAGTGGTGAGCTGTTTCTTTTCGCCCGATTTGAGGTCGATCTCGAAGGCGTTGAAGATACCGGTTTCTTTGGTGCTGACGAGGATCTTCGAATCGTCAGGCGAGAAGGCGCCTCCGCTGAGCTGAACAATGTCCATGAACTGGGCAATGGTGTATTGTTTTTTAGGTTTGTCTTCCTGCTTCACGGTGCTGCAGCTGAATGCCATGAGCAGCAGCAAGGCAATGATGATCTTGTTGGGTTTCATATTTTTTTATTTAAATAAATATAAGCCACAGATGCCGCCGGCAAAAGCAGAATGGGTTGAATGTCAGCAGGAATTTACAGAAGTGCCTTATTGGCCGCGGGGCCGGAGTGAGCCGTCTGACGATAGGCGTGGGTGAACTGGAAGATCAGCAAATACCCCATCACCAGGAATGCCGAAAAGACTATTGTAACGCCATAGGTTTGCGGGTGGTCCATCGGGTCGAGCACGCGCACAGCAATGTCGCGAAGAAGGCCTTCCGGCGATGACACCACATCCCAGCTGTTCCAGCGTAGGTAGCGGCCGAGGTAGATCCCGAAACTGCCCAGCACCAGCGAGCCGATCGCCACCATCCAGCCGACCCAGGTATTAAAATGACGGGTCAGCACTGCCTGCATATCCATCAGCGAAGCATAACCCAGCATCAGTCCATTCCAGGCAAAGAACAGGATCAGCGCAAGGTCATACCAGTAAGGAACACCCGTACGCGGCTTGAGGTGAAACAGGTCCGTGAGGATGTAAGGAGCGTTGGGGAAAAAGCAAAGCCAGAACAGGAAGGGTAAGGTCAACAGCCACCGGTTGCTGATCTTGTCGTGATACAACACCAGCAGCGTGCTGACACCATAAGGGATCAGGGCCAGAAAGATATTCCACAACAGGAAGATGAACGTAACCTTCGAAGTGTAATGCACTCTAAAAGCTACCAACGAAATGCACAATGCAGTAGTAATGAAGAACAGGATGAGCATATTGAGCCGGTTCCGTTCCTTTAAGCGTAGATAGAGGTGTCTCATTTTTTTTAGGATGATGGGATATGAAGATAACGTTTAAAACGAATGAAAGTAATTTTTGTTTTACGAAAATCTCATAACCCTGTCTTGCTTCATTGAAGTAAACTGTCTTAACTTCTAATATAGAAAACCTTCTCTATGTCTGACAACCTTCATCAGGGTGCCAACCCGCGGCTATTTGGATACGCTAGAGTGAACCGGCAAATCTCCACTGAAGCTGAAGCGATCCTTTGGCAATGTTTACGCAACAGAAAGCTGAAAGGCTGTAAATTCAGAAGACAACATCCAATAGCGGACTACATCGCGGACTTTTATTGTTTCGAACGCGGCCTCGTCATTGAAGTGGATGGTGAATACCATATGGATAAAGAACAGATGGCCTATGACGAGCAAAGAACCAATCGTTTAAATGAGTTGAAAATAAAGGTCATCCGGTTCACGAATCGGGAAGTAATGGAGAAGCTCGATTTTGTATTGAAGGAAATCAAAAGGCATTTGGTCGACGCACCTCATCCCCGGCCCTTCTCCTGAAAGGAGAAGGGGTAATTCCCTCTCCTAGAGGAGAGGGTTAGGGTGAGGTGCGCCCCCCACCCAAATCTCTGAAATCCTCCTCATGTTCAGGATATCGGCCAGGGGGTTGGCATCGAGGATGAGGAAGTCTGCATGGTGGCCGGGGGATAAGGTGCCCAGGTCTTTTAGTCCCAGATGTTCGGCTGCGTTCCTGGTTGCCGATACGATGATCTGCATCGGTGTAAGGCCTGCATCGGCCATCATCTTCATTTCAACGTGCTCGAAGTATCCCATGAATCGTGTGGGGATACCGCTGTCGGTGCCGAAGACGATGGGTACACCACTGTCGCAAAGTTTTTTAAGATTGGCCATGGCTACGGGCAGCTGCTCACGGTATGTTTTTGCGCTCGTGCTGTTGCGCACCTGCAGCTGACGGGCAGGATCTTTCAGTGGAGAGAAGACAGTGCTGTCGTACTGCGCTGTGAAGAATGGATCGGAGAAAAACGCCGGCGTCTCTCTATAAACGTAGGTAGACAGCTCCCGCGTGAGCGTAGGACAATAGCTTGCTTTCTTTTCTTTGATCAGTTGTATGAAGGCGTCGTCTACAGGAAGATCTCTCACGCTGTGGGCAAGCATGTCTGACCCGGCGTCGAGTAGTTTCCGGGCGTCTTCGAGGTAGTACATGTGTGTGGCAATCTTGTATCCGAGCTCGTGCGACCGCTGGATCACCGCGCGGTAAACTTCTTCCGTCATTTTTTGTGCCGTACCCAGGTTGTCATCCACCCTGATCTTCATAAAATCCACACCCATCCGGTGATTCCTGTCGATGACTTCAAGCGCTTCTGCCGGAGTCTTTCCTGTGATCACCTCGCCGGCAATGAACAGCCGCGCACGTTGTGTGGCAGTCGTGTCGTTCACGGCGCGTAAAGGTACAGCATCTTGCTTATCGCCCCCGAGGCTTACAACGGTGGTAACACCATAGCGGGCATAGATGGATAAATTATCGATGATGTTTTCGTGGGAATAGTGGCCGCCTTCGATACCTTTCACATCGCCAACATGCCCGTGCGCATTGATGATTCCGGGAACGATCATCTTCCCGGATATATCTTTAACCGTAGCGTTTTCAGGGATCTTCACCTGCTCCTTTGTGCCCACGGCCACCACTTTTCCTTGTTGTATGAGCAGCACGCCGTTAACAATAGGATCGCTGCCACTGCCATCGATAATGGTTGCACCGGTGAAAGCAACGGAGTCACGGGTTTGATCCGGGCTTTTACAGGCCACGATGAGGATCAGGCACAGGAAAATAATTCTGGTGATAGTCATAAAACAAATTTTGGAGGCGGCACGGAAGATACACATTTTGATCGATCCTTGTGAAAATAAGATTGCTTTGGCTAGCTTCGTACCTATATGATCTGGCTTACACAGTTGATCTACATTAAGGAAGGTGAGGAAAGGACCTTTGATGATTTCGAAGCGGTGGCCATTCCCCTGATCGCAAAACATCGCGGCAAACTTCTGATGCGCTATCGCCCTAGCCCGGAAGATGTGATCGATGGCACCCTTGAGAAACCGTACGAGATCCACGTAGTGACCTTTGATGACGATGCAGACCTGCAGGCATTTTTCAGGGACGAAGAACGCAAGAAGATGTTACACCTCAAGGAACAATCTGTCAGAGAGGTGGTTTTGATCAAAGGCAGCAAGGTTTAAAGCAACGGCTATTGCCTAGCCGGGAAACGAGAACTTGCCCATGCTCACCGAAGGGATCCTGGCCCTCTTGCCGAAATCGGTTTTGCCGCCGCAGAGCGATTCATTGGCGAGCACGGCAAAAAGGATCGCTTCTTTGGCATCGCCTGGCACGCCCAGCTCTGCGGTAGTCCGCAATGAGTCAAGCTTCAGCAATTCCTTCACCCATTGCCTGAGCAACGGATTGTGCGCGCCACCTCCGCTGAGGTAGATCTCGAAATTTTCTTTTTTCACCGCCTTGCGGATGGCTTCTGCAATGGTCTCGGCGCTGAAACGTGTGAGCGTTGCCAGCAGATCAGGAACAGAGAGATCACTTACACCTACCTGTTGCTGTGCCTTCCACACAAAGTCGAGGTTGAACAACTCAGGGCCTGTTGTTTTTGGAAAAGGCATCTTGAAGAACGGTGCCGACTTCATGGCCTCCAGCAATGCGGGGTGAACTTTTCCCTGGCTTGCCCGCGTGGAGTCCTTGTCATAATATTCACCCGGGCAATAATGCCGGATGGCCTGGTCGAGCAGTGTGTTGCCCGGCCCTGTATCTGTCACAAATACTTTCGAGGGATCCTGGCCTTTGGGGAGGTAGGTGAAATTGGCAATGCCACCGATGTTGAGCAGGATGCGACTTTGTTTTTTGTCGGAGAGCAGCAGGTAGTCGCCATACACGGCAAGGGGAGCGCCTTCTCCACCTTTGGCAATGTGCTTCTGCCGGAAATCGCTGAGGGTGATAATGCCTGTCTTTACAGCGATGTGGTCGCCATCCCCGATCTGGAAAGTGGCGTTGATATTTTCTTCCGGATGCTGAAAGGCGGGTGCGTGAAATACCGTCTGGCCGTGCGATGCGATCACATCTACCTTGGTGGTCGGAACCTTCCACCGCTTCAGACATTGGAGGATCATGTTCGCATGCAGCATGCCGATCCAGGGATTAAGAATGCAGAGCTTTTCAAAATCGACCTGGCGTTTGGCAAAGACCTCGCTTATTCTCGTTTTTACCTCGGGCGAATACGGAACGGTAGCGAATTCAAGCATGGAGAATTTTGTCTTCAGGCCTTCGCCGGAGAATTTACAAAGCGCAATATCGAGCCCATCCATAGAAGTGCCTGACATCAGGCCGATGATGATCCTGTTTTTCTTTGCGGCGATGCGCTCCAGTCTTTTGATATTATGATTCATGCGGTTCAGTTCCGGCCCTGAAATTAAAGTTTAAAACTAAAAGCAAAGAGCTTCGCCAGGAAATAATTCCCCAGCGAAGCTCTGTGTGTTCCGGTCCCCAGCTTATATCGTGGGGTCGGCGGGGGTGTTAATGTTGTTCTGGCGCTCCTGCAGGGGGAAAGGATAAAAATTCCTTGAACGCTCCGAAGTCATTGGCACCGGGTTTACATCAGTGGGCGGTTCAGGCCTGCCAAACCTGCGGCTGTCTTCAAGGCGAAGGCCCGAGAGGTATAACTCGGCGCTGCGCTGCTTGTAAATCTCGGTAAGCAGGGCGTCGGTCGTTATCGCACCCATGTAGGCTCCCAGGCCGGCATGTACGCCAAAGGGATCTCCGGTGGTTTGCGTGCGCACGGCGTTGATCTGTACAATAGCATCGGGGATGGAGCCATTGCTTCTGATGAGCGCTTCCGCGATGATGAGTCGCATTTCGTCGGGCAAATACACCGGGATAGGTTTGTCAATGGCGGTGGCGAAACCCGTGAGGTTGTCGATGGGATCACCCTGGTGGGTGGCAGTGTTCGTTGTGAAATAAAAAGCAAGCCTTCCGTCTCCTGCTTCCACCAGCGCAGGCGGTAATCCGAACTGATCGCGCGCAGCAAAGTTTTTCGATACTTGTATCTGCTGGTAAAGCGGGTTAGGTGCCAGGTTGGTGAAGATAAAGCTCGAGGCAACCGTAAGATTGACGGACTGTGCTGCAGCAATGGCATCAGCATAGTTACCAGCCATGAGCGAGTACCTTGCCAGGTAGGCCCGTATGGTGTTGGGCAGGTTGAACTCCGCACCAGTGACGCGTGAAGTGAATTCGGCAGAAGGAGGTGTGGCGGTGAGGGCGGCATCTGCCTCTTTCAGCAAGGTGATGGCGGTGGCCAGCAGCGTTTCACGTGGCGCGAAGGTGGCACTTCCTGACTTGTCGGTATTCAGCACACCGTGTGTGAAGCTCTGCGCGAGGGCACCGAGGGTCATGGCTTTGAAAAGTTTAGCGTGCGACATCACACCACTGAGCATGGCCGGGTCGGTGGCAAGCACAGTCGGGGCTTTGGCAATGATGTCTTCTGCCATCGCCATGACACGCAAAGGGCGTTGCCATACACCGGTGATGTTGCCGTTGAAGTTGGGCAGCGCTGTTCCGCCCTGGTCTATCTCGATCACGTTGGTGAACGTTGTGATGCCCCGCAACTCGTGGGCGGTGGCGCCAGGATTAAGAATGATAGACTCCAATGCCAAAGTGGAGTAGGTATTCCGCATCCCTACACTGTGAGTGATCAATCCATCCCTTGAATTGAGTACCTGTTCATCGGTCGGGCCGTTAGGATTGTCGATATCGAGTGAGCATGATGCGAGCACCAGCACCGACAACGCGATGAATATGTTTTTGAATGATATATTTTTACGATTCATGATTTCAGCTGTTTAGAATTTAACATTTACACCCAACGCATAGCTACGGGGAATAGGCACCTCCACGAAATCGAAACCGCGTACCGCATTGGTCTGACCCGCGGCGTTGGTCTCAGGATCATATCCGCTATAGTCGTCGATAGAAAGCAGGTTGCGTCCGGCAACAAAGATCCTCATGTTCTGGATACCCAGCACGCCGGGCTTCACATTATACGATACAGAAAGCTCGCGCAGCTTCACAAAGCTTCCGTCTTCGATCCAGTTTTCGAAAACGCTGAACAGGGCAGCGCTCGTTCCCTTGGGCACTTCGCCGCGCAGCTCGGGCTCATACCCCTGAAGCCCTCCGTAGAGATCGCGGTCGCCCACACGTTTCGTAAAGTTGAAAACATCGAATCCCAGCATGCCATCCCACTGCATACGGAAAGAGAATTTATTCCATTCCACGTCGTTGATCCATGACACGATGTGCTCCGGATTAGGATTGCCGATCACCCTGGAGAGGATGGCACCTGAAGGCTGACCCAAAGCATCGCGTTGCGTTGTATAAGTTCCGTTGGCGCCCTGAACACCGCGTTCGCGTTGTGGAAGCCCGGTGGGCGTGAGCAACAGGCTGCCATCAGGATTGCGTGCAAAGAATGTACTATAAAATGCTCCCAATGGATAGCCGTTCACTGCAGCCACCTGTCCGAATCCGCCGGAGAATGGCAAAACGCCGCTGCCCTCTACACCATCAACGGTGTTTTTATTGTGTGTGTAGCTGAAGGTGCTCGACCATTTTACGCTGGTGTTCTGCACGATGGCCGCCTTCACCTGCACTTCGAATCCTTTGTTGGTCATGGTGCCTACGTTGATGAACCGGTTGTTGAAGCCAGTGGAAGGTGCCAGCGTACGGTTCAGGATGAGGTCTTCAACATTTTTTTTGAAGTAAGAGAATTCCACACCGATGCGGTCGTTCAGCAAACCCAAATCAAAGCCAGCCTCCAGCTCGGTCTGGCGTTCGGGCTTCACATCGAAATTGCCCAGCGTGAGCGGAGCGGTGTATCCAACAAGTGTGCTGAGGGAGGCAGGTGTATAAGTGGTGAACCTGTCGTACGCGCCGATGGCTGTCAGGTTTCCGGATTGTCCCCAGGCACCCCTGATCTTGAAAGTAGAGGCGAAGGTGACGTTGTCCTTCCAGAAATTTTCTTCAGACAGGATATAGGAACCGCTAACTTTCGGGAAGAATTGCCAGCGGTTGTCTTCACCATAAACGGAAGAAGCATCTACCCGCGCGGCACCGGTAACAAAGATCTTATCAGCAATACCGAAGGTCTGTTGAACAAAAGCACCCAGAATAGAACGTTCGCTGCGCAGTTCCGAGGCCACAATGCTCGACCCGTTATTCACCGTCTCACCGAATGTTCCCAGCTGCTGCGCCGTGATGGCAGTTGTGAAGGTACGGTCGTACTGGATCGTTCCACCCAGGCCCGTTGTCGACTCGAGCCAGTCTGAAAGCCTGGTCTGGTAACTGAGGTTAAGGTCGTTGTTCAGCTGTAACACATTCTGATCAGACCTCCTGGAATAGCCGAGGTTGTAGCTGGGCGTTGTGTTGTTGGGTGGAATATATCCGTGCGCCATCTGTGTATAGGTATCCACGCCAAAATTATAGTTCAGCGAAAGTCCTTCCAGCAGGTTGAGCTGAAGCTGCGCATCTCCGATAAACCGCCCTGTACGCTGACGGAAGTCAAACCGGTCTATTGCTTCCAGCGGATTGGTTCTCAGCACCACCGAAGTGGGCGCTGTCGATGGATACTTTCCTGTAGCAGGATCCTTTTCAGGGTTGATAAAATTGTTGCTGAAAATAAATCCTGTCAGCGCACCATAGGCTTCGTTGATACCACCGTTGGGCAGCTCATGACTGCTGCTGAACGTATAGTTCGATCCGATGGAGAGTGTAGCCCGTGTGCCGAAGTTCTGCTGTACCCTCAGCCTTACGCCGTTACGCGAAAAATCGGTGCTTCTGACAATACCCTGGTTGAAAAAGTTAGACACCGACATAAAGTACTGGGTGGAACTGGTGCCACCTGCAACAGAAAGATAGTTCTCCGTTCCGTAAGCTTTCTGAAAGATCCTGTCCTGCAGATCGTACCGCTGCACGGGTACGGTGCTGAGATCTGTGACGGTGGTGTTGGTAAAGGTGAAAGGCACCTTGTTGTAGGGGAGTGTTTTCCGGATCTCGCTCATGCGGAATTGCGTGGAGAATTCCACCTGGGGTTTCCCTTCTTTTCCTTTTTTAGTGAAGATCTGTACCACCCCGTTGTTGGCACGCGATCCGTAAATGGCAGCGGCGGCGGCACCCTTGATGATCTCGATGCGTTCGATATCGTTGGGGTTGATGTCAACCATACGGTTTTGAGCATAACCGCCCAGGTCGATGAGCTCGGGCGATGCGTTGTTCACGATCACGCCGTCAACAATATAGAGTGGATCGGAAGAGCCAACGATGGTGCTGGGGCCCCGGAGCCTGACGCTGATGCCTCCCGCGGGGTTCCCTGAATTCTGGGTGATCTGTGCGCCGGCAACTTTTCCTGTTAGCAGCTGGTCGATGGAAGTGGCAACGCTGCCCTGGTAGTTTGACACCTGTACCGTTGAGATGGCATTGCCAAGCTGCCGTTTGCTGGTGGCCACAGAGGTGCCCGTAACCACCACTTCATCCAGCGACAGAAAGTCTAATTTCATGGTGATGTCGAGCGTGGTTGTGCCGCCCGCATCGGCTTTCACCTGCTGTGTTGCGCGCTGGTAACCGACAAACGTTGCCTGAAGGGTTACGGTTTGTCCGCTGGCCTCGGGTATGCTCAGGCTGTACGCTCCATTCAGGTCGGTGATGGTGCCGCGTGTGGTGCCCATGAGCACAATGGAAACACCGGGGAGACTTTCCCCTTTTTCGTCCTTGATCACTCCTTTCACAAGGTGCTGCGACTCAGACTGCGCGTTCACCCGGCCGTGCACCAGCGTAGTAAACACCATCAACAAAGCAATGAAGAATCTGGGCCTGTTAAGCCATCGTAGATTTTTCGTCATATATATTAAGTTTGGGTTAAACGCTTGAAAGCTATAATGAAAACTTAATATAAGTGACAAGACGCTGTGCTAATTTTCGTTGGCCTGCCTTTGCAACCGTCAAAAATTCACATTTGAAATACTACCGATGTATTGCCGGTTATATATCCACTACTTTTTCTTAACTTTCTTTTTGGCCTCGCTCGCCGTGTTCTGCTGAGCGCGGAATTTTGCCATGTCGGCGATCAGCGTTGTGGGCACTGGTTGGTCTAACGGAAAACGGATGGCGCTCTTGGACTGCTCATACCCGGCAAGCTCTTTCTTGAACTTGTCGAAGATGGTGAAGGGCGGAGGACATGAAAGCGAAAAATGGTTGGTGTAGGCGGAGTAGTAAAATACCCATCCGTTGAATTTGAAAGCCGGAATGTTATAACTGATCACCTCTTCCGCTTCGGGCACTGCCTTTTGAATGGTCTTCCTTACCTTTTGCAGGATCGCCTGCACATCTTTCGGAAAGGAGCTGATATATTGGTCAGCGGTTTCGAATTTTATTTTTTCTGATGCCATAAAAGTTTTTTTTGACAAAACTAGCAGCCTGGTTGTTTCGGCGTAAGGTGCAGGACCGACAATTTAAATGGTTAAATGCGACAAAAAAGCCTGGCAGCACTGTGGTCGCATGGGAATCCAAAACGTTTCGCATCCGAACAGGGTTATCCATAATCGCACAAGAAAGAGATCAAAAAACGGCCCTTACGCATTGTTTTGCTTCTGGCACCAATTTCGCCAGCATGGTGCTACCTATTCCATGATCTATGCTGCTTACTCATTTTAAAAGTGCCTGGCGGAATTTGCTTCGTCACCCCTTTTCATCCATCATCAATATCACCGGGCTCGCTACCGGCATCATCTGCTGCATTTTTATTTTTCTGTATGTGTGGTCTGAGCTGCAGGCCGATGAGTTTCACGTCAATAAGAACAACATATTTCGCGTGAACATGATCTCGCTTGAGTCGGGGCGTGCGGGCTTCTCTACGCCGTATCCACTCGGCACTTCTGTTAAAAATGAATATCCCGAGGTCAACAGCATTGTGCGCCTGGGCCAGGATAATGTCTCCATACGCGCAAACCAAGACTCTTATTTCTACGAAGATCAATTCTACTGGGCCGATTCTTCTTTCTTCAGTGTGTTCAGCTTTCCGCTGGTGAAGGGTGATGCCGCCACGGCGTTGAAGGATCCCTATAGCCTTGTGCTCACCGAATCGATGGCCACGAAATATTTCAAACAGGAAGACCCGATCGGCAAAACCGTGGAAGTGAAGATCTACGATGGCGACCGGAAATTTTCGTTTACGGTGACCGGCGTGGTGAAAGATCTTCCCACAAGCTCAACCATTCAGTTCAAATTCCTGGCGCCCATGCACGCCGCCATGCAGGTGTATCCGCAGTTTGAAAAGTTCTGGAACCTGCAATGGGTGACCACCTACGCGCTGTCGAACGATCCTGAAACAACGGCTGCCAGGGGAGAACAGGCCGCGGCGTTCTATAAAAAATATACGGGAGGTTTTGAAGGCACCGGACTTGAGTTCCAGCCCATGCCACGATTGCACCTCTACTCGGGCCATGTAGGCAAAAATCACACTGACGGCATCACTAACGTTTATGTGTTTACCGTGATTGGGATGCTGATCTTCCTGCTGGCTTGTGTCAACTTTGTGAATATCTCAACGGCAAGGGCCGAGCTCCGCAAAAAGGAGATCGGTGTGCGCAAGACACTCGGGGCTTTTCGCCCGCAGATCTTTGCGCAGTTTATGGTGGAGTCTGCGCTCACCGCGGCCGTTGTGCTGATGGTGTCTTTCACTGCCGTTTCCGCGCTGCAGCCCCTGGCCATCGCTTATGTGGGTGATAGTTCCATATTATTCTCGGCCATCGCGCTTCCGCTGGTTTTCCTTTCGGCGATGATCCTCATCAGTCTTTTTGCGGGCTTTTATCCGGCCATCTTCCTTTCCGGCTTCAAACCGCTGGAGGCGCTCAAGGCAAGATCCGAAAGCTCACAGGGAGGCTTCAGTGCAAGGCAGGTGCTGGTGGTTTTCCAGTTCACCATTTCCATCGCCCTCATCGCCGGCACGCTGATCATCGGCAGGCAGGTGCATTACCTGAAGCATGCTGACCTGGGCATGTCTACCGATCAGCTCATCACCATACCCGTAGATGACCGCGAGCTGCAAAAGAAAATGACCGACATACGCGAGCTGATGGCGGCAACACCCGGCGTGATGGGTGCGTCCATCGCAGGAGAGACCTTTCCCGCCGCCATGAACAACACCTGGAGCATCAACTGGCAGGGAAGCACGGAACAACAAACGCGGGTCATCGACATCATCTCCATCGACTACGATTACTTCGATCTGCTGAAAGCCACGTTCGTCGAAGGTCGCAACCTGTCGCGGAATTTCAGCACAGATGATTCGGCGGCCTTCATCATCAACGAAGCTGCCCGTGAAATGATGGGATTGAAAGAAGCCCTGGGCCAGGAAGTGATGATCGGCGAAACGAGAGGAACTATCATCGGTGTGGTGAAGGATATTCACCACTATTCACTGCACCAGAAAGTGGAGCCCATTGCCTATTTCCCGGTAGCCGCCTCAAGCCGCGCCTGTTCCGATAACCTGATCCTCAAAGTGCCGCCGGAGAAATTGCCATCAACCCTCGCGGCCCTGAAACAAAAGTGGGAGCAACTTACGCAAGACCGGCCCTTTGAATATCATTTCGCCGACGATGAGTTTGCCCGCACCTATACCCAGGAAGAAAAATTCCTGACGCTCTTCGAGGTATTTTCAGCGCTGGCCATCGTGATAGCATGCCTGGGCTTGATGGGCCTGTCGTCATTTGTGGTGAACAAACGTTCTAAAGAGATCGGCATCCGCAAAGTGCTGGGCGCTTCTGTGTCACAGATCCTGCTGATGCTCACCCGCGGATTTTCAGTACCCATCATCATTGCATTTCTGCTCTCAGGACCCTGCGTTTATTATGTCATGACGCGCTGGCTCGACCAGTTTGCTTATAAAGTGGAGGTTGACTTGGTCGTGATCGTGCTATCGGGTGTGCTGGCGTGGGTTATCGCCTTTTGTTTCATCGGATTCCAGTCGTGGAAAGCTGCGAGGCTGAATCCCGTGGAAACGTTGAAGGATGAGTGATTATTCCTGTCGGAAGGATAGCTTCTCCGTTGCCAGTGCCTGGCGCAGTTTTGGCAGGCTGGTCCGCCCCATACCATGCAGGGCCATGATCTCGGCTTCACTTCGTTTGGACAGATCGTGAAGCGTAACGATTCCCGCTGTCTCGAGCGCACGACGGGCAGGCGCCGGGAGCAAGGAAAGAAAACCCGATGATGGCTTTCTCTCCTGCTCACAGACCGGACATGTTGGGCAATCGCTGCTTTTGTAGTACTGATGCCCGTTCTTACAGGTCCTGAGGTTCTTCACCTGACTTTAAACTTTGAACTTCGAACTTGAAACTTCTAACTTAATTCGCTTCAGTGTACTTTCTGAAGTTGTCGAGGATCGCCTGCCATCCTGCCCGTTGCATTTCTATCGGGTTCTGGCCTTCAGGATCGAAGGTCTCCGTTACTTTTGTTTCGTTGCCATTGGATGAGAACGTGATGTGCACTTTGCGGTCATCGCCCAGGGTGTAAGCAATGGTTTTATGCTCCTGAACTTTGGTGTAGATGCCACCGAAGTCGAAGCTGAAGCTTCCGTCTTTTGCAGCCATCGTGGTTTTGAATGCACCACCTTCGCGCAGGTCGTTTTCTGCATTGGGTGCATGCCAGTCGTCTGACGCTGCACACCACCTGGTAATATGCCGGGGTTCATTCCAGTACTTCCATACTTTGTCAACGGGAGCCTTGATGGTTGCTTCAACAGTGATTGCGTTTTTTTCGAGCGTTTCCATAATGTTTATTTTTTTTGGTTTGTTTTTTTGTTCGATTTGATATTACAAACATACGCAAGCCGGCCACTTTTGGTAAGGTGTGAAAACGACAATATACCGGGTTAAATGCGTCTAAATCGGTAAAACGACCATTATTCATTAAATTCACTTACGGAAAACAGGTGTCGCCCCCCGGATCTACCGTTTTGTACGGATAAAAAGTGTGCGGTTAGTAGGGGTTTCCCTGATGTCTTCGAATCCGGCGTTCACCGATTCCTTGTTTTGCCGGGTCGCTTAATTTTACCAGACTGTAAGCCTTGTATTCCCGTAGTTTTTAAGGATCTGAATAGCGGGAAAGATACTTCATGATGGCTGTGTGCTTGCGAAGGCTTGCATTTACCCGGAAGTGAATCTGAGATCACAACGGCAATACTTCAACCTTAATTCCGAACCCATGAAACCCGGTTGTCTTTTCTTCCTGATCGGCGTACTCTTTTCCATGCCATCGCTTGTGTACGCCCAGAAGTACGATCTGAAATTCAGCCACCTCACCACAACAGATGGCCTTTCACAGAGCCACGTGAACGCGATCTTCAAAGACCATAAAGGTTTTATGTGGTTCGCTACCGATGAGGGCCTTAACAAGTACGATGGTTATACTTTTACCGCTTATAAAAATAATCCGGCAGCGCCATCGAGCATCAGCAACAACTATGTTTATGATATGGTGGAAGATGACCACCGTAACCTGTGGGTGGCTACCGCCAGCGGCCTGGATCGGTACAACCGCGAACAGGACCTTTTTATTCATTATGATCCCGGAAAAAAGATCTATACAAGGGATATCCTGATAGACCATAAAAAACGGATGTGGCTGGGCACCACGGAGGGGCTATACCTGTTCGATCAGGCCGGAGCAACCTTCAAACATTATCACGAGGAAAGCGATGCATCAGGCCTGAGCAGTAATTTCATTTACAGCCTTGCCGAAGATGATGCAGGCAATTTGTGGATCGGCACCACCGGGGGCCTGAACAGGTTCGATCCCGAAAATGAAAAATTCACGCATTACCGGAGCAGCACAACCAACCCCGGAACTATTGGCGCCGACTGGATCAAAGCTGTCTTTAAAGACTCAAAAGGCAACATCTGGGCCGGCTCGCATGGAGGCGGCGCTTCCATGTTCGATCCCAGGAAAAGTATCTTCACCACATTCAGGCATGATCCTGCCAACCCGGCCAGCATCGGCTATGACGATATCCTTTCGTTTGCCGAAGACAATGAAGGACGCCTGTGGATCGGTACCGAAAACGGCGGCATCAGCGTGCTGGATGAAAAGTCGATGACGTTTACAACACACAAGAATAATTTTCTCGACAACAACAGCCTGAGCAACAACTCCGTCTATAGTATTTACAAAGACGACCTCGGCGATATGTGGGTGGGCACCTGGTCGGGCGGTGTCAATTTCCATTCCAGCCTTCGCGATAAGTTCACACACTACAAGCGAACGGTGGTCAGCAGCAAAGGTCTCAGCAACAGCATTGTGCTGTGCATGACAGAAGACAGTGAGGGCAACCTGTGGATTGGCACCGATGGCGGAGGTGTGAACCGTTTCAATAGGAAAGATCAAACATTTTCACATTACCGTCATAATCCCGGCAACAGCAACAGCCCGGGCAGCGACTATGTAGTTTCCATCACCGAAGCGGAGCCAGGTGTGATCGCGTTGGGTTATCACCGCGGCGGTTTCGACCTGCTGGATGTGAAGACCGGTAAGTTCGTACATCACATGCCCGATCGCAGCGACCCCAACAGCATCTCCGTAACCACGGTGACCAGGGTTTTTAAAGACCACGCGGGCAGCTTGTGGCTCGGCACGTGGGGTGGAGGCGTTGGCCGTTATAATAGCGACACACGAAAGTTCACCTGGTACCGGCACAACGACCAGGATGACAATACCATCAGCGGTGATTTCCTTACTGCCCTGGGTGAGGATGGCGAGGGCAATCTATGGATCGGCACTACCGCGGGGCTCGACAGGATGGATCAGAAAAACGGTCGCATCGTTCACTATAAACATGACAACAATGATGCAAAAAGCCTGAGCCACAACATCGTGGAAACGTTCCTGCTCGACCATGCCGGCAACCTGTGGATGGGCACCGCGTTGGGCCTGAACCTGTTCAACAGCAAAGACGGAACCTTCAGGTGTTACAATGAGAAAAGCGGCCTTCCCAATAACATGGTAAGGGGCATCCTGGAAGATGACCACGGCAATTTATGGATCAGCTCCAACAAGGGTATCTCTAAATTCACGCCCGCCACCGGCATCTTCAGAAATTACGATGTTACCGATGGCCTGCAGGGCTGGGAGTTTAAACCGCATGCTTGCTATCGGTCAAAAAGTGGTGAGATGTTCTTTGGCGGGCATCAGGGCCTCAATACATTTTATCCCGACAGCATCAAAGACAATACGTTTATTCCGCCGGTGTATCTTACCGGGCTCCAGGTCTTCAACATGCCCGAGCAGATCAACGGCGCTGATTCCGTTCTCCGAAAACATATTACGGAGACAAAACAAATAACGCTCTCGTATCAGCAGTCGGTGTTTACGATCGAGTTCGCGGCATTGAACTTCATTCATCCCGGAAAAAATCTTTACGCGTATAAGCTTGATGGCTTTGACAAGGACTGGAACTACGTGAATCACAAACGTGCCGCCACGTACACAAACCTCGATCCGGGAGAATATGTGTTTCGTGTCAGGGGATCGAACAACGATGGGCGCTGGAACCTGGCCGGGGCTACGCTCAACATCACCATCACACCGCCGTATTGGGAAACGTGGTGGTTCAGATTGCTTTCACTGACAACGTTGGCCGCCTGCATCACGGCGCTCATTTCCATACGGATCAACGTCATCAAAAAGCAGAAAGAAAAACTGGAAGCGCTGGTGCAGCTGCAGACCGCTGAAGTAACGGAGCAGAAAAATGCATTGGAAGCGCAGGCCGAGAACATGCAAACCCTCAATGAGCAGCTACAGGCGCAGGCGGAATTTCTGCAAACCATGAATGACGATGCCGAGAAAGCCAAGCTTGAAGCCGAACACGCCAACCAGGCGAAGAGCATCTTTCTTGCCACCATGAGCCACGAGATCCGGACACCCATGAATGGTGTTATAGGCATGGCGCAGCTGCTGCAGGAAACAACCCTTACCGTGGAGCAGCGAAGTTACACAGACACCATTGTGAGCTGTGGCGAAAACCTGCTGGGTGTTATTAACGATATCCTCGACTTTTCTAAGATCGAGTCCGGTAAAATGGAGTTCGAGGAAAAAGATTTCGACCTGAGAAGCTGTATCGAAGAAGTGCTGGATGTTTTTGCCAGCAAAGCCGCCACGGCGGGGCTCGATCTTATTTATCAACTCGACAACGATGTGCCTACCCAGGTTTGTGGCGATGTGCTTCGCCTGCGCCAGGTGCTGATGAATCTTGTGGGCAATGCCACCAAGTTTACACAGCAGGGCGAGATCTTCGTGGGTGTTCACCTGCGTTCGAAGGAGAACGGATTGCTGAACCTGTGCTTCGACGTGCGTGACACCGGCATCGGCATACCTCCGGATAAGGTAGACAGGTTATTCAAAGCTTTCTCGCAGGTAGATTCTTCAACCACACGCAAATACGGCGGCACAGGGCTTGGCCTCGCCATATCCGAGAAGCTGGTAAGATTGATGGGCGGCGATATCTGGGTCGAGAGCATCGTGGGCGAAGGCACTACCTTCAGCTTCACCATCAGCCTGCTGCCGAGCCGAAATCCGGTTCCGACGTATGTCTACTATAACACCACAGCCCTCGAAGGAAAACGTGTGCTGGTAGTGGATGACAATGCCACCAATCTGCTCATCATCAGCAGTCAGCTGCAGTCGTGGAAGATGAAACCCGTGCTGGCACCCTCCGGCGAACAGGCGCTGGGCACACTGGCGCAGGATGCGAACTTCGATCTTGTGTTAACGGACATGCAGATGCCGGGCATGGATGGTATCGGCCTTGCGCGGTTCATCAAACAAACGTACCCCAGGTTGCCCGTTATCCTGCTAAGCTCCATCGGCGACGAACGGAACAAACAACACGCAGAACTCTTTGCCTCCGTGCTGATGAAACCTATCAAACACAACCTGCTTTGTGGAAACATTTTAACAGCGCTTCGCGGTCAGGACAAAGCGTTGGCGACGGAGCAGCATAACAACAAAAAGCTGGACAGCGCCTTCGCACAAAAATATCCGATGCGCATCCTGCTGGCGGAAGACAACCCGGTGAACACATTGCTGGCCCAACGTGTGCTCGGCAAGCTGGGTTATAAAGCAGACACCGTGGTGAACGGTCTCGAAGCGCTGGCGGCAATCAGGCAAACACCGTATGACCTGGTGCTGATGGATGTGCAGATGCCGGAAATGGATGGACTTGAAGCTACGCAAAAGATCCGCTCATCCGGAGGGCATCAGCCGAAGATCATCGCCATGACAGCCAACTCCATGCAGGGCGACCGCGAACAGTGTATGCAGGCAGGTATGGATGATTACGTGAGCAAACCGATCAAGCTCGAAGATTTTGTAAGCGCAGTTGAAAAATGGGCGCTGAGTCTGCAATAGGAGTCGCGAAGGCTTGTGCGGGTGTCAGGAATTTACGGGAATGTAAAACGAGAATACTGACCCTACATGGGGCTGCGACCGCGCGGTAAGCATGCCTCCGTGGTTCTCGGCGATCTTTCTGCAGATAGCCAGACCGATGCCGATGCCATAAGAATCGTTTTTGGCGATGAGGCGCTGAAAGATCTCGAAGATCCGCTCCGCATACTTGGGGTCGAAGCCGATGCCATTGTCGATGAAGTCGATCTGGTGATACTCACTGTCGTTTTTCAATCCGCGCAAAGCGTAGTTGCTGGTGTGGATCAACGTATGGGTGATGCGGATCTCGGGCGCAACATCGCTCTTCCTGAACCGGATGGCGTTGTTGAGGATGTTCTCAAAAAGTTGGATCAGCTGGTACCGGATGCCGTTGACCCTGGGCAGCGGGTCATTTTTAATAACGGCATTCGTTTCTTTGATATTTACCTTCAATGAGTGAATGGCCTGCTGAAGCACGTCGTTCAGGTCAACACCTTCAACGTTGTTATCAACGGCATTGGTGAGTGAGAATTCCAGCATGCTGAGGAAGAGCTGTCGCATCCTGCTCACGGAGAGCTTGATCTTTTCGAGATATTTTTTTCCTTCGTCCGAAAGGTTACGCTGCTCGCGGTCTTCCACGATGGATATGAAGAACTCCACTTTGCGCAACGGCTCCTGCATGTCGTGGCTGGTGATGCGTGTAAAAGCGCTCAGCTCTGTGGCGTACTTTTCAAGCTGAAAGTTCTTGTCTTCCAGCTCCGCGTTCAGGTTCTGCAGGCTGCGGTTGGCCTTCTCCAGCTCGGTGTTGATCTCGGCGATCTTCGTGTTGAGGCTTACGGTCTCGTCGATGTAGTTCTGCGATCTTTTCAGCTCCTGGTCGATGAAGTAAAAAGCCACCACGAACACGATCATCGAGAACAAACCCACGCCAACGCCTACCATGGTGGCGATCACGGTATGCTTCTGCACTTCCAGCGCCCGGTGTTTGGCGAGGCTCAATTCGATGGCCTGCATCTTTACGATGGTAGTTCTGATGCTGTCCATCTGCGTGGAGGCCGCCTTCAGGTTTGTTTGAAAACGTTTCGATCTGAAGCTGTCGGGTGTGCCCGCATCCGACATCACAACGTATTGGATGCGGATGCAGGAGTCGAAATGTGTCTTTAATGTTTCCATGTTGCGCTCCTGTTCAGGATTTCCTGCTATGAGCGAGTCGATGGTATCGAACTGTGCTTCCGGGAGCGCTGAAAAAGCTTCGGGCCTCAGATAAGACGAGTCGCCGGTGATCACATATCCCCTGATGGCCGACTCCCTTCCCTTGAGGGTGGAGAAGATCTCCTCGAGCGATTGCCGGATCACATTGGTGTCGGTCACTGCATCCGATGACGAATTCTCCTGGTAAGTTTCATAAATGAACAGTCCCGATAAGGATGTAAGCAATACGATTCCCGTAATAAAGATGATGCGCGAATAAAAGATCCGGCTGGAGGATTTCATCAAGGGTTGTACTGGTTATCCAAAATCGTTAAGAGCCTAATATAATTACTTTTAACAAGCTTCATGCGCGCGGCGAAAAAATCCCGGATGTACCAACATCGCATGCGCTATGCGGGCATGGAACGACCGGGGATTACCCGAGCTTGTCGGTCGTACTTTTAACGCCATTACCGATGCTGGCTGCTATCGATGACAGGATCTTTCTAAGGGTTTTATAATCCGAAGGTTTGGTGATAAAGGCTGTCGCACCGAGCTCGGTAGCAGTTTGCTTGTCTCTTGAGTGCGACGACGTAGAATATATCAGTACGGGGATATCTTTGGTGCGACTGCTGCCCTTCAGCATCGACAGGCACTGCCATCCGTTCATCTCGGGCATGTTGATGTCGAGGAAGATCATATCGGGCAATTGATTGCCAGGTTGTTTGAGGTGCTCGAATACGGCCAGTCCATCTTTTACATGATGGAGCTTCACCGTTGGGTCGACGTCAGAGAGCACAAGCGCAAACATCTCGGCATCATCAGGGTCGTCGTCGGCCAGCAGGATTACTTTTGGAACCAGGGTTGTACTCATTTGGCGTATGGTTGAAGGATCGCGTTGAAGAACATTAGCGTCTTGCAAACGCCGGATCCTTTCAGGTAATTTTTTCCACACAAAGCTACTGGATATTATCTTGTTTTTATAGCTACCAGTGGAGTGTTCTTTCAATTCACAGAAAAATCATTGAATCTACTTTCAGTCAACCGGCAGTTCAGGGCGTTCTGAAATCAAATACCATGACAGCCACCTATAACCTGGGGATAATTTTCCTTGGCATGGTTTTTTACTATGACATTGTAGCTTTAAAGCCGCTTGTATACAATAGGCATATCGATATATTGCATGCCTCTGTTGTAAAAAGCATCCGACGAATGGAACTTGTTTGCTGTGTGATCCGGTTACCATCAACACTGCAGACGAAATATAAACTGATCACTGGATGAAAGAGATAACACCAGACCACTGGTGAACATCGATTAAACAGAACTCCCTCTTTTTGATACAACCCAATTATTAATAGTGATGACTATGAGAAAACTTATTGTTTCTATTGTTGCGTGTGTGATGATGTCGCTGCTTGCCTGCCAGGATACCAAAGAGAGTGATGTTCCATTCAACGATATTTCTTCCTACAAAAAAATAGGCATGCAGATCTCTTATGAGACCGGTGCCCGCTGGATCGAGGCCTACAACCAGAAGAATAACATCCAGGCCAGATCGACGCTTTCACCGTATACCATCTCAGCCGGTCAGTTGCAGGAAGCCGTGGCATCGGTGAACAGTCTGGTAGGTGTGGCATTCCATCATGCCATAGATGAGAATGGAGAACATCACTTCATTGTGATCCCGGTGGATGAATCTTTGCATGTGTGGTCAAACATTCCAGGAAGAGCTTACATCGATGCCAATACCAACAGGGAGATCACCCGCGAGGTGGCCCGCAGCTGGGCACAGAACTACGAAGATGCCCATGCCGGCGAAATATGGTTTCATTTCTTTGGCAGCAACATCTTTGAGGAAATCTTCGATGTTTCCTATTTTAGCACGCTGAACATTGTGCCAGCGCTGAACACATCGAACCTTACACCTCAGCTGTTGCTGATGATCATAAATGAACAATTGAGCATTACCGGAAGGACTGTGGATGCGGATGATCCGCTGGTGTACGACGCCTCGAGCCCTTGCCCTCCCTGCCCCGTTGAACCGTAAAAGAAGCAATAAAGTACGTACGTTATAGTCCACCATGAGGGTAGAACGCATTTCGGAGATCATCAGGCTGGCATCGATGCTTTCGATCGCCCTGCCGCTGATCATTTACCTGGTCAGGTTCCGAAGTGCGTCAAGACCTGTTCATCTTATCGGTGCGTTATCGATCGTCTCGGCGTTATCGGACCTCATCGCCTATTTTCTGTTTATCCGCGGGCAGTCTACGGTGGTGCTGTTCAACCTCTACTATACCGTGATGTTCCTGCTGCTGACCTGGTTCTATTACCAGGTGCTTCTAACAGCGCGCAGTAAAGTAACGGTGCTGGCGGGACTTGGCATTTACCTGCTCTCGTTCATCCTGGTCACCACCTATGTTCAGACCTTCTTCGAGTACCAGACCTCTATGTGGACGATCACCGGCCTGATCATGATCATCTACAGTGTATCCTATTTTCTCTCGCTGTTCTCTGCACAAACCACCATGAACAATTACGGACTGTTGTGGATCAACAGCGGGATACTGTTCTATTTCAGCTTCAACCTCTCCCTGTTCGTGATGAGCAGTTATGTGCTCACGAAGCTCGAGCCCCAGATCAGCATGCTCATCTGGAGCTTTCATAATGTTAATAACATTGTCAAAAATATCTTGCTCGGTGTCGGCGTGCTCGTCTACAGCGTCGATGTGAGCACCATCCGCAACCTCATACCACCCAAAAAAACGGGTAAGCACGTTATTGTGCAGTAACTTGCTTCAATGTGCTGGCTTTATCCCCAGCCGTTCATGCCAGCCCTGCAGCTCTTTGTAAACACCATCAAGGTTTTGTTTCTGTGTTTCAGTCAGGGGTGTTTTTGTGGCCCGGCTGATAATCTCAAGGGATACGCCGCGTTTTTGTAAGAAGTATTTAGCGCTGAGCGGATACCCTTGTGATATGATGTTGTCGGCACGTGTCAGCGCTGCCTGGAGCCACGTCATGTCCTCCTGCTTTTCCGGGTTGCCAGTGTGTTTGCACATCCACGCAAAGATCTCCGGATAAAAATTTCCCGCGATGCACGAGAGTCCTTTTGCGCCCATTTGCAGCGAGGCCATGGCGTTGGGCGTGTGGGCGTCATAGAGCTCCAGCCTGCTGCCTCTGGCCATTTCAAGCTTCACCCTGATCTTCTCCAGGTCGAGCGTGGTGTCTTTGTGGTAGATGAGGCGGTTTGTTTCCAGCAGGGGGCGAAGCACTTCCGGCGTCAGGATCCTTTTGTAGGGCGATGGACATTCGTAGGTGCCCATAGGGATCATGTCCGTAAGCGCGAAGAATTTTTCGAAGTTTTGTTTCAATATGGCATCGCTCTCTTCCTTGTCAGCGAAGTGACTTGTGATCAGGATCACGGCATCCACACCTGTATGATACATCGCTTTGGCAAAGGTTGCCCGTTCTTCTATCGATTGTCCGAATGAACCGGTAGCCACAACGGGCACGGCACCGTTCACACGCTTCACTACATGCCGCGCGAGCGCCAGTCGCTCTTCGGCTTCGAGCTGATACATCTCACTGCTGAGACAGTTGGCAAAAAAACCTTTCACACCCGAAGCGAGGTAGAAATCGACGAGCCGTGAGAGCGCGTCAAAATCTATCTTCATGTCTGATCTGAAAGGCGTGATCATCACGGGAACAAACTTTCGCTCTTCTGCTTCGGTATCCGCGGCGCGTGAAACCGATCGGTGCGCTCCTGCTAACGTGAGCGCAGCCGCGCCTGCCGCTACTTTGCTTAAAAAACTCCGGCGTCCTTTCATAGGGGTTGGATGAGTAATGTTACAAGTTACATTGCGTCACTTCATGGCACCAATGATGCGATGCACGATCATGAAATATTAATACGCGATCTGAGGAACAGCAGCCGTAAAATGAGCTGCGGGTTTCGAGCCACTAGCTGCCAGAGGAGCCGCATTACTAGCAGCTCACAGCTAAAAGCGTAGCTATTTAAAAGGTCGTCGGCTCGTAGAACGGGGCAACCGGCCTGGCAATCTTTTTCCGATGACTGTAGAATTTTTCCACTAATAGCCGCATCGTTGTGAAGGGTGTGTATCCAAAACTTGCAGATAAAGAGATAATTAAGAGTTCGCAGGCAGACAAGGCACAATCATTTAAGCGTGAGGCGAAAAATGTTCAATCTAAATTCTCAGATCATGAAAAAAGTATTGTTTGCAATTTGCTTTTTGTTTGGGGCAGCAGCAGTGGTAAACGCTCAGGACACAACATCTCAAGACAGGTCTCAGACCCAGCAGTACAGAGATCAGGATGATGACAAAGACAGACAGGCGATCTCAGTGGCTGATCTTCCATCTTCTGTAAGAGACCAGCTGCAAGGACAGGACTACACCGGATGGACGGTGGCCAATGCTTACAAAAAGGAAAAAGACGGTCAAACCATGTACTTGGTAGAGCTGAAGAACGGCAACGAAACTAAAAAAGTGAAGTTCGACGCACTGGGTAATAAGATCAAGGAAAAAGATAAGAAAGATCACGGTGGTCAGTAATGATCAACTTGATCATATTTTCGATCAGGAGGCTTGCGTATAGCGGCCTCCTGATTTTTTAGTTTCAAATAGTTAAGGGAGCAATCAAGTGAAATGGATATGGCAAAGCAGGATCGGAACAAAGAGCAGAAAAGACTAGGCATTGCGTTGGTTGGATTGGGAACGTACAGCGAACAGGAGCTGGGGCCTGCGCTGAAAGAGACCAATCATTGTTATCTGGCGGGAGTGGTCAGCAGTGAGCGTGATAAGTGTGAGCAGTGGCAGAAGGAATACAATCTGAAAGATGAGAACCTGTACAGCTACGACGATTTCGACGAGATCAGCTCCAACAAAGATATTGATATCGTGTATGTGGTACTGCCCAACGACATGCACGCTGAATTTGTGACCCGCGCCGCGAAGGCTGGGAAGCATGTAATTTGCGAAAAACCCATGGCCACCAGCGTTGAAGATTGTCAGCGCATGATCGATGCCTGCAGGGAGGCCGGTGTAAAGCTTGCCATTGGATACAGGCTTCACTACGATCCGTACCACCAGGAGATGATGCGGCTGGGACAAGACGAGGTTTACGGAAAAGTGAAAAAGCTTATCGCGAAGAACGGTATGGATGTAGGCGATGAGAATCAGTGGCGCCTCGACCGGGAAGATGCCGGTGGCGGACCATTGATGGATGTCGGCATCTATTGTGTGCAAGGTGTGATCTACACGAAAGGCGCGCTTCCTGTGTCAGTAACGGCAAGGTTTACAAAGAAACAGGATCCCGAAAAATTCGATGAAGTGGAGGAGGGCCTCACCTGGGAGATGCAGTTCGCCGACGGCACCGAAGCGTTTTGCGAAACCAGCTACGTAAAAGAGCAAAACCTGCTTCGCGCAGAAGCGGAAAACGGGTGGTTCGAGCTCGCCCCCGTGGCCTATGAATACCGCGGCCTTTCGGGCAGAACATCAGACGGGCCTATGAACTTTAAAGAAGTGAGGCAGCAAGCCCTGCAAATGGATGACTTTGCCCGTTGCATCATAGAAGGTCGCGAATCCATTGTACCTGGCGAAATGGGCATGCGTGATGTTCAGATCCTGGAAGCTATTTATGAAGCCGCGCGCACAGGTAAAAAAGTAGAATTGCACCTGGAGCCATTTGAAAATTTGGTGGAGATGTAGAAATCAGCAGCACAGAAACGATCATATTTCAGAAGCAGTGAGCCATTCCGGTTTGCTGCTTTTGTTTTTTCTGGTGAGCACAAAAGGGAAGCGTGCCGTGGTCTTACAACCGAAACGCAAGATCAGGTGTCTATTCAGTACCTAAACCTGAAGAACCCCATGAAAACGATCAAGTGTTTTCTTCTCCTCTTGCTGGTCCTCACTTTCCAATATTGCGATGATCCTGACCCCGAGCCCCCCATCGATGATAGCAATAAAAGTTTGCCCGCGCGTTGGGCCGACATCACGCTCAAGACCATCCGCGCCACCCCTCCATTTTCACCCACGTTCACCTCGCGCAACCTTGGCTATATTGGTCTTACCATGTACCAATCCGTGGTGAATGGAAGTGGTACACAAAAGAGTCTGGTGGGCCAATTGAACGGGCTGGATTTTCTACCACTGCCAGAGTCAGATAAGGAATATAACTGGGCACTCTCATTGAATGCGGGACAAGCTTTCATTCTTAAAAGCCTGTATGCGCATACAAGACCGGCGCGGCTTTCGAGCATCGACTCCCTCGAGGCCACCGCATATGCGGAGGAGATAACCACAACAGATCAGGAGATTGCCACGCGGTCTGTAGCGTATGGCAAGAAGGTGGCAGAAGCTATTTATGAATGGTCTAAAACCGATGGTGGGCATGAAGGGTATCTCCGCAATTTTGATCCTACCTATAAATTCCCCACCGGGCCGAGCTATTGGACAGCCCCCACATTTGGACAGTCTCAGTCGATTTTACCACTGCACCCCTTCTGGGGCAACAACCGAACCTTTACGCAGGCCAACGCTTCTTTGCCTGTGCCGGCAATCGTTCCGTACTCACCCTTTCCCTCTTCGGAGTACTACAAGTACTTCAAAGAAGTGTACGACAAAAGTAAAACACTTACTGACGAAGAAAGAAGGATCGCAGCCTGGTGGGCCGATGACCCGACACAAACAGCTTCCCCTCCGGGACATTCTTACAATCTCGCCACCATTGCCGTAACCTCCGCAGAAGCCGATCTGTTTACAGCTGCGGAGATCTACGCCAAAGTGGGTATGGCTGTAGCCGACGCATTCATCTGTTGCTGGAAATGTAAATACACCTACCACGCAGAACGACCCGCTCCTTTTATCAAACGTTTTATCGATGCAAAATACAAACACTTCTGGCCGGAGCCTCCGTTTCCCGCGTTCTCGTCAGGCCACGCGACACAATCTGCCGCCGCGGCCACAGTGCTCATCAGTGTTTTGGGAGATGACTTTGCGCTCACAGATAATACGTACCAAAGACGCAAGGCCGATTTTCAGGGCATTCCCTACAAACCACGTGCGTATGCTAACCTTTGGGCTACGGCGGAAGAATGCGCCTACAGCCGTTTTCTCGGTGGTATTCACACCCGCCAGGATAACGAAACCGGAACAGCCCAGGGAAAGCTGATCGGTGCAAATATTGTGGCCCTCAGCTGGCGGAAGTAAGTTGAAAGGTTAAGATTTAAAATTTAAAGTTGAGGTCCACTAACTTTAAACTTCTAACTTTAAACTTCTAACGTTGTATTCTAAATCCCGACTTTTTTGAAGCTCACGGCAGACAACATCCAGCTCTCGGCTACAGATCTTTCCAATCACCTCGGCTGTCGGCACCTGACGGAGGTGAACCGGTTGGCCCTGGTAACAGGCGCGAAACCTTCATGGATCGACCCGGCCGTTGCTGTTCTTGCCCAACGCGGCATGGAACACGAAAACGCTTACGTCAGTTACCTGAAGGCGCAGGGGCGTACCGTTGTAAGTCTCCATGGACAGGGACACCAGGCCACAGTAGCGGCGATGCAGCAAGGCACCGATGTTATTGTGCAGGCTGAGCTGGCGCAAGGGCAGTGGGCCGGCCGGGCGGACATACTATATAGAGTGGATGTGCCGAGCCAACTGGGAGGCTGGTCGTACGAAGTGCAGGACACCAAGCTTTCGAGGAATACCCGCGCAGGCACCATTCTTCAGCTTTCGCTGTATACCGATATCGTTCACAGCATCCAGGGTGTTGAGCCGGAATACATGTACGTGGTAAAGCCTGGCAACCCTTTTGATATCGAGCAGTTCAGGTTTGCGGACTTCAAAGCTTACTATCGTCTTACACAACGGTCGCTGGCCGCCGTGATCAATGCTGAACCGTTACCAACTTACCCCGAGCCCGTGGAGCAGTGCGGCATCTGCAACTGGTGGAAGGAATGTGACAAGAAGCGTCACGACGATGATCATCTTTCCCTCATCGCAGGCATCCGCGCCATGCACATCGGCGAGCTGAAGAAACACGAGATCAGCACGCTGGAAACTTTTGCACGAAGAGATAATCCCCTGCCTGCAAAACCCGAACGGGGAAACATCGAGACCTACAATAACATTCATGGGCAGGCGAGAATCCAGCTGGAAGGCAGGCTGCAGAAAGCGTTGCTTCATGAGCTGTTGCCCGTAGCAGCCGGACGTGGTTTTGCGCGACTGCCAGAACCTTCAAAAGGTGATATTTATTTTGACATCGAAGGCGATCCCTTCTTCGATCAGCTCGGACTGGAGTATCTGTTCGGCTATGCGTTCGCCAACGAAAAGGGTGAGCTCACCTATGAGAAGCGCTGGGCAAAGAGCAGGGTGGAGGAGAAACGTGCCTTCGGTGAATTCATGACGTTTGTGATGGCACGGCTGAAGCAATACCCTGACCTTCATATTTATCATTTTTCACCTTACGAGCCTTCTGCCATCAAACGTCTCACGGGCCGCCACGGCATTCATGAGGCCGACCTCGACTGGCTGCTGCGTGCCGAGCGGTTTACAGATCTCTATGCAGTGATCAGGGAGAGCATGCGCGCCAGTGTTGAACGTTATTCGCTGAAAGACCTTGAGCAGTTTGCAGGTTACACCCGGAAGATCGAGTTGCACCAGGCAAGCTCCGCCCGCAGAACTGTGGAGTTTGCGCTCGAGCTGAACGATCATGCTTCGCTCACCGGAGAGATCATTGCCCGCGTGGAAGAATATAACGCAGACGACTGCTTTGCAACCGAAGCCATTCACCGATGGCTTGAAAAATTACGCGCCGACTCAATGGCCAAAGGAAACGTTATTGCAAGGCCGGAGCTCAAGACCGGAGAAGCTACCGACAACGTTGAAGAGCTGCAGATCAGGGCCAAGTCGCTCTTTGAAGGACTTACCCAGGACTTGCCTGAAGACCGCGGCACGTGGACGGAGCACCACAAGGCGAAATGGCTGCTGGCCAATCAGATCGATTATTTCCGCAGGGAAAGCAAGAGCGCCTGGTGGGAATTCTTCCGCCTTCATGAGATGAGTTACGATGAGTTGATCGATGAGCGCAAAGCCATTGCCGGCCTTCAATACATAGGCGATGTTCCGCTGACGGGCAGAAGCAAACTTCCCATCCATCGCTACAGCTACCCGCCGCAGGAAGTGGGCATCGGTGAAGATGACGCTCTGCACGAGGTGATGGGCAACAAGATCGGAACGGTACATGCCCTCTCGCAGGAACAATGTATTATAGACATCAAAAAGACCGGCGAGAGTCAGAACATCCATCCAAAGCACGTGCATGAAGAGGAAGTGGTGACAATAGAGCCGTTGGCTACTGCGATCTTTGATGTTGCCTTCACGGTGATCGAAGATGGTCTCGAGATAGCACCTTACCGTGCCACCAAAGACCTGCTGCTCAAGAAAGCACCCAGGCTTGCCACGCCGGCAAATGGTCCTTTGCTGAATGCAGGCGAAGATGTGCTGGAAGGTGCTATCCGCATTGCCTCACAGCTGAGGCACAGTGTGCTGGGTATCCAGGGCCCTCCGGGATCGGGAAAAACCCATACCGGTGCCATGATGATCATCAGTCTGGTGCAGCAGGGAAAACGCATCGGCATCACGGCCCCTAGCCATAAGGTGATCAGGAACTTATTCGATAAAGTGCTGGAGCTGGGCGCCAAGCAGGGCGTTCCTGTAAAGCTTGTGCACAAATCCAAAGACAAAAGCGAAACATTACCGCCAGGACTGGAAGAAGTGACCGATACCAAGAAGGCCCTGAAAACACTGGACGAAGGAAAAGTAGTGGGCGGCACTGCATGGCTGTGGGCGCACAACGATGCACGCGAAACGCTGGACTATCTTTTTGTGGATGAGGCGGGACAGATGTCGCTGCCCCACGTGCTGGCCGCATCGCGCTCAGCGAAAAATATTATTTTATTGGGAGATCCACAGCAGCTGGAGCAACCGCAGAAAGCTTCACACCCTGAAGGTGCTGATGTTGCCGCGCTCACCCACCTGCTGGATGGTCACAAAACAATGCTTGAAGATAAAGGGATCTTTCTGGGAGTCACCCGCAGGCTGCATCCGAGCATCACTACCTTCACCTCTGAGCTTTTTTATGAGAACAGGTTGCGTGCGCTCACGGGCCTCGAGAGTCAGCAGATCTCCGGCACACCCTCGTTTACCGGCGCGGGACTGTTCTATGTTCCGGTGCGCCACACTGGCAATCAGAATAAGTCGGCGGAAGAGGTCGATACCATTGAGAAGATCGTTCACCAGCTTACCAATGGCAACGTGGAGTGGACTAACGACAAGGGGCAGCGCGCGAAGGTGACAGCCAACGATATTGTGATCGTGGCGCCCTACAATGCCCAGGTGGCTGCGCTCGCTGAAAGGCTTCCGCAATGCAGGGTGGGTACGGTAGACAAATTTCAGGGACAGGAAGCCGCCATCGTGATCTATTCCATGACCAGCTCCACCTCGCAGGATGTGCCCAGAGGTATGAACTTCCTTTACAATCCCAACCGGTTGAATGTTGCCACAAGCCGTGCACGGTGTGTGTGTATCCTGGTGGCATCAGACCAGTTGCTCGAAGCCGATTGCAGAACCGTGGATCAGATGCGGTGGACCAATGCGTTGTGCAGGTTCAGGGAATTGGCTACGGTGGTGACGATCTGATCGATCCCTCCATCTCAGCGAAGGATCGATCAGAAAAATCTATGCTTTACGATCGGCGCCCTGGCGTTCGAGCATCCAGGCAGGATATTCAGGTGTCAGCTTGCTGATCTCGTCGAGCTTCTGCAGATCTTCGGGTGTGAATCTCACATCAACGGCTTTCAGGTTATCGCTCAGTTGGTCTGGCTTTTTGGCGCCTATGATCACCGTTGTGACCGCTTTCTGGTGCAGGAGCCAGGCCAGGGCAAGCTGTGCCACGGAAGCATTTTTATCTTTGCTCATGGTTTGAAGCACGTCGATGATGTCGTATGCCTTTTCTTTGTTCACGGGAGGGAAGTCGAAGCTTGTTCTGCGTGACCCTGCTTCTGCCTCACCGGTGCGGGTAAACTTGCCACTGAGGAATCCGCCGGCAAGCGGGCTCCACACCATCAATCCCACTTTCTGATCGTGCAGCAGGGGAATGATCTCCCGCTCGAGGTCTCTTCCCGCAAGGGTGTAATAGGCCTGAAGAGAAACAAATTTCGACTTCCGCATATAGTGCGAATAGCTGAGGCCCTTCATCAAATGCCAGGCGGCGAGATTGCTGGCGCCGATGTAACGTACTTTGCCGCTCTGCACGAGTGTGTCGAGTGTATCGATGGTGTCTTCCAACGGCGTGAGGGCATCGTAGCCGTGGATCTGGTAAAGATCGATGTAGTCAGTATTCAGTCGCCGGAGGCTGTCATCTACCTGTGCGAGAATGTGTTTTCTGCTGAGGCCGACCTCGTTGGGGCCTTCACCCATTTTGCCTCTTACCTTGGTGGCGATGACCAGGTCGTCGCGTTTCAGGCCGAGGTTCCGGATAGACTTGCCAGTCAATTCTTCTGACAACCCGATGGAATAAACGTTTGCCGTATCGATAAAATTGATGCCGGCGTCCACAGCACTTTTCATCAGCTCGTCAACAGCCTGTTGTTCCAGGGTGCCGATCGCTGTCCAGATGCCGCGTCCGCCGAAGGTCATCGTTCCCAGGCAAAGCTCGGAGACCTTCAGCCCGGTGTTTCCCAATAAATTGTACTTCATGAAAATGATTTTGATTAATATGTTCAGTTTGCGTTTCCCTGCCGGATCGGTCAGATCCTTCATAATAAAGTCGCAAATACACAGTCTTTTATTGTTGTGCTGGATCTGCAGGAACCAGGCATTACAGTTCCCTTAACCAATTTCGCCGTAATAAAGTGGCTGAAGAGAAACTAATTCATTGGGAAGTGAGCGTGGCGATTAATAAATGTTTAACAATCAGCGTAGAACACCTGACGCGCTGGCCTCTGCCGTGGACTGTCGTCTGTGGACCGTCGACTCTTTCACCACCCCTTCGCATGCCTTGGTAGATAACCGAAGTGCTTCTTGAAGGCCTTTGTAAAATTATGAGGCTCACCATAACCGACCGCATGTGCCACTTCAGCCACGGTGCACCCTGTGTCGCGTAACATCCGGAGGGCGTAATTCATTTTCAGCGCATTGAGGTAGGAGAATACGCTGGTGCCGAACAATTGTTTGAATCCCTTTTTCAGTTTGAAGTCATTCAACCCGGCGTGCCTGGCGATGGCCTCGAGGGTAAGCGGTGTGAGCAGCTGGTCCTGAACGTACTGCCGCGCTGCGTATAGCTTTTCCGTGTCGCCCGGTTTCAATGGTGTGTATTTCCTGTTGATGAGGAGCTCTGCCTGTTCGGCCTGAAGCAGGTAGAGGTCGAGGATCCTGGATTCGTAGAACAGCTCGCGCAGGTGGCCGGTATAAGCACATTGCTGCATGTCGCTGATAATGCCGCGCTGCTCCGGTGTGATCGGCATCGCATAAGGAAGGATGTGGGCAGCTTCTCCTTTTTGTGCCTTATCCCAGAATCGTTTCAGGCATTCGAGCTCGTTGGCCAGCAGTCGTGAGAAGAACGATTCGTAGAGGATGATGCCAAAATTCTTCTGTGCTGTTCTGCTCATGACATAGTACCCATCGAAGTGAGGTGTGTAATTGAGCGTATGCTGGGCGCCGGTCAGGGGAAACTCGCGCCCGCCGTGCCTGGCTTTCGATAACCAGCGGCCTTCCAGCGAAAAATACATGTTCAGCACAGGCTCTTCCTGGAGCTCGCGGATCCGCACTTCGTTGGCGGGACTGCTGCTGGCGGAATACAAATGCGCCCCGTTCAGCTTGCACTCATGAAGCACGATCTGTGCTGCGGCACCACGATCATCGATATAGCAGAACTCACTTTTTTCCATAAGCGATGTATCCCTATATGAATTGCTCATAGGCCTTTGTTTGTGTTTTTTAAAATGGTGAAGAGAAGACTGCAAGTTACCAAAAGAAAACTTTTTTGAAAACGCGACTTCGAAAATTGCTTTTTAATCCGCTTTGCATTGATCGCGATCCGTTTTGCATGGATGCATCTACCCGCACCTGCTTCATCTTTGTGCGCTATAAAAACATCATCACGTCAATTTCACTTATGGTCATGGTATTCAAAACTTCTGTACAGACAACGGCCGAGGTACGCAACCTGGCGCCTTTGCTCGATCACACGGTTGGTGGCAGGTGGAATTTCGATCTCGATGACTGCGACAAAGTGCTGCGCATCGAATGCCCGCTTTCAGACCGCGATACCGTGATCGCGCTCCTGGAGCAGCAGGGATATGCGTGTGCGGAGCTCAGGGATTGATCTAACGATTAACGACTTAAACAAATCTATATATATGCAGGAATATATTGTCATCCAGGGCGCCCGTGAGAACAACCTGAAGAACATCAGCCTGAAGATCCCCAAACGTAAGATCACCATCTTTACGGGTGTATCGGGCTCGGGAAAATCGTCCATCGTGTTCGATACCATCAGCACGGAAGCACAGCGGCAGCTGAATGAGACATTCACTTTTTTTGTCCGCAACCTGCTGCCCAAGTATAGCCAGCCCGATGCCGATGTCATCGAGAACCTTTCCACTACCATTGTGATCGATCAGAAACGCCTGGGCGGAAACTCACGCTCAACGGTAGGTACCATCACCGATGTTTATTCTTTGCTCCGGCTGCTGTTCTCCCGGCTGGGCCATCCGCATCACGGCTATGCCTATGCTTTTTCGTTCAACGATCCGGGCGGTATGTGTCCCGAGTGTTCGGGCATTGGCAAAAAGGTGGGACTCGACCTTGAAAAATTCCTCGATACCTCAAAGTCACTGAACGAGGGCGCTATCCTGTTCCCGGTATTTGCTGTCGGAACCTGGTACTGGAACAGTTACGCTTACTCAGGCCTTTTTGACAGGGATAAGAAACTGAAAGATTACAGTGCTGAAGAGTGGGAAATGTTTCTTTACGGGAAAGATAAAAAGTTCGATCTGAAGACCGAAGCGGGCGCGTTTAAGATAACGTATGAAGGTGTGGTGGAGAAGTTCAACCGGCTTTATATCAAACGCGATATCAGCGCACTGGCAGAGTCCACACGCAAAAAGCTGGAGCCCTTTATGTCGTCTTTGCCGTGTACAGCATGCAAGGGCACGCGCCTGAACCAGTCGGTGCTGGCCAGCAGGATCAATGGTTACAACATTGCAGATTATACGGCTATGGAAGTGCGTGCGCTGGTCAACGTAGTGAATACCATCAACCATCCGGCCACGGCCACAGTCGTCAACGGCATTGTTACACGGTTACAACATCTTGTTTCTATCGGCCTGGGATATCTTTCTCTCGATCGTGAGACCACCACACTGTCAGGGGGAGAGTCGCAGCGTATCAAAATGGTGAAACACCTCACCAGCAACCTCACGGATATGATCTATGTTTTCGACGAACCGAGCATAGGGCTGCATCCGCGCGATGTGCACCGGCTGAATGAGCTGCTGCGCAAGCTTCGCGATAAGGGTAACACGGTGCTGGTGGTGGAACACGATCCGGATGTTATAGCCATCGCTGATCATATTGTCGATGTCGGTCCGCATGCCGGCACGCGCGGTGGTCAGATCGTTTTTGAAGGATCTTTCGAGGAACTTCTATCGGCGCCGACGCTCACGGGCAAGTACCTGAAACACGTTACACCGCTGAAGAACAGTTATCGCATTTCCGATGGATGTATGGAGATCAAGAATGCTTCGCTTCACAACCTCCGGCAGGTAACAGTCAATATTCCGAAGGGTGTGCTCACGGTGGTTACCGGTGTGGCTGGCTCGGGTAAGAGCTCGTTGATCAATCATGTGTTCCTGAAAAAACATCCTGACGCCATTGTGATCGATCAATCCGCGGTGAGCTCATCCATCCGCTCGAACCCGGCTACCTATACCGGAGTGATGGATGACATCCGGCAGCTGTTTGCGCAGGCCAACAAAGTGAGCGCTTCGCTGTTTAGCTTCAACTCGAAAGGCGCTTGTGATAATTGCCAGGGCATAGGTTTCATTTACACAGACCTTGCTTTTCTGGAGCCCATCAAAACGCCGTGTGAGATCTGCAATGGAAAACGTTTCAAAGAGGAGGTGCTGCGGTATACCTTCAAAGACAGGTCCATCGCAGAAGTGCTGGCCATGACCATCAGCGAAGCGTTGCAGTTCTTTGATAAAAAAGAGCTGAAGCACAGGCTGCAGGCCATCCACGACGTAGGTTTGCATTACCTCACCCTTGGGCAGCCTTTGAGCACGCTCTCGGGTGGTGAATGCCAACGCATCAAGATCGCCACGGAGCTGCACAAACAGGGCGGCATCTATGTAATGGATGAACCTACCACGGGACTGCACATGTCTGACATCGGCCTGCTGATGCGCATCATCAACCGCATGGCCGACCAGCAAAATTCCGTGATTGTGATCGAACATAACCTCGAAGTGATCAAACAGGCAGACTGGATCATAGACATGGGCCCCGATGGCGGGAATAATGGTGGCCAGGTTGTCTTTGAAGGAACCCCGGCACAGCTCATAGAAGCAGATCACTCCATCACGGGAACGTTTCTCCGGTCAGCGATCGGGCAATGATCAATTATTCCCGGTAGGCAAAAAGTGAGTTCGGCGGGTGCAACCCTTCACCCTGAGTGGACCGACACAGCATCAACCGGAAAAGTATCTGCCTGAGCGTGATGGTCAGTTTTTAAAATCAGCCGGCGTCTGCTAACTTCGACCATGGCCAAAAAACAACCTGCTTCCGATACGGATAAAACCATTGATGATTTTCTGCGCGGAAAGTCACCCCAGACAGTGGCGCTGTTCCATCACTTCACACAACAATACAAAGCGCTGGCAAACGTAACGTTTCATCCAGCCAAAACGATGATCGGCGTTGCCACATCCCGCAAACGCATCGCCTACATTACGCAGCTCGGTAAAGATTTTATTCATGTGGTCTTTCCCTTCGAAAAGCCTTATGATGACAATTTATGTTTTCAGAAGATCGCACAGGTGCCGGGGGAGCAGCAATACAATCATCATTTTCGGATGTATGCAAAAGAGGACCTGAACGAAGAAGTAAAGAAGTTCATGCGGTTGGCGTATGAACAGGGAAGCTGATTATGCTAAAGTTTGATCCACTGGTATTTGCTGGCGATGGCGATGAGCTCGGTGGATGAGAGTGTATTGTAACGACTCATCATGTTCTTGCGGTGGGTTTGCACGGTCATTTCGCTGATGGAGAGGATCTGCGCGATCTGCCGCGAGGTATTTCCCCGGGCCAGGAGCTCGAGCACTTCCTTTTCCCGTTTGGTAGGTGGGGTCGGTGCATCCGGATCAACCTTCGTTCCGGCGTCTGCCGCGATCAGCACCATCTCCACTGTTGCCAGCAGCTGTTTTGCTGTGAAAGGTTTGATGAGGTACGCCGAGGAATTGGTTTCAGCAGCCTGCTTCAGGGTTGCGCTGTCTGAGAATGCCGTGAGGTAGATAAAGGGTACGGCAGACAGCGCCGAGATCTCTTTGGCCAGCTCGATGCCGGTGACCTTGTCTTTGATAAAAACGTCAAAGATGATCAGGTCCGGCGCGTGTGCCCTGAAAAGGTCCAGCGCTTCGGCCCTGTTTTGCGCAGTGCCGCATACGTTGTAACCTTCTCCTTCCAGGATCTCTGCAATGTGCTCGGCCGTGAGCAGCTCGTCTTCCACGATCAGGATCTTTTTCATAACGGCGCGTCGAAGGTTAGCTGGAACACGGCACCCTCGGCGTTGCTGACCGAGAAGGAGCCGTTCAGCTGCCGCGTCAGTGTCTGGATCAGCTTCATGCCGAATGATTTGCGCTGGTCGCTGGCGGCGAGGTCTTGTATACCCGGACCGTTGTCGCGCACCAGCAGCTCGATCTTGCTGTCGGATATTTTTTTCAGGCTCACTTTCAGCTCGGGGTTTTGAACGCTCTGAAAAGCATGTTTGAAGGCGTTGATCATAAGCTCATTGATGATCAGCCCTATCGGGATGGCCAGGTCAACGTCCAGCTTCCGGGCCTGCGTTTCGATGTTGCTTTTGATGATGCCTGCATGATATCCGAACGATGCGGCCAGCGTCTGGATCAGCGCCTGAAGGTATTCTTCCATATCTACGCCGCGCAGGTTGTCATCGATGTACAGTTTCTGGTGAATGAGTGACATCGCTTCGATCCTGCTTTGCCCTTCCCTGAGCGCCGACCGTGCATTTTCGTCTGTCACCCTGAACGATTGCAGGCTCAGCAGGCTGCTGATGGTCTGCAGGTTGTTCTTCACGCGATGGTGCAGCTCGCGGATCAGCAGCTCGATGTGGTCGTTCTTCTGCTTCAGCTGTGCGGCCGACTTCCGTTTGATGCTATAATGCTGAATATAAATGCCCAGCAAGATCAGTGTGAAGACCAGCGCAATGGCAAGACCCCACATCTGCCTCCTGCTTTCCTGTAGCTGAAGGGTTTTGATCTCGGTCTCCTGTTGGTTCAGTCGAAGCTGGTTCTCTTTTCGTTCGATCTCGAATGCCGCCTGCAGCTTTACCAGCCTGTTCTCTACTTCGTCGTTGATGAGCGAATCGCTCAGGCTCAGAAACTCATTCCGGTAGTCCGCGGCTTTTTCGGTATCGCCTGTAAGCTCATAGAGCGCCGAAAGGTTGTATAAGGTTTCCCGGATCGCAGCGGCGCCGGTGGCCTTGTACAGTTTGAGACTCTTGAGCAGGTACTCTTCTCCTTTCGAAGACTGGCCCAGCTTGGTGTACAATGTGCCGATGTTGGAGTAGATGTTGGCCAGGTCGTCTTTGCTCTGCAGCGACTCCCGGAGCTTGAGCGACAACATGTAATAATCGAGGCTTTTCTCGTACAGCTTCTGGTCGCGAAAAAGATTTCCAAGGTTCACGTAAGACTGGGCCATGCCCGCCTTGTCGTTCGCCTTTTTGCGTACCTCGAGCGATCTTTCCAAATAGAGCTGTGCGCTGTCAGTCATGAACTTGCGCGCATAGCTCACGCCCATATTGTTATAGATGAAGGCCAGCGATCGGGGATTCTGGATACTCTCTTTCAGCTGCAGCGCCTTGTACAGGTACTCGAGCGCGAGGTCGGGCTGCTTCATGGAGCTGTAGATGTTGGAAGTGTTGATGTATGATTGCGTGAGCCCGTTCCTGTCTCCTGATTTCTCTTTGATGCGGATGGAGAGCAGCTGGTTGTCGAGCGCATCCTGGTAATTGCCGGTGATAGCGTGCGCGTTGCCGAGGTTCATGTAGAGCACGGCCAGGGTGGTCTCGTCCTTGTTGCTACGGGCCATGGCAATACCTTCCGTATAGTACTTCTTGGCCTCGTCGTACTGTGAGAGATTTTTATACGCCACCCCGATCTGGTTGTAAGCGTTGGCCACCTGGTTCTCTTTCCCGTCTTTGATCCTGAGCTCGATGCATTGCTGGTAATGGGTGATGGCCTCACGGAACATTCCCTTTGCGTTCAGGTACCTGCCGATATTGAAGTGGGCCGTAGCCCAACCCGGGAGGTATTGCCTGCTTTTGGCCATGGAGAGGGAAAGGGAGTCGAGCCTGATGGCCAGGTCGTTCTTGCCCTGCCTCAGGTAAACGGTTGAGAGGCGAAGCATGGCGTCGATCTCTTTCAATGTGTCGCCTTCTTCCTTGAAGATGTTAAGCGCTTCCTGGAACCTGCCAAAAGCCGCCGAAGGATCTTTGCCGATCTCCACGTCACCCACTTTCATCAGGAGGGTGGCGCGTTGCAGGTCTTTGGCGTCTTCAAGCGCGCGATATAACGAGTCGGTGTTCTGGGCTTTTGAAAAAGAGCATAAAAACAACATCAGCACAAGCTGCAGGCAGGCTTTCTTCATCGTTCAGGTCTGTGGATAGGAATTAAATTGAAAGATATTTATTAACATTGATTTAAGCAATGAAGCGTAAGGTTGTAAAGATAAATCAACCGATTACCGGTTGTCTGCCCGGCGTAGGAAGAAAGGCCAGACCGCATTATCTTTGAAAAGCAGAGATCAATAAGCCCATGCACACTACGAATTATTTCAACGCATTTATTGAAGTAGCGGAAGATTGCCCCGTGAAGGCTGCGGAGATCCCGCCCCAGAAAGAGGAGAAAACGGTTGCGGCGCTGCAATTCGAGCTGGTGGTTGACAACCCTTATAAATTTACATCTGACGATCTGATCTTTCGTGTTCATGCCACCAGGAACAAGATTAATGGCAAGGCTGCGCTGGACGCCGAACGTGAAAAATTCTTTTCCAAAGGTCAGGCCTGCCTGAGATCGTCTCCGCTCACCAAACGGTACGGCTGGGGTGTGCACAGCGACGAGAAAGGCCGCGTTGCCATCTACCCGATGGAATCGGCCGAATACAAGAAGTTGTCAAAAGACAAAAGCCTTGCGCACTTTAAGGCGATGCGTTCAAAGCGGGGGTAGAATTTTTTAACAAAGCCCCAATCGCGATTCAAAGTTTTTCACCCAGCAGTATCATGTTGGTTACCGGGTAATCCAGTTTTAATAACCCGGTAGCCGTCTGCTCAAAAAGCACCACTTTTCCTTTTAACCGGTTCTCCACGATCCACTCGTTGGTATAAGCCCTTGATTCCGCAGCGACGGTGAATCCTGCCTGCTCAAGATTTTGTTTCCATTCGCCGAGATCCCAGAAGCAAAATGTTTCATGCATTTCGCTCTGCCAGTTGTCGATGTAGTCTTTCCGGCTCATGAATTCGCAGGCATCTTTCAGTGTTAACTCGATGTACACCTCGTTTTCTATTGTCACTTCTTTGTAGCGCACGAAATAACCTTCCTTTTTTCTGAAATCCATGGCAAACCGGAGAAACCTTCCGTAGGTCGACAGATCTTTCAGATAAGCCTTCAGCGCTTCACGTTCTGAAAATGGCTTGTCATAATCATTATTTCTTCCGTCAGAACGATTCAGCTTCATCAGCACGATCTTTTCTTTATTGGCGGGCGCTACCACGTCGCGGTTGATCCATACACCACCGCTGGCCAGTTCCAGGTAGCGATTGCGGATGAACTGCAGAAGCTCGCTCCGGCTGCCATAAGATTCGATCTCGTGCGTGAGCGACGACGTGTGAATGGTATGCATAGAGTTGGCTTCAAAAACCAGCCCCGTGACAGCGTTGCGTTGTGAGAAGAAAACGAATGGATTGGCAAATTCGCCGTTGTGCTTGCGCTGATGGCAGATGTCGAAGAGGTGCCTTGCTACTTCAATCCCGTAGAAATCGGATTCGCGGAAACGATCGTCTTTGCAGGCCAGCTTGATCCATGAACCCACGGCGCACCCGATGTCTCCGATGCGGCCCGCTTTTACATAAGACGCTGTTTCCGTGTATTTCAGCTCGGCGATCTCATCCATCTGCCGTACGTAAGTGTTATAGTCGCGGGTAGTGGTGATGTCGCCATCGTCGCTGATCATGGTATCGCGAAAAAGTAATTTCACCTTATCGCCGAGCTTGTACTTTTCCCAGAGCTCACGTGAGGCGGGATGCACATTCCGGACGATGTCGGCATTGTTGCTCCAGGCATCGTCACCCGCTATTTTTTCAACCAGGTCCCAGGGTAACGGGCATCGGTATGACCACGTGGTGCGGTCGGCTAGTTCTGCAGGAAGGATCTTAAAGCCCAGGGCTTCGTACATGGCCAGTACCGGCGTGGAACAAAGCACAAGTGTATTGTCAGGTGTAAGGTCAAAAAGGCCCTCACTTTCATGGCGTACCCTTTTTAAGGTGTAGCTGGCAAAGTTTGAAAGGTTGCCGACATCGTCAACACCGTAGATGAAGGCCGGAACATTCAGCTCGCGTGCAAACTCCTGGATGGCGAGTGCCCTGAGATAAAAGGGCAATGGATTTCTGCGGGTGTTGCTGTGGTTGGCGGATGTCACCGCGAAAATAATAGCGGTTACTTTTTCAGTTACCGCCAGGGGTTTTGCGTGAAGATCAGTATACCCATTGAGCTTTCCATAGATGATCGAATGAAGATATTCAAACTGAAAATTCGTCAGGATCTGGTGGCGTCCGGGAAAAAGTAAATACATCGTTACAATTTTTCCTGGTAATATCTTCTTCTTCGGCGAATCAGAAAAATCTTTTGGCAACAATTATCCCAATTGATCCCAAACATGTATTGATCATGTATGGTCTGTATTTTTTGGTTGCAATTTTTGCGCCAGCAGCAGGTCGTAAACCAGTTTCCAGTCCGTCAGCGGATCGAAGCCCGCTTTGTCTTCGAATAAGATGTTAAAATAGAATTTGCGATCGTAGTGGCCGTAAGCACCTGCACAAACGTCCGGATTCTCGTTCACATACTCGAAGTGTATTCCATGCCCTTCGAAGTACTTCAGGTATTCCACGATCTCGTGCGGATAAGAACAGGTGTAAAGGATCAGGACAATATCGCTGCGCTTGCTGAGCAATTGCATCACCTCCTTCACATGGGGATAGAATTTGGTTGAGAGCACGCCCGACTGAAAAGTAGGATAAAGCATGGTGCCATGAATATCGAAAGCCCAGTAAGTTTTAGCCCATCCTTTGATTGCGGCATTCTGTAAGCAGTTTGTGATGGCTTTTGTGATCATGAGATTACTTGCCTGTTTGTGTATTTTATACGCAAATAAAGACGATATGTTACAATACACGAGGTTAGTTGTGTGATTTTTTACCGGACCCTGATGTTCTGTTTCACAAAAGTAAAAGTAGACATTCGTGCGATAAGACAAAACCCGGAAGAACAGGAACGAAAGGCCTGTTCATCCGGGTGCCGGGATCAGCCTAATTTGTCTTCATCCGTTCTTTTGCCCGTTCCCGCATTTTTTCTTTCATTTCTTCTTTGTTGCTTTCATAGGTAGCATACTGGGTGGAGGTGAGCACCCGTTTCAATTCTTTGTCTTTCTCCTGGCTGACACCTTTGACACGTTTCAGCTTCTGAAGCCTGCTACCGCCACCGTTGTAAGCATCCTGCATTTTGCGGGCATACTTCAGGTTGATCTCCTGCACCTGCGGCAACTGGTTTTCGGTGAGTGTAAGCGTTTGTTTCATGTGGTCGGTTTGCATCTGCGCGCGTTCTTCGGGCGTTGTGCTGGTCATGAACGCTTCCATTTTTTCCTGTGCGCTGGCCATGGGCGCGATCGATGCGAAACATACGATGAGTACTGCTACTGCTGTTTTCATGGTTGATCAATTTTTATAATTTGTTTACTCCCGCAAGTAACGGCGTGATGCATGCCGGCGATCTGAAAACCCGGCCGAGCCTGAAAAAAGCAATGCTGAAGCTTACGCCCGCGACCTTGAAATATCAGCCTTTCATCCATTCTTTGAATTCCGTAGCCCTTGCCTTGCTGATGAGCACAACATCTTTGGACGGCGGCGAAAGCTTGAGCGAAAGCCTGCCATTAAAATAGAATCCGATCTCCTTGATGGCAGACCTGTTGACAATGAACTGGCGGTTTGCCCTGAAAAACTGCCTGCGGTTCAGCTTCAGCTCGAGATCTTCTATGGTGTGCTCCATGGGATAGACCTCGTGCTTATGGGTACAGCCGTGAACGAGTCCGTTGCCGATATAGAAATAAGCAAAATCCTGGTCCGCTACAGGGATCAGTTTGTCTTTATAATGGATTAAGAACGTAGCCGTTTCCTGGTGGCTCTGCAACGAATCCATGATGCGGCGCATGAGCGTATTGCTGACGTTGCTTCTGCTGAGCTTTTTATATTTTTCAAGGCTGAACCTGAGGTCCTGTTCTTTGATGGGTTTCAACAGGTAATCTATGCTGTTCACCTTAAAGGCCTCGATCGCGTATTCGTCGAACGCGGTGGTGAAGATCACGGGGAAATCGATCTCCGATTGCCTGAAGATCTCGAACGACAATCCGTCTTCGAGCTGAATGTCAAAAAAGCCGAGATCGGGATGATCGTTTGCGGAAAGCCATGCCAGGGTTTGTTCAATGCTGGTGAGGGTAGCGATCACACGTATATGCGGCGCGATCTCCTCCAGCAACAGCCTGAGGTTGTCAGCCGCGCCGGCCTCGTCTTCTACAATTATTACCCGGCTCTCGTTCATAGTAGCGGAAGTTCGATCTCAAAATAATGGTCGTCTTTGCTGATGGTGATGTCGCGGCTACCGATGATCTGGTATTGCTTGGAGAGGTTGGCAAGGCCGATCCCATAACCAGGTAACGCTTTTTTCGGCTGAAGATTGTTCCTCACCAGCAGTGCATGGTTCCGCGAGATCACTTCCACCTTCAGCGGATTCCTGACAGATACGAGGTTGTGCTTGATGGCGTTCTCCACGGTGAGCTGCAGGGCAAACTGGGGAATAGACCTGGCGAGACATTGCTCATCGACCTGTGTGATGATGCGGAACCCGTCACCGAAGCGCTTTTTGATCATGAATACATAAGAGTCCATAAACTGAAGCTCGTCTTTCACCGTCACCAACCGGTGCTCGCGTTTTTCCAGCACATAACGAAAGGTCTCTGCAAGATGATCGACAAATGACAGCGCTTCTTTGCTGTTGGCCCTGATGAGGCCGCTCAGTGATGCCAGCGAGTTGAACAGGAAGTGTGGATCGATCTGCGCTTTCAGGGCTGTGAGCTCGCGCTGCGCATGCTGGTGTTGCAGGGTGAGTATGGCTATCTTGTCCTGCCGCGACTTCTCCACCAGCTCAACCACGTACGTGACCAGCATCACGATGAGCGCAATACCCGCATTGCGGAACAGGTAGAAAATGAAAAATGCGCGCCATGCTTCTATCACAAAGATCCTCGTGGAGATCATGATCAGAATGGCGCATGAAATAATGACGAGCAATAAATTGAAGCCTACATTCAGCAGCTTTCTGAAGAATTCGTTTTGCACGGGCAACAGGGTGCGCTTCCAGAAGAAATTGTAAAAGAAGAACAACATGCTGGTGAGCAGGATGGTGACGAAAAGAAAGGCCACCCGTGTACCCGGCGCATTCTGTGATGCATTGTAACCTGCCAGGCGCGCCTGTTCACTCAGCGCGATCCAGGGCAGCGAATAAAAAATTGCCAGTGCAAAGGAAAGGCAGAAGATGATCCTGTATTTGCCATTCATGGTGCACCAAATATCGCAATATCGCGCCTGATTGTCAGCGTTTCCAATGGCAGAATGAGAAGCTTCAGGCCTGGGTTTTACAGTTTCAGTTTTTTTTGCCACATTCTTTGTGTTGTTTTTGTGTCTTAGTGCCTTTGTGATTGCAAAGAAGTTTGAAGTATGCCTTGAGAGAATTCGCCCAGCATTTGAGAAGCTTCAGGTAGAAAATCGGGAACATCCCGGCCAAAACACGTTAGCCTTGCCGTACAGTCGTCAGACCACTGCAAGCGCGCTGGCTCCGTGCGCAGTGGTCCGACAACTCTTCGAAACCAACTTTAATTCAATGACAAACCCAATTGTAAACCTGTTTGCTTTTTTGTCTCTTCTCCTGTTCGTGCATTGTGATGGCAGCGATCCCGCGATCCCGGAAGATCATCGGTTTTATGAAACCATGATGGTGGATGGACGCGCGAGAACTTATCTGCTGAACCTTCCGCCTGACTACTACAAAACAAATGAGGACCTACCGCTGGTCATTGGGTTGCACGGGACGGGTGGCAATGCGGGCCAGTTTGAACGTGACTACGGGCTTACAGAGAAAGCAAATAGCGCCGGTTTTATTGTGGTATATCCCGAAGGCATTCGGAGCAATGGCGTGCTGGGGGTGAGAACCTGGAACGCCGGCCGCTGTTGCGATTTCGCCATGAAGAACAATATCGATGATGTGCTGTTCATCCGCACGCTGATCGATAAACTGGTGTCAACGTTCCGGGTAGACGCGAAACGGGTTTATGTAACCGGCATGTCTAACGGAGGTATGATGGCGTACCGGCTGGCCTGTGAGATGCCGGAGAAGATCGCCGCCATCGCCGCCGTGAGCAGCACCATGGTGGTCGCTTCACCTTGCCATCCCTCACGCCCTGTTCCAGTATTGCACATGCATTCCGTGCTGGATGCCAAGGTTCCGTACAACGGTGGTAAAGGCATCGGCGGATATTATTTTCCACCCGTTGATTCTGTGCTGGGAGCCTGGTCTGCTGCAAATGGCTGTGCGGTACGTGACGAGATACGCAACGATGACGATCGTTTTAAACTGACCGAATGGTTGAACTGCACCGATGATGTGATGATACAATACTATCTGACCCGCGATGGCGGTCACGCGTGGCCTGGCGGACAACGGAGCGGCAACTGGGGTGATACACCTTCTACAGTGATCAACGCCACCGACCTGCTCTGGGAATTTTTTAAGCAGTTTGAGGCGCAGTAGAGTCTACGGATAACCCTTTGAGGGTTGTGCATGTGTTAGTGCCGATTAGATAATGCACTACCTTTTGAAAAGCCCTCAAAGGGTTGATCCGTCCGTGGACCGTGGTCTGTCGACCGTGGACTCTTCAGTTACACAAAGAATTCTTCCGATACGATCTTGCCATCCTTCACCTGGTACACACAGACCTCGCCCATCTTCATGCGGCCCTGGCCTTTCATGGTTAGATCCATGGTGTTCTTGAAAGCGATGACGTTGTCGGTCACCAGCGGTTCCGATACTTTAATATCGTGTACTTTTTCAACCATCGCCTCGAACTTGCGACCCTTTTCCAGGATGTTGTCAAGTCCTACCGTTTCCTTTTCAAAATTTTCGGTAGCATAAGGTTCGATGCTCTTCACATCGCGTGCATACAGCTCCTTCTGGGCGCTTTCATAATCACCCTTTCTACAATACTCCACCAACCGGTCAGCAATTTCATGTGTTGTCATACGCATTATGGTTTTTAATATCAGACCCAAATATTTATGCCAGGACCAGTACGAGGTACGAAATACGAGGTACGAAGTAATGCAAAGCGATATCTATGATCTGGACTGCACGTACTTCGTATTTTGTACCTCGTACCTATTTAATATCGGTCCCAAAATGCCGGCGGTTCAATGCCCAGTGAACGGAGATACACGTATCCTTGTCCGCGGTGGTGGATCTCGTTATCGATAAAATAGAATATCGACCAATACACCGGCCCTTCGTACTGGCCGAATACCTTCACCGTTTCATGGAACCGCTCGGGTGTGATCTTGGGAAACAGCTCGTTGATCTGTGCGGTCGCTTCATCCCACAGCTTGAGCAGCTCGGCGCGGGTGGTAGCCTTGAAGCTTTTTTCTACGTCGCTGTAATTGTCCCACTTACCGGAGATCATACCCTTGATGCCAGGACCGGCCATGGTAAGCATTTCGATCACCAGTGCGGCAAAAGGACGCATTCCGCCAATGGAGTAGGTAAAAAGTTTATCCTCCGGAAAAGCTTCGATCATTTTGCGGGTTAACCGGCGGTGCCCCTGCCACTGTGCCAATAAAATTTCGGATGAGATCACGGGAATCTGCTTGGTTTCAAGAACTGAGTTTTCCATATACTGATGTTTTAGTGTTGAATTGTTGTGTTACAAAGCAAACACCGACCTGTGACAGCCCTATGTCAGTATGGGTTGGGGGGTGAAAATTTATTTTTTGGGCATGCTGGCGGCGTGGTCTGTTGGAGGAGTGGGCTTGTTAATGGAAGGGGGGCTTGTTGGTGAAGAACACCAACAATGGCGAGGGAGCACACCAACAATGGCACGGGGGGCACACCAACAATGGCGTGGAGATGGCATGTTGAAGGCATGTAAGATTTTATCATAAAAAGCAGTTTTTGCCTTTTGCCAAAGATTCAAAGAAAGTGAAAAATCAGTATCAATACGGATATCAAAACCTGCGTTCAGCCCGGCCGGTAGTACAATTATACCAGCGTGTATAGTAGAATAGTACTATGGGGTGGTTGTATTTCTGCAAAACAGCACCCCGGAGCGTTGGATAAGATATGGCGCCGCTTCGTCTAAATCACCTTGGCGCACCCCGCTAAATTTACCACTGTTAATTTTTAACCCCATGAAACTGAAAAACATTCTGACCTACTGTATTGTACTCTACCTGGTGACGGCCTGTAACAGTGCTGGCGACCAGAAAACAGCAGAAAACACAACCGCGGAAGGCGAACCGGTAAAAATGGCCACCATCCTGAACGATGATGGTTGTTTTGAAAAGAAAATGGAGCAGTGGTTTACGAAATTCAATCAGCTGCAGAATGAAGGACATACCATGGAAGAAGCTCACCAGGGCGCCATTGCTTCGGTAGCGCTCGAGTTTGAAAACTGCAATACCGATCCCATCGCTATATCGGAACAAGAAAACAAATAGTTGGCTTTAGCCGGAAGCTGCCAGAGTAGTTTCCGGCTTATTTTTTCGGTTTGGCACCCATATAAAATGTGATCTTCCCGCCATCCATGATCTCTGCGTGGGTCAGGTAAAGCCTCTTCAGCACAACGCCGTTCACTTCCACTTTTTGCACATAAACATTTTTGTCGCCCTGGTTCCTGGCTTCGATCGTCAGCGTGTTTCCGTTCTCGAGCTTCAGGGTTGCGTTTTGTACGGCAGGACTTCCAATAGCGTACTGATCCGAGCCAGGTGCCACCGGATAAAACCCAAGCGAGCTGAAAATATACCACGCGCTCATTTGTCCGCAGTCGTCGTTGCCACCGAGGCCGTCGGGTGAAGCCTGATATTGTTTTTTGAGGATCATGCGCACACGTTCCTGTGTTTTCCAGGGCTGGCCCGCCCAGTTGTAGAGATACGCAACGTGATGGGCAGGCTCATTGCCATGCACGTAGTTGCCGATGATGCCTTCGCGGGTGATGTCTTCCGTCTCTGCAAAGAATTTGTCGGGCAGGTACATGGTGAACAAAGAGTCAAGATGCGTTACAAAACGTTTCGGGCCTCCCATCAGCCTGATCATGGCATCTGGGTCATGGGGAACATACAGGCTATAATTCCAGGCGTTGCCTTCAATGAACCCCTGACCGTGCGTGCTCAGCACATCGAATTCTTTCCTGAAGCTTCCGTTGGCCAGTCGCGGCCGTGTGTATCCGATCGAGGCATCGAAAACATTCTTCCAGTTGGCGGAGCGTTTCATGAACTCGTCATGGATCTCCTGTCGTCCGAGCTTCTTCGCCAGCTGTGCGATGCACCAGTCGTCATAAGCATACTCCAGCGTCATCGATACGGACGAAGCATTTTTTTCATCGGGCACATAACCCATCGCCATGTAGGAATCGAGTCCGCCGTAAAATTTCTGTCGCGCAGTGGTCACGCAGGCATCCAGTGCCTTCTGCGCATCAAAGCCGGCATTGCCCTTGATGGCAGCGTCGGCGATCACAGAAACGCTGTGATAGCCGATCATGCACCAGTTCTCGTTGGCGTGATGCGACCACACCGGAAGCATGGGGTGTACACTTTGTTCGTAGTGCGCGAGCATGGACTTCACCATATCTGCATTGCGCTTAGGCTGCAGGATATTGAAGAGCGGATGCAGCGCGCGATATGTATCCCACAGCGAGAAGGTTGTGTAGTTGGTAAAGTCTGCCGCAGTGTGGTTCAGCTGGTCAAGACCGCGATAGCTGCCGTTCACATCCATGTAGGTGGTGGGACCCAGAAAAGTGTGATACATGGCCGTGTAAAAATTGATCTTATCGTCGCGTTTTTCAGTGTTCACGGTTACTTTAGACAACGCCTGATTCCACAACGACTGTGCTTCTTTTTTTACCCGTTCAAAATCCCAGTGCGGAACTTCGGCCTTCATGTTCTGTAATGCTCCTTCCGTGCTCACAGGCGAGAGCGCGAATTTTATTTTCACTTTTTCACCTGCGGTTGTTTTGAAATCGAAATACATCCTGATCTGGCGTCCTGCAGTCTCCGGGAAATTTTTCCGCTGGTCGAACTTGCCCCAGAAGCCTTTGTACACCTGGGGCTTCGAGTAATCCATGTTGCCATACTGGTAGAAGGGTTTTGAAAACGACATGGCAAAGTAAACGGTACGGGTGCGGGCCCATCCGGTGGTCTGTCTGTAGCCGGTGATCAGGGTATCATTCTCTACCCGCACAAACGTCCAGACATTTTTATCCTCATAATTATAAATTCCGCTGATCAGGTCGAGGATGATGTGCGATCGATCGGAAGCAGGGAATGTATATTGATGAAAGCCCACGCGGTTGCTGGCGGTAAGCTCGGCGGTGATCTGGTGATCGTCGAGCAACACTTTATAGTAGCCAGGCTCTGCCACTTCGTTCTGGTGCGAAAAGACTGACCGGTAACCCTTTTCAGGATGTGCTTCCGTGCCGGGGTTCAGCTGAAGCGCACCTTCCGTGGGCATGATGAGGAAGTCACCGAGGTCGGAGTGTCCCGTTCCGCTGAAGTGTGTGTGGCTGAAGCCTACAATGGTGGGGTCGTCATATTGGTAGCCTGCACAATATTTATACACGGGACCATTGTATTTGCCCTGGTGATCGTACAACAGCGTATCGGTCTCGGGGCTGAGCTGCACCATGCCGAAAGGCACCGTGGCACCGGGATAGGTATGGCCCATCTTGTGTGTACCGATGAGCGGGTTCACGAACTGCACCAGGTTTCCGTCGGGTTGGTTTTGTGCGATGCACAGTGCGGGAACGATGAAGAGGCAAAGGATCAGACTTCTTTTCATAAGTGGTAATTGGCGCCAAAATACACAAGTTCACGCGATGGTCAATAAGCAGCATGAACAAGCCGGCCTGGCCTCTGAAAATCACGTGTCTTTGCCGGATGCATGGCTTCAAAATTTTAACCCCGGTTATCAAACATGGCTTTAATTCTATATTTTTCAGACAAAATTATGCTGATGAATACTGTTCCCGCGGCGCATCGCCCTTTCCATGCCGGATCCATGTTCCTTATTGTATCACTGCTGGCGTCATCGTGCTGGTCTGGCAACGACGCGAAAGAGGAGCAGATCCGCTACGAAACGTCAGACGCCGCGACAGACCCTGCTGACACCACGAATTCGATCAGCGGCACCGGTCAGATCCCATCCAATCCGCAGAAAGTAGTGCTCACCGGTCTTCAGCAACACCGGCTTGTGACGGTATACAGACAGGATACCGTGTCCGGTAGAACGTATTACGATGACTACTACGACGAACGTGACCCACACTATATGCCAGGCCTCGACCTGATCCATGGATATCACCTGCTCAGCATCGCCCATTACGACATGACAACGGAGAAGCTCGATCGCCTGTTCGATCATCCCGTGCTGGTGAAGTCGTTATATTATCCATCCTTCATCCAGGACTCATTATATGAGAAGCCTGTGAACCGCGACTATTACCTCGTTTCTGTTTATGATGCGGATAGCAATATGGATACGCTGATCAATAAAAAAGACCTGCGGAGGTTTTATCACTTCAATGCCTCGTGTACCGAAAGGACGCAGCTGATCCCCGCCGACTATTCCGTGGAGCGTTCTCAGTACGATCCCAGAAACGATGTGATGTTTATCTTTGCCAGGCACGATGCCAATCACAATGGTGTTGCAGAAAGAAAGGAGCCACTGCACGTCTTCTGGCTCAGCCTGAAATCGCCCGCCCCCGCGAAACGTTTATATTGAGTTTGTAAAAGTTTTGACAAGCCGCCGGTAACGTTTCCCATTTCCGATTTGATAAAAAGTGCTTCCCTTTACTTTGGCTATGTGCTAACTTGTGAAGCCTACTCGCGATGTTGTGACAGGTCGCGCAGGCAGGGGGTTATCCCATCAAGGTATTTAATCTGTTTATCCTGTAAATCCTATGAATCCCGGTTGTATATCAGGTAAAAAACAGTTCGACACCCAGCAGCTGGCGGAGGATGTGCTGATCGAGCTGTGGACCCGGAACGAATACGCTGCCGGTCAGGCTCCCATTGCCGTTTACAAATGTGACGACTGCGGCTATTATCACCTCACTTCCCGCGAGCCCATGAATGAAAAGTTGACGCAGTTTCTCGCCAGCGGCCAGCTCAAACACCAGCGAGAAGCAAATAGGTGGATTGATAAATTCAAGCGGAAGAAATAAGGTACAAGATACGAGGTACGAAGTACGGGTTAACGGCTTCGTATTGTGCTATTGTTAAACGACGCTGGCCGTGGATTCAGCAGCAATACAGTAAAGCCCCTCAATCGTACCTCGTAAATCGTACCTCGTACCTTCTCAAAGTCGTAATTCCCCCTATTTAAAGTCGCAATTACAACCCTGCCAGGAAGAAGCTTTCGTGTACTTTTGGATCATGATCGCTGCACGCATAGGGCGTGGGCGGAAAGTTTAAAAACAATGAGTCAAAGCACACAGATCAAACTACGACAGCTCTCCGTGATCACCGGGGCATGGCTGGTTGTTGGTTTTCTGATGTCGCTGTATGACCACCTCCTGCTACATACGCATAACTCGCTTGGGCCTTCTGCTGAATATTCGTTTCTCTTTTCATTGGCATTGAATTCGGGTTCGGCATTGATCGGCGCCATGCTGGGAGGTTCGGCCCTTGTGTTTTATGTCAACGTGAAGTATGCTGACAAATCGTATGGATACACCGTGCTCGCCGTGAGCTTGTGGTTTGTGATGGTCATTCTCATTATTGTTACCGTGCTGGGCGCTGTTTCTGTACCTATCCGCACCGGCCGGCCACTCTCCGATCCTGTGGCTGTTGAAGCCTTCCGGGATTTTTTACTCGACAGCTCCCGCGCCAAAAACATCATGACCTGGTTTATGGTGGTGGCCGTTACACAGCTGCTGCTGCAGATCAACAGCAAGTTCGGGTACGGCGCCTTCGGCAACATCATCCGCGGCAAATACAACACACCCCAGGAAGAGAACAGGATCTTTATGTTCCTCGACCTGAATGAATCCACCACCATGGCCGAGCGGCTCGGCGATGAAAAATATCACACGCTGTTGAAGGATTTTTTCGCAGACATCACCGATCCCATCCTCGAGAACAAAGGAGAGATCTACCAGTATGTGGGCGATGAGGTGATCGTGGCCTGGAAGCAGGAAGACGGTCTCAAGAACAGCCAGTGCGTGCAGTGCTTTTTCGATATCAAACAACGCATCAGTCAGATGAAAGACAAGTACCTGCACCGTTACGGACTGGTGCCGTCATTCAAGGCTGGCATTCACTGCGGAAAAGTGATGGCGGGTGAAGTAGGCATCATGAAAAGGGATATCACGTATTCCGGCGATGTGCTGAACACAACGTCCAGGATGCTGAGCATGTGCAAGGAGTTCAACGCCGAAGTGATCTCATCTGCGGAGCTTATTGCCAAGCTCTGTCTGCCGGGCCATTATGCAGCGCGGCCACTGGGCTCTATCAAGCTGAGAGGAAAAGAAAAAGAAGTGCTGTTGAGCGCCCTGCAACCCATCATGGCAGCCTGACGCCCAACTTGAAACCTTAAACTTTAAACCTGAAACTTCAAACCTAGTACTTTCTGCCGTAGATGAGCACGTCTTTCAACATGTTCTTGGCAAAAGCGTATGACAGGCCTTTGTCTACAAACGATTTTTCAGGATCGGTAGCGAAGAACGATGCCGCAGAAGGCACATTGAGACCCCATGATCCTGAAGGTTTGAGCTCGCCTGGTGTGATCACTACGGCGTGTCCGATGCCTTCGGCGTTCATGTAAACGGCAACCACTGCCTTTTTTGCATTGGCATAATCCTGTGCTGTAGCCAGGGTGGTTTGTTCGTATGAATGGCCCAGCAGCGTCCACTTGTCACTGTCTTTTAAATAAGAGGAGATCTCGCCTGCAGCCATGAACCTGCCGAGCTTCTGAGAATAAAAATCGTTGACCCTGTAAACTTTGTTCAGCGACTCTCCGATAAAATTGACGCACTTGTTGCCCTCGGGCGAAGTTTCCTTACATTTTAAAAACTGCTCAAGCGAAGCAGACAGGTCCTGCCTCCAGTTGCTGTTGAGGCTTTGCCCTGACACTGCCGAAGTAAAAAACAGCAATGCTGCCACACCGTAGAATTTAATGACACCCGAGGTGTTATGAACTGATCTCATAAAATTGATTTTTCAAACTGCAAGATAAACGATGGCCGTTTAGCGCGCAGCCGGCAAAAGGCTTAAATAACCGCCTTGTGTGTTATATGTAAGATAAGCGGTTATAAAGCAAAAAACTGTGAGGCCGGCGCCACCATACCCTTCATTGCTTGATGATCGTCTTTTTTTTGCCAGGTTGTTTCACCTTCCGTGGTGCTCAAGTTCATACAGGACGGTTGCAACGGATTGCATATCGTTGATGACTAGTGCTTCCGTAAATAAAAAGGCCTTGCATGAGACCGGATAAGGATCGATATTTAAATTTTCGGAGTGGCATGTTTGCGCAAGTACATCATCCTCAGAAATTACTTCCCGGCGAGCTTGATGGCTATCTTGAAAGAGGCTGGTTCAGGATGGGGCAGACTATCTTTACAACCAATTTTCTCAATTTCAGGCACCAGCTTTACGGCGCCATCTGGCTCAGGATAGTGTTGCCGGATCTCACACATGATAAGCAGCAACAGAAATTGATGAAGCGCAATGCTGGTTTCAGAACGGAAGTAAAGCGCGCTTCTATCAATGCCGCAAAAGAGGAGCTCTATGCAAAATATAAGCTGGGCATTTCGTTCGAAGTGTCGTCTTCGTTAAAGGAGCTGATGTACCGGAACTCGCTGCACGACCTTTACCATACACTCGAAGTTTGTGTCTATGACCAGGGAAAGCTGATCGGTGCCGGTTTTTTCGATATCGGCGCAACGAGCGGAGCAGGCATCACTTCTTTTTACGATCCCGATTACAAGAAGTACAGCCTGGGTAAGTATCTTATCTATCAGAAACTGGAATACTGCAAAGCTTCCGGTCTCAGTTTCTTTTACCCCGGTTATTTTGTGCCGGGTTACAGTTTTTTCAATTACAAGCTGGGCATCGGAACAGAGGCCCTTCAGTATCTCGATTTCAGCTCACAGCATTGGTTGCCGATCGATCAGTTCTCCGTCGAAAAAACGCCCCTGCACGTGATGCACAAGGCGCTTTCGACATTGCGCGCGCTGCTGCAACAGTTCAGGATCGAGAGCAGTGTGCTGATGTATGAATTTTTTGATGCCAACCTGATCCCCGAGCTGAAGGATGCCGGGCTTTTTGATTTTCCGGTGCTGCTGTGCTTCCCTTATTCGGAAGATGACAGTATCCATGCCGTGGTGGTGTATGATGTGCAGGATGAAAAATACCGCCTCATCAGGTGTATCAGTGTTTGGGCCTCCAATTTACCTGACCGCCAGGACGGTTTTTTTTCATCGCACTTGCTGAAGATCATTCAGGAAATATTCTCATCTGCTGTTCCGGAAGAGATGGCGGCTGCCCTTCTGGTGGAGATGAAATCCCGCATAGCAGGATAACTTTTTATGGCTGCTTATACCTCGTCGATCTCGATCTTCCGGTGATTGTCGTTCGATTCTTCGTTGAACGGCAGCTTCACCACCAGCTCATTGTGATCATAAACGGCTTTAATACCACCGGCCTCTATGTAATAGGGGATCATCTGCTTGTAAACTACCTGGGGCATTTGCAGCAGCTGGCCCGATACTTCAAGGGGCAACAGGTAATAAACCGAAAGCTCGTGGTTGTTGATCTCAACCTGCATGGATTCTTTACCGACGCCAGGCACGCGGACCCTCATTTCGTGGCCATCCGCATTTTTGGTGAACGACATGTACGGCTCGCTTACGCCACCGTTAATGGTGTTCAATACATCTATAGAGGTGAGCAGATCTTTGAATTTCTTATTCATTCTCTTCTTTTTCATTTCAGGTTTTCTCCTTCGGGAACGGTGAGGAACAACACCTATACCAGTTTCCATTTCAGGACAAATAGGCGGAGAGGAAGACAGATTTGCTGAATGCGGCGGGAACTATTTTAAGATCAGGAAATCCTGTCAGGAGTTGGTGAACCGGTGATCGGTAACCGGTAACCGGTAACCGGTAATCAGTAATCAGTGACCGGTAATCGGTAATCAGTAACGGTGTATAAAACTCTCAAAACCGATTACCGAATACCCGAATACCATTCACTAACTAATGTTTGCCCCACAGACCTTTATTACCCCTCCTCGCTTCCTGCTGAAGTTTGGTAAAGAGGTCGGCGAATTTGACATTGGGCGGCACGGTCATTACCATGGCATAACCCTGTTTGATGAGAGAGGCGTTCACGAAGGTGCCGTCTTGCAGGTAAACATAGGCGAGGGTTCTGCCATATCGATCCGTTTTACCCACGTCAAATTCGAGTCGCACTTTTTTTCCGGTGAGCAGCTTCTGCAAATATTCCTTCGATTGTTTGCCGAAGTATCCTATTTTCTTTCTCCCGGTATTCCGCGATTCGGGCGCATCCACACCGATGAGCCTTACCCGCATGCCTTTTTCCGTTCCGTCATTAACACGGAAGGTGTCTCCGTCAACCACCTTTGAAACAACATAATATTTCGGCTTCGTGTCGCCAGTGCGCCCTGGAGCGAGTGGATGAATGTTGTGGAATAGAAAAAAGAGGGTAATGGTAAAGTTTAAAAAATAGTGCATGGGCCGTGTGCGAATGATGTAGTCTCGTTGTCAAACGTTCAAATATAGGCTTTTGGTATCAGTAGGCAGTAGGCATCCCGATAGCTATCGGGACCGATCAAGATCGGGACAGTAGGCAAAGGACGAGTTGCAGTCAAGTTTGGCAAGCTTCGTATGCCTTGGTTGGCGAACGTAACACAGTCTTGTACCTCAGGGCCTGCACGTTGCCTACTGCCTATTGTCAATTGCCTACTGATTTAATTTGGAGAATACCGGCCACTTTTCTATATTGAATGCATAGAGCCCATCTATTTCTGACACCTTCAAGAGGTGATGAAAAAGATGGGTTTTTTTATTTTCTGGCTATTGTGCATGTCCGTCACCGCATCGTGTGATCAAAATATTTCTCCTGTTCATCGATAAACTTAAAAAAATACCTTATGTCAACATTCAATATCCTGACCATCGACGGGGGCGGTTTGCGCGGCATTGTGCCCACCCGCATCCTTCAAAAAGTGGAAGAGATCACCGGTAAAAGTGTGCTGGATACATTCGATATGGTGGCCGGCACTTCCACCGGAGGACTCATTGCATCGTGCCTCACCCTTCGCGACCGCAAAGATCCGGACAAGCCCATGTATAACCTGAAAGATATTGCCGAGATCTACATTCAAAAAGGCAAGGTGATCTTCCCGGTCCGCTCCGGCATCTGGAAGTTCCTGTACGGCATCACCGACCTGTTCTCGCCGGCATACAGTGCTTCGGGGGTTGAGAAGGTATTGCGTCAATTTGTAGCGGGACAACGCATTAAAGATTCGCTGCGCCCCATCCTCGTTTCAACTTATGACCTGAGTGGCAACCGTCCCGTGTTTTTTAAGTCGGCCGAAGCCCATGGCGATGAAAGTGCCAACGCAAAGATCCACGATATTTGCCGCGCTACTTCCGCAGCCCCGACGTATCTGCCTGCCTACACGTTCAACTACAAAGGCAAACAGCTCACCGGCATCGACGGTGGCGTGTATGTGAACAACCCCACCATGGCAGCCATCGCCGAGATCAGCAAATATGGCAACAGAGGTTTTTATAAAAAGAAAGACGGAACGCCCGTGGCCTTTGAAGACATCAGGGTGCTCTCGCTGGGCACCGGCTCTTATACCGGTACCATTACACGCAAGGAAGCAGTGCGCTGGGGACAGCTGCAATGGGTGACCAGGATCACCGACATCATGATGCGGGGCGTGAATCAGACAACCGATTACGAAAGTGGTGAGATGCTCGCCGATGGAAATTATCTCCGGTTGAACATCGAGATCAAAGACAAGGAATATTCAGATATGGCTGATGCCCGCACGGTTACGAGAGAGTACCTGGAGCTGGAAGTGAAGAAACAGATCACGGAGAACAAGGAAAAGATCAAAGCGCTGAAGCAGTTCCTGAGCGAGATCTCGGAGCCCGTTTTGGTATAGCCTCGGGTTATGAGCCGCGAGCTGCGAGACGGGAACGCCCTCGAAGCTCGCGGCTCACAGCTCAAAACTCTTATTTGCCCTGTTTATTTTCCTGCAACTGGCCGTCGGCCCTGAACAGCAGTTTGCGGTCTCCCTGAGGGCTGTCGAGGTCTACCTGATAGAAGATCTTTCCATCTGCTTCGATCTTATCGGCATCGTCGATCTTGTAGTCTTTGAATTCCTTTGCCAGCTTTTCGCGGATCACTTCCGGCAGCTGGCTCTTGGGAAAATCTTCTTTGTGGCGGGTGATCACACCACTTTTGTTGATCCACACCTCATGCTCGCGTGAGCCCACCTCGAACTCTGCCTTGTACAATTCCCCCTTGAGCTCCCATTCAAGATCTTTCGTATTCTGGAACTTCGATTGAAATGCGTTCAATACAACCGCGGGCACCTGGCTTTGTGGAATATCCTGAGCAGCGGCTACGGTATGAAGTCCGGCGGCTCCTAATAAAATAAAGATCAGCGTTTTCATGATTGATACTTTTTATGTTCGACAATATATTATTAATGATTCAAAATTGTGATACGATTCCGGAAACAACCTGGAAACATTCGCCCTATTTCACTTTTTTCCGGGCCTCGTACACCCAGCGTAGCAAAAAGTCGAGATGCGTGTCATGAACGCCGGCGGGAATTCCTAAAGCAAGCCCCAGCGATGTGGTGGCGCTCAGTGCCATCTTTACCTGTGGCCTGACGATCATTTCGAAGTGATGGTGATCGATCTTTTCATTGGTCTCGATGCCCACAAAGTTCCTGGTGCCCGGCAGGGTATAGTGAACGTTGGCATTCACGAGCCAGCTGGTTTTTTGGCGCTTATATTCTGTATCGCGTTCAAAAGATGGACCTGCGTAGATCAGGCTGTGAAACTGGCTGCCCCATTTTTTGGCAATGATCATAAAAGGATTGTGGAGGCCGCCCCGTCGCCGCAGCAGGTTCGGACCCTGCTTCGATTCAAAGATATAACCTGCAGCCATGGTGGTCTGCAATTTTTCAGAGACAAAGAACGAGTATTGAACAGCCGTCTTGATGCCTTCGATGCCACTATGCGCGTGGAGGCCCGCTGCGTTTTCTTTGCTCACAGGTGAATAAAAAGCGAGGGGCAGCTCGATCTCCAGGCCAAGCCTGTTCAGGGGTGCGAACTCGTATTCAACAAGATAAGTGTGTGCTGTATAGCTGCGGGTACTCGTCATACCTATACCGATGTTCAGCTCACGCTCACCTTTGCGCGCGCCCAGGTCGCGGATCAGGTCAAAGTAAATGGGCTCCGCATGTGATACCTTGGCGGGCAGCGCATCCGGTGTTTGTGAAAATCCCCTGAGACATAATGTTGTGAGTGCTATTAAAATGATCCGGTATTGTGTCATAAGCTCGTTGTTTTCTGCTGGCAAAAAAAGGATGCGAAACAGGAAACAATCGGGAAAACCCTTTTAAGCTTCAGGGAACCTGATGGTGAACTGATGCCGGCCGTTGTGTGTGTAGCCGACAGATAATTGATAGTAGTCAGCGATGGACTTCACGATGGCCAGCCCCAGGCCGGAGGAATTTTTTTCGGGCGAATTTTTGTAAAACCGTTTGAACACCTGAGTGGCATCGAGCGCTGCAGACCCGCTGCTGTTGGCAACGGAGAGGCCAGTGCCATCGACCGTTACTTCAACAAACCCTCCCGGGTAATTGTGGGTGATGGCATTTTTTAAAAGATTCGATACCAGGATCTCGGCCAGCTCCGCGTTCATGTTGCCGGATAATGTACCCTTATCGATCACAGTGATCTTCACGGATTTGAACTCGGCCAGGTCTGTGAAGAGTGTCACAAGCCGGTTCACCAATGCGTTGAAATCTATCGAATGAACTTCCGGAAACTGTCTGTTCTCGATGCGCGAAAGCAGCAGCAAGGTTTTGTTGAGTCGTGTGAGCCGCTCAAGGTTATTGATCACGGCCCCGATCTCGTGCAGCTGATCTTCCGTAAGTGTATTTTTCTCCGTGAGCAATTCCAGCTTGTTGATGCTGATGGCCAGCGGCGTTTGCAGCTCGTGCGCCGCATTTTCGATAAACTGTTTCTGGCTATTGAAGGTCTCTGTAGTCCGCTGCAGTAGCGATGCAATGGTCTTGTTCAGGCTGCTGAATTCATTCACGTTACTGCTCACAGGTGTGAAACTTTCCTGGCTGCCGGGTTTGAATCTTTCGAGGTTGTCGAGCGCGTGATAGAAAGGTTTCCAAATCCGTCGGAGCAGCAGATTGTTGATGATGAGCACGCTGGCCAGCAATGCAACATAGAGCCAGAGGATGGCGAAGAATAAGTCTTCGATCAGGTCGTCTTCTTCCACCATCGAGGAGACGATCTGCAGCTCGTAGTACTTTCCGTTGGTGGCGCGGAAAGCCGTTTTGAGGATCCTCACTGGCTCGTTGTCTTCTTCATTCTGCATATAAAGCGTGGAGTCCAGGTAGGCCTCGTGATAATTGCGGGCCGTTTCTTCCGTGATGGCATGGATCGCATAGTTGCTTTCCATGAAATCGGTTTTGTGCAGCAGGATGGTGTCTTCTTTTACTTTGTCGATGATCAGCAGCTTGGAGTTCTCGAGGCCATCGTCGATGCTGTCCTGAATCTCATCCAGCATGTTCACATAAAAAATAGTAGCCCATGCCCCGATCACCACCAGGAGCATCACCGCAAGGTAAGAGAGCGTATGGTTCAGTAATTTCAACGGCCTGCCAGTTTGTACCCGATGCCATACACGGCCTGGATCTCCACCGCCGCGTCTGCATCTTTCAGTTTTTTTCTCAGGTTCTTGATCTGCGAGTAGATGAACTCGAAATCGTCTGCCTGGTCTGTACCATCACCCCAGATGTGTTCGGCCAGCGCGGTCTTGTTGATGAGCCTGTTCTTGTTGGCCATGAAATAAGCGAGAATGTCGAACTCCTTCCGGTTCAGCGCCAGTTCCTGCCCGGCCACATACACCACACGGTTGCCGGTGTCTACGGTGATGTTGTTCAGCTCGAGCATCATTTGCCCTTCAGCGGTTTTTCTTCTGATCACAGACTTTACGCGGGCCGTAAGCTCGGCCAGGTGAAAAGGTTTTGCCAGGTAATCGTCGGCGCCCAGGTTGAGACCTTTTACTTTATCGTCAACCGCATTTTTTGCTGAGATGATGATGACGCTGTCGCGCTTTTTCAGTTTTTTGAATTCTTCCAGCAGGGAGAGTCCGCTGCCGTCGGGAAGCATAATATCGAGCAGGATGCAATCGTAATCATAGGCGGCCACTTTATCCATCGCGGCATGATAGCCAGCCGCACTTTCAACGAGGAATTTTTCCTTTTCCAGCGAGTCAATGATCACCTCACGCATGTCGGGCTCGTCTTCTATCACCAGGATCTTCATCTGCTTTTTGATGCCGTTTGAACTTCACACAAAAATAGGCCACAATTCCGGAAACAACCTGGAATGTTTAAAATTGAATGGAATGCCGGCGGTTTTAAGCGGCTTTACGATACTTTTATGTTTCTGCAAAAAGCTGTATTTACAGGCCTGAACCATGATACTTGCCTTCGATACCTATTATTCCGATAAAAAGGCCAAAACGGTTGCCATCGGTTTCAACGCCTGGACCGACGCACAACCCCATGAGGTTTTCACGGAAACGCTTGATGATGTTGCCGACTATCAACCCGGCGAATTTTACAAAAGAGAGCTCCCATGCATCCTTAGCTTGTTGAGCAGGATCGATCTGACTGAAGTCGAAGCCATTATCATAGACGGGTTCGTTATTCTCGACGACCACGGTAAACCCGGTCTTGGCGGGCATCTCTACGGGCGCCTCGATCAAAAGATCCCGGTGATCGGCGTAGCCAAAACAAATTTTGCGTTGATCAACGAAGGCAAACGTGAAGTTTTTCGCGGCGAGAGTGAACGTCCGCTATTTGTCACCGCGCTGGGCATCGACCTGGACGTAGCCAGCAACTACATCAGACACATGCACGGCGATTACCGCATCCCGACTTTGTTGAAGCACCTGGATGGCCTCACTAAAAAATAGTACACCCCCATCATTTAACCCGTACTGCCGTGGACTGTCGACCGTGGACCGTGGACTCTCTCATCCACCACTTCGATTGCGGCACATTCTTATAATCCAGCATGATCTGTTCACCGATGATCGGCGTAGCAACGGGGAGGTTAACTGCCTGCGCTGCTGCCGTTACCCTGATGGCCGGGTCATGCCAGCTGTGCAATGCCAGGGTGAAGGCGCCCCAATGAATGGGTAGCAACATTTTTCCTTTCACATCTAAGGTGGCCTGTACCGTTTCCTCCGGCATCATGTGAATGCTCTTCCATAACTCATTGTATTGACCGCATTCCATCATCACAAAATCCATGGGGCCATACTTCTCACCGATTTCTTTGAAGTGTGGGCCATAACCGCTGTCACCGCTGAAGTACAACTGCTGGCTTGCCGTTTTTACGATCCACGAGCTCCACAATGTTACGTTCCTGCTGAATCCACGACCGGAGAAATGCCGTGCCGGTGCGCAGATAAAAGTGAACCCGTCGTGCTGCGCTTCCTGCCACCAGTCAAGCTCTGTGATATTTTCAGGTTTCACACCCCATGAGATAAGATGCGCGGCAACGCCCAGCGGAACGTAGAACCTTCCTGTTTTTTCTTTCAGCTTCAGGATGGATCCATGATCGAGGTGGTCATAATGATCGTGCGAGATCACAATGGCGTCAATGAACGGAAGCGCGTCAATCTCGATCGGTAATTCTTCGTTGTATCTTTTTGGCGACAGCCCCGGGATCGGTCCGGCATATTGACCGAGCATAGGATCGAACAGGATCTTTTTTCCATCGATCTCCAGCAGGCAGGCGGAGTGCCCGAACCAGGTGAGCCTGGCGATGTCCGGCGCACGGTTCGCCACCACCGCGGGCTCGATCTTCTTCAGCGGAAGCGGCGCGCCGGGTTCCCTGTCAGGACCTTTTCTGAACAGCATATCGAACGTCACCGATACGCCCTTCGAAAACCCAAGGTCGAGGGTAGTAGGGATCAGGTTTTCAAACTTGCCGTCTTTGAAATGCCCGGTAGCAGCGAAAGCCTTTTGTTGTTCTTCCGAAGGACTTTTTCCAAACTGTGGACTCAGGTTGACGAATGCAACGGTGATGATAATAAGCAGGAGGATGATACCTCCGAGTGTCAGACCAATCATTTTAAGTATTTTCAGAAACCTTTTCATTGAACAGGTCAATTAAAAGTGGGGTGATATCAGCAAAAGACGTAAGCGGTAGGAAATTATTGTACGCTTTTTCTGAAAACCGTCATCCAGAGCGCTGCAGGTGTGATCGCACGCGGGAGCGAAGGATCCCCAGGTCGCTTACTGCGTACTTAATTCGAGCGCATTGCACTTCGTAGGCACGCTGTCAAATGGGGATCCTTCATTCGCACATTCCTACGCTCAAAACCACCATTCAGGATGACGGCCAAAATGAACCGCTCCTTTGCGCTTCTCTCCTTGCCCGCTGTAGCTTTAGCGAAGGCGGGGGCGACCTCTGCGGTTAAACGTATTTCAAAACGTCGTCTGAAAGGTCGAGTCCTGCTGAAACTGATCGCATTCCAGGGTGATGCCGAGGTCTGTGCTGGGTTGTTTGAAGCTTCCCTTGCGGTAGCCTGTTTCAGGATGCTGGTATACGCGGGTCATGTACTTATCCCAGATGGGCAGCGCGGTTTTTCCGCCGGAGCCGGCACCCCACCGCGGAAAGTGGATGCTGGGTTCATCGCCACCCACCCACACACCCGTGACCAGGTTGTGGGTTATGCCCATGTACCAACCGTCTGATCCATTGTCTGTGGTTCCGGTCTTGCCGCCGATCTCATTCTCTTCTCGCACAAAGCTGCTCACGCTCTGCGAGGTGCCACCCTCTTCTTCAACACCACCCTTGAGCATGTGCACCATCTTATAGGCAGTGGTTTCATCCATCACCTGCTTCGAGGTGGGCACGAAGGTTTCGAGCACATTGCCGTTCTTGTCTTCGATGCGTGTGATAAAATAAGGTTGGCGGTAAATGCCGAGGTTCGCAAAGCTGCAATAGGCCGCCACCATCTCGTACAACGAAACATTGCTGGTGCCCAGGCCGAGTGAGTATACGGGATCGAGCTTCGAAGTGACACCGAGCTTGTGCGCGAACTTCACCACATTCTCGGGTTTCAGGCGGTCTATCATCTGAATGGTGATGGAGTTCAGTGATTTGGCCATGGCCTGACGCAGCGTATAAAGTTTTCCATCGCCATAAGTGCCGTCTGCGTTTCTCGGGTGATAGATCTTTCCATCGATGGTCAGTGTGGGCGAGATGTCGTACAGCTCCTGGCAGGGCGAGTATCCTTCTTCCATGGCCAGCCCATACACAAAAGGTTTGAAGGTAGAGCCTGGCTGGCGCGTGCCCTGGCGCACGTGGTCGTACTGAAAATAGGTGTAGTCGATGCCACCCATCCATGCTCTTACAGCGCCGGTTTCGCTATCCATCGACATGAGTCCGGCCTGAAGAAACCTGTTATAGTATTTCAGCGAATCATAAGCACTGAAAAGAGTATCGCGGTCTCCCCGCCAGGTGAAAACCCGCATGTGTCTCTTCTCCCTGAGCAGCAGCTCAACTGAATCGGAGTCGGCGCCATATCGTTTTACGAGTGCCCGATAGGTATCGCTTCGGCGGATCTTGCGCTGCAGAAAATTTTTGATCTCCTGGTTATCGTCATCAACCCATGGATTTCTGCTTCCCCATTCACGTTCAAACATCTGCTGAAGTTTGCTCATGTGCTGGGTCATGGCTTCTTCTGCGTAGCGCTGCATGCGACTGTCTAACGTGGTGTGGATCTTCAGACCTGCTTCAGTGAGATCGTAGCCGTGTTCTTTGCACCACGCCTGCAGGTAGCGTTGCAGGGTGTTCATCACAAAATAAGGTGCTGGCCCTTCGTCCTGGCGCTGGGGTGTGAAGTTAAGCTGAAGCGGAATGGCTTTGATCGAGTCTGCTTTTTGCTTCGAAGCGATGTATCCGTGCACCAGCATTTTTTGCAACACTTCGTTACGTTTGTTCAGCGCTCTTTCCGGATGGGCAATGGGATTGAACCAACTGGTGCCTTGCAGCATGCCCACCAGTAAAGCTGACTCCTGGATGTTGAGCTTGTCGGGAGTTTTTCTGAAATAAGTTTCCGCGGCCACCTTGATGCCATATGCGTTGTTATTAAAGGGCACCGTGTTGAGATACAGGGCGATGATCTCTTCTTTGGTGAAATTTTTTTCAAGCTCCACGGCAATGATCCACTCCTTGGTTTTGCTCACGAGGATCTCGAATGGCCCGCCGAGTTTGGCAAGCGAGCCCTGAAGCTCATCGCCCCGGGTGCTGAAAAGATTTTTTGCTGTCTGCTGCGTGAGGGTGCTTCCGCCGCCTTGCAGGTTGAGCGTGACCATGCCCCAGAACACACGCACAAAAGCCCACAGGTCCAAACCCGAGTGCTCATAGAAACGATGATCTTCGGAGATGAGCAGCGTTCTCACCAGCACGGGCGAAAGATCGTCATAAGAAACCTGGCTGCGGTTGAAGCTGTAGTATCGGCCCAGCGAAACACCATCTGCCGAGATCACTTCTGATGACAGGTCGTTCTCCGGGTTTTCAATCGCCTTCAGGCTGGGCATACCACCGAACAAACCGAAGAGATCATGGGTAACCGCGACGATATAGAGGGACGTGCCCAATGTCATACACAGCACGATGATCCAGATGGCCCTGATCAATTTTTTGAACCAGGTTTTTTCAAGGCACAGATAACCGTTGATCTTTGCCAGGAAAGCAGACAGGGAAGAAGTTTGCATAGGGGTCTTGATGAACGACCCTAAAGCTATCAATTTTTTCTGTTTCAGAAATGCATAAACGCAAAGAACGCAAAGGAAACGCAGAGAAATGCAGGCAGTACTCCTCTAATCTGCGCAGATTTACTTGAATCGGTTATCTGATGTTGTCAGAAGAACGCAAAGGTTTCGCTGACGCACTTTTACCATTCCTAAAAAAAACCTCCCGCGGCCCTCTGCGTCTTCTCCGCGTCCTCCGCGGTTAAATTTCAGCACCGATTTAAAAATTTTTATTTTTTATGAATCATTTTTGCGATGAAATCGTACCGCCGTATTTGAATCACGAGGCGTTTACCTTCACATGTTGAATAGAATGAAGAAAATAGTTAAACTTGAAAAACCCTTTACCCTTGCACCCTGCGCATTCTGTAGTCTTGAATTCTGAAAAACCTGCCAGTTTCACGCCTGTACCCGGTCTTCATATTGTGGCAAATCTTGCCGTGACAGATCTCAGCAAGCTTACTGGTTTTGAGTCTTTCAAAAACTTCATTGATATGCTGGTGGATCAGCATAACCTGTGTAAGGTGGGAGAGGTCTATCACGATTTCCAGAACGGAGGATATACCGGTGTGGTGTGCCTCACAGAGTCGCATCTTTCCATTCACACCTGGCCTGAAAATCAATATCTCACGTTCGATGTCTTTTTATCCAACCATCTCAAAGACAACAGGCCTGTTACCCGTTTGCTGTATCAGCGGGTGAAGGAATATTTTAAGGCTACCGTATTGTTCGAACAGATCATAGACAGATAATCAACGTGGCAGATAAAATTTTCAATTGCCCGGGTTGTGGCGCATTCAATACGGCTGTGCTGGAAAATACCACGTTACTGGTATGCAAGAACTGCTGTGGTATTGTATTTGAAAATGTTGACAGCGGCATCAAGCCAGTGCCTGCGCGTGTGCCGGCAGACTGGAGCTTTGTTCAGCTGAACACCACCGGTGAATACGATGGAAATACTTTTACCGTGGTGGGCCGTGTGAGGCTGCAGCTGCGGAACGATTATAAGAATTTCTGGTGCTGCGTTCTCAAAAATGGCAAGAGCTTATGGATGATGGAGTCCTTTGCAAGCTTCGCCGTTTTTATTCCCGACTGGATTGCCTATAACAAGGGTATCTCACATTTGCACGCCGACGCATCGATACGGGTAAGAAATTTGAATCTCAGGGGAGAATACGTGGAGAAGTGTGAAAGTGTAAGTTATGAAGGCGAGATCGCTCACTGGAAATTGTTTTCCCCCGGCTTCTTCTTCGTGCAGGCCAGCCGGTCTGAAGATGACACCGCTGCATTCGTCGTTGAAAAAGGCGAGATAGAATGTATGCTGGGAAAAAAAGTGGATGTGCAGAAGCTCAACCTTAAAAACATTATCGCCTGGAATGAGTGGAAATAACCATAACGTTTCGTGTCCCAAGTGTAGTGCTGAGAATCAGCTTCGTGGCAAAGCTCTGACCGTTGCCCTCACCTGCAAGGCTTGCGGAACCTATTTTCGCACGGGAAAGTGGAACAAGGCTGCGGCTGAATTTCAGCACCTGAAGGAGTATCAGGCCATTCCCATCGGCACCAGGGGAAAGATCGACAACTTCGTGTATGAAGTGATGGGATTTGTGGTGAAGCAGGAAACGAGATACCATTTCAAGTGGTGCGAGTACTTGCTGTTCAGTCCTTACAGGGGTTATGCATTCCTGTCGGAGTACGATGGTCACTGGAATTTTCTGTGGCCCATTGAAGGTGATCCAAGGAATAATATCAAGGTTGACGATTTTAATTACGAGGGTGCCGAATACCGCCTGTATCAGAAATACAATGCCCAGGTAGTGTTTGCCAAGGGTGAATTCTTTTTCGATGTTCTTGATGTCACGGAATCTACGGTGAACTCGGAGTTCATCGCGCCGCCCTACATGCTGGCCCTGGAGAAAAGCAACGACAGCGTACTCTGGTGCCAGGGCGAGTATTTCAAACCGAAAGAGATAGCGGAAGCGTTTTCAATACCGTTAAGTAAAATGCCGCCCAGGCAAGGTGTGGGCTATACACAACCTTTCAACTCGTCATACAGTGATAAAGCGCTCATCCTGTTCAGTGTGCTGGTGTTTTTGACCACCCTGCTCGCGCAGTTGACCATGAGCTCGTCCGCAGAAGATAAGGTGGTTTTTCAGCATGACTATCATGATACAGACCTGCAGGATCAGAAAATGATCGCCACGTCTTCGTTCGACCTGACCGGCGGAATGCGCAACGTGGAGTTCTATATTTACGCGCCTGTTGAGAACAACTGGTTCTTCACTGAGTTTTCCCTGATCAACGATGATACCGGTGATGAGTATAATTTTACAGAGGAGGTTGAATTTTATTCGGGATATGATGAGGGCTACCGGTGGACGGAGGGTACGCATACGGCCGAAGCAATCCTGTCGATGATCCCGGCAGGAAGGTATCACATCAATATCTATCCGGAATTCAATTTTAACAATCACGCATTTTCCGTCACGGTAAAACGCGATGTGCCTGTATCCACTAATTTTTATCTTACAGCCATCGGGTTGCTGTTGTTCCCGGCTTTTTATTTTGTGCGAAAGCATTACCGCGAACGGAAACGGTGGAGCGATAGCGATTATTCACCTTATTATACAGAAGAATAAACAGGCGGATCTATGAATTGGGACGATATTAAAGGACTTCGGTATTTTATCATTTATTCTATTCTCCTGATCGGATTCTTTATTTATTCAGGAATGGTAGGATGGCTGTGGTTCAATCCTACAAAAGCAGAACCCGTCCGGGGCACCGGAAGGTCAGGACATGTTTATCGATATCACAAATAATAATTTTCAATCTATGGAATTCAAATACATTCTGGCATCAATCGTTTATTCGCTGATCGGCATTGCCATTTTGGGCATCTGCTTCTGGATCTTCGAAAAGATCACACCTGAGAACGTGTGGAAGGAGATCATTGAAAAACAGAACGTGGCGATTGCGATCGTCGCGGCCGCCTTTATGATCGCCATTGCCATTATCATCGCTTCAGCTATCCACAGTTAATGGCGCACATGACCGCCGATCAACGGACGTCCGGGGCGTATCAGTGGCTGCTGCTGATCTCTGTGTTTGTAGTAGCCACCTGTGGACTGGTATACGAGCTCATCGCCGGCGCGCTCGCCAGTTATCTGCTGGGCGATTCGGTAACACAATTCTCGACCATCATCGGCACCTACCTGTTTGCCATGGGCATCGGTTCCTACCTGTCGCGTTTTGTGAAAAACAATTTGTTGTACTGGTTCATCAGCATCGAGCTGCTGGTGGGTATGGTGGGTGGTTTCAGCGCAGGCATCTTGTTCATTCTTTTCGAACAAGTGGTCTACTTCAGGGTGTTGTTGTATTCACTCGTTGTGATGACAGGCACACTGGTAGGTCTCGAGTTGCCCCTGCTCATGCGCATTCTGAAAGACCGCATCGAGTTCAGTGACCTGGTCTCGCGCATCTTTACGTTCGATTACATCGGCGCGCTCTTCGCATCCCTGCTTTTCCCGCTGATCTTTATTCCGTACCTGGGGCTGTTAAGGACCTCTTTCTTTTTCGGTCTACTGAATGTGGCCGTAGCGTGGATCGTTGCCCGGCGTTTCAGGCATGATCTTAAAAGATTTTCAAGGCTGCAATGGAGCGCCGTGATCTGCCTTGCGCTGCTCACCGCCGGGTTTGCGTTTGCCGACAAGCTCACCACAATATCAGAGTCGCTCACCTATCCTGATAAGATCGTGTACGCAAAGTCGAGCCCTTACCAGCGGATCGTGCTGACGCGAAGCGCGATCGACTGGCGTTTGTTCCTCAATGGCAACCTCCAGTTCAGCTCTGCCGATGAGTACCGCTACCACGAAGCCCTTGTTCACCCCGGCCTGTCGCAGCTGCACGCGCCGAAGAACATTCTTGTGCTGGGTGGCGGCGATGGTATGGCGGTACGGGAGATCCTGAAATATCCTTCGGTGCAGAAGATCACGCTGGTAGACCTTGACAAGGCCGTGACAGAAATGTTCATGAGCAACCAGGCGCTGCAAACCCTGAATGATCATGCCTTCGCTTCTCCCAAAGTAACCATCATCAACCAGGATGCTTTTATCTGGATCCGCGAACAGAAACAAACCTTCGATTTTATTGTGGTGGATTTCCCGGACCCTTCCAACTATTCTTTGGGTAAGCTTTATACCACATCATTTTATCGTGAGCTGCACCGCATATTATCGCCCGAAGGTGCGCTGGTGATCCAGTCCACATCACCCTACGTTGCCCGCAAGTCGTTCTGGATCATTAATGAAACGCTGACACGCGCGGGTTTAGAAACACAACCGTATCACTGCTACGTGCCTTCATTCGGAGAATGGGGTTTTGTGCTCGCAGCCAAAAGACCATTTTTAAACCGCTATCATCTGCCTTCGGGCCTGAAGTTCCTGGACGGGAACAGTGTTGCGCAGCTTTTCGTTTTCCCGCCTGACATGGGACCGGTGGAGAGCCAGGCGAACACGCTCAACAACCAGGTGCTGGTAAATACATTTGAAAAGGAGTGGGCTATCTACACGAGATGATCTCCAGGAGAAACTTTGTTGCACGCGCAGCCCAGGGACTTGGACTCTCCATGGTGCTGCCTTCATTACAGGCCTGTCATAAGCCTTCCGTTATTCCAGGTCAGATCATGGGGCCTAACGCCGCGTTGGGGCACCGCCTTCGTACCATGGATTTTGGAGCGCCCGCAGAATCGTTACGAACAGATATCGTTATTGTTGGCGGTGGTGTGGCAGGTTTGTCGGCGGCGCGTTACCTGAAAAAACACACTGACAATTTTATCCTGCTCGAGCTCGAAGAGAACACGGGCGGAAATGCCATGGGGGGAAGCAACAAGGTGTCAGCATATCCATGGGCCGCACACTCCCTTCCGCTCCCGGGCCCAACTGCCGCTGAGCTCACGGCATTTCAGCCGGCGGCTGGCGGGATCACCGCTGTTA
>NZ_JAHESF010000079.1 GCF_018598225.1 Chryseosolibacter histidinae | reverse complement strand
CTTTCCGTTATGGCCCGGCACATCGAAAAGGATTTTGAGCCGCGGCCGTTCTTCAATGAAGTCCTGCAAAAAGAAAAAGACGAATCACACCTGCATGGCGGCATGACCGTGTTCGGGAAGGCGCAACCACCGAAGAAGAAGAAGGATCAGCAATTGAAATTGTTTTAGTTGTTTCCCGCAGATCACGCAGATTTGCGCTGATGTTCATCGTATTTTGATCTGCGATGATCAGCGAAATCTGCGGGAAATAACGAGCACTACTCTATGATTTTTACCTCACCCTCTTTCAGCGCCACAAATTTCTCTTCGTTCAGATTATGTTTCGCCAGGGCTGCCTTCAGGTCTGCTACGGGTTCATCGTGGCCTTCGTCTGCCAACGGAAATGTTCCGAAATGGGTGGCGATGCTGTTTTGTGATCTTACGTCGAGATGAATTTTGACGGCTTCTTCGGGTGAAGTGTGTATGGGTGACATGAACCAGCGGGGTTTGTAGGCTCCGATGGGCAGCAGCGCCACCTTCATGCCCGAAAATCTTTCGCCGATCTCTTTGAATGTTGCATCGTTGTAACCGGTATCGCCGGCAAAGTAAATGTTGCCTTTGCTGGTCTCCAGCACATAACCGCACCACAGTGTTGCATCACGGTCGAGCATGCCCCGCCCGGAGAAATGCTGCGCCGGCACCGCCTGCACCGTGACTGAATCACTGAGCTTTGTTTCCTGCCACCAGTCGAGGTCCGTTGCTCCGGCAATGTGTTCCTCGTCCAGAAAAGCTTTCACGCCCAGTGGTGTAATGATCCTGGGATGGTGAGCGCCAAACACGGTGCGCATGGTGGAAAGATCGAGGTGATCGTAATGATTGTGGCTGATGAGCACAACGTGGATGCGGGGCAGGTCTTCCAGTTTTATTCCGGGTAGTCGCATCCGCCGGGGGCCGGCCCATGTAAAAGGACTGGTGCGCGTGCTCCAGACGGGATCTGTTAGAATATTCAATCCATCTACCTGAATAAGGAATGTGGAGTGATTGACAAACGTAATGCGGATGTTCTGCTTCTCATGTGCCAGCGGGTGTTGGCCATAAGCTTCTGTTTTGTTCTCCTTCCACTCGCCCCGCTTGCGGGTGAACATCCACTTGAAAACCTCTTTTAATCCCTGCGGTTTCACATGGCCGGGATTGATGAATTTTTTTCCGTCGAAGTGGTCTGACACAAGGCCCTTGTAACGGGGTGCTGAAAGATAGGCGCCTACCGTGACAAAGAGAACAGGCACCGTAAGCAGGATAAACAGAATAGTGAGCATCATTTTTCTGATCATGTAAAAAAAGAAGAGGCTGCCTCAACACGACAACCTCTTCTTCAGTAGAAATTTAACAATTTTTATTGTACCATCTTGGCGATCTGTTGCACAGGAATGGTACCGGCCAGCTTGGTCACCTCGGCTTCGGTGCTGTTGGGCACGGCCAGGGTCAGCAATGTGGAGTTAAGGGGGATCTGCAGCGTATAATCGGTTTTGTTGGTCTCTGAGTCGACCGTCTTTTGCAGGATGCCTTTATAACCGTCTACTTTGATGATCTTCTGTGTTCCATCACCGGAGTTGCCCATGAAAGGGATGGCCAGGATCGCGTTCAACGATGCCACCAGCGGCGAATTGCCCATGATGTCAAGGTTGCAGGTCTTTGCGCCGGTTCCATAGTCGCGGTGGATCAGCACGCCGGTAAGGCCGGTGTTGGCAGTTACGTTATCATTTTTCGCGTTGGAAGTCATGGCGTCCATTTTCGCGGGAAGCAGCTTCAACACCTCTCTGCCGATGGCCATGTCTATATCGTTCATCGCTTGCTGCATGGCGAAACGTGCATTCTCGAGGTCACCACTGCCGTATGATGTTTTTGCCGTAGCGAGGTTCTTGCTGAAGTCCTGCGCCGATACCAGCAGGGAAGGGATCAGTAAAAAGAAAAGGTAAAATATATTCTTCATGTGGATAGTCGTTTAAAAAAATTAGTCTCTGGTTAAAGCGATGCGTTGATTTAAGTTCGAAAATTTTCCCTCTCTACGAAGTAGAGGGGGCCAGGGGGAGTTATTGTTCACCCAGTTTTTTCTTGATACCGTCAATATCGAAGGTGTTGGCGGCGCTCATCATTTCCTGCTCGCTGGCGTAGTTGATGCCTTCCCACACGATCAGCGATGACTGCCCCAGGGGCACGCTCAGTTTGTAACCTGAATTTTCGTCGTATTCGATGATGGCTTTGTGTCCTTTCACTTTGGTCTGCTTCCAGTTCTGCTGGCCACCGGTAGTTTGCGCATAGCCACCGTTGGCCATGTACATGTTCACGGCAGACATCCACGCTGAGTTGTTGGCAATGGTCGCCTTTAGCTCTTTGTCATCGTTCCTGTATTCGCGCACAATGGTAAGGCCGGCCCATCCGTAACCTGTGCTGGTAACCTGGTCTGCTTCAGCAACCTTGGGCAAGCCACTCACAGTTTCCGGAAGCGACGCCAGCACTTTCTGGCCTATTTCCATCTCCACACCCAGCATGGCCTGCTGAACCGCGTAACGTGCTTCGCCATAGCTGCCGGATTTATAGGCCGTTTCCGCATCGGCAAGATTCTGCTTTACGTCCGGAGGTGTTGCCGTAAGACCACCGCCTTTTGTATTGGTAGGACGACTGCCGGAGTTTGAACTTGAGTTGCTTTGATCTCCACTCTGCTCGCCCGAGCTGCCGGATTTTACGCCAGTCTTGTCTTCCGCTTTTTTCTCCAGCGCCTTTTCTGCTGCCTGTGAGGCCTTCTGCTTGAGCTTTCCAACAAGTCCCTGCGCCGAGCCTGCGTACGCAAACAGGATAGCACATCCAGCTAGTAAAAATTTCAATTTCATAATTTGAGTTGTGAGTTGTTTAGTATGCAATTTAATCAATTAAGTATTCTGATTTTTTTACGTAGAAAAACGTAACTTAAAAACGCTGAGGAAAAATATTCCCAGGGCAGAATTCCTTCGTTTTGCAATATGACTGAGGCTTTACAGGATGTAATTATCCGCTCTGTACGTGAAGACGACAGTTTTGGTTGGCTGATCATGCGAAAAAAATTGTGGCCGGATTGTCCACCGGAAGAGCACAAGGCAGAAATCAAAAGCTGCCTGCGCGGGCTTGACAAATTGCCGGTGTTTGTTGCCGAGCAGGTAGACGGAAACCTGGTGGGATTCCTGGAAGCTTCCATTCACCACCAGCAGCCACACAGCACATCAGAGAACGTGTTATACATCGAAGGCTGGTACGTTGAGCCCGCGTTTCGCAAGCGCGACATCGGAAGAATGCTGCTCGAAAAAGCAGAGCTGTGGGGACGTCTAAAAGGTTTCAGCGAAGTATTCTCCGACACAGAACATCACAACACGGTAAGTCAGAAAGCGCACGCAAGCCTGGGATTTGTGGAGGCTTATAGAAATGAGGAAGGGATTTTTTATAAGAAGATGTTGAAACCAGTTGACAATTGACAAAAGAGCAATTGACAACGTTTGGAGAATAGCATCCAGTTAGTCTTTCAATTCTGGATTGGAAAATACACACTTGACATTACACCCGGTCTTGTCAACTGTTTTATTGTCAACTGTCAACTATTTATTCAATAGCTCCCACTCAGAAAAACCTCAACCTTGGTGTAATACAACGTGGTGGTACCTTTATATTCGGAGTCGGTTCCGATCACCAGCCAGAGCTCGCCTTTGCTGTTACTACGCACAATGAGAGGCTGGTCGCCGAGGCCGTTGATGGCTGAATTATTCAGGTTGATCAGCGAGTAGCCGGTAACATCTGTGTTGAGGGAGGCCACATTGCCGATCTGAATCATGTCTTCTCCGTTGCTTTTCTGGTCACCCTTATCGATGTTCATTACGATCCTGCCATTCTCGATCACCGTTTTCGGTTCCGTGTCGGTAGCGCCCACCTTTACAGTAACATCTTCTCCGGGTGCACCGTTTGCTGTTGTCATTCCAACTTTGGCATCAGAAGCAAACTCCACTTTGAAGGTCAGGGTAAATTCTGTATCGGGCTGAAGGCCAGAGATCTTTCTTTTGAGGAACATAAAAAGATCTCCGTTGAGATTGTTGCCTGAAAGCATGATCGACTTGCCGCCGCCGAGGTTGGAGGGCCTGTTGGTATGGGCATACTTCAACTCAAACAACGTAGAGTCCTTAGACGGGAAGTCGGCAAAGCCATGCTTCCAATCCTGCTCACTATCGCTGAAATCAAACGAAAGGGGAGAGATATTGACCTGGTGCTTCGGATCATCCGAATCCAGGCCGCAACCTGCCGCTATCAACAGAAAAAAGCCAAAAACAACACTGGTCCGCGCGTTCATAAAGACGTTAAATCCATAGCCATAGACACTTAAGCAATATTAAAGGTTGTAGGTATAAACGCAAAATTGTGGTTTCGGGGCCGTAACCTATACACCTCACACTAAAATTTCAACACTTCCGTCTCATTTAAAGAACTCTGTTTTCAGGAAAGCCGTTTTATCGGCATAAACCGCGCATCTATGCATATTTCTACCACCAGAAAATTCCCATTCAAATCGGTGCTCAGCCTCCGCCAGCTGATAGAATACTGGGAAAACGCTATTCAAACGGGTGCGGTTCCTGCTTTCGCCCACGGCCTGCTCGACGAGCTTAAAAATGCCCCTGAGCTGAAGGAGCCGATCCAGGACTTTTCCGTGCTGGAAAAACACCGCGCGCTGGTTGAGTTTTTAATGACGGCCGTGATCTCGCCAGCAAGCCACGAATACGAGCTTTCCGCGGCAACGATCCCCTTCCAGTTCGAATCTTTTTACGCCACCAAAGCTTTTAACAGAACCCTGAGCTTCGAGCAGATCGCCAGCTGCGCCGCCGTGAATATTCCCGGCAAGGATATCAATATCGGTAAAACCATCCACGCCTGCCTGCTCATCCTGCAGAAGTTTTATGGTGTGGACATCACCATTGACAAGCCTATACTCTTTACTATCCGCAACCCCGAAACGGGTCTCGACAAGGTTTACAAGGTGGAAACCGGCAAACAGTTCATGGAGATCATTGCCAAAACCCCGCCGCGTCCCATCGATCCGAAGGTGGTCAAGTTTCTTACAGAGAAAGTGTATGACGTAGACCTCTGGCTGCAGTACATCAGGCCCGAAGACTTCGAGTTCCATGGTTTCATGATCTTCCGCTTTGTTGATGTTACCGAGCAGGAAATGCTCTCGGCCATCAAGTACGATCTGCTGGAAAAAAATGCTGTTACCAGGAAAGAGAATTTCGCCGCCATCCAGCAGAAGCTCAGGTCTATTTTCGGCATGCCCGACATCAAGCTGGGACTGGCCTACTTCGATTCAAATAGCAATATCGTGATCAGCCACAGTGGCCACGAAAACGCTGAGCGTGTAAAAAGCCTCGCAGAAACAACGCCCGAGGCAGCGTGTGAATACCACGGCTCCGTTTACGAGCGCAGCTGGATGGAGAAACGTTATATCACCATAGAGAATCTCGAAACGTATCCCTTCAAAAGCAAGGTCGAAGAGACATTGATCGCCAACGGTGTTAAAAACGTGCTGCTGGCCCCATTGCTTGAAGACGGGGAGACCATCGGCATGCTTGAGCTTGCTTCGGCAACTCCGGGAAAACTGAACCCGATCAGCGCCAACAAGGTTGAGAACGCCCTGCCCATGTTCACGGCAGCATTGAAGCGTGTGAAAGAAGAGACCGCCACAGAAGTGAGGGCTATCATCCAGGAAGAGTGCACCAACATTCACCCTACGGTGGAATGGCGATTCCTGGAAGCCGGCACCAACCTCCTGCATAAGCGCAGAAGAGGCGAAAAAGCCGTGCTCGAAGAGATCGCCTTCAAGGATGTGTATCCCCTGTTCGGCCTGGCCGACGTAAGGAACTCATCGCTGGAACGCACCACCGCCATTCAGCAAGACCTGCTGCAGAACCTGAGGCTTGCCAAAGACCTGCTGCAGAAGATCAACAGCACCAAAAAACTTCCGTTGCTCGAGGAAGTGATCTTCAAAACCGGAGTTCAGCTGGAAAAGATCAGCAAGGGAATGGCCTCGGGAGACGAAAGCAACGTACTGGATTTTCTGAAGCACGAGATCAATCCGCTGGTGCAGCATTTTGAAGACGACAAAGACCACGAAAAGAACATCGCCAAATACCGTCATCACCTCGACCCGGTTTTCGGCGTGGTGTATAAACGCAGAAAAGCATTTGAAGAAAGCCTGGCGCTGATCAACAAGACCATCAGCCTTCACCTCGATGAGGCCCAGCGTGCCGCCCAGGAAATGTTCCCGCACTATTTCGAGAAATATCAGACCGATGGTATAGAGTTCACCCTGTACCTGGGAAGCTCGCTTACGCGCGATAAAAAATTCGATCCGTTCTACCTCAAGAACTTCAGGTTGTGGCAGCTGCTGCTGATGTGCGAGACCGACAAGAAGATCGCGCAGCTCAAGCCCCGGCTCAAGACCAACCTCGACATCACCCAGCTCATCCTGGTGCACGACCAGCCGCTCTCCATCCGCTTCAGGCCCGATGAAAAACAGTTCGATGTAGACGGCGCTTATGATATCCGTTACGAGATCGTTAAGAAACGGATCGACAAAGCCCTGATCAAGAATACCGGAGAGCGTCTCACGCAACCCGGAAAGATCGCTGTGGTGTTCAACCAGACCAAAATAGGTGAAGAATACAAACGCTACTTCGATTATCTCGCCACCCGCAAGCTGATCAAAGACAAGGTGGAAGAGCTTGAGCTGGAAGAGTTGCCCGGCGCCAACGGCCTCAAGGCACTGCGCGTGGAAATCGCCACACCCACATCGCCGGTAGGCCTTAAGAAAGACGACCTGCTTCGTGATATCGAAGCCGCTGTTAGAATGCACTGAAAAACAGTAGGCAGTAGACAATTTTCGATAGCTTCGCTATCGGCAGTAGACAAAGGATCAGTGTTAAATAAACCCATTTTCCTTCGATCGAGGCAACAAACGCTTTGTCCTTGACCTCCCGTTGTCAACTGCCCCCGATGACTATCGGGGTTTGCCTACTGTCTACTATTCTCAGGCTGGCAAGCTTTTTTTATTGGTCAGGGAATTTGTATGCTTACACCAGAATCCAGCAACTATGAGCAGAATATCTGTATCTGTAGTACTTTTTTTGCTAGTGGTATTCGCTTGTAAGGAAGTATCGTTTGAAAATCCTCAGCCGGAAGGCAGAAAAGCGCTCACATCAGTACCCAGGGCGTTGCAAGGAAAATACCTGACGCTGACAGACGAAGGCACACCCTCGAAAGACACAGTGGTCATTACAGAGCACGGTTATCGCTTCGGATATTTCGATGTGGCAGAACGTTCGGGCAAGAACGACCGCTACGAAGAGGGCGTGCTCAGCGATACACTCGTCCTCAAATCATACAAAGGATATTACTTCCTCAACCTCAACGAAAAACCGGAATGGCTGCTGCGCGTGCTCCGGCAGGAAAAGAACGGAGACCTCATCTACATGAGCTTACAGGAGAAGAACACAGACTTCAACGATTTTCTCAAAAAACTGTCAGCCGAGATCAGGGTGGATTCCATCCAGAAAGAAAACGAGACATTGTACCAGATCGATCCAACGCCCGCCATGCTGATGAAGCTGATCCACAAGGGATATTTCGCTGAGTCGAGATTGATCAGGATCAAAGAGCAAGCTGTGAGTCGTTAGCTGTGCGCTGCGAGAAGTTATGAGTCTATCTCGTGGCTCGTAGCTTTAGGCTTGCGACTAATAAAGGGCGAGGCCTGCTGATGCAGCTTGATGGCATTGCGGGAGAGCAGAAGACCGATCAGAAGCGAAACAACAGCGCCGATCCAGATACCGGCCCAGACGCCTGTTACTCTTTGGATGAACCAGAAATAATCGTACGCTCCATGGAAAATAGTAGCCGCGAGCAGGGCAATGAAACTGTAATAGGCGCCCATGCGGTGCTCGAATTTTGCTTTTCCAAGAAAATAGCCCATCATCACACCAAACGTTGCGTGGGCCGGCACCGCGGTGAACATCCTTAGAATGCCGGTCTCAAAGCCGTATTGAAAAACATACATCACGTTTTCAAGGGTGGCAAAACCCATGCTCACCATCACCGCGTAAACAATGCCATCGAAAGGCTCGTTGAAATTTTTATTGGGATAGAGGAGGAAACGTACAAAAAGGAACTTGCTGAACTCCTCCACGAGCGCCACTTTGAAGAAGGCATCATAGAACTCATGAAGCAGGTCGTCTTTGCGAAGCGCGACCAGAAATTCAAGGGGCACGCTGATGAAGAGGGTGATCAGCGTACTGAAAACTCCGTAGAGGAAACTGGCCAGCAACAACGAGAGCGGCTCGCGCTCATGTTTGTCTTTGAGATAAATGTACAGCATGATGGCAACCCCGGGTGCCAATGCTATACCTAAAAGTTGAAATGCGTTCATGAGCGGGGTTTAGAAATTGTGCTAAGCGCTTATTCTATATGTTCTTCTACCTCGTCCATCTTTTCTGTCGTGTATTTTCCGGACGTAGCGTATACTATTTTCCCTTGCGGATCGAGTACGAAGAAATAAGGAATATCCCGTTTTTCAAAATCGAGCGCTTCCTTGTAGGTTTTAAGCTCACCCCGGTAGAACAGGATGTAAGGCAACAGCTGCGGATCGACATTCTTGATGGCTTTCTTTTTGGCCGTGCCGGTGGCGGCGGCATTTACGCCTGTGAACATGGGCACAAAGTAGACATTCACATCGTAAGCAAAACCAGACATCAGCCCTTTCGATTTCTGAATGAACTTCTGAAATACAGGCTGAAACCACGAGTTGAGCTCATCTTCCGATTTTTTTGAATATGCCATGCCTATCAGCGTATATTTTCCAGCCACGTCGCCCGGCAGCTTCACTTTTTTGTCTTCTACTGTTTCCGCTTCCATTGCCGGGAATGTTTTTCCAATTACCTGGGCTTCCGCAAAAGCGGCACAAAGAGAAAAACACAGCAGAATCATCGATCGCTTCATAGTCATTTAAATTTTTGAGTTTAAGATCTCACATCAAGCAAATTTGCTTCCTGTTTTTATCGATGTAAAAGAACGTTGAGGGCGGCATTTATACAATGCATCAATGGACAGATTCGATAGTGTAACTGAAAAGTCCACGGGTAACAGTAGGCAGTAGGCAAACCCCGATGGTCATCGTGGCAGTAGGCAAAAGCGGTCAGAAATAAAGCGATTGTCGCTACGATCGAAGGATTTTTTGCCTACTGCCCGATAGCGAAGCTATCGGAATTGCCCTACAGCCTACTTCTAGGCCACCCACTCCGTAAATTCCTCAACCGGTTTCCGTTTGCCGGCTACGAGCACTTCTTTGGGAACGCCCACGTGAACAAAGCCGATGAGTCTGTCTTCGGGGCCGAGGCCGAACACGGGCTTTGCTTCTTCAAAATAGGTGATGCCACCGGTGCTGAGGTAACAACCCACACCATAGGCGGTGGCGGTGAGATACATATTCTGCACGGCACAGAACACAGCGCCGGATTCTTCGATCTCGGGCACTGAATGTTTAGGGTCGCGCTTCATGCACACGGCAATGATGTGCGATGAGAGCAGGGGTTTGTTGAGCAGGTTCTGGTATTTCTCTTCCTTGAAGGTTCCATCACGTTCTGTTACAGTCTTGTAAACCTCTGCCTGTGCTGTTGCGAATTTTTTTAAACCTTCGCCTTTAAACACCACAAAACGCCATGGCTGGGTCAATTTGTGGGTTGGCGCATAGCTCGCGTTAACGATCATCTGCCTGATGATGTTGTCATCTACTTTTTCTCCCGTATAAAATTGTGGAAAAACGGATCTTCTCTTACGTATGAGGTCATTCACTGCTGCGGCGTCAAAAGTCATAGTTCTATTTTTTGCTAAATTTACATGAAACGCTACCAGCATGAAAAAATTATTACTCGTATTACTTGTAATGTCTGTAATGTCATCCTGCGCGCCGACGTATGTTCCTAACCTGCGCAATTCACCGATGTTCGCCAAGGGCGGAGAGGTACAGGTAGGAGGTCAGATCGGCAACGGCTACGAAGCTCAGGCCGCCATATCGCTGACCAATCACATCGGCATCATGGGCAACTATGCGTACATCGATCGCAGCGGCACCGACCCCGATGATGAAGACGATTACCTGCGCCACAAATTCTATGAAGGCGGCATTGGCCTTTTCGATAACGATGGCAGCATGTTCATGGAAATTTTTGCAGGCTACGGCAGGGGTGAAGGCAACAACTCCGCGAACTTTTTAGGCGTTGAGGCAGCCAGCGGCAAGTATGAGCGCTACTTCATTCAGCCCGCGTTCGGCTTTAACAAAAAGGTGATGCACTTCTCTTTTGTGCCCCGTGTCTCTATCGTGAATTTTACCGAGTTTACCAACGGTACCACTACCGTTAAGGTGGACGAAAAACCCAAAGTATTTTTCGAGCCGGGGTTCATCGGTCGTGTGAATGGCATGAACAACCGCTTCTTCTTTACCTTTCAGGCGGGTTTCTCAATGACCACCGAGAGCAATCTCTACTTCGATCACCGCTGGTTCCAGACCGGTATGGGTATGGGCTTCCGTTTGGGAGGCTACAAACCTGATGTTGTTGAAGGAAAATAGTTTTTCAGGGATGACATCCTTTGAAAGAATGTCATCCCTCAAATCTTATTTAGGAAACTGACTTGCGTCGATATTAGGGATCACCTTCAGCGCATTTTTGTAGTAGATCTTTTTAAGCACATCGTCAGGCAGCTCCAGGCCGTACATCCTCCAGAAGGCGTGATAACGTTTGTGATACGGAAAATATTCGTCTGCCGTCTCCAACACCCTGAAATAGGTCTCGTACTCATCGGGCACCCAGCTGTCTTTTCCAAACATCACCCTGTCCTGATACTTGATCAAGAAAGCGCGGGCAGCGCGGGGTTGTCTTCCCAGCTCGGCGATCACGGCACCGATCTCGGTATACATGTTCGGGAATTTTTCCATGAGCTCTCCCAGCTTCTGAAGGTCGCTGCCATACCAGCCCATGTGCGCGTTGATGAATTTTGTCTTGGGATGTTTTTTGAAGATGTTGTGCTGCTCGGCGATGATGGTCTCCCATGAAACGGGGTCCGTATCATGGCGGCGTCCGGGATGAAGCTTGAGCTCGAGCCACCGTTCGTTGTTCTTGTCGATCGGTTGCCAGAACTGTTTCGGATCGGCAGCGTGGATCAGCACAGGAATTCCGAGCTCGCCACATTTGGCCCAGATGGGATCGATGCGCGGGTCGTCTATCTTGATGCGGTTTCCTTTGCTATCGTTGGTGAACATGCCGAGGCTCTTGTAGATCTTCAGTCCGTTGGCACCTTTCTTCACATCGTCTTCAAGCTGTTTCACCATGCGGCTCTGCCATTCCGGATCGTCAATGGCGGCGAAGTCCATATTGGTAAAAACGATGAACCGCTTCGGGTTTGTTTTCTTCACGTTCTCCAGCGACTTGTCGAGGTGCTCGGTGCTGCCACGGCCACGACCGCTCAGGTTCACCATTACGGCCATGTTGAGCGCATCCATCTCCTTGGCCAGCGCATGGAGGTCTTGCGTGGGCATGCTGAACTGGTGATTGTGCACGTCGATGAAGGGAAATTTTGCGCGGGTCAGCTTGTGTTCAGGCACCACCAGCGATGACGGCGGGTCGTACTCTTCAAAATCCATCTTCATATCCAGCGGCCTTTCCTGCGCCCACGCACAGGAGGTGAAGGCAATTACTGATGCAAAGGTCAGTGCGGTCTTAGAGATCATACAAGAAAAAAGTTTTTCCAAGATACAGGGATTATGGATATATCGTTTAAAATTCTGTCAGGCGGATTAAACCGTGTGTCGGTGCATAAAAACATGAATAATTCATAAATTCGCGGGAGAACCGAATATGAAAAAAGCTCAATTTCTGATCTGCCTCTGGCTCACGGCGTACGCCGCCCTGGCACAGGATCCATTGGAAGCAGCCCGTAAAAAGCTGCAGGCCGAAGATTATGCCGGCGCCAAAGCTGACCTTACCAAGCTCATCGACAGCAATCCGAAGAATAAAATAGCGCTGAACCTTCGCGGGCAGGCCCGTGCGGGGCTTGCCGACCTCTATGGTGCCATCGGCGATTACAACATCGCGCTGGAGATCGACTCCACCTATGCCGACGCCCTGAACAACCGCGGCGAGGCAAAGCTGAACCTCGGCGATGACGACGGCGCCATCACTGACCTCGACAAGGCCATCAGGTTCAATCCGAAGCTCGCCGACGCCTACTCCAACCGCGGGCTGGCCAAATACAACATCGAAGACCTTCAGGGCGCCTACTTCGATTTCAGCAAAGCGCTGGAGCTCGGGCCCGCCGATGCCGACAAATATTTCAACCGCGGTTTCATCAAGGCAGAGCTGGGTGAGTACATCAGCGCCATCGACGACTACACCAAAGCCATCGAGATGGACAAAACCGATGCAACGCTGTTCAACTATCGCGGCACCGCACATTATCACGCCGAGAATTATGATCAGGCCATCGCTGATTTCGATCAGGCCATCAAAATGGATCCCAAAGACGCCCTGAAATTCGAGAACCGCGCGCTGGCCAAAAGTGCCAAAGAAGATTTCAAAGGTTCGCTAGAAGATTACAACAAGGCCATCGAGCTCGACGGTGAAGATCCTGATACCTACAACCTCCGCGGCGTGGTGAAGTTTGCTTTACAAGACCATGACGGCGCCATTGCCGATTATACCAAGGCCATTTCGCTTGACGATTCAAACCCTGTTTATTTTGATAACCGTGCCCTGAGCAGGACTGAGAAGGAAGATTTTGCCGGGGCGGTTGAAGACTACTCTGCCTCCATCGATCTTTACCCGGGCGACCCCGAAACTTACTATCAGCGCGGATTGGCTAAGCTGAACATGAACAATCAGTATGATGCCTGCCTCGATTTTAAACGCGCCGACGAGATGGGCTCACCCGATGCCAAAGCTGCCATCAAGAAGAACTGCAAATAAAAAGGATGACATCCTTTCAGAAGGATGTCGTCCTTGATTAAGATCTACGAAAAAGCGCCGTCGCCGAAACCGGCAAGCAATGCCCCGATGATGGTGAACCACAGGATACAGGCGATGCCGAGTCCGATGGCCATCCAGATGAGTCGTGCTTTTGCCCAGTTAGCCTTGTTGGGATTTTCAGTGCTGCCAAATGCCCAGACAAACAGCATGATGATGTTCACTAACGGAACGATCATGATCAGATATATCAGAACCCACTCTTTGGTGGTTACTACGGCAGCTGTAGTTTGCTGTTGATTTTCCATTACCTATTTTTTAACGACGAGGGTACTGGCGATCATGTCATGCAGGGCCTGCTTCTTCTCTGTGAAGGCGGCCATCAGATAACCGATACAAAGGATCATACCTGAAACATATTTTCCAACGGTGCGCAGGCAGGCTTTTCCAAAAGAGATACGCTCTCCGTTCATATCTGTAACTTTGATGCTCAGCGCCATCTTGCCTATGGAAGCCTGCACCTTGGACGATTCAAGGATGGCAAAATACAGGAATGAGATGGCGGTGGTCAGGATCCAGATGGAGCCCGCCGCTGCAAATATGCCACTCATCATACCGATGGCTTCTGCTTCACTTAGTGTTTCGCCACTCTGGATCTGCGGAAGGAAGCTCAGTCCCATTAAACCAAGGATCGGCACAACAACAAAAGACTGGAGCACTCCAATGATGATGTAATCGATGATCAAGGCTACGAACCTGAGGCCGAAACCCGCATAGTTGGCGGTGGCTACAGGAGAAGGGGCAGTGGTAGTTGTGTTCATAGTTACGGATTTAGCGTTTATTAAAACTAACGTAATTTAATGAAAAATGAACGCATAAGCGTTGACGCCCACCAGATCTGTAAACACCTGGCAGCCGGGAAGCAGGATAATACGGCAAATACAAGGATGACATCTTTTAGAAGGATGTCATCCTTACCTGAAGCCTTTTATAACAAAGCGATGGGCCGCCAGGCGCCTTTTCAACATTTTCAATTAATTTGACCGAATAATTATCCGCTATGAACAAACGTTGCTGGCTGATCATGCTTTGCCTGGTCACCACCCTTTCACAAGCACAGCAGAAGTTGCTGAGCCCAAAAGAATTTTTAGGTTACGAGCTCGGTGAGCGCTTCACCCGCCATCACCGCGTGATCGAGTATTACAAACACGTGGCCGATGTTATGCCCAACGTTGACCTGGTGCAGTACGGTGAAACTTACGAGTACCGTCCCCTGGTGTATGCCGTGGTTACATCGCCCGAAAACTTCAAAAATCTTGACCAGATCCGCCAGGACAACCTTCGCAGAACGGGCCTGGCGGAAGGCACACCTGCTGGCGATAAAAAAGCGATCGTTTGGCTGAGCTACAATGTGCATGGCAACGAAGCCAACTCACTGGAAGCTTCCATGCAAACCTTGTACGAGCTCGCCAATACCGGCAACAACAAAACACAGGAGTGGCTCCGGAACACCATTGTGATCCTCGACCCATGTCTGAACCCTGACGGCCGCGACCGCTACGCCAACTTCTATAACCAGTACGGCAATCGTATTCCCAACCCCAGCGGCGATGCCAAAGAACACCGTGAGCCCTGGCCCGGCGGAAGGGCCAACCACTACCTCTTTGATCTTAACCGCGACTGGGCCTGGCAGACACAGGTAGAGTCGCAGCAGCGTCTGAAAGTATACAACCAGTGGATGCCCCACGTTCACGTCGACTTCCATGAGCAGGGCTACAACAACCCTTATTTCTTCGCGCCTGCTGCCGAGCCTTTTCATGAGGTGATCTCTCCGTGGCAGCGCGAGTTCCAGCTGATGATCGGGAAGAACAACGCTAAATATTTCGATGCCCAGGGATGGCTCTATTTTACCAAAGAAGTTTTTGACCTGTACTATCCCAGCTATGGCGACACGTATCCTACTTACAACGGCGCCATCGGCATGACCTACGAGCAGGCCGGCGGAGGTTTCGGGGGTCTTACCATCACTACTGAGACCGGCGATCCGCTCACGCTCAAAGACAGGCTCACGCACCATTATACCACAGGCATTTCTACCATTGAGATCACTTCGATAAATGCCACACGGGTGGTTGACGAGTTTGAGAAATATTTTAAAGAGAACAATACCAATCCCGCGGCCGCTTACAAAACATACGTGATCAAGTCCGATAACAATCCTGACAAGGTCAGCCAGCTCACCGCTTTGTTCGATACACATGGCATCCGTTATGGCCATGCTTCGGCAGGCAAGGCCGCCAGGGGTTTCGAGTACCAGACCCAGGCGCAGGGCAGCTTCAATCTTACTACAGACGATATCATCGTGAACATATATCAGCCCAAGTCAAGATTCATCACCACCTTGTTTGAGCCGCAGTCGAAATTGCCCGACTCGCTCACGTACGACATCACCGCCTGGAACCTGATGTATGCTTACGATCTGAAGGCCTATGCCCTGAACGAACGCATCAACACCGGCAGGGCATATCAACCTAAAGCTGTAGAGAACAACCCGGTCAACAAACCCTACATCTACGTTTTCAAATACCAGAGCTTAAAAGACGTGGAGTTCCTGGCCGCCCTCATGCAGAAGGGCATCAAGATCAGGTCGGCAGAAAGATCTTTCAGCGTTAATGGTGACACCTTCGAGCCTGGAACGCTGCTGGTGCCCCGCAGAAATAACGAAAACATCGCTTCGTTCGATAACGTCATAGAAGGCCTTGCCCGGCAATACGGCAGAAAGATCTACACGTCGTCAACCGGTTTTATGGATCGCGGCCGGGATGTGGGCTCGGGAGACGTGAACTTCCTGAAGGCGCCCCGCATCGCCACGGTGTTCGGCGATCAAACTTCGTCGCTCTCTGCCGGTGAAGTATGGCACTTCTTTGAGCAGCAGGTGCATTATCCCATCACGCAGATCGGCACGGAATATTTCCGCAGCGTAGACCTGAAAAAATATGATGTGCTCATCGTGCCCGAAGGTTCTTACAGGCTCTTTGACGAAGGCATATTGGAGCAGGTATCATCCTGGGTCTCCGGCGGTGGAAGGCTCATCCTGGTAGGCAACGCGCTGAATGCCTTTTCGGAGAAGAAAGGATTCAGTTTGAAAGTGTATGCTTCGGATGACGAAAAGAACCAGGCCGAGCGCAAAGAGAAAGAGCTGAAGGAAAAAGAAGGCGTTACGCGTTACGAAGATGCCGAGCGCAAGCAGCTTTCGGAAACCATCTCTGGTGCCATTTACAAAGTGAGTCTTGACAAGTCGCATCCCCTGGCCTTCGGTATGAAAGACACCTACTACACCCTGAAGACCAGCGAATCGCGTTTCGCATATCTCGATGACGGCTGGAACGTTGGGGTGATCAAAGGAAAAGCGAAACCCGTTCAGGGCTTTGCCGGAAAAAATGCCAACCACAAGCTCGACAACAGCCTCGTATTCGGTGTTGAAGAAAAAGGGCAGGGCGAAGTGGTGTACCTGGTAGACAACCCGTTGTTCCGCTGCTTCTGGGAGAATGGCAAGATGATCTTTGCCAATGCAGTGTTTATGGTTGGTCAGTAGGAGAAGAAGCTAGGAGCCAGGAGTCAGGAGTCAGAAGGGCGCCCCAAGGGGTCGACGAATCGGTACTGAAGAAACACCGTACACCTTGTCCGTCCCTGAAATAGGTTGACCATAAACGGTTAACTTATGACAAGGAAAATTACAGTAAGAAGCTGTCGAG
>NZ_JAHESF010000078.1 GCF_018598225.1 Chryseosolibacter histidinae | reverse complement strand
ACCAGGATATCCTCAATGGCCGCGAAACCGAGATCGATACGCTGAACCTCGCCATTGCGGCAATAGCAAATCAAAAGGGAAACGCGGAACTCGTGCGGGAAACGCGACTACTCGGGGAATTGGTACGTTTGAAGGCGGCGATTTTTCGGCGTAAATGATACTCCCTAGCGTAGGGCTTCACCCTACGTTAGGGATTGCGCCCTTTCAGGGCTGCTTGGACTTGTGGCAATACAAAAGCCCGATGAATTCTCATCGGGCTTGCAATCATCTACTTTCGATTGGTGAAGAAGCTGATGAGCTCTTTGGAATAGAGGTCGGGTACTTCCAGGGCTGCGAAGTGGCCGCCCTTTTTCATGATGGAGAAGCTGGCGACGTTGACCATTCGGTCGGCCCATGCTTTGGGAAACTGGGCCTCCTTCGGAAAGAGGGATATCCCGGTTGGCACTGCTACGCGTTGAGAAGACTTCAGGCCACCCATGTAACTGGCCCGCGCATTTTCAGCATACATCCTGATAGAAGAATTAATGGATTGTGTGACCCAATAGATCATGATGTTGGTGATCAGCTCATCTTTCGTTAAGGCATTTTCAATTTTCCCGTCATGATCGCTCCAGGAATAAAACTTCTCGATCATCCACGAAGCGAGTCCCACGGGACTATCATTCAACCCGTAGCCCAGGGTTTGCGGCTTCGTAGACTGGATCATGTTGAATGCACCTTCTGTGAAGAACCACTGCTGGATCAGCTGTCCAAATGCCTGCTCCTCAGGTGTCATCGTGCTCCAATCCTCTGTGCCGTTGGGATAACCAACATCGGTTAAATGAATGGCCTTTATATTTTCAGGATATTGCACTGCCATTGATTTTGTAACAACCGATCCCATGTCGCCTCCTGCCGCAACGTATGTGCTGTAGCCCAATACTTTTGTCATCAGGTTGTTGAACAAATCAGCTACACGGTCTACATTCATTGCGGTTTGTTGCGAAAAGCCAAAGCCCGGGATCGAAGGGATCACAACATCGAAAGACTCAGTGAGCAAGGGAATAACTTTGAGAAAACGATAGAAAGAATCAGGCCATCCATGGGTAAGGATCAATGGCAAAGTGCCCTGCCCTTTTCCTTTCACATATATAAAGTGAACGGTTACGCCATCGATGTCGACTTTAAACTGAGGAAACTTGTTGATCCCGGCTTCGTGCTTCCGCCAATCGTACTCATTTTGCCAGTACGTTACCAGCTCGCGTAAATAGTCGGGATTGGTACCGTAGCTCCAGCCGGCATTTTCAGGCTCGTCCGTCCAGCGGGTCTGCTTTAACCGTGTTGCTAAATCATTCAATACTTCCTGGGGCACTTCGATCTTAAATGGTTTCATAGCTGTGTTTCGTTTTTTTTGTTGGAACAAAGCTAGATACACGGCTCCGCCTGCCATTGTAAAAAATTTACCTCTTAGATCCGCGGGCTTCGCCCCCGGCGATGAGTATTGCGGCCTTTCAGGGCTGGGCCTACCGTATTCTGTGTAACTACTTAATAATCAGGTAGGGAGTTTGAGGATCATGTCGGAGACGAGGCTGTTTGCTTCGATTGCGAGCTGGGAATTGATATAGTCGCGGGGGCTGATGCCTGAGAAGTGGGAGAAATCCTTGATCAGGTGAGCCTGGTCATAATAGCCGTAGCGATGGACAACCGAAAACCAATCGATATTGTTTTTCTGTATTTGGACCTCCTTTACTACCAACTGAAAACGGTTCAATCGCTGAAGATATTTTGGGGAGAAACCGGTGTGCTTTTTAAGCAAGTGAATCACATGCTTTTGCGAGTAGCCGGACTTATGAACCAACCAATCAATAGGCTTGTCAATGTTCTGGTCGATGAACCGAATGATCTCATGCTCGGTACTATGACCTACACGGTATTGCAAAAAGTAGCTTTCGATCAAGGCAAACATCTCCGCAGGGCCGGAAGCATTGATGATTCTCTGATACAAATGCCGGAATGAGTTCCCCAGCAGGTCTTCCGCTTCGATGCCAACGTGGTCGATAGCCGTGATCGGCATTTTGGTGAGGCAAAAAAAGCCGCCCGCGGTAAACCGTACGCTTATGATCGAGGAATCGGTGTTATTCTTGTACAGGATGGCTTGCTTCTGTACGCCGGAGATCCATGCTCTCTTTACTTCGTGTTTTTGCTGAAGGCTCTCTCCCGGATAAATGGTGTTGACGGTATTGTCATTCAGCTCGATCACGAGGTTAATGCCACCATCCGGTAATTCTTTTAAATAAGGAATGGGTAAAGAACCACTCACATACACCATGTGCTCGATAAAATTCGATAACGGGAACTTCGGTGTGTGCTTATGGACTTCCATGGTTTGATGTAATGTACGGAATTTTGGGGGTTTACGTAACGCCGTAACGTAGGGCTACACCCTACGTTTGGAGTGTGGCGCCCTTTCAGGGCTGGTTCAACGGATAGGCCAGGATCACGACCGGTTCGAGGTTGTTTTCGATACCGGCAACTTTTTCATTGTTCCGGTTGTAGGCGCCGATGTAGCTGTTTGCAATCACGTATAACTTGTTGGAAAAAATAGCAGCGGTTGTGGGATCACGGAAGAATGCATTGTCTTCATCTATGACCCTTTCCTTAACAAGGCCGCTTCCCTCGGCATTCAGATGGTATTGCACGATCGATCTGTCAGCTACGCCGATAATGCTGTTGTTCCAAAGCACAATACCATCGAGCCACAACGATCTTCTGGAATCGCTAAAGGCGAGCGGCAGCAATTTTTTTGAGACCGGATCCAGGTGCACGAGGCCCTTGCGTGTAGCAATATAGATCCTGCCGTGCGCGTTGTGGGCAATTCCGTTAGCACCCGCAAGCATGAGTGTGTCGTGAAGGAACAGGTTCAATTTTCGATGCGCGATGTCAAGCTCGTAGATCGAGGATGCATAAGTGTCGCTGATATAAATTTTGCCGTTTGTATGAATGGTGAAGTCATTGAACAGATGCTGCACGGTATCTCTGATCGAATACTTCTGTTTTAACGAACCCGATGCAAGGTCGAAAGCATGCAGCTGCGAGGTATACCATTTTCCCTGCTTTTGATTCGAGACCACCCAGAGCCACTTTTTTTTCGGGTCTATTTTTAAACCGAGGCCTTCCTGAAATCCATCCTGACCCGTGGTGATGAAGTCATTACATTTGCCCGTTGAGTCAATGGCTATGATCTTTCTCAAAGCAATGCTGCTCACATAGATCTTTCCGTCGGCGGGGTTCACGGTTATTCCTTCCGGGATGACGTGCCTTTCCGTTTTGGTAAAAATCGCCTTGGGTGGTTGGGAGAATGCGGTGATGATGGATGTCAGATAGATAAAAATCAGGAGGTCTCTTTTCATCGATGCGTTGATGTTAAATGTCTGTTAAAGATAAGCGGAATCAGCAAAGACACAAGTAACTTTTGGCGCGAGCCGCACAGTACTATGCGACGATTGGGGAACTAAGTTCCCGGGGGAAGAGATGCTATGAAATAGATTTTTTAAGGCGCCGGAAGAAACTTCCGCGCCAGGTGCCAGGTGCAGTCTGAAGACTGTAATCATCAGGGGCACAAGTGACCTCACGCACCTTCCATACGCACAACACTGACACCAGGGCTCATTTTCGCTTTTTGATGAAGAATGGACGGCCGAATCCCGTCAGCGTGTTGCTTAGCTGGTCAGTGGCGACAGGTTTTCCCTCCCGGAAAAACTGGATGGTATTTTTTTGCGAGCTAACGCGTACGCTATCGCCTTTGGCTACCAGGTTGCCGTTGGGTATGATGAAGATAACGGTATCGGCTGAGCGATGGAAGATCAGGTATAACATGTCATGTTGTTTAAAGAATGGCTTCAAACTGTCTTCACGATGGGTCTGCGGATCACCCGAGGTAAGCAGGCACCAAAGCCGGCCTGTATGCTCGTTAAACATGCGCACGCTATCTACCCGGGCGGAAAACTCGTAACGCAATGCTTTGGCGAACCACTCCCGCTCATCGGTCATGTCATTGTTCTGCCTAAAGAAGAGCCTGGCAATGAGGAGCAGGCATAACAATCCGATACCACCTGTAATAAGCAACGTTTTCTTCATGTGGCGCGATGGTTTTTGAACCTTGTGCTAAAATACGCCTTGGGATGCGGGTGTGCAAAACGGTCTTAAGGATGTAGGTGTCAGTAAATGACCTTGCGCTCAGGCCTAATGCGCAGCACTTGCGGAACACGATGGGGAACGTGTTGGTGAAGAACACCAACACGGGGCGGACAGAACACCAACACGGGCGGGGCTTCACCCTGCGCTAGGGTATTGCGCCCTTCAGGGCTGCACATACTTGTGTCAAGGTGTTGTGCAGTCTGAAGACTGCGAGCATTGTGGTCACAAGTGACCTTACGCGCTTTCATACGCACAACACTTGCTCCAGTGGGTCAACGGAGCAATACTACCTGTCCGTGTGATTTGTTTCCGGCGGTGAGTGTGGTGCCGTCGAGGTAGTGGCCCTGGAGGGTCCAGGTGTAGGAGCCGGCGGGCATGTCGCGGCCCTGGTAACGGCCGTTCCAGCCGTCTTCGGTGGCGGTGGTGATGTCGGTGGTGGTGAACACTTCGTTGCCATCTGTGCTGTATATGCTGAAGCGGATGTCGGCTATGCCGGAGGCCCGTACGCGGAAGACATCATTGGCGCCGTCGCCGTTGGGTGAGAAAAGCGTGGGAACAAATGCTGGCTGGATGGCATCTGATACAGTCACGGTAAAGGTGATCAGGGTTTCATCCATACCGCTCGATGCAGTGCCGCCATTGTCGCGGATCACCACTGTAATTGTCGCCATGTCGATCATACCCTGGATGGGTGCCAGCTGCAACGTGGCTGTACCGTTGCCAGACAGGGTTACCGTTGGGTCCGCGAGCAATGAATGCGTGTCGGAGAAAGCTGTTACCGTTAACTGCTGACTTGTTTCGCCCGGTCCCGGATCAAGGCCCGTGAGTGTGATTGTCAATGGCTGACTGTTAACGGCCACCGCTACATCCCCTACCGGGTCCATGTGCGGCGCATCGTTCACGGCGTTCAGTGTAATGTTAAATGTAACAGGTGCGCTTTGATCTATACCGCCGTTGGCTGTGCCGCCGTCATCCTTCAATACCACGGTAACGATGGCTACGCCCCACTTATTGGGCGCCGGCGTAAAGGTGAGGGTGCCTGAAGCGCTGATGGCGGGTTGCACGCTGAATAAAGCATTGTTATCGTTGCTCACATTGAAGCTCAAGGCCTGACCCGATTCATGGGGCAGTCCGGCGGAAATATTTGTAGCCCACCCTGCCAGGTTTTGCGCCACGGCATCTTCGTTCACGGCTACATCAGCACCTTTTGTGAACCCAGGAGCCCTGTTGCTTGCCATCACTGACAACCTAAACGTGGTCGCTGCACTTTTATCCACACCTCCATTGGCAGTGCCGCCATCATCCTGCAGCACCACCGTGATGGTAGCTTCGCCCCAGGCATCCGGTGCGGGTGTAAAGGTGAGCGTGCCCGCAGTGCTGATGGTGGGTTGCACACTGAACAACGCATTATTGTCATTGCTCACCTGAAAGCTCAACGCCTGACCCGATTCATTGGCAGGGCCTTTGGATATGTTCGCGGCCCATGACACCAGGTTTTGCGCTGCAGCGTCTTCGTTCACCACTACATCCGCGCCTTTTGTAAAGGAGGGCAGGTCATTTACGGCGTTCAGGGTCACCGTAAATGTGGTGGCTGCGCTTTGATTCACGCCACCATTCGCGGTGCCACCGTTATCCGCTATTGCTACGGTTACGGTTGCCGAGCCCCAAGCGTCTGCTGCAGGCGTAAAGGTAAGTGTGCCGGAGGCGTCGATGGCTGGTTGCACACTGAACAACGTATTGTTGTCATTGCTGACATTGAAGCTCAACCCCTGGGCCGATTCGTTGGCGGGACCTGCAGATAAGCTCGTGGCCCACCCCGCTATGCTTTGCGCAATAGCATCCTCGTTGACGCCTACATCAGCGCCTTTTGTAAAGGCAGGCACATCATTCACAGCGTTAAGGGTAATGGTGAACGTCACGGCTGCGCTTTCATCCACGCCGCTATTGGCCGTGCCGCCGTCGTCCCGTAACGACACCGTTACAATGGCTGCGCCCCATGCATTGACCGCGGGCGTGAAGGTGAGCGTGCCCGAAGCATCGATGGCAGGTTGGGCGCTGAACAATGTATTGTTATCGTTGCTCACCTGGAAGCTCAGCGACTGACCGGATTCGTTAGCCGCGCCTTTGGAAATACCCGTAGCCCACGTCACCAGGCTTTGCGCGGCAGCATCTTCGTTCACCGCTACATCAGCGCCTTTTGTAAAAGAAGGCACATCATTCACGGCGTTGAGGGTAATGGTAAATGTGACGGCTGCACTTTCGTCAACGCCGCTGTTGGCCGTGCCACCGTCATCCTTTAACGACACCGTTACGGTAGTGGCGCCCCACGCATTGGCCGCCGGTGTGAAGGTGAGCGTGCCCGAAGCATCGATGGCGGGTTGGGCGCTGAACAATGTATTGTCATCGTTGCTCACCTGGAAGCTCAGCGACTGACCGGATTCGTTGGCAGGACCTTTGGAAATGCCCGTTGCCCACCCTGCTACACTTTGGGTGGCAACATCTTCATTCACGACCACATCAGCACCTTTTGTAAAAGAAGGTACATCATTCACGGCATTGAGGGTAATGGTAAACGTGATCGCTGCGCTTTCATCTTCGCCACCGTTGGCTGTGCCGCCGTCATCCTGTAGCGCCACCGTTACAGTAGCCGTTCCTGCTGCATTCGCCGCGGGTGTGAAGGTAAGCGTACCGGAGGCATCGATGGCGGGTTGTGCGCTGAATAAGGTATTGTTATCGTTGGTGACCTGAAAGCTCAGCAACTGGCCCGCTTCGTGGGCCGGGCCAACAGACAGGTTCGTAGCCCAGGCTGCTATGCTTTGGGCGGTGACGTCTTCGTTCACGGTTACATCAGCACCTTTGGTAAATGATGGCGCATTGTTGACCTGGGTTACCACGACTGATGTGATGTTGTCTGTGGTGACAGGACTCACATTATCATTGGCAAAGATGGTAAAATCCACCGTTTCACTGGCACCCAAAGCAAGGCGCCCCGCAGCCGGCGCGAATACCAGTGACCGCAGCGCGGCCTGTGCGTCACTGGCTGTGCCAATAAATGAATAGTTGCTGGCAGCGGAACCAGTGAATCCGGTAGCCGCGAGCGAGGCAGGCGTAAAACTTCCCTTTGCCGCAACATCCAACTGCACAGTTATGGAAAGGATCTGGCCTGCATCACTGTCACTGAGGGTCAAGGCTGCAAAAGGTGCCACTGTTGCGTTTGCATGAACCAATTGGCCAGCCAGTGTTCCGGACACAACGGGTGGCATATTATTGCAAAACCAGGCGATCCTGCCGTCGGCGAAAGAAGCGGACAACGCATCCAGGTCGCCGTCACTATCCAGATCTGCTGCATAGACAGAAAACACACCCAGCGCACTGCTGCTGGTAGCCAGGACCTGGTTTGAAAAGAACCCCGATCCAACATTCTCCATTCTGGCAATGCTCACGAGACCTGCTTTACCCACCAGCACGTCCCGATCGCCGTCTCCATCCATGTCAGCGGTATGAACATCATACAAGAGATCCGCCGAGTTCAGGATGAGATTCGATGTAAACGACTGCGAGCCGTTATTTTTATACCATCGGATGCTGCTGCCATTGCTTGCGACTACATCCATATCACCATCACCATCGATGTCTGTGGCTGAACCTGCGTCCGCCGTGGTAGCGACGATCATCTGTTCCGTAAAACCTGCCAGGCCATCATTCTTATACCAGACGATCTTGCCCGTCCACATCGAGAGTATATCCAGATCACCGTCGCTATCGATGTCGGCGGCAGAAACAAAATACGCGCCATTAGTGGTGAAGGCATGCGGCGTAAAACTTGCCGAACCGTTGTTCTCGTACCAGGTCAGCGGCGTTGAAGCCACCAGCACATCGAGGTCGGCATCGCCATCCAGGTCTGCGGCAGAAACCCTGCCCGGCGGGCCTGCCGCGATGGCAACGACACGCGGCGTAAAATTTTGGGCACCGTCATTCTCATACCAGGCGACCTTGTTATCACTATAAGATGTTGACAAGACATCAAGGTCACCATCCGCATCCAGGTCTGCGGCAGAAACGGAAGTAGCGCCATCCGCGGCAGTGGTAATGGTATGCGCGGTAAAGGTTTCCGAACCATCGTTCTCGTACCAGGCGATCTTATCGTCACCATTGGATGCGGACAATACGTCCAGGTCACCATCGCCATCTATGTCGGCGGCATAAGCTGCATACGGAACGATCAACGAGTTTGCGATCGGAGTCCTGGGCACGAACTGTGGCGTGACGGCAGCGGAGGCGACCGTGAAACACCAGGTGTACGCCGTGGTAAGCCCGAGGCCCGTGGTCAGGGTAATGGTGATGGTCTCGCCTGCTTTAAAGTTGCGTGCGGGATCAAAAGTTATGGTATTGGTGCCGCCGCCTGTGAAGCTACCTGTGAACATTCCGGTCTGCGAGCCCCATGCCCGGAAGGTGGCCGTGCTCACATTGCCCGAAGCAATTACCGCATCAAACACTACGGTGATATTGGAAGCCGCCGCTACCTGTTGCGCATTGGTTGCCGGGGTAACGCTGACCACATCAGCCCCTTGCGCGCACCTCGGGACTGATAACAATGCCATAATTACCAGAACGGCGTGCAAGGATGTAGCGAGCCTACGACGAATTATCAACAACATGATGTGATGCATATTTATCTCCTGATCCATTCAAATTCTACTCTCCTGTTCTGCTGACGTCCCGCCTCGGTGTCGTTGCTGGCGATGGGCTTTTGAATATCCATGCCGATGACCACGAGCCTTTCGGCAGGCACCCCTTTCGCGATGAGCTTCTGCGCTACAGCTTCGGCGCGTTCATGCGAGATCCGTTCGTTGATGGCCTTGTCGCCCACGGTACAGGTATGTCCTGTGATCTTCAACTGATAATCGGGGTGGTTATTCAACGCAGCTACCAATTTGTCCAGGAAGGCGTCATTCACTGCGGACACGGCTTCGCTGCCCAGTTGAAATTGGATCTGAACGTCTGACAACTGTTCTTCTTCCGGCGTCAACACAGTGCCGGTGACCTCCTGTACCGGTGTGGCTTGCTTCGTTTCCTCAGCGGCTACCGGTGGCGGAACCGGCTCGGCCACTGCCTGAGGCGCTGGTGAGGGCGCGGTGATCACTGGGTCAGGGACCGCAGCTGCCTGGGGTTTTATTTTTTCTTTGCGTTTCAAACGCCAGCCCAACGAGAGCTCGAAAGCATTGTTGATGTTGGCAACCTGACCGGGTGCGGTGGAGACGTCCATCGACGCGGCCAGCACATATGCCTTGTGCTCGTATTGAATGGCTGCAACAGCAGCGCCGGTAGTTTTATACCACACGCCGGCGCTCAGTACATCAGTGGAAAGACCGGGGGCATAACTTACCCGGGCACCCAGGTTAGCCATGGACGTTCCATTGTTGATGTACCGGAACGTTGGCGAAACCGAGACGCGCTCACGCCTCACTACTTCGAGCTCACCGGTCACTACATAGGTCACGGGCTCCCCTGCCGCGTCATGCAGCAGCTCGAAGGATGGCCTGTTGACGTTATAAGCCGCGATGCCCAGCGATGCTCTTTCATGTTGGTCGGCATCGGTCAGCACCCAACAGAAGCCCGCGTTGATCACAGCGCGGGTCACCGCATTGGACTGAAAATTTTCACCGTTGGAAAGCGAAGGGTCATACGCACCGAAGTTAAACTGGCTATCGGTGGTCATGCTGGCATCTACTCTTTTGTTCGTTACGCCTCCGCCAATACCCGCCGCCATGTGGCTTGTGCTGCTCAGGTGAACGGTATAGGCAAAGGTACCCGTGGCGCCTGTCACCTTATACAGCCCGTTCGGGCCGGCTTGCTGACTGATAACGTTGACCCCTATGCCCCCGTAACGCCATCCGCTGACCTTCCGGAAGAATGGCATCACAAAGGATACGGAAGGGATCTGATAGCTGGCCACGCGTGACCGCCTGTATTGAAAGGTGAGCTGGGTATAGTCCGTCAGCGACGCCCTGGCCGGGTTGGTCAGCAATGGGGCGTTATTATACTGGGAGTAGGCTATGAACTGCGCCTGGGCCGTATGATAAGTGCAATAGCAAAAAAGGAGTACTGAACAAACAAACCGGATCACCATCAGGAATAAGAAAGCTAAAGGATCAAAGCCTCAAATGTGCCCCTGCCGGCGCAAAAACCTGTATAAATTTTGGACAGTGTTGGTAAATTTCAGGACAGGGAAGCACCCATCACTTGCCCCAAGCTTCGCAACGGCTTTGCGCGCAACACCTGCATCCGATAAAGAAAATACCGCCAATTTGATCCAGAAGTGAAAAACTCTTAGTAAACTTATGGTTGCCCGTCTTATCATAAACCCGTATGAACCAGGACCCTAACAGCTCGTTTGTTACAAAAGTCATATTGCGGCAATCGATTGCCTCAGTGCGGTTGCTGATCGCGCTGTTTACTGTTACCGCCGCAGTGACCAAACTTTTGTATGATCGCTTTCTGCCGGAGCTGAACGACCTGGATGCGGTGCGCTGGACCATCATCGGATTTGGCTGCGTGTTCTTTGTCGCTACTTATTTCAAGTATAAGCGTGGCGTGGTTGTTTCTTACTTTTCTCTTTTCCTGTATCTGTGCTCGCTTCTCTATGTTATCGCGTTTACGGTGATCAACCGGTTCGATCCAAATGCCGTGATCATTTTAACATTGGTATTGGGGGCCAGCTCCGTTATTATCAACAGCCTGGTCTATTACGGGATCCAGAGCATCATCGTGGTGCTGGCATCGGTGTTTGCTTATTCGGGCTCGGACATGGGCAATGAAAACCTGATCGCGTTCATGAACCTGATGCTCGCGCTGGGCGTCTTCGGAATTGTGATCACAGTTCGGCTGAAACTTATTTCGAGCATCAAAGATTCTCAATCGAATCTCGAAAAGCTCAATGTTCTATCCATCGTTGCCAATAAGAATGGCGAAATTGTTTTTGTCAGCCCTTCGGTACGAAATCTTCTTGGATATGAGCCGAAAGAGCTGGTGAAGGATGGATGGTGGAGCTCGCAGAACTTACGCGATGGATGGATCAGCCGTGATTATATTTTGAATTATCCGAATATTCTGCCGAAAGAGATCATGTCGATGGAAACCAGTGTTGTAAACAAAGAAGGAAAGAAGGTGTGGTTCAACTGGGTTAATTCGATGTTACCGAATGGTAATTATGTGGGGGTTGCTATGGATATTACGAAGTATAAAGGTTAAGGTTTAAGGTTAGAAGTTTAAAGTTAGAAGTTTAAAGTTTAAGGTTTAAGGTTGATCTTCGGGCGAATGGCAGGTAAGTTCGAATATACAACATTGGCCCATCGATACACGGCGCGATATCCGGTGCTGACGTATGTGGGTACACAGGCAAATTTCTGGATCATTGCCAACGTTCTGCTGGCCGTCATTTTCCATTTCCAGTCGCACCTGATCACGGTCACTTACCAGGTTCCTGTCGGAGGAAGTTTCGGGCCTTTAGCGCTGATCTCCGTGATATTGGGAATGCTCTACGGCATTACGCTCGGACTGACCGGTTACTACCTCGATAAATATGTCTCTAAAAAGCTGGCGCTCGGCAAAGTAATCCTGTTAAGGACCCTTATATCGTTGGTGGTGCTCATGTTGGATCTGGCGCTACTGCGTTACGTATTCTTCGACCGACTGATCGCACCTTCCATGTTCATCGCAGGCACCACCCTGGTTGAAGAAGTCTGGAAGTCGCTCTTTCTTTTGCTGGTGATCTATTATGCTTTTATGACCCTCGTCATCAGCTTCATTAACCAGGTCAACAAAAAGTACGGACCGGGAATACTTTTGCCGTTGCTGCTTGGACGATACCGTAAGCCCCGGGAAGAAAACCGGATCTTCATGTTTATGGATCTGAAGTCATCGACAACCACTGCAGAACAGCTCGGCCACCTGAAGTACAGCGCCTTTATCCGCGACTGCTTTTCAGACATCAACGAGGTTCTCTATCCTTTCTATGCACAGGTTTACCAGTATGTTGGCGATGAAATTGTTGTTACCTGGCCCGAACGTGAAGGCCTGAAAGGTCATTCCTGTCTTCTGTTCTATTTTGCCTGCCGCAAACAATTTATGACCAGGTCAGATTATTACATGTCGAATTATGGCCTTCTGCCTGACTTCAAAGCCGGCGCACATACCGGCACCGTCACGGCCGTGGAGATCGGAGAAGTGAAACGCGACATTGCCTACCACGGCGACATCCTCAATACCGCGGCCCGGATCCAGAGCGTTTGCAACGAACACCAAAAGAGCTTCATCGTGTCACAACACCTGCTTGAAAAAGTAAACCTGCCTGTGAATCTGCGCGCGCAACACCTGGGAAGCATTCTGCTAAAAGGAAAGGCCAGCGCCGTTGAACTGGTGAGCGTCGAAGAATGATACGGCTGAAAGTTATCTGACGCAACTGCCCCCCTATTTTGCCACGATCTACGTTCAGTGCCGGGTTGAGTGAAGGGTTGCCACGAGATCGATTTCTCTAAGCGATTAAGATTTCGGTGCCGCTCCCAGGCCCTACCTTCGCCATCACCTGCGCTAAAGCTTCGGCGATCGAAGAAGGCTACGGCAGACGCAGCGCGGCGGGGGCCTCGTCATATGCCATTCGGACTCAACCCAACCTCCGCCTTCGCTATCGCTACGGACGGACGCGGCGCACGTGCCACTGCCAGGCCGAAGATTGGCTTATGTCCTCATGTCATATGACTGGAAGGAGCTTCGTTCAGAGGTTCAGTGCTGACGGCCTGTGGGAGCGTGAACCTACGCTTATGCCAATCTCATTTACCCCAGTCTGGGTCATATAAAGCTGCGTAGTTTTGAAATACTTTTGGATCATCTATGATCGTAAAGCAGGTACTTCCTACTGACAAGGATGTTGTTTCTCTGATAGAAAAACTCAATGAATATCAAATTGGCTTGTATGGCTTGGCGGCCTGCAATCTTGAATCACCGGAGTCGCTTCTGGTCAACAATGCATTTATGGTCGGCGCGTTTATGGAGGATACGTTGATCGGGATTGGTGCGGTGAAAATTGTTGACACTTATGCGGAGCTGAAGCGCATGTTTGTGAGGGAAGAGTATCGTGGCTTGCCTTGTGCAACGTTGATATTGACCGAGCTTGAGAATTATGCCAGGTCAAAAGGAATTGCTGTGGTGTTCCTGGAAACGGGGAATCAGCATCATGCAGCGATTCGGTTTTATAAACGGATGGGGTATCGGGAGGTTGATTCTTTTGGAGCGTATCGGCCGAATGATGTTAGTGTTTATTTTTCAAAGGAATTAATAAATCGATCTTAGTTATACTGGTCCTGTAGAACGCTCAACGCTTCTAGATTTCGTTGCTGGGTTGAGTGATTGGGGTTGCTACGAGATAGATTTCTTTTAAGCGATCAAAATCTCGGTGCCGCTCCCAGGCCGCGGCAGGGGCCTCGTCATATGCCATTCGGACTCAACCCAATCTCCGCCTTCGCTATCGCTACGGACGGACGCGGCGCACGTGCCACTGCCAGGCCGAAGATTGGCTTATGTCCTCATGTCATATGACTGGAAGGAGCTTCGTTCAGAGATTCAGTTAAAATTTTAAACTTCAAACTTCAAACCTTAAACCTTAAACCTTAAACTTTAAACCTTAAACTTCTGCAACTTACTTCACCAAACCCTTGTAGTGGCCTTTGATAAACTCGTCGATGGTTTGGTAGTAGGCTTCGAGCTCCATTTCGTCGAGGTCGATGATCACCTGGTTATTATTTTGCATCTGGACCTGCACTTTGTGAAGGACGTCGTCTTCGTCTTTAATAAGAACGATCTCGCGGATCTCACGCACGCGCAGTACGCCTTCTTTTTCGTTGTTTTTATATTCGATGGTGTCGTTGGTCAGTTTCAGGAAGTCGTTGTAGTTCTTGATGCCTGACATCAGCTTGCCGGCCACCGGCGCGATCACACAAACGGCTGCCCAGATGGAGAACGGCACATAACTGATCTCGTAGTTGAAAAAGATAAAACCGACAATCACCGGTATGATGCAGTAGATCAGGATCTGTGTCTTCAGCTTGGTGAAGTGATTCTTGAAAATAACTTTGTCTTCCGTAGGTTTGATGCGTACGGGGAACAAAAACTCTTCCCAAAGGATCAGGGCCATGATCACAACGGCGGTCCCTGCCAGGAACATGCCCAAAAGCGGGCTGCCACCGTCCATTACTTCAGACCACCTTACGTCGAAAATCTCAAAGGATAAAAAAGCTGACAGCACAAATATCAGTAACAGAAGCCCGATACTGAATTCCACAGGATACGTGGGTCGAATGATCTTAGCCATAATAAATTGCAACAATAATTTGGGCGCAATTATAGCTAAAAAATCGCTTCTGGAACAGCTTAAAAATTTGCACCGGCGCCCTGTTTAAATAGTTACCTGTAAGATTTGCACGATGATCGCATTCCTCCTGCCTGGTTACTATTCAAACAACCTGGCCACAACCCACATCACCGCTGCTGTAGTATGCGTCCAGATCTCTTTATAGGTAGCGTTCACTTGCATGGGCATGTAGGGTTCATCGTCATTCTCAAAGGTCTCGATGCCTACGGGAACGGCGCCGACCACATCGCCGGCATAGCCACCATACAACGGCGGATAGTCGTAACCATCGCCATAGATCGTGCTCATGGCGAAGGAGTTATATCCAACCACATACTCCAATTGGCGTGTGGCGATCTCCCTCAGCTTGTTATCTTTCAGCACACCGGCGAGCATCAACGCAGCCTTGGCCTTGCCCAGCACAATGGCGTGGAAACCCCTGAACTGGTAAGCCACCGGAAAACGCCGCAGGTAGAAATTACCACCCAGGGCTATCCCCTTCTTTACCTGGGCGTTGTATTCCTCCATCGAAGGCATCCCGACCTGGGCGCCTTCATGATAGATGCCGCCAAAGTCTGCGTTGCCGATCTCGTAGACGGCCGCAGGCAACACGCCGTAGGGACTGATGCTTGCTGAAATATCGTGCAGGTAATCGGCGTAAGCCTGGCAGGAATTTTTCCACAGCGCCGCGTCGGCATGATCCGGTGCATTTTTCAACAGCATGGTAAGCCCCTGGATAATAAGCTCCTCATTGCTCTGATGGAAATACGCCAGGGGTCGTTTCCTGCTTCGCGATTCGAAGAAAAAACCGTGAAGGGGTATCGACCAGTCTTTGCGCCGCTCCATTTGCTGGCAGGCCATCACAACCTTTGCGAACTCCGATGCCTTGTCCAGGTAACGTTTATCGCCCGTGAGCTCGTACAAGCTTGCCGCAGACGTAGTAGCCATCGCGTAAAGCTCTGCCTCATTTTTTTCATTCAGGGCCTGCCCTATCATCTCCTCGGCAAATTGAAAATCCTCAACAGAAGCTTTTCGGCACCATGCAGCGAAGACACCATCTGTTGTTTCATAAAACGGGACAGCGCGGGCGGTGAGCATTGCAGCGTGAAAGTTATCGAAAGGATTGTTGGACGCCTTCGTCTCCATGTCGTCTTTGGTACCGATCAGGTTGTCGGTCCAGATACCTACGATCAGGCCTCCATCGCGGTAGCCATCACCGAAACGTGTGCTCAAAGTCCAGTTGATGCCCCACCGCGCTTCTTCCAGCAGGCGGCTGTAAAGATCCGGTTGCTTTTCACGGATTGACCCGGCGAGCTCCAGCATGGCCAAAGCTCCCCGGATCGTGTTACCAACACCTTGCGTCAGGTCAGCGGCATCGTGCCATCCACCGTTGACCACCATACGCCTTCCGTTGGGATGTACACAAAAGATATCTTTATGACAAACCTGGTGAATGCCAGGCTGATCAAATCCACAACGCTCCGCGAAGAAGAAGTTCAGCGTTCTCCACGCCGTGGCCAGGTAAGCATCGTCCCCAATGGCAAATGGCTTCGACTGCAGGTTACCGATCTTCAGCGTATAATACCCGGGGGTGTCAAACGCCGTGAAGTCCATTTCCACAAAATCTTTTTCAAGTCGTCTTCCCTCGCCTGAAAACACAACCTTGTTACCGGCATCCAGCAGCTCGAAACGGGTGCTGGCAGTATGTTGGGACAGGGCTTGTTTTCTGGCGCCCTTTTTATAACCGCTGTGGCTATAGGCCAGCGCATCTTTTCTCAGATCAAAACCCCTGGTGTTTTCCGGCACCACTTCTTCGATGCGGAGATCATCCACATAAAGTTTCATGCGGTCAGCCGCACCGTCGGGCGAGCCGCTGAGCATGAGGCTGACGGAGATGCCTGTAACCTGGTCGCGGTACAGGTCCGGGATCTCCCAGATGATCTGTTGCCATGCACCAGGATATACAGTCAGAAAATGCTGGCCTTCAAACCGCCCCGGTGTGGGCATGATGTGCTTGCCTTCGTTGTAAAGTGTCACGCCAACAAAGGCTGAGTAAAAGCCGGGAGCATCCAGCTTCACCCATGCGGAGATTCTGTTGTACGAAGCGAGGTTCTCGTTTTTCAATGGCCTGATCACTTCGGCAAAAGCGTAGCTCCGGTTGGAGGGATTTTTTATGGCCAGCGATGCCGGTGTTTCCAGGAGCACACTCCCTTGTCCTGAGACTGAAATGTCTTTGACGGCTGTCAGCGTGCCGGGGCCTTTGATCTTGAGGGTGCTGAGGTCGGAAGCCAGGGGAAGGGTTCTTGAGCGGAGTACTTTTTTCTTTTGCCAGCGGGTGAATGCCATGTCTGTGGAGTCGGGTTTCATGATGGACCTTAAGTGATGGCTTTGCTGAAGCTGTTGTGTGAAGGGTGTGTGCTGGCTGCGGGATTGGGTGGAGGTGAGCAACAGGGTTGTGAGTAAGAGAATGAGGACAGGCTTCATGGGGTTTTGAATTTGTAGAAACGGTACAAGTTAGATTTTTTTTGATAACGATGCGGTTGCTGCGATATCGGCTGGGCTTTGGGTATGCAAGTCGTGATTCGGACCTGGCTCAAATGATAGTTTTGTTGGATGTGATTTTGAGCAACTGATTGAGATTTCGGTGCCGCTCCCAGGCCGCGGCGGGGGCCTCGGGCTATTTCACTAGGGCGCCACCCCCACCCCCGCCGCGGAGGGCCCCCCCCAAAAGTGGGGTATTGGGGCAGGGGGATG
>NZ_JAHESF010000077.1 GCF_018598225.1 Chryseosolibacter histidinae | reverse complement strand
GTTCAGGATAACGTGTTTTTTCCACCCGGTTTTTATTGTCAGCGTCTCTCCTTTCAGCGGTCTCAAAGGTAAACCTGTAAACCATTTGTTCGCGCCACCGCTGTGCCCCTGGCAAAAAATGATCTTTTTAGCCCGGAAACCCTTATACTCCACTGCGTCGTGCTCCAGGCGCAACGCATTTTCATCAAAAAATCCTTCTTGCATCAGTCCATTGGCCGCAATGTATTCCCGCACCGCTTTCAGGTATGAAATTGTGTTCAGGTAACCGCATTGTTTCAGCATCAGGCCCCCGAGCGGGTCATTCACCTCACCCTGATACTGCGGTGAAGCATAGACCGATTCAATGTAGTTCGTATACGCTGCGTCGGCGCTCTTCCCCATCCATTCGTTTTGTTCCTCCACGGAAACAAACGGCCTGTACATGGGCATGGGAAAGAAGAACTTTGCGCCGGTTAGCCGCTCCGCTTCCTTATAATACCGGTGCAGGTATGGGAAGAGCTCATCAGCCAGCCAGGTTTTAACGGGGTTCTTACCGGTTACGGGATTGAACATGCCCGCCGCAATACGCGAAGACGTGTTTTTATCACCTTCGTCGATCACCAGGATCCGCCGGCTTAACGCGATCAGCTGCATGGCCGCCGCAGAACCTGCAAGCCCTTGCCCAACAATAATATAATCCAGCAGGTCAGGATCTTTCACGGGCTAAAAATGAGGTAAATAATTGGGCTGATGCAAAAAAGCCCCCTATTTTTGACAGAAATTTTAACATGATCTCGATACAGTCTTTCGTTTTCAACGCCTTTCAGGAGAATACCTTCGTGTTATACGATGAGACCAAAGACTGCGTCGTTGTGGATCCCGGATGTTACGATCAGGAGGAGCGAGACGAGCTGGTGGATTTCATTGCACAGCAGGAGCTCCATGTAAAGTTACTGCTCAACACACACTGCCATGTAGACCATGTGCTGGGCAATTATTTTGTCAGGGAGAAGTACAACACCAGGCTGCTGATCCATGCCGTGGAAGAACGTGTGCTGCGGGCACAAAAGGTCATCGCGCCAAATTATGGCATGGTTCAATACCACGAAGCGTTGCCCGATGCTTACCTAGAAGAGGGTGAGATTGTGAAGTTCGGCAACCAGGAGCTGAAAGTGATCTTCGTTCCCGGGCATTCTCCGGGCCACGTTGCCTTTTACAACGAACAAAGCAAGGTTCTCATCGGTGGCGATGTGCTCTTTTACAACAGTATTGGCAGAACCGACCTTCCCGGCGGAAATTTCGATACGCTGATCGCGAGCATTCACCAAAAACTTTTCACCTTGCCAGATGATGTGAAAGTATATCCGGGCCACGGTCCCGCAACCACCATTGGTTTCGAAAAGCGCACCAATCCGTTCTGTGCAGTAGCCAATGTAAAACTATAGCCTGCAGCGGAGCCTGACTGATCTATGAAAAAAAATCTTCCGAATCTTCTCACCTGCTGCAACCTGCTGTGTGGTTCCCTTGGTATCGTATTTCTGCTGGAAGATCGCGGCGTACCGGCGGCGTACTTCGTGTGGGCAGCCTGCCTCTTCGATTTCTTCGATGGCTTTTCTGCACGGATGCTCAAGGTGGCGTCGCCCATCGGCAAAGAGCTCGATTCGCTGGCGGATGTGATCAGCTTCGGCCTGCTTCCCGCCATGGTGATGTACAAGCTCATCGGTACCACCACCACTTCAGACCTGCTACCCTACCTCGGCTTCCTGGTCGCGGTGTTCTCGGCCGTAAGGCTCGCCATCTTCAACGTAGATGAAACACAGCGCGATTCATTCAAAGGCCTGAACACGCCAGCCAATTCACTGTTCATCACTTCGCTGCCCCTGATCCGGCCGCAGGTAGGTGACTGGTTATACCAGCCCTGGATGCTCATCGCCATTACCATCGTATTCTCCCTCCTGCTCGTTTCCAGGATCGAGATCTTCGCATTGAAATTCAAAAACTTTAAATGGGCCGAGAACAGGGTCAGGTTTACCTTTCTGATCCTCTCGGTATTACTGCTGGCAATACTTCAGGTGCTGGCCATCCCTCTGATCATAATATTGTACATAGTTTTATCGTTAGGGGATAAAGCGCTTTCAGGTTAACCAAAATCCCCCTCAGTTGATCCGCTTCAAAACCATACAATGGGCCGTTTTGGCCATTATTACAGGTGCCTCCCACCTGTTACCCGCCCAATCAACTCAGGCGCCCGGGCTTCATACCGGAAGCTGGTACAAACTTTCTGTTGAACGCGACGGTGTTTACAAGATCAACTTCGACCTGTTGAAAAAAATGGGGGTCGACCCCGGCAAAACAGATCCGTCGAAGATCAGGATCTACGGCAATGGCGGAGGTATGCTGCCGCAGCCGAACAACAGCGCGCGCCACGTTGGCCTGCGCGAGAACGCGATCTTCATCAGTGGCGCTGGCGACGGCAGGTTTGACCGCAACGATTTTATCCTCTTCTATGCAGAAGGTCCTGATAAAAGTGCTTATGATACCAAACGTCATATCTTTTCATTTCAGAACAATCTTTACAGCGATAAAAATTTCTACTTCTTAACCGTGGCGGAAGATGCCGGCAAACGCATGCAGACATCGGAAGACCTGGCCACCAATGCGCCCCTCATCAATACCTTCAACGATTTCACTTATTACGAAAAAGACGAGTTCAGCGTGGAGCATTCAGGTCGCGAATGGTTTGGTGAAAAATTCGGTGGAGATACCAATGAGCACACCTTCTCGTTTACGGCAGCCGGCATCACCAGCGGCTCACCGTTCAAGATCGTCTCGGATGTATTGGGGCAATCGTATAGCAATGCCTCTTTCAAGGTATTCATGAACAACGTAGCGGTGGCCGAGCAATTTGTGCCTCCACTCACCAACAGCCGGTACGCCGCAAAAGGCATTCACAGGAGAGATACCATCAACCTTACATCGTCAGGTGTTGGTGCCGATACAAAGGCATCGCAGCAGATCAAATACCAGTTCATGGAAGGCGAGGGCACCTCAGACGGAGCGCTGGATTTTTTTCTGATCAGCTTTGAACGGAAGCTTGCGCTTTATAATGACCAGACTGTTTTTCTGTCGGAGCAGTCGCTTCAAAATACTTCTTCGAAGTTTGAGGTGAGCAGCGTTCCTCCTGACGGCGGCATCTGGGATATTACCGATCCGGCCAACGTCAAATTACAAGCCTACTCACTGAGCAACCAAGTGGCCACCTTTACCACGGCAACGGGTTATCTGAAAAAATTCATCGTATTCAACAACAAAGTACCGGCGCCCGTCTTCGTTGCCAGGGTGCCGAACCAGGATCTTCGCGGGCAGAGCACACCCAACCTGATCATTGTTGCACATCCGCTGTTCGAAGCAGAGGCACAACGCCTCGCCGATCACCGGCGCTCGTTCAGCAACTGGAGCGTTGAAGTGGTCACACCCGAACAGATCTTCAATGAGTTCTCCAGCGGAAGACAGGACGTTTCTGCGATCCGCGATTTTGTAAAGTATCGCTACAACGTCAATTCATCCAATCTGAAGGCGCTGCTGCTGTTCGGTAAAGGTTCGTATGATTTCAAGGACCGGGTGCCGCAAAACACCAACTATGTGATCACCTACGAATCGAGGAATTCGCTGCATCCCCTGCAGACCTTCTCGTCAGATGATTACTTCGGATTTTTGGAAGACTCAGAAGGCAACTGGGGAGAAGATCCGGTGCAGAACCACACGCTCGACATCGGTGTAGGCCGGCTGCCTGCAGGATCTGTGCAGGAGGCCAGGAATATGATTGACAAGATCATCGACTATGACACCAACCGGAAAGCGCTGGGTTACTGGCGTAAACGCATCGCTTTTGTTGCCGACGACGGAAGCGGCGACGACGGTTTCACAAGCCTGCATCAATACCAGGCAAACCAGCTGGCGGAATACATCGAAGGGCTCGGTGCCGGCGCCGATACGCGGAAGCTCTTCATGGGCAGCTACACCAAGACCGTACAGCCCAACGGTGAATTCACCCCCGCTTTAACAGAAGATGTGATCCGTTCATTCGATGAGGGAACGCTCATCATCAACTACACCGGGCACGGATCTACGAGGCAGTGGGCCGACGAAGATTTTTTCAACAACACACAGATCGGCAAACTGGATAATGACCTCTATCCTTTTCTCGTTACGGCTACCTGCGAGTTCGGCCGGCACGACGACCCCAAGATCATCTCAGGCGCCGAACGTGCCGTGATCCGCCAAAAAGGTGGCGTGATAGGGCTGGTGACCACGGCAAGGCCTGTGAATGCCACCACCAACTTCAACCTGAACCAGGCATTTTACGAGGCATTGTTCCAACACAATGGCAACGTGTACCTGTCTATCGGTGAAGTGTTCAGAAAAACCAAGAACAACAGCACCAGCGGCGTTGCCAACCGTAACTTTTCACTGTTGTGCGATCCTTCCCTGAGCCTGGCGCTGCCCTCCAACACGGTGGAGATCACGTCGCTGGCTACGGCAAAGGGATCAGACACCCTGAAAGCGCTCTCCACGGTGATCGCCAAGGGAGAGGTGAGAGATTTCAGTGGCAAAAGGATCACATCATTCAATGGCACAGTAGAAGTAACGTTGTACGATAAACAGACCTCTTACACCACCATCGGCAAGAACAATCCTGCGTTTACGTACAAGCAATGGAGCAACGCCCTCTTCCGCGGCAGGGCTACCGTCAAAGAAGGGCAGTTCGAGCTTAGCTTCATGATGCCCAAAAACATTGCCTACCAGGTGGCGGAAGGAAAATTCAGCCTGTATGCATCAGACCCTGAAACACACCAGGACGCGAGTGGGGCTGACGTTGACTTCAAGATCGGCGAAACCGAAACAGACGTAGCACCCGACAACAGCGCTCCCATGATCAGGTTATTCATGAGCGACACTACTTTTGCCAGTGGCGGCATTGTTCCCCCCGATACCTATCTGGTGGCGAACCTCCGCGACAACAACGGCATCAATATTTCCGGTTACGGCATCGGCAACAGCATCATTGCCACCCTTGACGGCGATGCGGCGAGTTACATTCTCAATGATCACTATGTCGCCAATATAGACGACCCTACTTCGGGCTGGATCCGGTATCCCATCAAAGGCCTCGCTCCCGGCAGGCACACTCTTACCGTAAAAGCATGGGATATTTTCAACAACAGCGCCGAAGCCTCCATCGAGTTTGTGGTCACGGGAAGCGAAAACCTGGTGATCGAATCGTTCGGAAATTACCCCAATCCTTTCCGGGAAAGCACCACATTGTTCTTTACCCACAACCGCTCCGGTGACGACCTTCAGGCACAGGTATTTATACAATCGATGACGGGCGAAACCGTAAAAAGTGGCGAATTGATGATCCCTGCCAGCGATTACCGGGTTAATTTACTGGAACTGAGCAACGCGGATGGTTTCGACAAAAAACTGTCGGCGGGGTTATACTTAGCCCGTGTTATTGTTCGTTCCCTAACGAACGGTTCTAAAAATGAGCAGGTTACAAAACTTATTATCCTGAATTGATTATCTTTACAGCCTTGAAAAAAGAATTAATGAAGCTTAGAATTGCGCTCCTTTCCCTTGCGGTGTCCAGCCTTTACGGGAACGCATATTGCCAGAACACCAACCCCACAGCTCCCGACCTTATTGGGGCTCAAAAGGCTATCACTACGGCAGTGCCATTCCTGACCATTACGCCCGATGCCCGCCATGCCGGTCTTGGCGATGCTGGTGTTGCCAGCTCACCTGATGCGAACGCTGCTTACTGGAATGCCGGCAAACTTGCCTTCATTGATAAAAAATACGGTGGAAGTTTTTCCTACACTCCCTGGCTTGGAAAGATCGTGAACGACATGTGGATCTCGTCGCTGGCGGGTTTCTACCAGATCACACGCGAGCAGGCTGTGGCCGTTTCGTTAAAATATTTTGACCTGGGCGAGATCAGCTTCAGGAACGAGAGCAATGAGCCTATGGGTGACTTCAACCCGAAGGAAGCCGCTTTCGATGCCACCTATTCACGCATGCTTTCTGAAAATTTGGGTGTAGGTGTTACCGGCCGGTATATTTTTTCAAATCTTACCGGAGCATTCTCGGGTCAAGACGCTCAGGCCGGAAACAGTGTTGCGGCAGATGTAGGAGTTTACTATACCAAGCCTTTGCAAAGTGCCAAGAATTCCACCCTGTCGCTGGGTGCCCAGATCTCCAACATCGGGGCCAAGATCTCTTATACAGACAATAACAACAAAGATTTTCTACCTACCAACCTAAGGCTTGGTGGCGCTTTCAATACCCAGCTCGATCAGTTCAATACCATCACTTTCCTGCTTGACTTCAACAAGCTCTTGGTGCCGAGCGTACCCGGAGACCAGACCCTGCTCAGCGGCATGTTCGGATCGTTCAGTGATGCTCCCGGCGGCGGCAAGGAAGAGCTGCGTGAGATCATGGTATCCGGAGGTATTGAATACTGGTACCACGAGATCTTTTCAGCCCGCCTCGGTTATTTCTCCGAAGCGAAAGACAAAGGCAACCGCAAGTATCTCACGTTAGGAACCGGCTTCCGCAGAAATAACTTCGGGATCGACGTTGCCTACATCGTACCTACCAATCAGCGGGAGCACCCCCTGGCAGAAACCCTGCGGTTCACCATACTGTTGCAAATACCCAACAGCGGACCTGCTGAAGAATCTGTTACCGATTGATCTCTTCAATGCTAGACAGGAAATCAGCACCGGGCTACGTACAGGACACATCTTTCGATCTGATCAAACCCCAACAAACGTCGCTTCCGAACGGCGTGGATATCTTCTTTATTCATGGCGGCTCGCAAGACGTTTTAAAGATCGAGCTAACCTTCAAAGCCGGAAGGTGGTTTGAGACAACGTGGGGTGCAGCGCATTTCACATCGCACCTGCTGGCGAAGGGAACTAAGAACAAAAGCAGCTTCGAGATAGCCCAATGGTTTGACCGCTACGGCGCGCACCTGGAAGTGAATGCCGGGCTCGACATGGTGTCGATCTCGCTTTATACGCTTACCAAAAACCTGCAGCCCGTCATTGGCCTCTTACAAGAGATATTGCAGCAACCTGTGTTTCCGGAGAAAGAGCTCGAACAGTCAAAGTCGATCTATATTCAGAACCTGAAAGTCAATCACGAGAAAACAAGCTTCCTCGCCGCTAAACATTTCAGAAAAAATCTTTTCGGAGAAGATCATCCTTACGGGAAAGAGATCGAGGAAGGCGACGTGAACAACCTTCAGCAGAAAGATCTCTTCGATCACTTTAACACAAGAATTCAGCACTTTTCTGTTTTTGTCTCCGGAAAATTCGACCGCACAGACGAAGCGCTGATCGCCGATACCTTTTCCAAATGGAAACCTGGCGCTGTGGCGGAAGGGAAAACAAAACCTGTGAACCTGAAACCTGCAAGTGAGCGCATTGAAAAAGAAGGAAGCGTTCAATCGTCTCTCCGCATGGGAACAAGGTCAGTTTTGCGCACACATCCCGACTACGCAAAAGTGGTTTTTGTCAGCCACATCCTCGGCGGATACTTCGGCTCGCGCCTGATGAAGAACATCCGGGAGGAGAAAGGACTCACCTACGGCATCCATGCATCGCTTCAGCCCCTGCGCCACGATAGTTACCTCGCGATAGGCGCCGATGTGAATAAAGAAAATGTTGACCTCGCATTCTCGGAGATCAGAAAAGAATTGAAACGCCTCCGGGAAGAAAAAATATCATTCGACGAGCTCGAAACTGCCCGCAATCATTTTATCGGAAGCCTGCAGTCAGAGCTCACCACACCTTTCGCACACGCCGATAAGCTGAGGGCTATTTATTTGTACGGATTGCCCGCCGACTACTTTCAGCGCATGATCGCCACCGTACAGCAAACCAGCGTAGCCCAGGTCATGGAAACCAGCGAACAATATTTCAATGAAGAAAAATTCTTTGAAATAGCTGTGGGATAATTCGGTTACGCACACCTCACATTCGTTTATTGCCGCCTGCCGTCAGTCATAAAGGCATACTTTTATTATGCGATGACATCATAAAAACGCTGTCGGGTATGGAACAACAAACGATCGAACAAACTTTATCAAATTCATTTACTGTCGCTCCGGGTGTGTGGGGAAGGAAAGATACATTCGTGAACTACTACATCATTCAGGATGATACGTCAGGCTCATGGGCCCTGGTGGATGCAGGGCTCAAGTGGTCAGCCCCTACGATCAAGAATATGGCAAAAGAGATCTTCGGCACGGCAAGCAGGCCGGCAGCCATTATTCTGACTCACGGTCATTTCGATCACGTTGGCGCATTGCTTACCCTTGCCACGGATTGGGATGTGCCCGTGTATGCCCATCCGCTGGAGCTTCCTTTCCTCACTGGCAAAGCCTCCTATCCGCCGCCTGACCCATCCGTTGGCGGAGGTATGATGGCCTATATGTCGTTCCTGTACCCCAAAGGTCCCATCGATGTATCCGAATACATCCACAAGCTTCCCGACGATAATACCATACCAGGGCTTCCCGAATGGAAGTACATTCATACACCAGGACATTCTCCCGGACACATTAGCCTGTTCCGTGAAAAAGACAAGGTGCTCATTGCCGGCGACGCTTTTGTAACCACTAAAGCGGAATCAGCGGTGCATGCGCTCACGCACCTGAGTCATCTTTCCGGTCCTCCGAAATATTTCACCTGCAACTGGGCTTCGGCAAAGCTGTCGGTGATCAAGCTGGCAGCGCTCGATCCTGAAGTGATCGCCACAGGTCATGGCAAACCCATGCAAGGTGAAGAAATGAGACTGGAGCTTAACAATCTTTCACGGCACTTCGATCAGCTTGCGGTACCCGCGCAGGGCCGTTATGTTAACGAGCCCGCCATCACCACCGAGCAAGGTGTTTTGTATGTTCCGCCTGCCACTGAAAAGATCCCTGTGCTTGTGAAAACCATTGGCGTCTCGCTTGCACTACTCTCCATTGGGTGGATCGCGTATCAGCAGGTGAGGAAGAGCAGGAGCACGGATCTTGCGGGGTTGCTTGGGAATTAGAAGTCAGAAGCCAGGAGTCAGAAGAAGGAGTAAGAATTAAGGAGTAAGGAGTAAGGAGGAATACGGTGATGTAACGCAGACGTACTTCGTATATCGTACCTCGTACTTCCTTAAGACGATACTGATTTTCAAGACTCCACAGCCGTAAACTGTGGACTTATAAAAAAAACCGCCTGATCGTGAGACCAGGCGGTGCCTTTTTATGAAAAGGGAGAGGTTGTTACTTGTTTTCTTTTAGCGCGGGCACCATGGTTTTGGCCATTTCAGCACCGATCAGCGATTCGATGAGGCCCATGTTGCTCTTGCCATCTTTTCCGCTTTCGATGTATACCTGCGGAAATTTAAGCTCGGCCAGTTTTTCCGCCACACCTATGGCAGTCTCTTTCTGGATCTGAGCGCGCTCCTGTGGTGTAAGACCTGCCGCCACTTTCAATCTGTTGGCTTCAGCCTGTGCACGTTCGCGAACCAGGTTCTGCTCTGATTCGAGACGCGCCGTTTGCAGCGCAATCTCCGCGAGCTGCTTCTTGGTGGTTTCCTGTTTCAGCTGCGTTTCGATAGCGATCAGCTGCTTCACCTGTTCTTTCTCCTGGTCCATACGCTCTTTCGCCTTGTCGCGCTCACCTTCTGCGAGGATACGCTGCTGTTCGGCTTTGGCGGTTTCGATCTTTTCCATCTCGATACGCTTTTGAGCCGAGATATCGCGCTGTGCTTCGAGGCGTTGCTTGAACGCAGGCTCGGGATACACTTCGTCAACGATCACCTGCGTAACGGTGATGTTGTTCTTGGTGATCTCGTGCGGTATGCGGATCAGCTTGCCGTCTTTGTCGGTTTTGCGAATGATCCTGTATCGCGTGTTGATCTCCTTGATGGTTCTCGGTCCGGCGATCTGGATCGAAGCATAGATGGTGTCGTTATACTCACGCCTTTCGGTAGAGAAACCTCCGTACTTCAGCTGATCGTCGATGGCCTGCCTGAAATCCGTTGCCGCACCTGAAATGTAATCCTGGGCTGCAAACATGTAACCTGTGTTACTCACCTGTTCCTTGATGGTAGGGATCAGGGTGTTGTTGATCAGGTTCGTAGGATTACGGAACGACTCGGCCAGCGCCCTGAACGTTTCCGGATCTTCGGGCATCTTCATACGCACCGAGATCTGCACGGCAGCGCTCACACGGTCAATGAACGTGATGCCGATACCAGGCACAGTCTCCTTCTGCCCACCCGGCATCTGGAAGACAACTTTATCGACGATGATACCTTCAATGCCTTCGGTGGGTTCGCCTTCACCGACAACTTTGATATCGATCTCTTTCTGCCACTCCTGGATGGTGGCGAACCACCTGAACTTAAATCCGGACGTGAACACCGTGCTCCATCCACCGGTAGGATACACCAGGTAATACTGGTGACCAAAACGCGAGTAGAAGAACAGCGAATTGCTCATCGCCATCACAAGACCGGCAACAAGCAGTACCATCACCTTCAGCTTGTCCTGAAGAATGGTAAGCGGTCCGTTGGTAAATCTGCTGCGTAAAACATAACCTGCCAATACAACCAGTATCAGCAATACGCCAATAAAGCTCAATGCACCTAGCATAGGGGTGTTTTTTTGGTTAAAGGGTTTAAAAAAATAAACTAAGATTGAAATTCAGCTTCTCCATGAACCCGGAGCGTGCCGTGGCATTTTGTATGTGTAAGAATGAGATTCTACATGCCCGTGAAAATTTTGGATTCTATACCTCAGGATCGCGGCAGGTAACCAGGCATTTTTCTTGGCCAGGAGTCAGAAGTCAGGAGCCAGGAGTCAGAAGAAGGAGTAAGAATTAAGGAGTAAGGAGTAAGTATTGTGACATCACGAAAGTGGTACCTCGTACTTTTTCAGTATGCAAAGTGAATTTCAGAACTTCACGGCTGTGGACCGTCGACTGTGGTCCGTGGACTATTCAACTATTCAACTTTCAAAGAATCTTCACTCACAAGATCGTTCGATGTCATAGTTCCGTAGACGATCCTTGAGTTTCCGGAGACGAGCAGGCTTGTGATGAGCGGCTTTTCTGCGATGTAGAGAACAGCTTCGTCTGCGAGGTGTGCACGACTGATGACTCGTGTTTTTCCGGTGACGATGATGGCCTGGTCACGTACGGATTCGAAGCGGAGCTCTTTGCTGGTGACGTCACTGAGATCGAGGGTGCAGTTGCCACTCATATCTTTTACGATAATGCGGCTGCACTTGCCGCGGAAGGCAACTTTGCCGTCGCCCCGCACGGTAATGGTCACTGTATATTTGGGGCAATAAATGATACCTGAAAGGTCAAAAATCCCTTCAACCTGCACATTGGCATCTCCGTGACTGCCGATAAGTATGGAATCGTCTTTCAGATCTCCTTTGAAAACAAACTTTTGTTTTCGCACTCTTCCCTTCATTGCATGTAATTATTTCTTACTGTTTGGCTTTACAGACAGCAGAAAATCGATGGAGTATTTGCCGCTACCAAGTATTAAAACTGTTATATAGATAAAAAGATACAAAAGTGGCAACTCTTTTTTTCCGAACGGATCATCGGCATGTGCGACGAACGCTGCCGTCAGCATGGTGATGATGAGCGGAATCGTTGCCAGTCGTGTGCCCAGTCCAACGAGCACAAACGTTGAGCAGATCACCTCGGCAAACACAGCGAGGCTCAATGAAACTGCAGGCCCCATTCCAAGCACATCACGGAACTGGACCTCCCCTCCCGCCATCAGCTTATAGAACTTCGGAAAACCGTGCGTGAACATGAATACCGTAACCAAAACCCTCAGCAACAGCAGCCACAGGTCGAGGTGCTGCTGGTTGAATCCTGTTTTTAATGTTCTTCTCATGCCCAAAGTTAATACTCTCCGCCGTCTCATCACGGTTCCTTTCCCTGCCTTCGTTACGTTCTTTTTCACGGTTGATGCGGTACGTAAACGTTAGCATAAACTGCCGCATCCTCCCCTGAAAAACAGATTCGGAAAAATAATCCTCTGTATCAACGACCGATCTGCGCTTTCTCGTATTGAAGAGGTCGCTAACATTTGCCGTAACCGTTCCCTTGCCCTTCAGCACATCCCGCGAAAGCGCCAGGTCGAGCGAATAAACAGAAAGTTGTTTTCCCTGCGGTGTGATGCGCGGCGCACGGTAGTTGAACGATGCCTGAAAATTCAGCGACTTAAAAAATGTGATACGCGAAGTGGTGCGGGTAGTCCAGGTGTAGGTATCACTGTGTAACCGGTGGCCTTCATAGGTGCCGTCGGTAATCGCGCGATAAAAATTGGCGCTGGTGTTGATCCTCCACCAATTCTGCACATTGAGCGATAGATTGAATTCCAGCCCATAGGCATTTTCCTGGGCCATGTTGATGGGCATAATGATACGTGTGCTGTCGTTACCGTCAGGGGTTGTAACAATGCGCTGGATCACATTTGAACGGTGGCGATGATAGATGCTGGAAAGCACCGATCCGTTCTTCCAGTCGAGCAGATACCCGGCCTCGATGGAGTGGGTATATTCAGGCTGAAGGTTTGGATTGCCAACGAAGAATACCCGCGAATCCCTGAAATCAGAAAAAGGCATCAGGTCGCGGAACTCGGGCCTGCTGATGCGATAACTGTAGCTGAACTGCAACGTTTTGCTTTCGCGGATGGCGTAAGAGATGCTGGCGCTGGGAAAGAAATTATAATACTTCCGTGGATTGATCACCTGCGTCTCTGTGAGCTCCGTGGTAATATCCGAGTACTCGAAGCGAACACCGCCCTGCAATGAAAGTTTGTTAAACCGGTTGCTGCCCATCAGGTAAGCTGCGTGCACACGTTCGGTATAGATCAGGTTGTTAGAGTATGCCGGAAACATGATCCAGTTGCCTTCACCATCAAGCTCCTGCAACCGGAATTCGTTCCGGATGGTGCGTGTGGCAGTTTTCAAACCTGTCTCCAATTTTCCTTCCTTCGACAAAGGATGAATGTAGTCGCTCTGAAAAAGCCAGTTCACCTCGTTGGCCAGGTTGTCGGCGTATTGCAGTTTTGGTGTTGCTCCCTCCTGGCCTTCGGTATAGTTGGTGGTCTCGTTATCTACACTTTTGATCCATTTGAGATCGGCCGTCAGCGTCTGGCCTTTTTTGCTGAAGTCACGCTTAAAGTTCAGGGAGCCTTCGATGTTCTTTTCATCTTCCTGCTCGCGCTCTGTGCGGATCACTGTACCTTCAGGCATGTCGTTCTTGAAATCTCTGTACACCGTGGTGGACCTTGTAATGCCATCGCCGGTATTGTAGAGGAACGACCCGGTGAGCGTGCTTTTGTCAGTGGCAAAATAATCCAGGCCCAGCATCAGGTTGTGCGAGGTCTCGCCGGAGATACGATCGTTGTCCTGGCGGTAGCTCGAGTCTGTTCCAATGAATCGCTGAAAAGAATGTCCGCGACCCGGGCGCCTGCGATAGTCCACGCCATAACTCGAAAACAGGTTCACATCTTTTCTGCGCACGTTGATGGTATACGATCCTCCATAAAACTCCGGGTGGCCCACGTTGGCAGTGATGGTACCATTGATACCTTTCTGCTGGTTTTTCTTCATGATGATGTTGATGATGCCCACCTCGCCCGCAGCATCATAACGCGACGAAGGATTGGTGATGATCTCAACGCGCTCTACCAAATTGCCTTGCAGCTTTCGCAACGCGTCAGGGTCGCGGCTGGTGAGGCCCGAGGGTCGCCCATCGATCAGGATCCTTACGTTCTCGCTGCCGCGCAGACTCACCACGCCATCGGGATCGACATTGACAGAGGGAAGGTTGCCAAGAATATCCGCTGCACTGCCGCCGATGTTGCTGAGGTCTTTGCCGACATTAAAAACACGCTTGTCGAGCTGAAGCTCCATCTGCGATTTTTCTCCTGTAACAACCACTTCTTTCAGCAAGCGCGAGCTCGAACGGAGTGTGATGGTGCCCAGGTCAACATTCTGTGTAGCGAAATTTACGGGGACAGTCTTTTCTTCGAACGACAGGAACGAGATCTTCAGGTAGTATTGGCCGGGTTTGGCGCTGATGCGGAATTTGCCAGCTTCATCGGTGACTGCTCCTCCCACCATGGTTGAATCTGCGCCGCCATACAATGCCACGCTTGCATATGGGATCACGCTGCCCTGATCGTCGCTGATGGTGCCCTGAATGGCGGGACCATTGTCTTGCGACAATCCGGGAACAGCGTATGCAAGCAACAATGACAACCAGTAATATTTCATATGATCCAGAACGGTATAAACTTGCCAAAGGTGGGACCATACTTTGAGGGAATTTTGAAGTTCCCTGCGCAGGGGCACAAACGGTGGTCAACGGGCGACAGAAAGCTTGTCCGCTGTAAAATCAAGCTTCAGCAGGTGCCATGGTTCCTCAAATTGATAACAGACGGAAAACCTGCTTACTTCACTGATCCGTTTTACAATGGAAAGTCCGAGGCCGATGGAATCGCCGCTCTGGTTGCTCTTCCTAAACCGCTGAAACAGTTGCTCCGTAGGTATCCCGGGGCGGGGGCCAGTGTTCTGGATCGAAAGGCTGCCGGCATTCAGCTTCACTTTGATGGTACCGTGCTCATGGTTGTGACGGATGGCATTGCTGAACAGGTTCGTCAGCAGAATATCGGTGAGCGCCGGATGAAGCTTCACAAAAACATTTTCTTCGATATCGGTTTCCAACGCAATGGATTTCATCTCCATCAGCTCGGTAAGTGAAAAAATGGTCTTGTGTACGGCCGTACTGAGGTTTACAGGTTCGTGAGGCTCATACTCCTGGTTCTCGAGCTTCGTGAGCAGTGTCAACGACTGATTGATGCGTGACAATCTTTCAATGGCTTCATGCGCAGAGAGGATCAACCGGGCCTGTTCATCGCTGATACCCGATTCGAGCAGAAGCTCGAGCTTGCCGCGGATGATGGCCAGCGGTGTTTGCAGCTCGTGGGACGCATTTTCCGTAAACTCTTTCAGTGCCCGGTAATCGTGCAATGCCTTGTCGGTCATCTTACCCAGGAATGTATTCAGCGTTTTAAACTCATCGGTGCGGGTCTCGGGCAACCGGATGGGTTCCTTCTGTTTCAGGTTGAAAGCTTGAATCACGCGAAGGCTCTGATTGAATGGCGAAAGGATCTTCTTCGAGATCAAAATACTGGTAAGCCCCACCACAACCAGCAGCAAAAAAAAGATCCAGCTCAGCGAAAGCACCACTCCCCTGAGGGTCTCTTCAGGCTCCGGCGCAAAATCTTTGGCCGTGATGGCGTAGTGATGGCCATGAATGGTATAGGAGGCTGTTGCCCAGATCTGTCTTTCCGTGCCCTGAAACTTAGAGTGCCAGCCCATGGTGTCGCGCACATGAAAACGGATGCGTGGCGCCGCCAGGTCTATCTCTGTTATTTCGATATTGGGCGACTGAAGTGAATCGGGCCTGGTTCCTGTTTTCAACATTCGCCTTGCATCTTCAATACGTCCGCGCAGTCTTCTCACCTCCTCTTCGTCGTTCTCGTGCTGCACACTTCTGAAAACAATAACGCCACCAGCCAGCAGCACCAACGAGGTCATGGCCAGATACCAGAGTGCAAATTTATTGACCAGCTTCATGCGGTGTGGGTATTGAATTTATAACCCAGTCCATACACGGTGCCGATGTAGTCTTTACCATTGGCAGCGCTTATTTTTTTGCGCAGATTCTTCACGTGCTGGTACACAAAATCGAAGTTGGCCAGGTTGTCTGCATAGTCGCCCCACAGGTGTTCAGCGATAGACTGGCGGGTGAGCACCCGGTTCTTGTTGATGAGGAAATACAACAGCAGGTCGAATTCTTTTTTTGTGAGCTCGAGCAGGGCATCGTTCACACGGGCTTCGAGGGTGGCTGTGTTCACGCTGATCTCATTGAAGCTTACCACATGATCGCCGTCGAGATTTTTCCGGCGGTAGATAGCTTTCAGTCGCGCGTGAAGCTCCGGCAGGTGAAAAGGTTTTGTCAGGTAATCATCTGCGCCCAGCTCCAGTCCGTTCACTTTGTCGTCAAGGGCATTTTTGGCTGAGATGATCAGCACACTGCTGCCTGCCTTTCTCGTGCGGATGAATTCCAGCAGGTCGAGGCCATCGCCATCGGGCAGCATAATGTCGAGAATAATACAATCGTATTGGTAAGCGGCTATTTTATCCTGTGCCTCGCCATAAGTATAACCATGCTCGCAGACGCAGGCTTCGCGCGCCAGGTAGCCCCGGATATTCTCTGCCAGCTCACGGTTATCTTCCACGATCAGCACCTTCATCATACAGCAAAGTTAAGCTGCTATTTGAAGGAATCTTGAAGTATTTTGCTGGATTGGGGGAAGAGTCCACAGTCGATGGTCCACTGTCCACAGCCGTGAGGTGTTTTTTCAAAGCGTTGCTCACTTTGATGAAGGTACGAGGTACAATTGCCGTGGTCTGTCGACCGTGGTCCGTGGACTCTCAATTAAGCATCCACTCGATCCTTTTGAAGGTCTCTTCGTGGGTCTGCTCGTTTTGAATATTGCTCTGGATGCTTTTGATCATTTCGTTCGATCTTTCGCGGGGGTATCCGAATTTCACAGCAAACAGGTTGCAGAGCTTCATCTCCTCGTCATGCACCGAGTTATCAACAGACATCATGTGCACGAGGTCATAGAACTGTGAAAATTTTTCGAACTTATCTGCCGGAACCTCAAACGCGATGGTGTGAGGGTTCCTGTGTATATCCTTCAGGTGACCTTCGCTGATGTTGTTTCGTTTGGCGATCACCTTCAACAGCTCATTTTCAGACGCATCGAAGTTGCCATCGGCGGCAGCCATCTCGATCAGGTTTTTCATGTGACTTCTGGCAGTGCCTTTGCCCTGCCTGAACATGTTCAGAATATCAGAGAAGTTCATAATGTCAAAAGGGGTTTTGGTTGGGCTGATTGTAAAGGTAATTAATTGGAGAATTTAAGGCAAGGGAGAAAAGCAAGGAGCCAGAAGTCAGGAGTCAGTAGTCAGAAGGGTGAGGCGGAGAGTAAGAAGTAAGGAGTAAGAATGGGGATATAGAAAAAAACCCCGGATAGGACCGGGGTTAGAAATATGATTAGTTTTTCTTGTCGAGGTCGGGCAGAATGAAGTCATCCAACGGACTGGGTAGCTTCATGGCGGCTTCGATGTCTTCAACTTTTCTCGGGGCGGAAGCGGACAGGTGCTCGTTTCCGTCTTTTGTGATGAGGTAATCATCTTCGATCCTTACAGCTATGCCCCACCATTTCTTATCGCAATTGGCCTGCTCGGGGATGTAGATACCGGGTTCGATGGTGATCACCATGTTCTCTTTCAGCTGGCTGTATTCACCGCGGTCGTGCACATCGAGCCCGATGTGGTGGCAGCAGCCATGGGGATAGTAACGGTGTTTCTCGGTCTCGCTCTTGATGATGCCCAGGTCTTTCAATCCTTTGTTCACAACTTCCTGCGTCACCTGTGTGAGCTGTCTGAAGGTGGTTCCCGGCTTGCAGATCTTCATCGCTTCTTCCTGCGCCTTCAGCACAAGCTCGTAGATCTGTTTTTGTTCGGGCGAGAATTTACCTGACACGGGAATGGTGCGTGTAATGTCGGCGGTATAACCCCTGTATTCGGCACCGAGGTCCATCAGGATAAGCTCCTTGGAAGTGATGTTAGGCTTATAGTTATCGATGTAGTGGAGAATGCAGCCATTATGCCCGGCACCGACAATAGACGGATAGCCCAGGTCTTCTGCCTGGTATTTTTTGAACACATATTCATGGATGCCCTGGATCTCACGCTCAGACATTCCGGGTTTCATGGCTTTCATCACCTCCAGCTGGCCGGCACACGAGATGCGGACAGCCTTGCGG
>NZ_JAHESF010000076.1 GCF_018598225.1 Chryseosolibacter histidinae | reverse complement strand
AGCTCCCTGTTTATAGAATGGAATGGTTGGTTCATATTGGGCTCCATAGGAGCCTCCTGATGGCACGTCATTGGGAATGGTGGCAGGCGTAGCGGCTTGTGCGAGTGAAGGATCCCCATTTTAACAGCGAACGAAAGGATGATCACAAATGCAAGTAGTTAGTGCGCAGTACGGTTCGTAGGATGCCCTTTCGCACACGATGCCCTCTTGCCGCTCCGTGGAACTTAGCTTCACCACAGGCACACTTTACATATCCAAACACTTTGATGATAAAATAATATTGCCAATCTTGTCCGTAAGCGTTGGCAGCACATAACACTAAACCATGACTCTGCCTGCTGTGGACCGTCGACTGTGGACCGTGGACCAACTAACCATCGAATCAAAGCCTTACCTATGTCAACCAGAATTCTTTTTTTCGTAGCACTACTCATTGCCTTTCAATGCTCACCCGAAAAAAACCGCGAATCGCAGATCTTGTATCCCGAGCCCCTGCCCGACACCGTTGCCCTCCGGTTTTTGCCGGGCATTGTCAGCGGTGACTCTCTCGACTTCAACTCAGCCTTTTCGCGTGACGGAAAACGTTTCTATTTTTCAAGATCGTATCAGGGCAAATGGAGGATCCTGGAGACAACGCTTTACAACGGAACCTGGACCACCCCTGTGCTGGCGCCGTTCACTGAATCCGCGTATTCGCAGGCCGATCCTTTCATCACCCGCGATGGAACCTTGTACTATATTTCCAACAGGCCGCGCGATGCTGAAGATACTACGGCCGACTATGATATCTGGTTTGTTCGTCCCCAGGCCGGCAATACCTGGTCACAACCCGAGAACGTCACGCAAGTGAATACCGACAGCACTGAATATTATGTTTCGTTAGCGGATAACGGAAATTTGTACTTCGCTTCCAATCGTGAAGGAGGACTTGGCGATCATGATATTTATGTCAGCAAATTCGTGAACGGCGCTTACACAACACCTGTGAACCTCGGGCCTTCGGTGAACTCAGCGCAGATGGAGCACGACCCGATGATCGCCGCCGATGAATCATTCCTGATCTTCACCTCCGTAGACCGCCCCGATAGCTTCGGTAGCGGCGATCTCTATTATACATTGCAACAAGATGCCGGCAGAACGTGGACACCCGCCAGGAACATGGGCAGCCGTTTCAACACCTCCACGTATGAGTACTGCTCTTACCTCACCCCTGATTCGAAGTATCTGTTCTTTAGCTCGGACTATGATGTTAAGTGGAACCGGATCAGGATTAATGAATTAAAGGATTAACAGCATTTCCTTCGTAGCTTAATCTTGTTGATCCTGTCAATTCTGTAATCCTGGTTTAATCCTGTTCATCCTGTAAATCTTGTAAATCCTGATCATGTAAGGTTTTCCACTCAATCTCCTTCGTTAGCTTTCATCCACTGACCGCCGCTGCCGAAGCGTCATTTTCTTTGTAATTGGTCTAAAAATCAAGATAAGTTGAAAGTTGGCGTATCGTTTTGAATCGATTGCGATGACTACGCTTAAAATCGATAATACATTTTTTCGCTTCTTGTTTACGAATTCGGTATTTTCTTTTATGAATTTGTGAAATTTTAATTAAATTCAGTGTATAATTAAGCCGGTATAGATGTAAGGTTTGCCTTGCTTCTGTAACAAATATTCAATTCAACTATAAGCTTAGCCCCCTTTATTATGAAGCCCAATGATAAAGGAGATTATGACGAGGCTTACGCGTTGCGACTCCTGAGCAGGGGAAGCGAGCAGGGTTTCAGAATGATCTACGATCGATACGCGAGAGGAATTTACGCAGCGTCTTTAAAGATGCTGCAGTCGGAAATGCTTGCCGAAGATGTGGTTCAGGATGTGTTCATGCGCATCTGGAAGAACCCCGAGCGTTTCACCCATGTTGAAGATCTCCGCCCTTACCTGTTCAAGGTTTCGAAGTACGCCTGCCTGAGAAAGTTCAAACAAATGAGTCGCGAGATGCAGGCCAACAAAGAGTACGTGCACCGGAAAAACCTTGCCACAAACGACGTCGACGACTACATCAACGAAAAAGATTACTCCGAGCTGGTGAAGCAGGCGGTGGAGAAACTTCCTCCGCAGCGCAAGCGCGTGTTCAAGCTGGTGCGCGAGCAGGGCTTGAGCCACGAAGCCACTGCCACCCAACTACAGTTGTCACCCGCCACGGTCAACAATCATATCGGCCTCGCTGTGAAATTCATCAATGACCAGGTGATGAAACAACTCATTTCACTCACCTTGCTCAGTTGCTTCCTTTCCTGAATTCTTCCATCACGTTTTTACGCCGCTTGCATCTTTGTGATGTTATGTGTTTAACGGAACACGTGCTTTTCATGTCATTCTTTAAACATTCTAAATAATATATTTTTTTTCGCCTCATTGGTTATTCATCCGCTTTGAAGTCTGTTGCTATCAGAATGTCTGAAATAGATAGATGGAAAAAAAGGTGAATACGAATGACGAGCTACACCTTTTAAAAATTCACTGATATCACTTTATGGACAGATTGCAGTATCTCCTTCAGCGCTACACAAACAAAACAGCCACACCGGCTGAGTTAAAAGAATTGTCTGCGCTGATGGACAAAAATTTTGAAGACAGCATCAATAAGGACCCCGGGCTATCGGCGCAGCAAGAGGAGCGCATGAAGATGCGCTACCAGCACATCATCGCCTCGCCGCGCAAGGAGCCTGTGAAGACCGTGCGCATGAGGTCATGGCCGTGGATGGCAGCAGCGGCCGCCGTCACACTCATCATTGTTTCGCTGGTGGTGCTGATGAGGGATGATGCAGGGATTGATCGGCCGTTACAGGGGCTGGCGGTGACGCGTGTTGTTCACAGTGGCCAGCACCAGGCTGAGTTGGTTGAGCTTCCGGACGGAACGAAGGTGATCCTGAATAAGAATAGTGAACTGCGTTATGATTCGGCCACGTTTGGTGTGAGCACACGTGAAGTGACGCTCACGGGCGAAGCCTACTTCGATGTTACGCATGATGCGGGGAAGAGATTTGTGGTGAAGACAGGTGAGGTGAGTACGCAGGTGTTGGGAACGGCGTTCAATGTCAGTGCTTATCCGGGGCAAAGTGCGATTACGGTTACGGTGGAGCGTGGGTCGGTGCAGGTGGGGGACTTGCAACGGACATTCGGAATCATTGAACGAAACGAGCAAATTGTTGTAAACGTTTCCAACGACGAGGTTGTGCGGCTGCAGGCCGATGCTCAATCTGTGGTTGCCTGGAAGAATAATTACTTCATACTTGATAATACAACCTTTGCTGAAGCCGCAGCGCTTATTGAGCAGCGCTTCAATGTGAAGGTGATTATTGAAAATGAGTCTTTAAAAAATTGTAGAGTAGTAGCCTCATTTTTGAACGGAGAAAGTCTGAAGCAAATTGTAGACGCTTTAAGTAAAATTCAGAATGCTACTGCGACGATCAACGGAGACCGAGTCATGATTGAAGGTGGCTTGGGCTGTACGGCGACCGATAACTAGAAATTTGATTGAAGGGCACCACGCTTATCAGTTAAGAATTGTCGTGATAGCAATAACGGAACTAGAAAAACTATTTCACATTAAGAGGGCCAGAAATATGTTGTTGAATTTATGGTTCGCCAAAAAAGAGTTAAAACTAATAAGAAGCAAATGAAATCAACGTCAGAATTTCTTAAAGTAATTATAACCTTGACACTAGGAGTGGCAGGGGTTTTTCTCTTATCCTGTGATGATGAAAAGGTTGATACTATTCCGACCTTGTCCACCGTTACGATAACTGAAGTGACAGGAACCACCGCTATAGTTTCAGGAGAAATTGTTGATAATGGTGGTTCGGAAATTACTGCAAGCGGCTTTGTTTACAGTAGTACTAATGCGCTACCTACACTACAGGATAATTTCACGGAGACATCCGGAATCGACGGTACGATAACGAGCAATCTGGCTGGTCTCACATCTAGCACAATCTATCATGTGCGCGCGTATGCTATTAATAGTAAGGGTACTGGTTACGGCGAAGTCATTGATTTTTCCACTGGAAATGCCGCACCAGTGGTGACTGCTGTTTCAATTACAGGAACAGTGAAAGCGAATGCAGAACTGACTGCCGCTTATACTTACAATGACGCGGAAAATGATACTGAAAGCGGAACCGAGTTTCAATGGTATCTTTCCAATGACGTGGCAGGTACTGGTAAAACTCCGATTGCTGGCGCTACATCAATGAAATACATTGTGAGGGTCGCTGATGAAAGTAAATTCATCACTGTTCGAGTGACTCCGAAAGCCTCAGTTGGCGAGACGGTTGGTGAGTCAGTAGAGTCAGCTTTTGTAGGCCCGGTCGGCGAGGCAACAGAGATAACGTTTCTTTACAATGGCGCTCAAGTCACTTATGCGATAATTGTTAGCCCGGTCACCAACCGACGGTGGTTAGATCGCAATTTAGGAGCGCCCAATGCAGCCAATGCCTATAATGATTTTGCCAATTATGGGGATGCGTTCCAATGGGGACGAGGGGCTGATGGCCATCAATTGACAAACCGCACGGCGACGTCTGCGGGTACTACAGGCGTCAACGGAACGGAAAGTACGCTGGCGACTTCGGACGCTCCTGGGCATAATAAGTTCATATTGACATCTTCTAATCCGTTTGATTGGAGAAATCCTAAGAATGATAATCTTTGGCAAGGTGTAAATGGAGTTAATAACCCTTGTCCTGCAGGATTCAGGCTTCCGACAATAGAAGAATGGACTGCAGAAAACCTCGGGATGGCTGCTGCTGCTTATACTCAGCTTAAGTTGACCCTTGGCGGTCACAGGCTCGGGACTGGTGCCCACTCGAATACGACAGCATTTGGTTACTATTGGAGTTCTTCCATTTCTCCAACAACTCAGGCAAATGCGAGCTTTCAAAGAGTCGCTACTTCTTTTGCCTCTCAGCAACTTGATGAACCAAGAGGGATGGCTCAATTATGCCGTTGTATAAAGAATTAGATCGAACTATAAATATGCTTTCGAGAAAAAAAATAAGGCGATAGCAAGAAAAAACCACCCCGGATTCCGGCCCGGGATGGTTTTGTTCGTCTTAACAATTATGCGCTAACCGTTAAAACATCGACAATTTATGGATTTTATTTCGACGGAACCAGTGGTTTATCTCCAAGCGAGCATATGCCCCTGGCGCCTCGCAAAACTGAGGTTTCTAATGAAAGTAGGTTTGTTTTACACGATTTTAGTGATTACCAGCAGCCAATTTATATTCGCTTACTCGAGTTTTGGTCAGCTGCCGGAGCAACGAATGACCCGTGTCAGTTTAAGGAATCAAGACCTGGAGACCCTATTCGTGAAATTACAAGAACAAACAGGATTGTCTTTTATAATTCCGGGTGAAGTAGCCAAGACCAAAAGTATTAATCTGCAAAAAGCAGATCGAACTGTTAAAGAAGTGCTTGATATTGTTTTGTACAATACTGGTCTGGCATATGATTTTAGTGAAAATTTGGTTTTTATTTATGAAGACACGATTAGGAAAACGAAGGCAGTTGATAAATCAAACTTGCTCTCTTCATTAACCCTAAAGGTTACGGGTAAAGTTATAACTGCATCAGAGAAGGTGTCGTTGCCGGGGGTAAGCATTATAGTAAAAGGTACTAATAAAGGAACGACAACAGATATGGATGGGGAGTTTGTTATAGAAGTTGAAGAAAAAGATATTTTGGTTTTTACCAGCATTGGTTATAAAAATTTAGAGATTCAAGTAAATGGACAAACCATCATTGATGTATTAATGGAGGAGGACGTTACTTCATTGAATGAGGTGGTCATTAATGCGGGGTATTACAAAACTACTGACAGAACAAGAACTGGAAATATAGTAAAAGTTGCAGCTAAAGAAATTGAAACTCAACCTGTCACCAGTCCATTAATGGCGTTACAGGGTAGAGTGCCCGGATTGGAAATTAGTCCGAATAGCGGTGTTCCAGGAAGTGCTCCCAAGATTCTGCTCAGGGGTCGAAGTAGCCTGAGAAATGATTTTCTTGACGATACTAAAAACGGGCCTTTGTTCATTATCGATGGGGTTCCAATCGATCCTTCACCGTTGCGAACGGCTTCGGTTGTTGTTACCACCAATGGGTTTGATCCCCTTGCTGCGCTTAATCCAGCGAACATTGAAAGTATCGAAGTATTGAAGGATGCAGATGCGACAGCGATCTATGGTTCCAGGGGTGCAAATGGGGTGATACTGATCACAACAAAGCAAGCAACTGCCAAGGGTAAAACCAATATTGATGTTAGCTTGTACTCAGGCGTCGGCAAAATAGTCAATAGAATGGATGTGCTAAATACCCAGCAATACCTACAAATGCGTCAAGAAGCTTTTGCGAACGATGGGGAGAGCCCAGGCATTCTTGATTATGATGTTAATGGAACGTGGGGAGAGGAAAGAAACACAGACTGGCAAGAGAAATTATTAGGCGGAAAGGCTGATATCTTTGATGTATCAGCCGGCATTTCAGGTGGAAGTGCCAACACATCTTTCAGACTAGGCGGATCCTATCATAAGGAAGGAGTTATTTATTCTAAGGGGTTTGGTTTTCAAAGAGCAACAGGGAATTTTAGTTTAAATCACTTTTCAGAGAATAAACGATTTAACGTATCACTAACAGCCAATTATGGAGCTAACAATAACAAGCTTTTTCAACATGGAGATTTTGTTACAGCAGCATTGAATCTGCCTCCTAATGCTCCCGCTCTTTTTGATGAGAATGGGAGTCTTAATTGGGGAATAATTGAAGTGGGAACTTCAAAAGTGGCTACCTTCTTTAATCCGCTGGCCAAGTTAAGAAACACTACAGACGTAGTTAATGGCAACCTAGTAGTGAACGGGACTTTGAGCTACAAACTTTTTTCTCAATTTCATATCAAAACAAATATTGGATTTACGGAGCTCAATAGCAGGGAAACTACAAAATATCCAATAGCAGCCAGCGCGCCAACACTTATCTTACCCAACTCTACTGGGTCTGCGATTTTTGCAAACAACTATCGTAAATCCTGGCTGGCAGAGCCGCAACTTTCATATGCAGTCGATTATCGTCAACACTCCATCAACGCAGTGATAGGTGCTTCGTGGCAAGAAAATGTCGGCGAGTATAAAACCATAACGGGATCGGGATACTCCTCAGATTTGTTCCTTAATTCTCTCAGAGCTGCCAGATCAGTAACCATAGGGTCGGATTTAACGAGTGAGTACAAGTACGTTGCTGTGTTTCTTCGCGTAGGCTACGATTTCAAAGGTAAATATCTTGCAAATATTACGGGACGAAGGGATGGGTCTTCACGTTTCGGCCCCAATCACAAATTCGGCAATTTCGGAGCCGTTGGTGCGGCCTGGGTATTTTCTAACGAGAACTTCGTTCGGGATCATGTTCCGGTTATAAGTTTTGGTAAAATAAGGGGCAGTTACGGTATCACCGGCAATGATCAGATTGGAGATTATAAATTTTATGATACATATAGTATTTCCCAATACCCATATCAGGGAATGACGAGCCTTTCTCCGACGGCTTTATTCAATCCCAATTTTGCGTGGGAAGCGACGAAGAAATTGGAAGGAGCAATAGAACTGAGTCTTTTTAAAGAAAAAGTTTTTCTGGAGATTAACCGCTATGTTCACACCTCATCCAATCAGTTAATTCAATATCAGCTTCCGGCCACATCAGGGTTCAATTCAGTGTTTTCGAATTTTAATGCCACTGTCGAAAACAGTGGCTGGGAAAGTATAATTCGCTTTAAGATATTCCGAACTTTGAATTTCGGTTGGACGACGTCGCTTAATATTTCGGCGAACAGGAATCGACTGGTGTCATTCCCAGACATTGAAAATTCTTCTTACGCGAACTTTTACAAGGTTGGTGAATCTTTATCCATTCAAAAAAGGTACGATTATAAAGGGATAAGTCCATTAACCGGTTGGTATGAAGTGAGGGATATCAAAAATGATGGCATACTCAATGCAGAGGACAGGCAGTTTAGTAGTCCGGTAGACAGAAAATACTACGGGGGCTTTGATAATACGTTCAGCTGCGGATCTTTTGAGCTTTCGTTTCTCTTTCAATTCTCAAAACAACAAAAACTTGCATATATGTATGCAATGCCCGGTTATCGTAACTATAACCTGCCGGCAGAGGTACTCAGTCGCTGGCGAAAGCCCGGAGATGTTACTGCAATAGGAAAATTCACACAAAACTCTGCAAATTTTTCAAGCTTTGCCCAGCTTACAAACAGTGATTACTGGATTCGTGACGCGTCCTTCGTGCGTCTAAAGACTCTTACTGTTTCCTATAGTCTCCCCCCTAAAATATTGAAGAGTGCAAAGCTTCACGGCGCAAGGATATATTTCCAGGGTCAAAACTTACTGACATTTACAAAATACCCTGGTTTTGATCCAGAGACTGGAACCAGCTTACCACCGTTGAAAGTATTGAGCGGTGGATTGCAGTTGACTTTTTAATGAATAACCTCAATCTCATGAAATGCAGGAGCTATTATTTTTTGGGTAGGCACATTGGCGTTGTCATTTTAATTCTTGCCTTTACTGCCTGCGAAAACTTCATCGGTGTTGATGTCGAAAAATCACAAATTGTCAAAGAGGCGGTGTTCAGTAGCGACGTTACAGCATCTTCTGCTGTTACTGGCATTTATACAGACATGTACAACGGGGAGAATAGTTTTGCGAGTGGTAACAGATACAGTGTTGCTTCTTTGTGCGGTCTTTCAACTGACGAGATCATATATTTTCCTGAAACTGTTGAGTTCAACGCTTTTGAGAATAATAATCTATTGTCAAGCAACACCAATGTATCAAGCCTTTGGCAGACTATGTATTATTCAATTTATGGAGCCAATGCGGTGCTTGAAGGATTAGCTAAGTCTACCGGCGTAAGTGCGGCTGTTAAACAACAGCTCGAAGGAGAAGCCTTATTCATACGCGCCTTTTGTCATTTCTATCTAGTGAATTTATTCGGGGACGTACCTATAATTACCACAATAAATTATAGTGTTACTTCTAAATCAACCAGGCAACCTCCCTCTGTTGTTTACGAGCAAATCATTTCTGATTTGATAATGGCAAAGGAGTTGATGAATGAACATTACGTAACAACCGGCCGGGTCAGGCCAAATCGAAGTACAGCTGCCGCGTTGCTTTCACGCGCATACCTCTATATTGGTGATTGGAAAAATGCCGAATTGCAAGCTTCTGAGATCATTAACGATTCAAAGTATAGTTTGGAAGCAAATCTGGCCGATGTTTTCCTTAATAATAGCGATGAATCCATCTGGCAATTAATGCCAGTCGGATTGATCTCGAATACTAACGAAGGATACATGTTCATATTGATTTCGGCACCTACGACAACGACACAGCCTTTCCACCTTGCAACAAGTTTGGTCAACGCGTTTGATGCGGAGGACAAAAGAAGATCAGAATGGATTAACACAAAGATCATTGGAACGACAAACTATTACTATCCATTTAAATATAAAAAAGGCGCTGGAGGTAGCGCAACCACTCCTTCAGTCTCTTTAACAGAATACAGCATGGTTTTTCGATTGGCTGAGCAGTACCTGATTCGCGCTGAGGCAAGGGCTCATCTTAATAATCTAACCCAGGCTATATCAGATTTAGATCTTATTCGAATCAGGGCCGGGTTGCCCTCCATCTTAAACATAAATCCAACGATTGATCGAACGGAATTTTTGCTCGCCGTAGAACAAGAACGGAGAAAGGAGCTGTTTACAGAATGGGGCCATCGTTGGTTGGACCTAAAGCGGACAGGCCGCGCTAACATCGTGCTTAGCGGAAAGCAAGGTTGGTCACCTGATGATCAGTTATATCCGATTCCCCAAATTGAACGGGATAGAAATCCACAATTAGGAAACCAAAACCCCGGATACTGAATGTTATAACGCTTTGACCTGTGGATGGAGTACAAGGGTACTCTATGTGCTGTTCATAAGCTTATATACACAGAAATTTACGACAATTGAAAAAGGAACAAACCAACAAAAGGCATTCAGAGAAAGCGCAGTGTGTTAAATGCGCATGCTACGTTTGATGAGGCGAGTGCTGGAAAAAGACGGTCGGAAAGATCAGGCCGTGGACGCCTGCCCTCGTCCTACGAATCTTTGGATGAGATGCCGATTTACTTACCGATTGGTGAAAAATATTACGTCACATCTTTTCAAAAAGATAGCTATGAATAGTAAAGATACAATTAAAATATTTACCCTGATCATCGTAGTAATAAGTACAACCTTTACCACCGCACAAAGAAAACCCGATTTGAAGGAGAATGATTCAATTCCAATTGATTCTGAGGTTAAAATAGGGAGATTGAACAATGGCTTAACCTATTATATTCGAAAAAACGCGAACCCTAAAGGAATCATTGAGTTGAGATTGATAGTTAAGGCAGGAAGCTATTTTGAAGATGAAGACCAGCTTGAGTTAGCTCACCTGACGGAGCACATGGCGTTTGAAGGCACCAAGAATTTTCCAGGTGATAGTGTGGTAAACTATGCTGAAAAGAATGGAATCTTTTTTGGAAAAGGCCTAACTGCCAGCACAGCCGGTATGTTTACGAGTTACAAAATAAGTGTTCCATCTAGTACCCCTGACATCCTCAGCAATAGTCTCCTTATTCTTAGAGAGTGGGCTCAAGATCTCGTTTTTGAACCTCAACGTATTGATGCGCAACGTGGTGCAGTATTAGGGGAATTTCGTCAGAAAAACGGAAGCTCGTCTGCAAAACGAGCCCTGGAGAAAAGTAGTAGGATATTTTTTAATGACTTGCGATTATTGGAAATCAATCGACTTAACATTGAAAACATTCGGAGTTTCAAACATGAATCTCTTCTGAGATTTTATAGAGATTGGTATCGACCGGATTTAGAGGCAGTAATTGTTGTGGGCGATCTTGATCCGAATGTCGTTGAATTGAAGATACAATCGTTGTTTTCTGATTTACAAAATAATAATCCACGCGAAGTAAAGAATTTTGAATCGCGAATGAAGGGCGCCCTACTGAGTAGAAATGGACTGGTCTTATTTTCGGGACCGGATGTAAGTGATATCCGAGTGGAAATTTTTTTAAAACGAAATAGCACAAAACAAGCAAAGAATACGTTGGGTTATTTTAAAAGTTCCATTATGGATGATATGTATAGTGGATTAATGCGCATTAGGCTTGAATCACTTTCTAAAAAATTTAATACGTATCCCATAAATAGCTATATCAACAGAAATTCCTTTGATTCAGAAATCGATGCGCTCACTGCCTCGACAACTTTGAATGACATAGATGACGTGAAAGAGGCGTTAAAGTCAATGACGATTGAATTACGGCGGATTGGCGAATATGGTTTTGCTTCAGAAGAACTAGTCAAAACAAAGCGCGCTTTGCTGCTTGCGATTAGGTCAGACAACAGTACTAATTCTGATTATTTAGCTAACAAATTTAAAGAGCATTTTGTTTATGATAAAGCAGCGCCCAGCCCTTCGTATGAATTATCATTGATTTCAAGGCTAATCGATGAAATTACCTTGGATGAGATTAATAATTTTGTTAAAGAGTGGATCAATTTTGATGTAAACAGAGATATTGTCATTACAGTGCCCGAATGCAACAAAGCTAAACTCCCAAGTGAGGGTGTCGTAGATAATTGGATAAGAGAATTCAAAAAAGAAAAGCTCGCGCCATTCAAAAATCAGTTTACTGTTCCTAATACATTACTGCACACCAGTGAAATTAAGTATGACACGTGTCAGAAGATTGTTAAAGAGACATGGACTAGCGATGAATGTGCTATAAAAGATGCAACTGTAACGAAATTTTCTTTATACAACCGGGTCACGGTATTGTTGAGGACGTCAGAAACTTCGGATCAAGGTAGAAACGGAATTACGCTAAGGGCTTATCGCAACGGAGGTGTTTCGCTCTATGATGGTGTTGATAGGTTAGCGGCACGGGTTGTTGGTAGTTTGATTTCACAAAGTGGGGTAGGTCTCTTTAATAAGTTTCAACTGGAAGAGTATCTTAAAGAAAAGCGAGTGAGGGTTTCGTTTAACGTTAATGAAAATCATGAACAGATTAATGCTTCGTGTGCAGAGGAGGATTTAGAGATAATGTTTCAACTAATACACTTGTACTTTGTTTCACCACGAAAGGATGAAAGAGCGTTTGAATACTGGAGATCCCTCAAGAAAGCTCAAATAGTTCGAGATGCGACTAATGGAAGTTCTCTGATTCGAAACGCTGATCGTGCTCTGCAAGGCGATAGCACTTTACTCACAACTAAACAGTTGGAGAAGATTGAGTTTGAAAATGTTTGGCGAATTTATAAAGATCGTTTTTCGGGGATAGGTGATTTTACTGTCTGTATTGCAGGGAATTTTGATCTGAAGCAGATGCAAAAAATGTTGCTAAAATACTTAGCGAGCTTACCGGCGGGTGAGCAAGAAACTGCAGCGCAAAAGGAATTAGTCTACACTTCCCCTAGCAAGGGGCAGAAGACGATATATTTCGGAGACAATAACAGGGCTGAGATAGGATTATTCTTTCCTGGGGTAAACAGGTATTTCTTTACAACAAGGAATAAGTTGATGTTGGACTTATTGGGCGATGCTCTTTATTTCAAGATTGTAGATCGACTGCGCACTAAAGAGGGCGGAGTCTATACTCCTTTTGCATATGTAATTAACTCAAGGCTATCAAAAGATAGTGTTGATTATTTTTTTTGCATAAAATTGGACACTGCGCCGAACGAGGTCCAAAAGATGGTTAGCTTTGCTTTGGAGGAGTTTAGATCATTAAAGGAAAGCGGGCCTGACTTAATAACCTTTGAAAAATCAGTTGCACGAAGGCAACAGGAACTTATAAGGTTGAAGCGGGCCGGAATCGATGCTAGTAAATTGGCAGATTTGTACCAATTCGACGATTGCCCTGCGGAATACCTGCAACAGGAGGAAATCTTAAAGTCCATAACGCTTGATGATATCAAAATAGCTGCTAATAAGTTTCTTTCGGAGCAGAATTTTCAAAAACTCGAATGGTTGCCTGAAGGGTCTAGACCAAACGAAAACTAGCCATTTTTTTTGTGAAATTAAAGATCTTCTCTATTAAGGACTTCAACTACTCCTTCTGCCAGTATTATCGGAGGATATAAATGTTCGCCATATTTTGCATTTACGCAAGAGGGCGAACCATACACTTGAGCAGTCAGTGTACCATTGACTATTATTTTACAAAAGTAACCGGAAAAATTGTTGCATTCTTCTTCAACTTGCACGCATACTAAAGGTTCGCCTTCGTATTGTATACTAATAAAACTTCTTTCAATATTGTCGACATTAACAGAGGCGAACGCGCTGCCTAATGCGAGTGCGACTGCCCCGATTCCAAGAATTGCATTTTGGGTCTTCATATGTTCTTAATGGTAAACATTCAGTCCCGGATATTTAAGAATGGATTCCGCAGTGGCCTTTTTGTATAGATGATAAAATGGGCTGCCACTGTTAAGTGACAGCCCAGAAAAATTTAGCAACTAGCGTGTCTCATCATTGATGACCTCTACTACATCTTGGAGAGTTTGTCCAGGAAGAAATGGGTTGTTGTCTTTTTTGGCACTGAGACAAGTAGGTTGATCATACACTTGTGCAGTAAGGGTGCCGTTTATGACAATTTTGCAGAACTGACCTGTTCCACTGCAATCTCCAATCGGAACGCAAACAAATTCTTCCTCTCCCTGATATCTAACATCAATGTAGTCGTCGTTTACAGTCATAACTGAAGAGAATGCACTGCCAATTGCAAAAACAAGAGCACAAAGCCCAAGTATAACATTTTTAGTTTTCATGGTAATAATGATTTAAGTTTAAAAATGGGTTAGCTTACTTTGGATTATTCAGGTGTTCAGCTTTTAATTCCTGACTTCATCGATGAAAATCTTTATAATGAGTGATATTTTTGATCCTTAATCAAAGATCAGCGAAATCCGGCTATTGATGAAAATCTTCATTTATTGAGACGTTATTATTGTTCAACTCATAAACAACCAAATGCCTCCCGAAAAGTGCAATGAGTTGATTGTTAAAAACACGAAAATCAGAAAGTGAGTTGTTTCGATATTTTGGTACGTGAAAGCTAAAAACGTAGATCCCTTGATTTATATCGTAAACGTCAATCACTGCTGATTTTTTGAACACTTTTTCATCTTCATTGTTGGCCAATAGAAGTGATTGGTTGTATAAGTAATTTTTAGAGACACAACTTAAACCATTAATTACGGTTGGTGGGCTTGCTGCCATTGTCAGTTTTTTCGATTCAATTTGGGTTAGCTTGACCCTGGCAACGCTAAATGTATCAATCGTATTTCCTCTATATGACAGGTTCATATTCGTATCCATCACGATATACTGATTTCTATAAGCATATAGATAGATTAATTTATGGAGGTCCTTGCTAAAGTGGAGTTTCCCATTAACGCAAAAGACCCCATCTTTCTGTTTTTCAAGTAATCCATATTTGAACTTGAAATATGGGGTGTCGATAGCTGTTTTTCTTGCAAGGTGTAGTGCCTGCTGGTTACTGCTGTATGATTTAAGAGCCATTGAGGAAGTACTTATAGGGACGGCCTCTACAAAATAGTAACTACTGTCTGGCATATATTTCTTTGCCTCCCAAGAGTCAATCGTTCCTCTCATCGCTATAGGCATGATACCATTTGAGAGAAAGAAGTTGGGCGGATCAACGGTGGTTCGGAACGCCGAAGGTTCCCTGAGGCTGTCAACGCCGACTAGTTTTAGTCTTATATCGTGTGTGTTTTTGAATTCATAATCTGAAATCCATAAATTAAGAGGCTTAAAGGTATTGCTAATGTAGATCTTGTCGGCGGTAACCCCCGAAATATAAACCGATGAAGCCTCCAGCTCAAACGCGTTTTTCTCTTCGAGCGCTGTTTCTGGCAAGAGTTTTCTGTCAAAATTTGCTCGGAAAATTTTGCTATTTATAGGGGATGAGGCATACAAAGCGACCATAACTAAAGTAACGCTCAGTAAGCAGCCGATAAAAATAAGAATGTGCTTTTTTTCCATAATCTTAATGCTTAGGAATACGACACTTGATTTTCATTTTTTGAAACCGTGACAAGTAGAATAACTCCAATCACCGCTAGGAGCATGAAGGCAATGTTAAATACCAGATGTGCAGTCCACCCCATAGCACTAAGTATACCGCCACAAGAACAAGGAACGTATGGGCTGAAAGTGAGAATAAAGATAATGTAAGCTGTAAATCCGAACATTAATGAGAATGAAGCATAAAGTCCGACTAGCCGGAAGTGAGGAACAAAAAGCATAGCTGCGGTGATGAGTTCTATCCCGGGAACCAACCAAGCTAAAGTCCCTGCATACTTTGTGATTAATGGCGATTTGCCAATCTGCGCTTCAAATTCTTTGTATTCGAATAGCTTTGTTGCCGCCGCATAAATAAACAGCACCATAAAAAGAAAAACAATAATATCTAAGGCTACACTTTTTGTCAGTTTTAGTTTCATACGTGATGTTTTTGTTATTAGTCTTAAATCGACTTCACAAAACCCTGCCCCCATCCAGGTCTTCCCGACCACCTGGACAGTAACATAGATCCTGATATTCCCGGTCCACATGTTTAGGCTAAAACCACTAAGGTTTTATTCAATGCAATACCCTTTAAAGTGACCGGGCTAGAGCGGTAACACCCGGCCACTTACAAAGGCTAGTTGATCGAATTTGCACCACACCGTCTATGTGATGACTCCGTTGTGTTTGTGAAGTGAAATTACTTCGTGAGACTATTCCAATGTCGCAACGACTTATGATATCCGGAGTATTTTATTTTTTTTCTTTCATCACTTGCTCGTGTAGGTTCTCCGTTGCGTTGTGAAGTAAAGGTAGGGTCTGAAACTATTCCCATGTTGCTTTCGATTTATGAATTCTGGAAATCTTCAGGTATTTCGTCTGCTTCGGAACTCCACTCGTGCTATTTATTAGCAGCCCTTGAATTTCTTAATATCCGCCTTCAAAAAGTCCGCATAATCCTGAGTATCCTGAAAATCCTGTCAATCCTGGTTTTTTTTCGCAGCTCAACGAACGAGTGCCAGATTTCTTTTAGAGATATTGAGGCGTTAATAGAGAATTAACAACTCGCCTGGTAAAAAGCACTGCCTCGCGTTGTTAAACCACCTGGCTGTGGACTGTCGACTGTGGACCGTGGACTCCAGAATCTAAATTCAGCAAAGCCCTCAGGTAATTTTCCCCCTTCTCCTTCGTAGTTCCCCCGGGGAGTGCCCGAATTTCTTTTTAAACACCTTTGAGAAGTTAGAAGGCGACTTATACCCCACTGCAGTTGCAATATCACGTATAGGCATGTCCGTTGTAACAAGCAGGTCCGCTGCTTTTCGCATCTTTTCAGAGAGCACAAAATCATAGACTGTTGTGCCGTGCACTTGTTTGAAACCGTTTTCGAATTTGCGCCTGTTCATGCGGATCTTATCGGCCAGGAAGTCAACATCGAGCTGAAATCGCAGGTTTTGCTGGATGAACTCCTTCAGCATCAGTATTCTCAGTCTTTCTTCGTCATTGGGTCCGGCGGCAAAATTCTTGCAGACGTCGAGGGAGAGCAACATCAGTTGTGCGAACTTCGTGCTGAGATACTGGTCTCGTAAGGGGCCTTGGAAATCGCAGCCGATGATGTGATGTATGCAGTCGAACATGGAGGGTGTGATGTGGGGATGCGTTTCACACATGAATACGGGGATCTTTCCGTTTATTTTGGCAAGGAATTCATCCAGTACAGGGAAGTGTTTGAAAATGGTTTTGAGGTAGGCGGCGTTGAATTCAACAAAGAAGAAGTCGTATTTGCCTTTTTTTAGCTTGAGGTCGGCACTGCCTTCGGGGGCATACACCATGTTATAATGGCCTTTGCGGAGAACGGGCGCATGATCAGCACCGTTGGCGTATTGTACCTTAGCGCCCAGGTTGAGCACCAGGCCCAGGAATTCTGTGGGCGGCACGTAGGGGACGTTGCCATTTTTCGTCAGCAACAATTGCAAATGCAGCATTCTGCCTTTGGGTATTTCACCCAGTTCCGGCTGGAAGTCATAATACATAGCCGTTTTCATGAATATGGGGTTATGGGGCTGAATTTCGCAACGGAGTTCTAATGCGTGTTTACGTTTTTTGGAATTAGATTTATGAAAGCGGGAGTATTTTTACCTTTCCCATTTTGATAACCGCTTCGCGACATATGGACGCTTGGTCTGTCCTGGGAAATATATTTCAGTGCGCAGTGGTTATTGCCTTCGTAAATATGCTGTTTAATACAGTCCACGGTCCATAGTCGACAGTCCACGGCAGTGTGGTGTTATTCAACTTTGTGTCTGTAATATTATTTGTCGGTTGGGAGCTCGCGCGTGGGCTTTTTTACTGCATTGTAGCTTTTCAGGGGGGTAAAGTATAGTCTATAGCTTGGTTTAAGGGTGGATTGATTCCTGCCTGTGTCTATTATTTACAAATCACTAAACCAACGTTGCACGTGGAGATCACCAACAAGCTTGAAAAATTCATACAGCGGGTAGAAGCGCTGATGAATGTTCTGAGGGAGCAGCGGAATAACCTTCACATTCAGAATAATGTGGACCAGTTCTATTATATGGAGAAGCTGGCGGAATTGCGTGTGCTGGAAGAAAACCTGCTCGATGAAGTCGATCGGTTACGATATTATCAGCAAAGATTTGAAAGCGAATACGCACAGGCCTTCTGCCGCTGGAAAAAAGACGTGCGGTTTTTGAACTCCCTTGCCATACCCGCCAAAAAGGCGGCTGAAGATGCAAAAATTTAGAACTGCTTTTTAGTGAGCAGTAGAAATAAGATTCGCTTAGCTGATTCAGTTTTTCACCTCGAAATAGAACTGAACCGTGAACCTTCACCGTTCCTATTGCCTACTGCCATGATAGCGTAAGCTATCATCATTTGCCTATTGCCTACTATGGTAAAGTTGTGCTTCGTGACACTCCTGGCATAAGTGCGTCAGTTTTTTAAAAATAAAATTTACATCGGATAGGTTATTGGCCGTCCGACAAGGCTGTTAATATCAGTTTAGTCGCGATAATCCCGATATCGATGAAGACCAGACCTTGCAACTTCTTGCTTTTATTTTGCTGTTTTATTCAGGTTGGTGCAATTTCGCAATCACGGGAATTCCAACCGATTAAATGGACTTTTACAACGCTACCCCTGGATAAGGGAGAGGCCAAGCTCATCTTCACCTGCAACCTCGAAGATGGATGGCATGTCTTTTCACAATTTATGGAAGAGGGCGGGCCGTTACCAACATCATTTCGGTTTGTGCCCGACCGTTCCTATTCGCTGGAAGGTAAGGTAGAGGAAGAAAGCAAACCAATAAAAGAATACGACAGCGTATTCCTGATGCCCATTGTCTGGTATAAGGGCACAGCCATTTTTTCACAACGCGTAAAACTGCATAATCCTGTTGCGACAGTCAGGGGAAGTGTGGCGTTCATGAGCTGCAACGGTGCGATGTGCCTGCCACCGGAAGAAATCGATTTCAGTGTTGAGGTGAAGGGAACAGGTCGAAAGAACTCAAAAAGAAAATAAGTTATAAAACACACAGGACCGGGGAACAATCTTTGAATGGGCTTCTTTGATAAATCCACAGGTGTTTCCTCACCCCATCTATTAAGTTTAGGTTAATTTTTTCTAGTTATGGGCAACCTGGCCCCGGCTCCTGGTGTTTTTGTGTGTTGTCTCTATAATCAGGTATAAGGTTAAAGGTGGCGCCGTCTGGGCCACCTTTTTTATTGCGCGCCGCAAAAATTGCAGCCGGCTGCCCAATGGCCGGAAGCACAAGGCAAGCAAGTTTTCTACAGCAAGAGTATCCAAACCTCTGCGCTCGCTGCGCATTCTCTGCGTTCTCCGCGGTTCCGTATTTCGGGAATGGTATTTTTTGCTTCCCATCTTAAAAACAATACTATGGCAACCAACAGATCCAATAACACAAACGCTTATGCGCTGATCACGGGTGCAACCAGCGGCATAGGCTACGAGCTGGCAAAACTATTTGCGAAAGATGGTTACAACCTGGTGCTTGTTGCCCGCTCGGGTGAGCGACTGCAGGAGGTGAGCGACGAGTTCAGGCAGCACAATGTAGACGTCATAGCGCTCGACAAAGATCTTTTCGATCCGCAGGCTGCGCGACAGATCTACACCGAAATGAAAGCGAGAGGCGTGCGCGTTGATTTTCTGGTGAACAATGCGGGCCAGGGACAACGGGGCAGGTTCCATGAAATACCGCTCGAACGGCACCTGGCGTTGCTGCAGCTAGACGTTATTTCATTGCTCACGCTCACGCGCTTGTTCCTTGACGACATGATCGCGCGCAATTCTGGCAAGATCCTGAATCTCGCGTCCGTTGTTTCCAAGACACCGGCTCCTGAATTTGCCGTGTATGCCGCCAGCAAAGCATTCGTGTTGTCACTTTCCGAGGCGCTCGCTGTGGAGCTGGAAGACACCAACGTTACCATTACTGCGTTGCTGCCGGGCAGAACCGACACGGACTTTTTCTACAAGGCCGATATGGTCGACACGAAAGAATACCAGGAGCACGACCTGGCCAATCCCGCTGAAGTTGCCCGCGATGGTTACGATGCCCTGATGAGTGGCGAAAGCCGCGTGATCTCCGGCGCGCAAAACAAAATGATGATCGGCATGCTCAACACCATGAGCGACAGCGCCAACGCCGCCAAGATGCACAAGAACATGCAGCCAACCGATAAGGCGGTAGATGAAAGACGTTATCGTTCATCACACACCGCTTCGGAGAGAGAACGGCAGTTAATTGAAAGAGAAAGTGATTGAAAAGGAGTAAGAATTAAGGAGTAAGTAGTAAGGAGGAGTGAGGAGTCTTTCCGGAGGCCCGTCATTCTGAGAATTTATCCAGCAGAAGGCTGTAGTGATGATAAGAATGACGCGCGCGTTCCTTTTTACGCTGGCATTTCAAATTACGAATTTCAGGAGGCTCCTATGGAGCC
>NZ_JAHESF010000075.1 GCF_018598225.1 Chryseosolibacter histidinae | reverse complement strand
CTGTGGATACGAGACAGACGGGGTGCTGTCTGTAAGTTGTCGTACCCGGATCTCTTCTTTCTGCAGCGGACCCAGCACAAAATTTTCACCGTGCGTGAGGTTGGCACCGTAATGCCCTGTGAAGATCAGCAGCACCACACTTGCCATTGCCAAAGGGGCCAGCACTTTAAAGTTTTCTTTCAGGCCCAGCAACATCCAGCATAAAAAGCTCAGCGATACACCCATCCACTTGTGAAGGCCGAGGTCTGTTTCGTTGTAACCGCCTTCCAGCGAAAGCAGCAAGCCCATGAACGCAGCGAGCGAAGCCGTGAAGGATGTGAGGTACAAGAGAAAGTTTACGAGATCGGAAAAGGAGTCGCCTTCAAAATGTTTTCTCGCAAAAATGAGAACAGCGGTGAGCAGCAACAGGCCGATGGGCAGGTGAAGCAGCAGCGGGTGAAGTCTTCCAAAAGCCTGCACCAATAACGGTACCTCGATCCGCTGCTCGAAGAACAGCACAAATACGATGAGCACCTGCAATGCAATAACGGCGTGTGCTACAATTTTTTTGAACAGCTCCATGAGTTCTTTACGCGATAACAGGTCTTATCACTTTGCCGGCCACGTCCGTAAGCCGGTATCTTCTTCCAAGGTGTTTGAAGGTGAGCTTTTCATGGTCGAGTCCCAGCAGGTTAAGCACCGTGGCGTGGAAGTCGTTGACGTGCACAGGATCTTTCACAATATTGTAGCCGAACTCATCGGTCTCGCCATAGGTCATACCTTTCTTAACACCGCCGCCGGCCATCCAGATGGTGTAGCATCTCGGGTGATGATCTCTTCCATAATTTTTTTCGTCCAGGTTGCCCTGACAATAATTCGTTCTTCCAAATTCGCCACCCCAGATCACCAGGGTCTCATCCAGCAGGCCACGTTGTTTCAGGTCCATCACCAGCGCCGCGGAAGAGCGGTCGGCATCCTGCGCCTGCAACGGCATCTCGCCCGTCAGGTTTCCGTGCTGGTCCCATCCCTGGTGATAAAGCTGCACAAACCTCACGCCCGACTCCGACAGTTTTCGCGCCAGCAAACAATTGGCGGCGTAAGTGCCTGGCACAAGGCATTCGGGGCCGTACATTTTGATGATGTGATCCGGTTCTTTGGAAACGTCTGAAAGCTCAGGTACGGCGGTCTGCATGCGGTACGCCATTTCGTATTGCTGAATGCGGGTCTGGATCTCAGGGTCGCCAAAAGTTTCGTAGCCCATGGTGTTGAGCTCGGCGAGCTTGTCGAGCATTTTTCGCCGCGCAATACGGTCAGCACCCGCCGGGTCGTTGAGATAGAGCACGGGCTCTTCGCCGCTGCTGAACTGCACACCCTGGTGCACGCTGTCGAGAAAGCCGTTGGTCCAGAGCTTCGAATAAACACCCTGACCGTTGCCACGTCCCCTGGAAAGCAGCACACAAAACGCCGGCAAGTTTTTGTTCTCACTTCCAAGTCCATAGCTCAGCCATGCGCCCATGCTGGGTCGGTTGCCCTGCTGCGCGCCGGTTTGCATGAACGTGAGTGCCGGGTCATGATTGATGGCCTCCGTGTGCATACTTTTGATGAAGCACAACTCGTCGGCGATCTTCGCCATGTGTGGAAAGAGCTCGCTGATCCAGGCGCCGGACTGTCCATGCTGCTGGAACTTGAAATAGGAACCCACCAGCGGGAACTTGGTCTGGTTAGAGGTCATGCCGGTTAACCGTTGCCCCATACGCACCGAAGCAGGAAGGTCCTGTCCGTGCATCTTATTCAACATCGGTTTATAGTCGAAGCTCTCGAGCTGCGATGGCGCACCGTTCTGAAAGAGGTAGATCACCCGTTTCGCTTTCGGCGCAAAGTGAGGGATGCCTGCAAGCGATGCCAGGTCATCGTCGCCACCCTTGAACAACCCTGGTATCAGCAATGAACCCAATGCCGCGCTCCCCAGGCCAACACTCAGCTTCCCGAGGAAATGCCTTCTGTTAATTCCAAACCTGTTCTCTAAAAACTCATTCTTCATAGCTCTTAACGCTGATTTTGGCGATCCATAAGATTTCAGGATTAGTTTTACACCCGATTACTACCGGGTTATGGCTTCGTCCATGTTGTATAATGTATGCACTACCTGCATGAGCGACGCCAGGCTCGCGGTGTCTTTGATCTCTTCGTGCCTGAACTCGCCTTGTTTGATGAACTCCGCAGCCTTGTCTGGTGCCGCAGCATATGTCTGGTGCTCTTCTTCATAATATTTGTTCAGCAGCGCGAGCTCTTTCTCATCCGCTTCGCGGCAAAGAATGAGGTTAAACGCCTTGCTGATCTTTTCATCTGCCTGCGTATTCTCGAGCATCAGGCGCTCGGCGAGCACACGCGATGCCTCCAGCACCATGGGGTCGTTCAGCATCACCAGCGCCTGCAGCGGTGTATTCGTGCGCATACGTTTCACTTCACACTGATCGCGGTTGCTGGCATCGAACATGAGCATGACCGGGGGTGGCACCGTACGTTTGATGAAATTATACATACCCCTGCGGTAAAGTTTGTCGTCGTGATCCTGCACATAATACGCCAGCACACCTCTCCCTGAAGTGGATGATTCCCAGATGCCTTTCGGCTGATACGGTTTTACACTGGGGCCGCCGATCTCGCGCACCAGCAAACCACTGCTGGCCAGCACGTGATCCTTGATAAGCTCCGAAGGCAGGCGAAGCCTTGGTGCCCGCGACAGCCAGATGTTTTCCGGATCGGATCGCAGCTTGCGTTCAGATACTGCTGCCGACTGACGGTAAGTGGCCGACATCACGATCTGTTTCACCAGCCGCCGGATATCCCACCCGTGGTTCATGAAGTCGAGGGCCAGCCAGTCGAGAAGCTCGGGATGTGACGGCAGCTCACCCTGCATGCCGAAGTCACCGGAGGTTTTTACGATGCCCCTGCCAAAGAATTCCTGCCATACACGGTTCACAAACACACGCGACGTGAGCGGATGATCTTTGCTGAGCAGCCACTGTGCAAGGCCGAGCCGGTTCCTGCCGAACTTGGCGGTATCAAAAGGATAGATGGCGGTGGGCACATTGAAGTCGACCACCTCACCGGGAGCATCATAGGCACCACGCACGAGCACATGCGTAGGACGTACCTTGCTGCTGTCTTTCATGATCATCACTGGCACAGGATCTTTGTCTTTTTTGTTGATGAAGGTGAGAATGCGCTTCACATCTTCATTGCTGATGCTCATGCGCGGCGGATCCGCCAGCGACGCCAGCTGAATATCGCCCACCAGACCTTTTTCGTTGAGCTGGTTGAAGAAGGCGAAGGTGCTGTAATATTCTTTCTGCGAGATGGGATCGTATTTGTGATCGTGACATTTGGCGCACTCAAAAGTGAGGCCGAGAAAAGTTTTGCCGAAGGTGTTGGTGCGGTCTGTCACGTATTCGATCCGGTATTCTTCATCGATCACGCCACCTTCCTGGGTGATCTTGTGGTTACGGTTGAAGCCGGTGGCCAGCAGCATCTCTTTGGTAGGGTTGGGCAAAAGGTCGCCCGCCAGCTGCCATGAAAGAAATTTATCGAAGGGATAATTTTCATTGAATGCGTGGATCACCCAATCGCGCCACGGCCACATGGTGCGGTAGCCGTCGTCCTGGTAGCCATGCGAGTCGGCATAGCGTGCGGCATCCAGCCACGGGATGGCCATCTTCTCTCCGTAGTGCGGGCTGTGCAGCAGCGCATCCACCACTTTTTCGTAAGCATCGGGTGAAGCGTCTGCGAGAAATTTCTTTTGCAGCGCCAGGTCTGGGGGCAGGCCGGTGACGTCGAAGCTGAGCCGTTTCAGCAGCCGCTCCTTATCCGCCTCTTCGTTGGGCTCAAGGTCTTGCGCTTCCATACGCGCCAGCACAAAGTTGTCGATCTCATTCTTGGCCCAGTCGTCATGATCGGTCTCCGGAACTTCACGCGGTTGCGGAGGGATAAATGCCCAGTGCTTCTGATACTTTGCGCCCTGGCTGATCCATCGGCGGATGAGCTTGACTTCACGCTCCGTCAAGGCAAGGTTAGACGAGGGCGGAGGCATGAGCATGGAAGTGTCTGACGCGCTGATGCGAAGGTAAAGCTCCGAATGCTCGGGCTCTCCGGCAATCACAACAAAGGCTTGCGGATCATCTTTCAGAGCCTTGTAAAGACCCTGCTCCGTATCGAGCCTCAGGTCGGCCTTGCGCTGATTGCCGTCGGGTCCGTGACATTTGAAGCACCGGTCAGACAGAATGGGCCGGATATGAAAATTGTAGTCGACAACATCGGGAATTCTCTCTGCGGTAGACGATGATGAGGTGCATTGCCACAGCGGCGTGCCCGCCATAATCACCCAGCGTGCGATGAGGAAAAATCTGCGTTTAAAAACGAATGCCATGACGAGACCCGTAAATCTTTTTTAAGTTAGGAAATATTGGAAAGAACTGAAAGCTGTTTTCAATCGAATGAAAGGCTCATGCTAACGGGTGTTCTGTGCGACTTTCGATGCTGAAATTGCGCAAAGAACCATTTGAATTGTACCTTGCAGCCCGTATGAAAAAATATTTTTTAAAACTGTATCAATACAATGCGTGGTCCAACAAACGGGTGCTGGGCACACTGCAACGGCAAAATGTAAACGATCCGAAAATACTTTCACTGATGGGTCACGTCGTAGCCGCCCAGTTCCTGTGGCTGCACAGGATCAAAGGCCTGCCACCGCCGGATGTAAAGCTGTGGGGTGAATATTCACTCGATCAGCTTTTGAAGCTCTCGGAAAAAGCAGGAAAGGAGTGGCTGGAATTTGTGGAGAGCAACGACAACTTCGATCGCCAGCTCACCTACACCAATTATGTGGGCGAACCTTATACCAATAACGTGGAGATGATCATGGTACACCTGGTGAATCATTCGTCGTATCACCGGGCCCAGGTTGCCATGCTGTTGCGTCAAAAAGGATTTGAACCGATCAACACCGATTTTATCACATACGATCGCGTGATCACGGGACAATTGAAAGAATGAGATATACTTGCAGTGGAGCAGTCTTATCTAACCCTTTAATCATATGAAAAAAATCTACCTACTCATCTGCCTTTGCGCGGCATCGGTTCTCGGCTTCGGCCAGGACATCACCGTGTGCCATACGTCGTCAACGGAGAAGTTCGCCATGTTTGCCTCCAACAAGGACTTCAATGCGGAGCATCCGCGTCCGGGCAACTACGTACACATCAGCCAGGAAGGTGGCAAGATGATCACCTTCAAAACACCCGATGGTCAGCAAGCCAGCGGATACCTGATCGAGGCCAAGAAAAAGACCAACAACTGGATCTTCGTGTTCCAGGAGTGGTGGGGCCTGAACGATTACATCAAGAAACAGACCGAGACCCTTTACAAAGATCTTGGAAACGTGAACATCATCGCGCTGGATATGTACGATGGCAAAGTGACGGCAGACCGCCAGACCGCTGCCGGCTACATGCAACAGTTCAAACAGGAGCGCGGCGACGCCATTGTGAAGGGCGCGCTTGCCTATGCCGGTAAAGATGCCAAAGTAGGCACTATTGGCTGGTGCTTCGGCGGAGGGCAATCATTGCAGGCTACGCTCACGGCCGGCAAACAGGCTGCGGGTTGTGTGATCTATTACGGCATGCCTGTAGACGATGTTGAAAGACTGAAAACACTGAACACAGACGTGCTGGGTATTTTTGCATCACGCGAGAAGTACATCACCCCTGAAGTGGTTAAAAAATTCGAAGCCAATATGCAGGCTGCGGGCAAAAAGCTTACGGTGAAGAACTATGATGCAGAGCACGGCTTCGCCAACCCGAGCAATCCGATCTTCGACAAAGCTTCAACGGAAGATGCTTACAAGCATACGCTGGAATTTTTCAGGGCAAGATTGAAATAGTTCCGAAAAATACAACGGTATGGGTATTGCTAACATGACCTGAAATATTTAACTTGTTTCTATGGAGCCCATCCATGCGCCACTACTGGCGATGGATGGGTTTTTTATTGTATTGGCGGCAGGAATTTGAAGGAGTACCCAATAAAAAGCCGGTGCCATGAGGACCGTCTCCTTTCCCAATGGGCATTTCCCGTTGTTGAGCACTGTGTGGAAGGCGCTTGCGCCCATTGATGGCAATCGGTACAGCCAGCGCAGTCTAGCCCGATCCTTTCGGGCACTGCCTGGCCAAAAGTCTTTTATTTAAGCTGATCAATGATCTTTCACTTTGATTATTTTCCAGGCATTACCGTATTCTGAAGTTTTTAAATTTGAGTTGCCCAGCAGCAAAGCGTGGCCGCCGCCAATGTTTTCAATGGTGTTGAGCTCGTCATTCTGAATACTACCGAATACTTTAACTTCAAGATCTTCTCCCGCTGCATTCATAGAGGCCACATAAAAATCGGCATTGCCGTTATTTCCTGACATCACACCGTCTGACGACCGCGTGTATCCTACGATCTTGAGCCTGTCTTCGAAAACTTCCAGGTCATTTCCCCATTCGGTGTCAGAACCACCAAACGATTTGGCCCACAACAGCTCCCCATTGTTGGCGAGACAGTAAACGTATACATCGAAGTAATCAGTTGGCCCTCCGTCATTGTTCCTTGCCATGCCGGTAGCGTAGTATTTGTCATTCATTGCAACGATCGCCCTGGATACAACATATCCTTCACCGTTGCCATAAGCGCGAAACCATTTTTGCTTACCGGTAACAACATCAAGCTGTGCGAAGAAAGCGTCGTAGTTATAGTTTTCTTCGTCGTGTTCCTGAAAAGGATGGCCCTCACCTGTAACAACAATGTTGCCTTTGCCGTCAAGGAACGCATCGTGAAACATAATGTAGCTGCCTGATGTGCCATCATTGCAAAATTCGTTTCGGATCATTTTATTCCAGACCACGCGATAATCATCCGTCATCCTGATCAACCGGAGCGGGGCGTTCAGCAACACAATGAGGTCGTTGCCATCAAACAGCACTTTAGGATAATACAGGTCCTGGGCCTCTAGCTCGCTGAACACGGTGTCAGATACCACATTCAAATCCTCATCAACCCGCCTGATCCACAACTTGCCATCATCGACACCGGCCAGCACGATCCTGTTCGTTCCATCGCTGGAAATATTCACAAGCCTGGCGCGATCCCCGCCAAAGAATGTTTCTTTCAAGACTTTGCCATCCTGCGAAAGCTTCACCAGGGCGGAGGCATGCTGGATCGAATCGATCTCTGTGAACTTCTGGCCTAAAACCAGGTATCCATCGCCGGAAGGCAGTGAAATCACCGATCGTGGAATGTTGTTACTGTCAGGATACAGATCTGTTTCCCACGTGTCAGATGCCTGCTCTACCTGGCATCCTGCGGCAGAAAGCAGTAAGACAAAAAAAATGAATTTATTCATGTACATCATGCGGCCAGCGAAAAGTAATACCAGCCGGTTAACCGCAAATTAAGGCTGGGAGAAATGGGCAACATCATTAAATTGAATGATTTTTACTTTCTTCCATAAAAAGATAGTTTTCAATTCATAAGTTGCGGCCCTATGGATACACCTGCTAAGAAGCTTTTCCTGCTCGATGCCTATGCCCTCATTTACAGGGCGCATTTCGCGTTCACCAAAACACCCAGGATCAATTCAAGGGGCGTGAACACTTCCGTTCCCTTCGGATTCACCAACACGCTGATGGAGGTAATTCAAAAGCAGAAGCCCACCCATATCGGCGTAGCTTTCGATACAGCCGCAAAAACTTTCCGCGACAAGATCTTTGCCGATTACAAAGCCACCCGCCAGGAAACTCCCGAAGACATCCGCTATGGCATCCCGAAAGTGAAAGAGATCATCCGCGGCTTTAACATTCCCATTCTTGAGCTCGATGGGTTTGAAGCAGACGACATCATCGGCACCATCGCTTCGCAGGCCTGCCAACAAGGTTTCGAAGTGTATATGATGACCCCTGACAAAGACTTCGGGCAACTTGTAAACGACTGTGTATTTCTCTATAAACCCGCCTACATGGGCAACGCCGTTGACGTGCTGGGTGTAAAAGAAGTTTGTGAGAAATGGGACATTGAAAATGTATCGCAGGTGCGGGACATCCTTGGTCTCCAGGGTGATACTTCCGATAACATTCCCGGCGTGCCCGGCATCGGTCCTAAAACGGCGGCGGCGCTCATCAAACAATACGGCAGCGTTGAAAATGCGGTAGCCCATGCGCACGAGCTGAAAGGCAAGCAGAAGGAGCTGATGACCCAATACGGAGAGCAGGCCATTCTGTCGAAACAACTGGCTACCATCATTACGGATGTTCCCATCGCGTTTGACGAGGAGCAGCTGCGGTATACGGGGCCAATCGTAGATATTCTCAAACCCATTTTTGACGACCTTGAATTCAAGGCCATTGCGGGCCGCGCGTTCGGCGATAGCAGTACCGGCACAACGGCAGCGCCCAAGGTTCAGCAGAGTCCGCAGCTTAATATGTTTGCCAAAACTCCGGCCGCGCAGACAGAGGAGAAAAAAGCTACCGTGGCCGATACCCTGAGCTATTACATGGTCGATCTTCCGGAGCTGCGCAAGGCGTTCCTTGAAAACCTGTGCAAGCAGGAAAGCATCGCCATCGAATCCATCACGGATGATGCCGCCAACTTCGAATATCAGCTCAAGGGTCTTGCTTTTTCGTGGAAGGAAGGCGAAGCACATTTTATTCCTATCGGCACGGCTGAAGAAGCAGAGCAGGTTGCGCTGGAATTTAAAACTGTGTTTGAAGACGAGAAGATCGCCAAGACCGGCCACAACCTCAAGGCCTTCATGCTGGCCCTGAAGAAATACGGCGTTGAGTTGCGCGGCCCTTTGTTCGACATCATGCTGGCGCACTACCTCATCGAGCCTGAAGCATCTCATGCGCTGCGGGAGCTTTGCTCTGCGTACCTTAACTATGAAATGTTGGCTGACCCTGACTCGAAGCAAAAGAACCAGGTGTGCGAGCGGGTGGACAAGATCTTCCAGGTAAGATCACTGATCGAGAAAGACCTCGCTGAGCGCGGACACCAAAAGCTGATGAGTGACGTTGAGATGCCCCTGGCTACGGTACTGGCAGCGATGGAATACGAAGGTGTGAAGGTAGACGTGAAAGCGCTGAACAAAATGTCTGAAGACCTGAAGGGTGAGATCGAAAGGGTGCAGAAAGAAATTTACCAGATCGCGGAATCAGAATTCAACATAGGATCACCCAAGCAGCTCGGCGAAGTGCTCTTCGAAAAAATGAAGCTCCTTGAAAAGCCTAAAAAAACGAAGTCGGGTCAGTACGCCACCGGTGAAGATGTGCTGCTGGGGCTGGCGGCAGAACATGAGATCGCCCGCAAGATCCTGGACTACCGCGAGTATGACAAGCTTCGTTCAACGTACGTAGAGGCGCTGCCAAGAATGATCAGCCAGTACGATGGCCGCATCCATACCGACTACCGGCAGGCCTGGGCTGTAACGGGGCGGCTAAGCTCCAACAACCCCAACCTGCAGAACATCCCGATCCGTACAGAGAAGGGAAGGCAGATCCGCAAAGCGTTTGTTGCCCGCAACGAAGATTATCTCTTCATGTCGGCAGACTACTCGCAGATCGAGCTGCGCATTGCCGCGTCTTTCGCCAAAGATGAGACCATGATCGAGGCGTTCCGCACCAAACGCGACATTCACACCACCACGGCGGCCAAGGTTTTCAAAGTGGCTATAGAGGATGTTACCGCCGATATGAGAAGGAAAGCGAAGGAAGTGAACTTCGGCATTCTTTACGGCAGCACAGCCTTTGGGCTCTCGCAGAACCTGGGCATTCCCCGCGCCGAAGCCTCCGAGATCATCAAAGCGTATTTCCAGGAGTTCTCGGCCATCAAACGTTACATGGACGACTCCATCGGCAAGGCCCGCGAAATAGAATACGTTGAAACCATCATGGGCAGAAGGCGATACCTGCGCGATATCAACTCACGCAACATGGCCACCCGCGGTTTTGCCGAACGCAACGCCATCAACGCGCCGATCCAGGGCAGCGCGGCAGACATCATCAAGATCGCCATGGTGAACATTCACCGGTGGCTCACCAAAGAAAAGCTGAAAACACGCATGACCATGCAGGTGCACGATGAGCTTGTGTTTGATGTACATAAGGATGAGGTAGACGTGGTGAAAGAGAATGTGATACAGCTGATGCGCAGCGCCGTACAGCTCGAGGTGCCCATGGAGGTGGAGATCGGCGTGGCTGATAACTGGCTGGATGCACATTGACCCTGGGGCTGAAACCTGGTTTGCACCCGGAACCCGGAGCTGAAACCCGGAGCTGAATCTCCGGGAAACTGAACATTGATATGAACACAATTCCTGATAAACAAGCCATCATCGACGCTCACGAGCGCATCAAACCCTATATTCACCGCACACCGGTGATGACCTCCGAAAGCATCAACAGCGTGGCCGGCTGCAGCGTCTTTTTCAAATGTGAGAACCTGCAGAACGTAGGCGCCTTCAAGGCCCGCGGGGCGATGAATGCAACACTGTCGCTTTCGGCTGAGGAACGTGCAAAAGGGGTGGCCACACACTCCAGCGGAAATCATGCGCAAGCCTTGGCGAGGGCCGCGAAAATACTGGGAACAAGATCCTACATCGTGATGCCACGTACTGCACCCGAGATCAAAAAGAAAGGTGTGATCGGCTATGGCGGCGAGATCTTTGAATGCGAGCCTACACTGCAGGCACGTGAAACAACCCTGAAAGAGGTGATCAAAAAAACCGGCGCCACGGAAATTCACCCGTTCAACAATTACGACGTGATGACAGGCCAGGCTACTGCTGCGAAGGAATTATTCGAAGAGGTGAATGACCTCGATTACATCATTGCGCCCGTAGGCGGTGGCGGGTTGCTCAGTGGCATTTCACTAGCCACCAAATTCTTCTCACCCAAAACTATTGTGCTGGCAGGAGAGCCCGCCGGCGCTGATGATGCCTTCCGTTCTATGCAAAGCGGAAAGATCGAAACCTCGCAGGCCAACACCATTGCCGATGGATTGCTCACTTCCCTCGGTGATAAAACTTTCCCCATCATCAGAGAGAATGTAAAGGAGATCATTACGGTTACCGACCAGGAGATCATAGACGCCATGCGCATTGTATGGGAAAGACTGAAGCTCGTTGTTGAGACATCAGGCACCGTTCCTTTTGCAGCGTTGCTGAAAGCAAAAGAGAAACTGAAAGGCAAACGCGTAGGGGTGATCTTTTCAGGCGGGAACGTAGACCTGGAAAAGATAGGAAAGCTGTTCGCACAAGGATGACATCCTTTGAAAGGATGTCATCCTTATAACTAACTTCAATATGGACTTCGAGCGCCGTTCAGAGCCATTGCTGCCCCGCAGGCAGTTTATCCTCAGGGTGCTGTGGTATGGTACTTTTTCTTTTGTGCTGCTGGGCATCTCCCTTGGAATAGGAACGCTGGGATACCATTACCTGAACGAGCTGGGCTGGCTGGATTCGTTTCTCAATGCCTCCATGATCCTGGCAGGCATGGGTCCCGTTGACGCGCTGAAGAATGATGGCGCCAAGTGGTTTGCGTCCTTCTATGCGGTTTTTAGCGGCGTGGTGTTCCTGAGCACTGTAGCGGTTTTTCTTTCACCCATAGCCCACCGGTTCCTTCATAAGTTACATCTCGGGGATTGAGGAGCAGTCGACGGTCCACAGCAGAGACGAGAACAACCCTTTGAGGGTTATACATGTGGCAAATAAAAATTTTAACGACACTACCTCGTGAAAAGCCCTCAAAGGGTTGATTGTGGATTATGAACCATCGACCGTAGACTATTTTTCATTTCTTCAGAAAACCTAACAGCAAGGCGGTGATGTTTTGAACCAGGACCAGGTAGATGACCTGCACCACCAGCCCTTTAAATATGGTAATACCCCATCCTTGTTTGAAGAACTGCCTGTAAGCTATAAAACTGTAGATCCAGTTCAGCAGGAAGTATAGCAAAAGCCAGAATATGACAAGCGAAGGTTTTATAAGAAACGGGATCACAGAAAATATCAGGAAGAACACCATCAGCTGCCCATTAATCAGCACGTTGAACACCAGGTTTTCAGCGTAGTTATGACCCGATCTCCTGAAGAACAGCCAGGTCAGAAATGATAACACCGGTATAAACAGCATGGTAAGTAACTTATTGTTTTCCGAAACCATCATCATTGTGCGATCTGCTTCATCCATCTGTCGATCCACTTCCTGCAAGTCAACAGCAGACCCTCCCGCATTTCCCACCATCTGCTCCATAAGAGTTTGAAGTGATTCCGCATATTGTGTGAAGAGGCCGGTTTTTGAAGTTGTGTACACCTGAATGGCCGTCATGATCAGGAGAAATGTAATAGGATTGAAATACTTCTTTCTTTTGCCGGCGTTGTACTCGAGGGCCACCTTGCCGGGATGGAAAAACATCTCCTTGATCAGGAACAGGATCCCTTTATCGGTATGGGTGAACGCATGAAGAAACTCGTGAATAAAATGGCCCAACGTAAAGCGATGGGTGCTAGCCTTCTGGGAACAATTGGGGCAAAACTTTCCATCAAAGGTAACGTCACAGTTCTTGCAGGTGGTAGCGAGGGTTTCAACGGTCGCAGACATAAACAAAAGTGGTTTTGTACGAAGATCGCACTTTGTGTCTTTGCGGCAAAATTAAATAGTGGTGCTTGTCCATGGTCCACGGTCGACAGACCACAGCAGTGAGGTGTTAGATAAGTCCAAACGCGACTCCTCGGTGGATTGTGGACAATAAAAAAGGGATGACATCCTTTCGAAGGATGTCATCCCTGAAAGATATTAGTTATTTCTCTTGAACTGATCGAACTTCGAATCGGTCTTTTTCGGGAATGCGTTGTTCTTCACTTCCACATCGGCCAGCTCGGCGTTGGGATCGACCACGATGTTCACCACCTCTTTTTCTTTCACAAAAACCTTGGTGATCTCGCTTTCATTGATCCGCCATATTTCGGCAGGAATACGTTCGATCTCTTTCGAGCCATCTTTATACGTCCATTCGATCACCAGCGGGGTCACCAATCCACCGACATTCTTAAACTTCAGCTGGTAGATGTTCTTTCCTTCCAGCTTTTTGCGCACGGCGTTATCATCCACACGGCTTTTGAATTCGCCGTTCAGCTGCTCGGGTGTATTGATCAGCGTAAACTCTTGCGGACCATTGCTGAAATCATTCGCGCCGCCACCCTTACCGTTGCCGGAAGCCAGGTCGCCTGATTTTACCTTCACATCTTTCTTTTCGGGGTCTGACTTTTCACTTTTCAGGCGGAACCACTTCACTTCACTGAGGTCTACATCAACGTTGTCAGTGGTAAAGAACCAACCTCTCCAGAACCAGTCGAGGTCAACGGCCGAGGCGTCTTCCATGGTGCGGAAGAAGTCGGCAGGTTTGGGATGTTTGAAAGCCCAACGCTCGGCATATTCCTTGAAGGCTCTATCGAACAGCTCAGGTCCCATCACTGTTTCACGCAGCAACGTGAGGGCGGCAGAAGGTTTGGTATAGGCGTTGGGTCCGAATTCGTTCTGGCGGATGTTATCAGACATCGACATGATGGGGCGCATCTGCGATTTCTCACCTTTCATATACGGAACAATACCTTTCGGTGTGCCACGGGTTCCGGCCAGTTCGGGGTAACGCACGCGCATGGTCTCTTTTTCCAGGAAGGTGTTCAATCCTTCGTCCATCCATGACCATTGGCGCTCGTCTGAGTTCACGATCATCGGGAAGAAGTTGTGACCCACTTCGTGCACGATCACCATCACCATGCTGAACAGGGTCTGCTGTGAATACGTGCCATCTTTGTTGGGCCTTCCGCCATTGAAGCAGATCATGGGATACTCCATTCCCTGGTTAGCGGTATGCACAGAATATGCTACGGGATAAGGATACTGGATCGTTCTTTCAGAATAGATCTCCAGCGCATTCCTGATGGCTTTGGTCGATTCTTTTCCCCATAGCGGATTGCCTTCTTTCGGATAAAGCGATTGGGCCAAAGGTGTTTTGTCGCCTACTTTAACGGCCATGGCATCCCAGATGAATTTGCGCGAATGTGCGAAGGCGAAGTCCCTCACATTCTCCGCGTAAAATTCCCAGGTGCTCTTCTTGGTCGATTTTGTTTTTTCTTTCTGTTTCGCCTCGTCCTCAGAGACGATGATCACAGGCGTATCAAACGTCTTTTTTGCTTTTTCAAATTTTTCGAGCTGCTCTTTGGTAAGCACATCTTTTGCATTCTGAAGCGTGCCACTGGCGCCGACGATGTGATCGGAGGGAACGGTGATCTTCACGCGATAATTTCCGAACGTAAGCGCAAACTCTCCCTGGCCGAGGAACTGCTTGTTCTGCCATCCTTCATAATCGTCGAACACGCACATGCGGGGAAACCACTGCGCGAAGGTGTAAACGTAGTTGCCGTCTTCAGGGAAGAATTCGTAGCCGCCGCGGCCATTGAAAATCTGGCGGTCATATTCGGTGTACGACCAGTCCACCGAAAAAGTGAACTTATCGCCCGTCTTCATCGGCGCCGGCAGGTCTACACGCATCATGGTGTTGTTGATGGTATAGGGAAGATTTTTTCCCGTGGCATCTCTTACCGATTTGATGGTGTATCCGCCTTTGTAATCAGAAGGGGTGATGCCGGAAACGTAACCTAAAAATCCTGCCGGCACAGAGTCTTTTACCACGCCTGTGCGCGTCTGGTCGGTCATGTTGTTGGGTGCGAACACGTTCTGATCAAGCTGAAGCCAGAGAAAATTCAGAGCCTCGGGTGCATTGTTATAATAGGTGATCTTTTCAGATCCGGTAAGCACCTGTGTTTTATCATCTACTTCGGCACTGATCTCATAATCGGCGCGTTGTTGCCAGTAGTTGGGGCCGGGGGCGCCGGAGCCTGTCCGGTAGCTGTTGGGTGTTGGCAGTGTTTCTCCAAGCTGCTCAAATTTTCCTTTCCAGGGCTGCTGGTTTTGCGCAAAGGCAAACGCGGTCAGCAACACCATAATGATCACAGCGACAATTTGGGTTATAGTCTTCATAGGTTGTTTTGCGTTGTCTGTAAGAAAAACAAAAGTGCCGGAAAAATCCGGCACTCCAAAAAAAATTTACATAAAGCGATCGCCACAAATGGGTGATGCTAGAAGCCATCTAGTTTGCTTTCTTCTTAAACTGATCGAATTTCGAATCTTTCTGCACTTTCGGGAACATGTTATCCTCGATATTTACATCGGCGGTCTCCATATTCGGGTCGATCATCACATTGGTCACCTCTTTTTCTTTTACAAACACTTTGCTGATCTTGTTCTCGTTGATCCTCCAGATCTCGGCAGGGATCCGCTCCAGCTCACTGGTGCCATCCTTGTACCGCCACTCGATGATCACGGGCATCACCAGGCCGCCTTTGTTTGAAAGTGTGACCTCATAAATGTTTTTGCCCTGGAGCTTTTTCATGATCGCTTTATCGTCGATGCGGCTCTGGAACTCACCGTAGAACTGGGGCTTCGTTTCAACCAGGCTGAATTCCTGCGGACCATCGTTGAAGTCGGTCTTCTTATCACCTGAACCTTCGGCGGCAAGATCACCTTTCTGCACTTTCACATTCTTGTTTTCAACGCTCGATTTTTCATCGCGCAGGCGATACCATTTCACCTGCTCCAGGGTTTGGTCATTCACGTCTGTGGTGTAGAACCAGCCTTTCCAGAACCAGTCAAGATCAACAGCCGAGGCATCTTCCATGGTGCGGAAAAAGTCGGCGGGTTTGGGATGTTTGAATGCCCAACGTTGTGCGTATTCTTTAAAGGCTTTGTCGAACAGATCTTTGCCCATCACTGTTTCGCGCAGAATGTACAAGGCTGTGGCGGCTTTCGCATATTGCTCCGGCCCGAACATGATCACCTGCTCGGAGTTTGTCATCAGCGGGCGCTGCAGGTTCTTGTCGCCTTTCATGTAGTTGACAATGCCGGCGGGTTTGCCTCTTGACCAGTCGATGTCAGGGTAACGCTCCAGCTCGCAGATCAGCTGAACGAAGCTGTTCACACCTTCATCCATCCAGGTGGTCTGGCGCTCGTCGTTGTTGATGATCATGGGGAAGAAGTTGTGGCCCACCTCATGCACGATCACGCCGATCATGCCCTGGCGCAATTGCGGTGTGTAAGTGCCGTCTTTTTTCGGGCGACCGAAGTTGAAGCAGATCATCGGGTACTCCATGCCGATGCTGGCGGTATGTGCCGAGATAGCAACCGGATAGGGATAGTCGATGGTGTGGCGTGAGTAAACTTCCAGTGTGTTCTTCACAGCTTTGGTCGACTCTTGTTCCCACAGCGGATTTCCTTCCTTGGGATAGAACGACATCGCCAGCGGTGTTTTGCTGCCGATCTTCACAGCCTGGGCATCCCAGATGAATTTACGCGAAGTAGCAAAGGCGAAGTCACGCACGTTCTCGGCATGAAACTCCCATGTTTTCTTCGTCTTCAGTTTTGTTTTTTCTTTCTGCGTAGCTTCTGACTGGGTAACGATGATCACCGGTTTATCGAAGCTGGTCTTCGCTTTTTCGAAACGATCGATCTCGGTTTTGGTGAGCACATCCTGCGGGTTCTTCAGCACGCCGGTGGCACCGATGATGTGGTCGCCCGGCACAGTGATGCGTACCTTATAATCGCCGAAAGGCAATGTAAACTCTCCTTTTCCAAGGAACTGTTTGTTCTGCCATCCTTCGTAATCGTCATACACGCACATGCGCGGAAAGAACTGCGCGATGGCATAGATGTAGTTGCCGTCTTCCGGAAAATACTCCAACCCGCTGCGCTGACCGAACACGCTGCGGTCTACGATATTGAAAGACCAATCCACCCCGAAAGAAATTTTCTCACCGGGTTTCAGGGGCTGCGGAAGGTCCACACGCATCATGGTGTTGTTGATCATAAAAGGAAGGCCTTTGCCGGCGGCGTCTTTTACAGCCTTCACATTGAAGCCGGCTTTGAAATCAGACACCTCTGCCGCATAGGTTTTGGCGGCTGCGGAATCTTTTACAGCACCGGTGCCCGTGGTCTTCAGGGTATTGTTCTCAGACAGAATGTTCTGATCGAGCTGAAGCCACAGGTATTTCAGAACGTCAGGAGAATTATTGTGGTAGGTGATGGTTTCAGAACCTGTGATAGACTGGTTATCATCGTTGAGCTCAATGTTCATAACGTAGTCCGCCTGCTGCTGCCAGTATTTAGGTCCCGGTGCGCCCGAGCCCGTGCGGTATTCGTTGGGGGTTGGTAACGTCTGGTCAAGCTGCTCGAACTTTCCCTGCCATTTGTTTTCCTGCGCCCAGCCAAAATTCAGGCTTAGGGCCAGTAGAAAAATAAGGATGCGATTCATTTTATAGGAAATTTAGGTTATGAGTTCAAATTCAAAACGCGAAGCCAATAAGCAGCCGGACTGCAAAAACTTACCAGAAGATCTTGTCTTTGATCAGGATCAGCGATATACCGGCCACCGCCCATGAAAGCGCCAGCTTCCAGTCTCTGCGGCTTACACCACAAAGATCGACCAATATAAAGCTGACAATGAGCAATATGGCAACGATAATTATCTGGCCATACTCCAGTCCCAGATTAAAGGCAAAAAGCTGGGATATGATGTTCCTGTCGCGGCCCAGGATACTTTTCAGATAATTTGAAAAACCCATCCCGTGGATGAGCCCGAAAAAGGCGGCGTAGAAATAATTGAGCTGAATAACCCGTCCGTTGAAGTTCTCTTCATTTTTGAAGACGTTCGAAACAGCTGTGATCAGGATCGTTACCGGGATGAGAAACTCGATCAGCTCCACATTAACGGTGATGATGTTGAGCGTGGAGAGTGCCAGGGTGATGGAATGGCCGATGGTGAATGCCGTGACCAGCACCAGCACCCGCTTCCAGTCGCGCATCTGGTAAAGGGCACAGAGGGCGACTACAAAAAGAATGTGGTCATAGCCATTCATATAGTCGAGGATGTGTCTTTTGCCCTCGATAAAATACACTTCAAACTGACTCATGGAATTTTACGGTCGCATTCGCGGGCTCAAGTATACAGCATAAATTCTGGATGTAGACTGGATCATTTTGTCGAAATGCAAGTTTTTTAGGAAGGGAGGCGTTAAATCCGGGAAATTTGCCTTTAGGAATAGCCTCCAGGTATTAATATTGGAGAACAATTTGCTTTTACTCACCTGTTTGATCTATGACTTTCTTTTCATCCATTGCCGGTTTTATTCAGGTTTTAGCCTTGGGGTTATACCTCCACCCCATTCACGTTTCTGTGACGGAGATAGAATTCGATGAAAAAGACAAGGCGCTCGAGATCATGATGCGCGTTTTTATCGACGACATGGAGCTTACCATGCGCGAAAAGCTCAACCAGCCCGAGCTGGATATCCTCGAACCCAAAAACGGCCAGACGATAGACCAGATGGTGAGCACCTACCTGAAAGACCACTTTAAGATCACGCTCGACAATAAACCCCAGAAGACCAATTACCTCGGCCATGAAAAAGATGGAGAGGCTTTTGTTTTTTATATCGAGGTAAGCAACGTAAAGAAATGGAAGACCATCCAGGTCCTCAACGATATCATTACCGAAACCCATGAAGACCAGTCGAACCTGGTGCACGTAACAGCGCGCGGCAACGTGCGTAGTTTGAGACTTACCCGCAACAACCCTTCTGATAAATTGACCTTCGAAATGAAGTAGACAATTGGTTGCCAGTTGCCGGTTCGGGCTGTGTATATACATGACTGATTTTCAGATATAAACTTTGGATACAATCAACTGAATCTTGCCATTGCCCCAACTTTAAACCTTAAACTTCAAACTTTAAACTTCTCCCCCAACCGGCTAACCGGAAACCGGCAACCGGTAACCAATTTTCGATATTTTTGCCGCATGAAAAAGTATTTCGGTTTTGCCATCCTGATCGCCACGCTGTGGAGCTGCGGAAAAGAGGAGGAGGAAAAATGTGTTTTTACACCTGATGTTTCACAGGTTACCGTTGACCTCACCTTTGAACGTTTCGAAGATTCGCTCGCGGGCATCTCTTCCAAACAAGGTCTTGTTGAGCTTTTCACACGCGAGCCCCTGATCAGGGATTATGTTTTCAGGAGAACCACCTACCCGAACGATTCTGTTTTCATCAACACGATCTATAAGAAGCTCACCAACCCGCACATCGATACACTACTGATGGAAACACACCGGGTTTTTGGAGACGGGTCTGATCTCAAAGCCCAGTTCACCCAGGCCTTTGCCAACATCAAGTATTATTATCCCGATTTTGTGCCGCCCAAAGTGCAGACGGTGATCTCCGGCCTCGACAGTGATATGTTCTTTTCGGATTCCCTGATCATTGTTTCGCTCGATTATTACCTGGGGGAAGGCGCCCGGTTCAGGCCTCAGGTGTATGACTACCAGCTCAGGCAGTATGTAAAGGAGAACATCGTTCCCTCATGCATGCTGCTCTATGGCATCAGCGACCGGTTCAACAAAACCCGGGTGCAAGACAAAACCGTGCTGGCCGATATGATCGCTTACGGAAAAGCGTTCTACTTCGCCAAACACATGCTGCCTTGCGTGCCCGATAGTATTCTGATCTGGTACTCATCGGAGGAGGTCAGGGGGTCGCGCAAAAACCAGGACCTGATCTGGAAACGTTTCATTGACGACAAAGTGCTGTATTCCACCAGCCACATGGTGAAACAAAAATACCTGGGCGAGCGGCCCAAAACCCTTGATGTTGGTCCCGAGTGCCCCGGCCGCATTGCACAGTGGATAGGATGGCAGATCGTGAATGCTTACATGGAGTCCCATCCTGAAATAAAGCTCCAGCAATTGATGGCACAGCCCGAAGCGGAGAGGATCTTTAAAGAATCGAAATATAAACCAAGGGGACGTTAATAGTAGGCAGTAGGCAAAACGATCGCGAGCGATCGTGCAGTAGGCAATGGGAGGGTTTTATGCATTGCATGTGATGTTTCAATTATAATACAGTCGTGATTGCTTTACACGATCCTTTGCCTACTGTCGCGGCCCCCGGCCCCCGCGCGCGTTCGATCCTCCCACGAAAAACAAAATTTGCTGGCTGTTATAAAAAGAGCCCCCTGCCGCCGCAGTTGGGGGTGTTTAGATCGGTGGGGGCGGGGGCATTAA
>NZ_JAHESF010000074.1 GCF_018598225.1 Chryseosolibacter histidinae | reverse complement strand
TGCTTTACAGAAACAATCCCTTCACACAGAGGGGTCAGCTTGCTGGATTAGGGGGTCAATCATGCTGGAATAGTAACCTCGGATTCTGAAAAAGAACAGATCATTAAACAGTACTTTTCAGCATGGGAAAAAAAGAACTGGAATGCCGTAGTGAGCACTTTAGCCGATGACTTCACGTTTACGAGCCCCGCTCCAGACGATCACATTTCCATAGAAAAATTCAGGGAAAAATGCTGGCCGCAGTCAAGCCACATCAAAAAATTCGACTTCATTAGAATTATTGGACGTGGTGATGAAGCTTTCGCCATTATTCATGTCATCACCAATGAAGGCAACGTTATCCGAAACACGGAATTTTTTACCTTTACCAATGGTAAAATAAAATCAATCGAAGTTTTTTTTGGTGGCACTGGACAGGGATTCCCTACAAACCAGAAATGAAGAGCTTTTGATTGCACCTCCTTGACCTTTATAGAAAGTTACCGGAATTTTTAACTTGAAGAAGCATCGAAAATTAATCCAATCTTGAGGCTGTTCGAATCCATCTAGCTATCCATAAAAAAAGCTTGCAGATTTTAAAACCTGCAAGCTTTTTATCAGTCGGGGCACCAGGATTCGAACCTGGGACCCCCTGGTCCCAAACCAGGTGCGCTACCGGACTGCGCTACGCCCCGAACAGTTATTTATACTACTTATACAAAGATAAGCCGGATAAATGAGCCGCGAATATCAGCTAAAATTCTGAATTCTGGACTGATAATCAGGAATTCTTTTTTGAATCGCTTTAAATTCTCAAAGTCAGGCAGTTACAACATACAAATCCAGCGGTTTATCGGCCGGCCGGGAGGTAACAAATATATGGAGCGATCCGCGGTGTGAATAAGCGCTGGTTTTGACCAATGGGCCTGTCCCTTCAGGCATCATATAGCTCAACAACGGCCCGTGTATCCGGAGAGATCCGGTACATGACCACTTCTCCGATCACACCAGGCTCGGTGTACCTGAATTTGCTTTGGTCGATATGGTTGACGATGCAGTTGCTGGAAAGTAAAATAGGCAGCCGCAATCTGATGCGAGAGTCTTCCTGGTAAACGAAATACCGATCCGTCACCTTCCTGCCTTTTCGTGTTGTGAGCACCAGGTTTACCTCATCAACAAATTCGATCTGCCGGCCGTCTTCGAGCAGCCACCGGCCAATGATCAACTTTTTAACATCTTCTATATTGAGAGAACTGTCCATCACATGGATAAGAGGTTGGATAATTGTCAAAGATTTGGTGCTGGCGTGGTACTAAAAGCCCATGTTTCGGTTGCAAAAAAAAATCGCGTTGCAGTTGAAATACCCCGGAAACGTAAAGTGGCCTGATCGAGAAATATATGACGTCCGGTAGCCATGGCATTGTGTAAGATGCCGTTCAGCTGTGATGGTGCGAAGAGATCAGGTAGCGTTTGTTGTTGTCGCGATGATCTATATAACAACAACAGTGATAATACAGGCCCATGGCAGAGATCAGAGAACCTGACTGCTGTCCAGGTATTCCCGACTTCGCTGGACAGTCAGCCCGGTCTTGTAAAACAGCCCTTGTTTAGGTTAAAAACTGGCTCTTTTTCATTGTCGAACTTTTAACAGTGACCGGCGCAGGCATGAAGATGCTGCCCAGCCACCATTAAAAGGCTGGTTGATCGAATTACCACCACATCGTCTATGTAGTTAATCCGTTGTCGTTGATAAAGTAAAATTACATTCAGGGACCCCACTAAAGGTGCACTGCACTTATGAATGCGGGAGTATTTTAATCATTTTCATTTTTCCGTAGTCGCATGGGCGGATAGCCGAAATTTCTTTTGAAGGTGTTATAAAACGTATCAGCGTTCTTATAACCCACCCGTTGGGCGATCTCGTTGATGGTCAGACCGGAGTCGCGCAAAAGCGTGATGGCTTTGTTCATCCGCTCATCGGTCAACACCTTGTAGACTGTTTTTCCGTAGATGGTCTTGAATCCGTTTTCCAGCTGGCGGGCACTCATGTTTACTTTATTCGCCAGAAAGCTCACCGTGCATCGGAATTGAAGGTTTTTCACCATGTAATCATAAGCTTGGTGGATCTTTTCGATGTATTCATGCGGAACGCCTTCCAGGTATCCCATTTGTTTCAGGCAGTCCATCGATATGATGACATACTTCGACTTCAGCAGGATCTTCGTGCCCTCGTCATTGAACCGGTTGGCAAGCACCCGCTGGATCTCGAACAACGTCTGGGCGGTGATGGGATATGACCTGCTGATCACCGCGCGTGCGTCATCGATCTTCGTCAGGAATTCATCCAGCACCTGGAATTGACCCTTTAGCACCTCTATGTAAGGAGGCGTGAACTCGATGCAGAAAATGGAATGTTTGCCTTTTTTCGCTGTCAGCTCACAGCCTCCGCGGCGTATATATACCAGGTTGTATTGCAGCTTGAAAAGTATTCCCTGCATCGGTGCTCCCGAAGCATCATCCAGGCGGTAATGAAAGTTGTTTTTAAGATTCAATACCAAACCGAGAAAATTCTGGTCGAGCACCACGGGTAATTTGATCGCTTTTTCACAAAACCCATGACAGTGGTACATGATACCCGGCGCAGTTTCTTCCAGGTAGCCCAGGGGAAACCTGTAGGTGGTGACGTCAAAATTCATAACAAAATAACTAGGGGGTTGATGGGCGTAATTTCTGAATTCGGGTTCACATCTTGTTTACGTTTTTTGGAGATGGATTTATGCGTTCGGGAGTATTTTCTAACGGGAGGCCTATGCCACGGAGGGCGCAAAGCATGTGAAGCTGTAAATCAGCCTGAAAACACAGTTTTTGTCCACAAGCCCGTCTTTTTATGAAAAGTTGACCTGGGCCAATGTTTTCAGTGGCCTTGCAGGTGCAGCCCGGATCATGGCATCGGTAGTGCGGCAGCTGGAATATACTTTCTGTCGTGGATGGGCGGTACATGCGTTTCCCGGGAACCGTTCAATACCTATATTTCTAATGACCAATCTTATTGCTTATGATCGTAACCATCATTTTTAGTGTTTTTATGCTGCTGCAAAATCCGTCTTCCACTGACAACGGGAATGCAGCGGCACCGATTCATCAACTGAGGATCTATTCAGTGCCTGCAGAAAACCGGCAGGTATTTCACGAACGGTTCAGAGATCACGCACATCGCATCATGAAGAAATACAACTTTACCATTGTTGCCATCTGGGAATCTGTTACCGCTGACAAGGTCGAGTTCGTGTACCTGCTCGAGTGGAAGGACGTGAAGACCATGGAAGAAGCCTGGAAAGGATTTATGGCCGATCAGGAATGGAAAGATATCAAGGCACAAACCAGCAAGGCACACGGAACATTTGTTAACAGCATCGAAGACAGGACGCTCATACTCACAGATTACTCGCCGAAGCAATCCCTTTTGGAAAAGGAGTAACCCTCCTTTGCTGTCATCGCACCAATGCCACCGCAAGCTACGGCGGGCAAGGGAGTAAGGAGTAAGAATTAAGAATTAAGGAGTAAGGTGGACTTCGATCAATGGTGCAGTTTGTTGCATCTTTTGGGCTTCGAACGTTGGCCTTAGTTCTGTCCTAATTAATGTTTTTACAGCCTCTATAGAAAAGGAGACAGGCGTTCCACACACGTCATGCCGTGGACCGTGGACTGTCGACCGTGGACTTTTTTTTCTTCCCTCTTGCGCAAGTGAATCCTTGCGTATATATTTGCAAGCATAAACTTGCATATTATGACGCAGACCAGGGATGTATTCCAGGCCATAGCCGATCCTACGCGGCGACAGATCATCAGCATGCTTGCGGGGAAAACCTTGAACGTAAACGCCATCGCAGACCAGTTCAACATCACCCGGCAGGCGGTTTCACTTCATATTCAATTTCTGAATGATTGCGGCCTGGTCTCCATTCAGAAGCAGGGCAGGGAGCGTTATTGCGAAGCCCGGCTCGACAAGCTGAATGAAGTGTCAGATTGGGTAGACGCATCGAAGAAAGTGTGGATGCAACGATTCCGGTCACTGGAGGTTTTTTTAGACCGGCTCGACGATCAGCAAACCAAAAAGAAAAGAAAAAATGCAAAACGAAAATAAGACCGGCGAGGTTGACATCACCTACACATTCAAACATCCACGTGCGTTGGTGTTCAGCGCCTGGACCAATGCCGATTACCTCAGTCAATGGTTTGCCCCTCATGGGTGTTCTATCAGGATCAGGAAGCTGGAGGTAAAGAAGGGTGGATCTTTTCACTACTGTATCAGCAACCCCGCGTTTGGAGACTGCTGGTGTATCGGCGTTTACCAGGAGGTCAAGGCGCCGGAGAAAATTGTTTACACGCTCATCAATGCCGATGAGAATGGAAACCGCATCGATCCCACATCCATTGGCATGGACCCGGAATGGCCCGGCGAAACACTGGTGACCATAACCTTTACGGAAGCCGATGGAATAACCACCGTCCGTCTGCGGCAAACCGTTTCCGAGGTCATCGCCAAAAGAACGGGTGCACATCCCAGCTGGATCCAGATGCTGGAACGTTTGGAAAATATAATCTCTCAAATAACTATATGAAATCGATAAAACTTCTGCTCAGCGCACTGTTGGCGCTTTTAGTACTTCAGGCATGTATGCGTCACGAAGCGCATGGACCAGCAGGCGAGAACAATGAAGCTGTGAAAGATCCAAAAACAGATAGCGCATCTTTTACCAGCGGATATTCGGACGTGAATGGTATCAGGATGTACTACGAGATCCACGGCAGTGGTAAACCGCTTGTGCTGATCCATGGCGGCGGCTCCACGATTGAAACAACGTTTGGCAGGATCATTCCGTATCTATCGCAGCATCGCCAGGTGATTGCTGTAGAGCTTCAGGCGCATGGGCACACTGCCGATCGCAATGCAGACCTTTCATTCGAGCAGGATGCCGATGATGTGGCGGCACTGTTGAAAAACCTCGGGATTGACAAGGCTGACATCTTTGGATTCAGCAACGGAGGAACTACTGCATTACAGATAGCTATCAGGCACCCGGAGCTCACCGGAAAAGTTGTTGCCGGCTCTGCGCTCCTGAAGCGGAATGGTACCCTTCCACAATTCTGGGAATTCATGAAGCAAGCGAGGATCACACACATGCCACAGCAGTACAAAGATGCTTACCTGAAAATTACAGGCGATAGCGCGCGGTTGCAGAACATGCATGATAAGTGTGCGAAAAGAATGAATGATTTCAGTGACGTAAGCGATGCCAGGCTCCGCTCGATCAAATCTCCGGTGTTGCTGGTGAATGGCGATGCAGATGTGGCCACGTCAGAGCACATGGTTCAGGTGTCGCGACTCATTCCCGGTTGCAGGCTGGCCATTATTCCGGGGAGTCATGGCGAATACGTTGGCGAGATCACAACGTTAAAACCTGGCAGGGAGACCAAGCTTACGATCATGCCGATCCTGGAGGAGTTTCTTGAGTTATAAGTCCATAGTCGATGGTCCATGGCATGGGGACCAGGGACACTAAACTGTCTGCCGGACGTAGTTGACAGTGTCTTCACTTAGATCACGAATCGAAGCTTACATTTGTCCTGTACACTTCATAGCTATGGTCCATGGACTATCGACCATGGACTGATCACTCGCCCCAGGAATAGTAATTATGCTCTTCATCCAGAGTAAACCCCGTTCTAGGATACAGCGTGTTACCCACTACGTTCGATTTGGTGGTTTCCAGGATCAGTCCCACGGCATTCGTTTCCTTCACCAGCTGCTTGGCCCTGTCGATGAGCATTACCGATACGTGCTTTCCGCGATATCGTGGATCAACGTACAGGTCATTCAGCAGCCAGAGCCGTTTCATACGCGTGGATGAAAAGAGGGGATACAACTGAACGAACCCGGCCAGCACGCCATCCTCCGCCTCAGCGACAAAGATCTCCGAATCACGGCTTTCGATCCTTTCAGAAAGAAATATCGCAGCATTCTCCACATCACTTTCTTTGTTATAGAATACCCTGTATCGATCAAACAATACGGCAAGCTGGGCAATGTCTTCAAGGGTTGATTTTCTAACAGTCATCTGAATTTAATTCGTACCTCGTAAATCGTACTTCGTACTTTGCATTCCTACAAATGTTTCTTCAACCACTCCATCCGGATCCACTTTACATCGCGGTCGCTGCTGAAGAAGAAATATTGCGAATCGGGTGTGAAGTATGCACAGAACTCCCGGGTTTTGGTATTGAACCTGTTCCCGAGGTTCACGGCGTTTTGCCATTTTTTGGAGGCATCCGTTTTGGCACCATAAAGGTCTCCCGCACCAAAGCCGTCGTCACGGTTGGAAGATGTGAACACAATGAGGTCTTCACCGGCAGCGATACAGGGATCATACTCAGACTTTTCAGAGTTGACAGAGGCTCCGAGGTTCTCTGGCACCCCATACTGATCATTGATGCGGCGGCTCACGTAAATATCTTCCGCGCCATAACCGCCTTGCCGTGCTGATGCAAAGTAGAGGTTGCCGATGCCTGAAAACGAAACGTAATACTCAGCACTGTCAGAGTTTACGGCCGTCATGTTTTGAGGTGCTGACCAGCTGCCATCGCTTTGAAGCAAGGCATACCAGATGTCATAATCCGTCAGCGTGTCTGAAGCATCCCTGGGTCTGTCCGAGATAAAATACAACCTGCCGTCCGGGCCGAAAACCGGGTCTGCATCGGAATGTCCGGTTGCGCCGAACGGTACGGGCTCAGGCTCCTTCCAGCGTCCCTCCGAATAATGGGTTGCGTGGATCTTCGTCTTGCCGCTGATCTTCCGTGTAAAGTAGAAAGACCTGCCATCGGGCGAGAAGGCCGCGTTAAAATCCAGCGAGTCCGTTGATACAATGCCCGGCAAAAATGCTGCGGGCACTGAATCAGGACGTGGTTCGGGATAGGGGATCGCCACTACAGCTTTTTCGGTCTGCTTCCTGGTACATGACCCCAACAGGATCACCAGAGCGCTTAGCAGCACCGTTATGCGGACAAACGTTCTCATCGTTATTTTACCCTGTGTGAAACGTTGGTATAATTCCATTCCCAGGTCTTGCCGTTATCGGGAGAATAGGCCTGGCTCCAGACTGGATTTTCCGGATCGGTTTTATCCCACTTGAATACGGTGATCACAGGTTTGCCCTGGAACGTATCATGGCAGTAGAACAGGCCCACGTTGCCTTCAAACGATCCTACCACCGGCGGGTCCATAATACCTACATTGCTCGCCACCCAATAAAGACTCCACAATCTTGTTTTCGGATCGAACAGCCTGATGGTCATTCCTTCAAAAGGTTGCCCGTCGAAGCTCGTTCTGTAAAAATCCATGTTGCCGATACCGTTGAGGATCGTACCTAAGTTCTCGCTGGTAGATTCGAATTCGATCCACTCGGTGCAATTGTTGAGCCTTGTCTTGAGCTTCTTATTTTCCATGGCCCATTTACCCGCCAGGTAATCGAAGTCGCGTGCGGAAGATGTCTTGGATGGCGTGATCTCCAGCTTGCCGTTTTTTCCGATCACGGCATTGGTCATTTTTTCATGGGTGATGATCGACTGTGCGCTGACCGAAGCAGACGCCACTGTCAGCATAACAAAAGCAGTTTTTAAGATGTTAATTTTCATAGAACAAGGGTTAATGAATGATGCAAACCTATTGTATCTTTGCATCTATATGGAGGTGCAGATTTTAACTTTTTAATGGATGCAGCTGTGAGGAGCTGCCAGCCTTTAGTTTCGAGTTGCGAGCAGGAACCCCGAAGCTCAACGTCTCGCGGCTCACAGCTGGTAGCTCGCACCTAAGGGCTAACGATATGAAGATATGATCCCAGCTATCAACGATACCGGTAAGCTTTTGTATGAGCAGATCTATGAGTTCTACCGCGATGCCATTATCCGCCAGAAGCTGAAATTCAACGAGCGGCTTCCATCGCACAGAACGTTGGCCAAAGAGTTGGGCATCGGCAACAATACGGTGATCAGGGCCTACGAGCAGCTGATCCATGAGGGATACATAAAAAACGAATCGCGCAAAGGACTGTTTGTAGCAAAGCTTGATGCGCATGATTGGCAACTGCAGCCTGTAAAAAAGCCTCCTGTATCACCAGCAAAACGACCGGCCGCCACAAAGCCGGATTTTAAGCTGTTCGATCACCTTGTAGATGAGAAGAATTTCCCTCTCAAGCACTGGCGCAAGTGTACAAACTGGGCGCTTGACCATATGAGCTTTCAATATGAGGAGCATGCAGGGAAAGACCCGCTGAAAGAGCAGCTGCAGCAATATCTCTTTTATTCCCGCGGTGTGTCCGCTACGGTTGACAGGTTGATCATCGGGTCGGGTACAACTGCCTTGCTTTTCTGGCTGGCTTTTGTGCTGCGAAAAACGCACAAAGAAATTGTGTTTGAGGAACCTTGTTATCATCGCCCGCGACACCTGTTCTCAGAGTTCGGTTACAGGATCACACCTGTTCGTGTAAATGACGAAGATGGCATCGACCTGCAAAAGTTATTGAAGCGGCGCGCCGACCTGCTTTATCTGACGCCCTCGCACCAGTATCCCATGGGCAGCGCTGTTCCCGTTGGCAACCGGATCCAGATCCTGAACTGGGCCAAAAAGAATAAGGCCTTTATCATTGAAGACGATTTCGACTGTGAGTTCCGGTACAAAACCAGGCTGATGCCTTCCCTGCAGGGGCTTGACAAATACAACCGGGTGATCTATGTGGGGTCGTTCTCGAGCTCCCTCATGCCGTCGCTGCGTGTAGCCTACCTGGTGTTGCCCGAAGATTTTCCCATCGACTTCAAGGATTCGATTCACCTGACGAACACGGTTCCTTATATTACCCGCAGAACACTGGCGTATTTTATGGAACGCGGATACTGGGAAAGGCATTTGAAGAAGATGCGCAAGATCTACCAGGAGAAATACAACGTCAGCATCGCCGCACTAAAAAAATTGCCGGAAAACTGTATTCATTTCAACAACGCACCTTCAGGGCTTAACATCTTTCTGCGGATCAATTCCAGGCTGAGTGAACAAGAATTGATCAGGCGGGCGCTGGACCGCGGCGTGAGCATCACTCCGGTGAGCGGATTTTACCACAACCGATCTAACCTTCCACGCCAGCCCGAGCTGTTGTTCGAGTTCGGAAACCTTCCGCTTTCAGAGATCGGGAATGTGGTGGAGAAGTTGTATGATGCGTGGTTTCAGTCGTCGGACCACTGACCACAGCGCCTGGCCGCGCGCAGTGGTCTGACGACTGGGCCGTCCCTAACCCTGGACTGTGGACAGTGGACTGTCGACTAACTGCGCTTCCAGTTTTTTAACCACCACCGATTTGGGTGACGCACCTACCTGCTTGTCGGTGAGCTTCCCGTTCCTGAAGAACAGCAGGGTGGGGATGGAGCGCACGCCAAACCGCGCCGTGATCTGCGGGTTCTCATCCACATTGATCTTTGCGATCAGTGCCTTGTCTCCATATTCCTGCGCCAGTTCCTTGACGATAGGGTTGGTCATTTTGCAGGGACCGCACCATTCAGCCCAGAAATCCACCAGCACAGGTTTATCGGTGCTCAATACCTGGTCGAAATTTGCGTCGGTCAATACGATTGTTTTTTCCATACACTGTTATTTTTCGTTTTCATTCCAGGCCATGGCGCAGGATCACCCGGCTTCAAGAAAAAAATAAAAAAAATGCAACTCCGGGTGATCGTGAACCAACCCCGGGTATTAAGGTGTTTAGAGTTACCATGTGCGAAGGAAACATCATCGGACAGCTGAAAGAGGGGCATGCCTGCGCGTTTGACCTTTTGTATCGTACCTATTATCCTGTGATAGAGAAGTTTATCCTGGCCAACAGCGGATCGCGTGACGACGCCAAGGATATCTTCCAGGAAACCCTGCTGATCTTCAGCCGTAACCTGGCAAAAGAAGACTTTGCGCTTACCTCCTCGCTGAAGACCTATTTGTACGCCATCAGCCGGAACCTCTGGCTGAAATCATTGCGCGACCGGAAGATGGAGAGCGCTTTGATCTCTGCCGATCAGGATTTCCCGGACCTGTCGATCCACGCGCAGCAGGAGAAGGAAAGCGACGAAAAGCTCACGCATTACATGGATGGACTGATCGCTAAAATGCCGGTTCATTGTCAGAAGATCGTACACTACGTTTATTATGATAACGTGCCTGTAGAAGAAATTGCTGAAAGGATGGGATACAGCAACACACACACCGCCAGCAATGTGAAGTATAAGTGCCTGCAGCAGATGAAAAAAGTAACCGGTAAGCGGTAACCAGTATTCGGTAACCGATAGTTGAGATATTGCCACTGATTACCGATTACCGATCACTGACTACCGATTACCCTGTCTTACAGAAAAAGCTTATCTTTCAAAGCCGGGCGAATGCAGGCCCGGTTTTATTAATCACGTTATCGTGCAAAAACTTCGAAAAAAAACTGCTCCGTCGCGGCAGGCCAGCTATTTAAAACACAATGAAGTAAAGCTGATCCAGGGTGGACGCGCCTATTTCGAGCTCCTGGAGCAAATGATCGATGAGGCTAAGGAGTCCATTCACCTTCAAACTTACATTTTTGACGAAGACACTACCGGCAGTGCTGTTGGTGAGGCGCTTATCCGTGCAGCAGAGCGGGGTGTAAAAGTTTATATGCTGGTGGACGGCTACGGCTCTCAACAGCTTTCGGCTGCCTTTATTAAACGGTTCAAGGATGCCGGGATCTTCTTCAGGAAGTTCCAGCCCATGTTCAAGAGTCGCAGATTTTATCTCGGGCGCAGGCTTCACCACAAGGTTGTGGTGGTTGACTCGCTCAGGTCTTTGGTAGGCGGATTGAACATCAGCGACCGTTATAACGATATGCCTGATGCTCCGGCGTGGCTCGACTGGGCTCTCTACGCAGAAGGAGAGGTAGCTCCTGCGCTCGAAGATGTCTGCAAGAGCAGGTTGCGCCTGAGACGTAACAAGGTGATGATCCTGAACAAGGTCGCCAGTGTTACCCGCGAGTGTTTTGTAGGCGTACGCGTGAATGACTGGCTGCGGCGCAAACGCCAGATCTACAAGACCTATCTCCGCATGTTCCGTGATTCTTCTTCCTACCTCATCATTATGTCTGCTTATTTCCTGCCTGGCAGAAAGTTCAGGAAAAAGATCGCCGAAGCTGCCGCCAGAGGGGTGAAAGTAAAAGTGGTGCTCACGGGCAATGCTGACGTTTACCTGATCAAATATGCGGAGCGGTATATCTACCGGTGGATGTTCAGGAATGGAATCGAAGTGTACGAGTATCAGAAGAGTGTGCTCCATGGAAAGATCGCCGTTTGTGACTCCCGTTCGATGACCGTGGGTTCGTTCAACGTGAACAACCTTAGTGCGCATGCCAGCATCGAGCTCAACCTGGAGGTAGACGATCCTGCCTTCGCACTTCATGTTCAGCAGAGGCTGGAGCACATCATAGAGAACGACTGCATTCAGATCACGGAAGAGACCTTTAACAGGAAGGCCAACCTGCTGGTACGGGCTGCGCGCAGGGCAGCCTATGAGGTATTCCGGTTCCTTTTCTTCCTCTCCACGCGGCAGGCCGGGTGATCACTTCTTTCCACGCATCCGTTCGATCATCGAACTGAAGGTGTGCTGGTTCCAGTTGGAGAAACGACCGCGCTGGATCACCATGAGGTTGGCGTCAGGATAGTTGATATAATATTGAAAGACGAACGGTGCCTCTGGGTATTCCCACCCGGCGATCTGGCCGAAACGCAGGTCGTTGAAAAGTAACGTATCGCCCCGTTGCTCGATCGTATAGTACCCCTGCGAGAATTTTTTCAATTGTTTGACATCATGACGCTCGTTGATCTCCTCCGAAAGCAGGCTGTCATTCTTATGAAAATAGTGGAGCAGTAAAGGGTCGGTCCATGCATCGGCAACAGAACGGTATCCGGTATAAAATCCTGAGCCGTTTTCAGCCACCACATACCAAAGCCAGCTGTTGAAAGGTGTGGGCGTGGTCAGCAGGCGCTTGTATGACACCCGTTGCTGCGCAAGCGTCGCCGTGGTTTGCCGTGTTACCATGATCTTGCCCGAGATGGCATAGAGCAGGTACGCCGTGCTCACAACGATCCCAAACCAGATCCAGAACCTGCGGGCAGTACTCCTGGCGCTCACAGACATGAGCATGATCATTGCCAGCACGGGGGCAAGCGAATAAAATGGATCGGCTACGAACAGAACGTGGAAAGAAAATCGCTGGTGACTGAAAGGCTCGAGCCAGCCCACACCATAGGCATTGCAAGCGTCGAGCGCCAGGTGGATCAGGATCTCGAGACCGAAGAAGAATACCCATCGTGAAAAAGGAACCTGATGCGCCTTGTACCATCGCAATGAGAGCGCTGCCAGTGTTAGCGCAACCAGGGCGCCGAAAAGAAATGAGTGTGTAAAACCGCGATGCGCCAGCAGGTTGTCAGCGGGTGCAAGAAAAAAGGCCGCGATAAAATCGATGTCGGGTATACTTTGAGCAATGGCACCCAGGAACAGGGCACGCTTGCCCAGCGATTTGCCCGCCACCGCTTCACCGACCACGGCCCCCAGCGCTACATGCGTTATTGAATCCACAATTTAATTTACGAAATCGCGAAAAAAGATTGTGCCTTTTGTGATATCTTCTTACAAAAAGGAAAAATCCCTTTATGGAATTATGCTGGCCGTTGCATCCTGATGTTATAAACCTAAATCACAACATTATGGAAACAAAAGCTTCAATCTATGGCAGCTGGGACGACCTGGTGTTTGCCGCGCGCAACAAAGCTTATGGCGCTTACATGCTTCGCAGGGCTTATGCAAGAAGGCTTGTGCTCGCTGTCGGCATGAGTACCACGATGATCGCTGTTCTGTTAGTAGCGCCTGAGATCATCTCGCGTTTTACTGATAAGCCAATATTAGTAACTGATGGTGACCCTCCAATCATTTATCTTAGAGAAAAGCCTCAGATCATTCCCCATGTAGTGCAGCCTCCAAAAAGTGCACAGCCTCCTGTAAGAACAGTAAATGCCAACACCACCATTCAAGTCGTAAGTGACCCCGTTGAACCTCCTGCGCCGGATCAATCCGCTGCTACGCCTATAACAGATGGTGCGCCCGGAGAAGGACAGGGCGTTCCCGATGGAGTGGGTGCCGTACCCACTGATATCCCGGTGATCATAGAGGAAGATAAAAACAAGATCTGGTTAACTGCCGAAACACCGCCTTCTTATGAAGGAGGCATGGAAGGTATCATGAAATTTGTTAAGAAGAAATTGCGTTATCCTGCAAGTCCGCGTCGACAGGGCATCGAGGGGACTGTGTATATAAGCTTCGTGGTAAATGGCGACGGCTCCGTGAGTGACGTTGCTGTATTGCGCGGCATTCACGTGGATTGTGATGAGGAAGCCGCGCGTGTGATCGCGATGCTGCCCTCCTGGAAAGGTGGAAAGCAGAATGGAAACCCAGTACGTGTGCGCATGGTGCTGCCGATAACATTCAGTTTGCAGTAAAATAGTTACCAGTTGCCAGTTGCCGGATAGCCAGTTTAATACCACCACTTGTCAACTTTCAGACCCAGGGTTCACATTGGTGCGACTATCGTAGACACTACACCTCCCAACCGGTAACTGGCAACCGGCAACCAAAACTAGAGCTCAGTTTCTTTTACCGCATAAGTTCTCTCAACTTTGTTTGACGACGGCGGCAGTGCTCTTAGAAACCGATAGATCGCTTTAATATCATTCTCGCTCATCGTGCTGAAAGCTTCCCACGGCATGGGACTTTCAGGAAACGTTTTTCCTCTTTTGAAACGGTTGATAAAGTCCTTCTCCGACCATGCATATATCCATCCCGTTGTATCGTGCGGTGTCAGGTTAGGGGAGGTGAACGTGGCCGTGCCGACATCCCAGCGGTAGCCACCTGCAAAAGGGTCGCCTACAAATTCACCGGTGGCGCCGCGGTTGGTATGACAGCCTCTGCAGTTGGCAACGTTGTAAGCTAGGTAACGCCCGTATTCAACCGTGGTGTCGGCAGCAATGTTCTCCGGCACTACTACTGGTGGTTTTATCACAAAACGCATCAGGATCTTGCCCACCATGTTCGCATTGTGCGGCGGCACTTCGTTACTCACGGGGGTGGTGCTCCGGAGGTAAGAGATGATGGCCGTAAGATCGTGGTCGCTCATCGCATTGTAGGTCATAAAAGGAACCATGGCGCCACCATCGTGATTGATGCTGTAGCGGATGGCCCTGGCGAGCTGCTCGTCGGTATACCCGCCGATACCCGTAACGGTGTCAGGGGTGAGGTTGGGCGTATAAAAAGTAGCGAAAGGTGTTTCAAACACATGACCGCCGATCATGTGCTCCGTCTGCTTTTGAAGGATCAGCGAATCGGGCATGTGACAGGTGTAACAATGCGCGGCGGAGTAGACCAGATACCTGCCATGGGCGATCACGGCGGAGTCTGTGCTTGCTTTAATGCCTGTGACAACGGGAGCTTCGAACTTCTGCCTGTAGCTGAGCTGAACGTAGAGCAGGAACAGCGAAACACATCCGACCAGTACCAGTGCGACCTTGATAAATTTCTTCATGAGTTGATGTTTTAAGCATCAAAACTCCGGAAATTCACCCATCGCCAGCGACACAGAATACGACAATGTGAAGGGAGATTGCGCCAATTACAGTTTAAAGTTTCAAGTTCAAAGTTTCAAGTTGAGCACCAACCTCAAACTTTAAATTTTAAACTTTAGACTTGAAACTCAGTAGTACGTTCCCCGTCTCTTCGGTTTGTTCAGCGCTGCGCCGGTCATGGCGGCAAATCCACCTACCAATCCGCCGATGAGAGCGGTGACCAGGAACAGTAACGGTTTGCTGAGGCCCATGATGGCGGCAACACGTTCGCTCAACGGGGCGGCTGCTGTACTATCGATCAGCCATGCCTTGAGAAGCCAGAGCAGTGCGATGCCGAGAAAACCGGCGCCGAAGTTCGCCCTTGTATTGAAGATCATTCCGCAGAGAAACGCGGCGATGGCTACCGTCCACCAGGGGAGAAAAATTGCCAGGGCGTATCCGAGGATCATGGTCGCCAGGACCTGTAAGCCGAATTTCATTTTTGCTGAGGGTTAAATTGTAGAGATTGAAGTGTTCTTTCTTTTGCCGCCTCCGGATCTTTCATGAACACCATCGGAAAATATTTGCCCGACGACCAGCGATCGAGCATGTCGGCGTAGTGTTTGCTGCCAGGGTTTCCGGATTGTCCGCCCGGGTAAGTTGCCCAGCTCCTCACGCCTGTTTTTTCGAGGCTCACCACCATCCGCCACGAAGGGCCATGGGTGCGCGAGTGGGCATTGACAATGTCATGATTGCCGCCCGTTTTCACGGGAATGGAAAGTGCCCGCATCGGCGGAAGCAGATGGCCAATGAACGAATCCTTGTAGTCGGCCCACTTTACGGTAGCAGCGTTTTCCTGTTTCCATTTTTCGATGCCCTCGATGGCCACGGAGAATGCTTTGCGTACCACATCGCCAGCGGTCTCTTTCTCCGGTGTGCCTTGAATATCGAAGAAGCTGAGGTCGGGTTTTTCCTTGATCAGCTTGATGGTGTTATAGGTGGTGGGGCGCGAGAGGGCCATACCTTCTTTTTCAAGCTCATCCCAGATCAGTGGCATCAGGCTGTCCCACCACGCTTCATAGTAGGATGCGCCCTCAGACTCTGCGTTGTTATAGTAGTCCCACGATTTTAAGATGCTGTATGCGGTGAGCTCTGCGCCCTTCAGGTGAACGGAGTCAAGCATGTGCAGGAACGCGGGCAGGCTTTCGGCAGCCTTCAGGTTGTAATTGTCGTTCTGCAGCTTCATGAGATCATTTACCTGGATGGCTTGTGTCTGCGACAGCACCTGGTTGATGCGCCTGTTCCGGTAAGCCTCATAACTTGTTGCCGTGTAGTAATAAGGATAGGTTGGGTCAACGGGCATCTGGTTGGCGGAGCTCACAAAGCCGCGTGCAGGATTCTTCGACATCACATTCTGCTCGTTGGGAATAAAGGCCTGCCACCCGAAGCTGCTCTGGCTGCCATCTAGCACGAACTTGCCTTCTTCGGGGCGGCGCACCGGAAAACGTCCCTGGATGCGCATGGCAATGTCTCCGGATACGGAGGCGAAGACAAAATTCTGTGCAGGTAAATAAAAAACGTTCAGCGCTTCCATGTAGTCGCTGTGATTTTTGGCGCGGTTCAGCTTGTGGAACGTGAGCGCTTCGTTCGATTTCTCGTGGGCGATCCAACGGAACGCATAGCCGTTGTGGTTGTTCTCGGCGCGGAAACTTTCGTCATAGGTGATCGGTCCCCAGTAGGTATACCGTACCGTATCATAGAAAGTGGGGTTGCCGCGTACTTTGATCTCTTCCACCACTTTTTCAGTAGGGATCCATTTGCCATCGAGCAGGTACTTTTCCCTGTTCTCTCCGTCAAAGGTGATCTTGAACCAGTCCACCAGGTCGCGCTGGGCGTTGGTGACAGACCAGGCGATGGAGTCGTTGAAGCCGATGATGATGGCAGGGGAGCCGGGAAGCGATACGCCCATGCTGTTGACACCGGGAGCGTTCAGCTGAATGGCGTACCAGATGGAGGGCAAACTGAGTCTCAGGTGCGGGTCCCCGCATAACATTGGCGACCCCGTTGCGGTCTTCGATCCTGACACTGCCCAGTTATTGCTTCCGGTAGTAGGATCGGAGCCGGGAAGTTTTTTCAGTTTGATCAGCTCGGTTGGCATGGCGAGTGCCACGGTATCGATCCTGATGGGATTGAATTTCCATCCGCCGGGGTTGTCAACGATCGGGTCGCCCACACCTTCCTGGTCAGGGTAGAGGAGGTCTACGGTCTCCTTTCCAAAGAGCTTCAGGGCATTGGTCATTTCCATGTCCTTGTCGCCCATGTCGAGGGTCTGCGCCATGTTCTTCAGCAGCAGCGCGCACTTGAGCGCGGTCCATGGTTCGGGCTTATAATCGAGGAGTTTGTATTCGAAGGGGAGCTCGTCGTAGCTGAGGCCCTGGATGTACTGGTTGATGCCTTCGGTGTATTTGGCCATCATGAGCGCCGTGGTCGGATCTTCTTCCATGGCTTGCAGCGCTCGCCGGGCGCCGTAGACCATGCCCAGCCTCCGCTGCGCGCGGTCATAGTTCAGGATGTCGTCAGTAGCCAGGATCTCCGAGATACGTCCAGCCGCAGCGTGGGTCTGAAACTCCATCTGCCAGAGGCGGTGCATGGCAGTAACATATCCCTGGGCCAGGTAGAGATCGGCATCGTTCTGCGCGAAAATATGCGGGATCATCAGGCTGTCGAAGCGCACGCTGACCGGTGCCTGCAGCCCTTCGATGGTCAGGTCGATGGTGGCACTATTATTTTCAGATTCGATATTTTGCCAGAACCCATGAAACGGGTCGAGGAACTTTCCGGGGGGAGGAATCGGTTTTCCTCCGATGGTCCAGCTGTTGTTCAGAAAATAGATCAATCCCAGTGTGACCAGCAGGGATACCGAAAACTTGATAACTTTCATTAAGGGAGCGGAGTTTAGGTGTAATAAAGTAAAAAGCTTTTCCTAATTTTCGGCAATTATTGCAGAAAAATTTGTTTAACAATCTTTAACCAGTCGCTTTGCCCAGGTATACAAAGGAACAAATTAAGAAGGCGTCGCTTATCAAGGCTATATTTTTCGACGTGGATGGGGTGCTTACCGATGGACGGATCATTTATGATGACAGCGGGAGGGAGATCAAAAGTTTCAACGTGAAAGATGGACTTATTATAAGTTATCTGAAAAAGGCGGGCATCGTAACAGGTGCCATCTCCGGACGCGAGTCGGCAGCCGTCACCCGGCGATGCTCAGAGCTCAAGGTCGATTTTTGCCACCAGGGCATCATGGATAAAGCCATGGTCTTCGAAAAACTGGTGAAACACTACAAGCTCAAGCCGAAAGAAGTGGTGTTCATCGGCGATGATATCAACGACCTTCCCGTATTCAGGCTGGCAGGCTTCAGCGTATGCCCGGCCGACACCTACGATTATCTCAAAGAACAGGTAGACCTCGTCACCTATGCCAAGGGTGGCTCCGGCGTGCTGCGCGAAGTTGGCGACCTGGTACTGACCGCAAAAGGCGTCTTCGAAAAAATACTAAAACAATAACCCCGACTATTCTTTACGCATCATCATGGAAAAATTCAAACAACCTGTCAGTATCGCCGACTCTATAAAACTTGGTTCAGAAAGAATGGTGCTCTTCGGAGGGCCCTGTGCCGCCGAAAGCTTCGACATCTGCATCGAAACGGGAACGAAGGTGAAGGCTATCTGCGAAAAGCTCGGGGTGGATTATGTTTTTAAGTCGTCGTTCGACAAAGCCAACCGTACTTCCGCGGGCTCTTACCGCGGTCCTTCCAAAGACGACGGACTGCAGATCCTCGCCCGGGTAAAAAAAGAGCTGAAGGTGCCCGTGGTGACCGATGTGCACGAATCATACCAGTGCGCAGAAGTAGCTGAGGTTGTGGATGTGCTGCAGATCCCGGCATTCCTGTGCCGGCAAACCGATCTGCTGAAGGCCGCAGCCCAAACGGGCAAAGCAGTGAAGATCAAAAAAGGTCAGTTCATGGCCCCGGAAGACATGAAATATGCGGTGGATAAAGTACGTGGTGAAGGCAACAACAATGTGTTCCTGACCGAACGGGGAGCAAGCTTTGGCTATCATACCCTGGTGGTGGATATGCGTTCGCTTCCCATCATGCGCCAGTATACCCCGGTAATATTTGATGTAACACACTCTGTGCAGCAGCCAGGGGGCAAAGGTGGCTCATCGGGTGGCCAGCGTGAGTTTGCGCCCTTCCTCGCCCGCGCAGCCGCCGCAGCAGGTGTCGATGGTTTTTTCATCGAAACCCACCCCAATCCCGATAAGGCCCTCAGCGATGGCCCGAATATGATCCCGCTTCACCGTATGGAGGAGTTTCTTACGGAGATCAAAAGGTTTTGGGACCTGGGAAAAGAAGTTAAAAATTAGAGTTTAAAGTTAGAAGTTTAAAGTTGGGGGAGGAGCCTGCATTAAAAAGTCTCACAAACCATCGTTAGGAGCTTTCCAACTTTAAATTTTAAACTTTGAATTTTAAACCGGCAACTTCTATTTTTGCCACCCAAATACCTACAGGATTTGTGGACTTAAATTTTGCGCAGCTTTATGTTCTTGGGGTGGTGATATTCCTGATCCTGTCGCTGTACCGGGAGTGGCTTAATCCTTCGCTTACGTTTTTTGTGGCTACCGTGGCACTGCTGCTGGGGCGCATCATCACACCGGCCGAGTTGCTGCGGGGGCTTTCCAATCAGCAGATCATCCTCATCTTTTTGCTGGTGCTGGCTACGGCTGGCATCCGGTCTATTTATGGATCGGAGCTGTTTGCAAAGCTGTTTAATCCCAACCTGAAGCCGAAAGCGTTTTTATTTCGCATGATGGCTTTTGTCTCTACTATTTCGGCATTCCTGAACAATACCCCCATCGTTGCCTTCATGATCCCTTATGTAAAGGACTGGGCGGAGCGAACGGGCAACCCGGCATCGAAATTTCTGATCCCGCTTTCCTTTGCCACGATCCTGGGCGGCATGATCACGGTGATCGGCACATCCACCAACCTGGTGCTGAACGGCCTGATCGCTGAATACAAGCTGCCGCTGCTCGGCTTCTACGATTTTGTTTACCTGGGATTGGCCGTGACGGTGGCAGGATGGATCTATCTCTATTTTATCGGATACAAGCTGTTGCCATCCAATACCAATGAGCTTTCGGTGCTGCGTGAGAACCTGAAAGAATACATTGTAGAGACTGAAGTAGCGCCGGGTTCGAAGCTGATCGGTAAAAGTGTGATGGATGCCGGGCTGCGGAAATTACAGGATGTGTTCCTGGTAGAGATCATCCGTCATGAGAAAGTGATCTCACCGGTTTCGCCGGAAGAAATACTCGAAGCTGACGACGCCCTGTTCTTCTCCGGCAACACGCAATCGATCTACAACCTGATCAAAGAAGACAACGGGCTCACACTTCCCAAAGAGAGTGTTGAAGCGGATGAGTTCAATTTTGTGGAGGCAGTGATCCCCGCATACTCCGAGCTGGTGGGGGTTCGCATCAAAGATTCTGACTTCCGGAAAAAATACAACGCGTCGATCATTGCCATCCATCGCAATGGTAAACGTGTGCCGGGAAAAGTAGGTGAGATGCACCTGGCCGGAGGCGACTTTCTGTTAATGCTTGCCAGCGCTCAACGCGAGAACGGCAACCATGAGAAAGACCTGTTCCCGCTTTCGGTGCCTAAAAAAATGAAACACAAGCGCACACCATGGATGGGTGTGCTGGGGGTGGCGTGCCTTGCGTTGCTCATCGCCGGTGTGGTAGACCTGCTTCCGCTGTTCGATGTGTGCCTGATCATGCTGGCTGCCCTGGTGTTCTTCGGTGTGCTGAACCTGCCGGAGATCCGGCGCGAGCTCGACCTGAGCCTGCTCATGATCCTGGTCTGTGCCCTCGCGGTGGGGGTGGCCCTGGAGAAGTCAGGCACAGCAGACCTTGTAGCGAAGGGCCTGATTGCCTCCGGAAAATCGCTGGGGCCAGTGGCGGTGCTCGGCGCTTTGTTCCTGGTCACCATCTTCC
>NZ_JAHESF010000073.1 GCF_018598225.1 Chryseosolibacter histidinae | reverse complement strand
CACTTACAGGGGGCGTTTCAGCCGAAAGGCAAATCCTTCGGAAGAAGATTGGCAACCGTGGTCTGATCCGATCGTGGTAACAGAGATCAGCCCTGCCAAGCCAACGATAGAGGTGAAGGGAACCACACACCTGCGGGGCCCTGGTCTTGTCAGCAACGACGCGAACAACACGGTGGTGCTCAGGTCGGTGCCCGAAGCCGAGCTGTACACGTGGTATAAGAACGGTGTGGCGCTGAATTTTCCGAACACCGATGTGAACGATACGTTGCGCACGGCAACGCTGACAACCTCCAGCGCGGGTTCCAACGGTGCCTATACGCTGGTGACAAGTTATTCCTATTGTCCCAGTCCGCCATCCGATCCCGTTCAGCTGTTCTTCAACAACTCGGCGCCCCAAAACATGGTGTTCGATGCCACCGCCGCCAACTTCAAAGGAACGCTGATGCCTTCGGGTGTGTTTCTCAGCTGGAACGATCTTGTGAGCAACGAAACAGCCTACGAGATCTGGAGAAAGAAAGCTGGCACCGCTGATTTTAAGTTCGCAGGTCGTACTGCCAAGGATGCCATCTCATTTTACGACGGAGGGCTGGAGCCCGGCACCACGTACCTCTACAAGCTGCGTGCGGTCAGTAAAACGGGAGCTTCCAACTACGTTCCTTCCAATGACGTGAACATCAACTATCAGATCACAACGGGCGGAGATGCCACGCCACCTTCGCCGCCACAGGAGCTGACCATGACGGCCAACACCATCAGCAGCATCACCCTGGCCTGGAAACCCGCTGCTGACAACACGGGCATCCAACGATACGAAGTTACTTATGGCGGTACCACGATATCGACCGATACGTCACTGACCACGTTTACCATCACCGGGCTTCCTGCCAATACGGAGTTCCCGGTTTATGTGACGGCCGTTGATCATGCCGATCACGTCTCGCCACCTTCCAACCAGATCACAGGTTCCACCTATGTGCTGGGCCTCAACTACAAGCACAGCACGGGGGCGTGGATAGACCTTGACGATCCGACCATGGTAGCCACGTGGGCTGATCCGGAGTTTACAGGTAAGGTCAAGAATTTTTCACTCACCCCCCGAACGCAGGAAGACTTTTTCAATTTTCAGTTCTCGGGTTATTTTGATATCCCTGCAACAGGCGATTACATTTTCAGGCTGAGCTCCGACGATGGCAGCAGGATGTTCCTCGATGCCGATACCATCATTGATAATAATGGAAGCCACAGTACGGTAGTGAGATTCAGTGATACGCTGCACCTTACGGCAGGACCACATCCCGTTGACGTTTATTATTTTGATTATTCAGGAGGTCAGTCGTTGAGTGTTCAGTACAAAGGGCCGGACCTGAGTGTGGCCTACAAAGCTGTACCGGATTCCATGATCCGCAGTGGTGCCTATAAGCCGCCCGTGATTCCTGCCGTTCCCCTGAACCTTGTGGCGCAGGGAAGTGGTATGCAACGCATCGACCTGAGCTGGCAGAGCAGTACCGGAGACGTTGAAGTTTACCGGTCGGCCGCAGCAAACGGAACTTTTGCTATCGTAGGCAGAAGTGGCACCGGTGTATATGCCGATACAACCGGGCTGACCCCGGGCACAACTTATTATTATAAAGTGAAGACAGTTACGGCAGCCAGCGCTTCCGCTTTTTCAACGATCGTTTCTGCTACCACGGCAGGCGATTCGGAGGCGCCCTCCGTTCCGTTATCACTTCAGCTGAGCAGCAAGACACAAACGCAGGTAGCCCTCACCTGGACGGCTTCCACAGACAATGTAGCGGTAACAACCTACGAGGTGTTTTCCGGCGGACAGCTCGCAGGGTCAACGTCACTGCCCGCGTTCACAGTTACAGAACTGGCGCCGGGCACCGCGTACAACATTACAGTAAAAGCCGTGGATGCCAGCGGGAACAGGTCAGCCATGTCGGCACCCCTGGCGGTTACAACAGCTCCTTCGGCGATGTATTACGCGATGGCTACTGGTGCTCTGAACAATGTAGCCACCTGGAAACAGCAACCGAACGGTACGGGAAGCTCACCTGCGGACTTTACAACCAACGGACAATTTTTTGTGATCAGCAACCGCACACAGACCAGCGTTGGCGGGCCCTGGGAGATCTCCGGCAATGCTTCGAAGCTGATCGTGCCCACCGGTGTTACGCTCACGGTCGATCAGCCACTGACCGCCACGGTAGACCTGGAGGGCACTGCCACGCTGAACCTCAACCACGAGACGGTGCCGGTGCTGAACAAACTGAGCGCTGCATCAACAGTGAATTTTAATGTGTATGGTTTCATTCCTTCGAATACGTATGGAAACATCCAGCTCTCCGGAAGTGGTACAAAAACCTTCGATGCCGGTGCTACGCATGTATCCGGCAACGTGACCATCGCCAATGGACTCACCGTAAAGGGTGCGCCGGGCAATGAAACCGTGCTGACGGTAGGTGGAAACCTGATAGCGAACGGGACGCTGAATGCTCCGGCCTCCGACAACAGGATCGATCTCCGGTTCACTGAGAACACAGCGCATACTTTATCCGCTGCCGCGGGATTGAACTTTTACCAGATCACCGCAGGTACGAACGCAGCGGTCACCGTACAGGGCGACGCACAGAAAATAATACTGGGATCCTCGGGCGGCGGAGGGCTTGCGCTCGCGACGGGAGCCAGCTTCAACATCGGCGCGCGCACACTTCATATTTCGGGCGCTGGTGTCGTCAACGCACAAAACGAGACGGGAAAGATCAGTGTGAACGGAGGCGATGTGAAGATCACATCATCGTCAGGTATGCCGTCAAACCTGTACTTCGACGCCACAAACAATAACATCGATACATTGTTGATAGATTGTGCATCGGGCTCCGTTGCAGCACAGGCGCCTGCCAGCATTGCCGGTGCCGTGGTAGTGAACGGTGGCGTGCTGAATGCCAACGGACAGGTTACACTGCTGAGCACAGCCACCCGTACAGCGGTGATCGCTCCTTTGGGTGATAATGCTGCCATCACCGGAAATGTAAATGTGCAGCGGTACCTCGAGCCTTTGGGTGAACACTGGCGTGACCTCTCGGCTCCGGTGGCCGGTGTCACGGTTGCCCATTGGCAGAATTACTTTGCCATCACGGGTCAGTTCACCGGTGCTTCGGCGGGTTCCTCAGAGCCATCCATGTTCATTTCAAATGGCACGGGATTGACTGCCTATCCTTTCGCAGGCGGATCGAACCAGGCAGCCATCGAGAAGGGCAGGGGGTATGCCGTGAAGCTGAACGGAGCATCACCGGTCACGTTGCAGATGTCTGGCAATCCATTCCAGGGAAATGTTTCTTTTAATCTCAATGGTGGCACTGGTGGTGGCGCTGACGACGGGTGGAACCTCGTTGGCAACCCGTATGCGTCACCCATCACCTGGAGCGCAGACGGCGGCGCCTGGAGCAGCGCTGGCATCGTCAACACGATCGCCATTCGCGAAAGCAAAACCATCGACGGCCAGATGGTGACCCGGTATATCTATCACAACGCATTGTTAGCGCCTGGTATTATCGGTTCAGGTCAGGCGTTCTGGGTACGGACTTATAACCAGTCTCCCTCGCTGATGGTCACGGAAAAAGCAAAAACTGTAACGCCGGAAATTGCTCCGGTTCCGGAGACTGCCACCCACATCGTTGTACGGTTAATGCAGGGCGCCCGTGAAGACGCCACCTATATCCTCTTCACAGAGACGGGCACCGATGCGTTTGACGATCTTTATGACGCGATCAAAAAACAGAATGAAGGAATGTTCAACCTCTCGAGCCTTACGGGTAACAACATCAATGTGGCCGTGAATACATTGGGCAACAGCTTCTGTTCTAAAACGGTAAAGCTCAATGTGCAGCAGGTGCCACCCGGAAATTATACGTTAGGTTTCGACGCGCTGGAGTCCGTTGCCGGTGTCGGCCATGTGACCCTCACGGATCATTACACGAATCACACCGTGACTGTCGATGCTTCAGGATACGCTTTCGCGGTGGATGCAAATCCTGCGAGCTATGGCACTGACCGGTTCACGCTCACCTTTGCCCGCACCCAGCTCGATGTGAATACACCCCAGGTGCAGGCTTCTGCAATCTGCGGACAGGACGATGCAGTCATCACCATCGCCCATAGCCAGGCCGGTGCCGAATACGTTGTACTGAATGAAAATGAGGCGATCATTTCTGAGGCTGCCGAGGGCAACGGTGAGTCGCTTGTGCTGGCGCTTCATAAAGACAAACTGATCACGGGCACCAATCATGTTCGGGTTAAGGCTGCCTTCAGGGGATGCGAGGAGCAGCTGCTGCCCGCACAGGTGGCCTTTGACTATACGCCTGATTTTTCGATCTCCGTTCAGGATGATGCTTCAGTATGCCAGGGCGAGCAGGCCATGCTTCAGGCTTCGGGAGCACCTGCGGGCGGATCCTACAAATGGTACGATGAAGATCATACCGAGCTGGGTACGCATGCGTCGACCCTGCTCACACCACCGGTATTTACCGAGACCATTTTTTATGTTGCCGGCGTCAATGCTGGAGGTTGCGAGTCTGCATTGAACAGCATTCGCGTGTACGCCGATACCCTCGAGACACCGGAGATCATTTTTTACAACGACACCCTGTTCACGCAGGTGGAGGCGCAGTTCCAGTGGAGGAAAGACGGCGCAGCCATACCGGGCGCGACAAAACCCTTTTTTAAGCCTGAGCAACCGGGTAACTACACCGTGGTGGCCTTCACGGGAGGTTGCTCACGCGAGTCACTGGTGTATAATTACAATAAAGATCCTGACTGCCAGATCAACACAACGGCACCGGTAGCGGAAGCCGGTAATACCTGTGGAAGTGATGCCGTGATCATAACACTCGGAACAAGTGAAACCGGCGTGGTCTATACGGCCATCAATGAGAACGATGACGTGATCTCCGCGCCGGGAAATGGCAACGGCACAACGATCGCACTCGAGGTGTCGGGCGCTGCGTTGTCATCCGGTGAGAACAATATCCGCATCAAAGCTACACGGCAGGGATGTGCAGACCGCATACTGGCATCCGTGGCAACCTTTGACTATGTTCCACCTTTTGCCGTCATCGCTCCCGACACCATCAATGTATGCCGGGGCGTGGATGTGATGATCCGCGTTTCCGGGTCACCGGAAGGAACGTACGCATGGTACGACGCCAGTGGTGAGAAGATAGAAGGCGCCACCTACGATTCGTACGTTACTGCACCCATCGAAACTGCTACCGTTGTTCATGTCAGCGCTATTCATGGTGGATGTGAAGGCGAGCAGAAAACGATCCATATTATTCCCGACGGCCTCGGAAAGCCCGTGATCACAGTTCAGGATAACGTGCTGTCCACGCAGGTCAGCGGATCGCTGCAATGGAAGCTGAACGGTACGCCCATCGCCGGTGCCACCGCCAATACATTCACACCTACTGCTTCCGGTCTTTATACGGTGGTGGTATCGCAGGGCAACTGTTCACAGGAGTCTGACGGATTTGAGTTTTCCGTGACAGGCATCGATGACGGTTATTCGAAAGAGTTTGTGCTGCATGCTTACCCCGTTCCGGCAAATAGCAACGGCTTCAGCCTCAAAGTACAATCGCCAAGACCCGAGCAGGTGTTTATAGAGATCATTGACATCACAGGCCGCAAAGTGTTCACAAGGTCTTACACGTTTGAGGAGCTTCGCCAGGGTGTTCCCGTGACGCCGGTGTCCGGACCTTTGACCGAAGGTGTTTATTGTGTGATCGCCACGCAAGGGAAAACGGAGGTGCGAAAAAGGGTGGTGGTTAATAATCGGTAATCAGTAATCAGGTAATCGGTAATCGGTTTTTGTTCTGAATGGATTACTGTTTACCGATCACCATTTACCATTTTACCGGCTATTTCGGTGTTTCGTGGAAAAATTCTATTTTTGCCCCGAAAACAACCCCTTTTAGCATTATGAGTTTTCTTTCTAAGATGAACCGTGGCATAGAGAGCTTCATCGAATTTCTCGTTTTCTTTTCACGGTGGTTCCAGGCCCCCATTTATTTGGGCCTGATCCTCGGTTCCGGCCTTTATGTATACAAGTTCATGGAAGAGCTGACCCGCCTCTTCCAGCAGATCCAGAATTTATCGGAAGTGGAAGTGATGCTCGCGATCCTCGGATTGATCGATATTTCCATGGTAATGAACCTGCTGATTATTGTGATCATCGGTGGTTACTCCATTTTTACGAGCCGCATCGACTTCGATAAACAGGAAGACCGCCCGCACTGGATCGATAACCTCGACGCAGACAGGCTTAAAGTAAAACTGGCCACTTCCCTGGCTTCCATTTCCGGTGTGCACCTCCTGAAAACATTCATCGATATTCATTCAGAAACGAAAACCCAGGGTCTCGATGCTTTGCGATTCGAGATCTCGATCCACCTGGTGTTCATTATCTCGGCCCTGATCCTTGCATGGATCGCCAGAATATTGGAGCATAAAGAAGTATCTAAAACTGCTACCGTGTTCAATAATTCGGTGCAACAGCTCAAAGGCAAGGAGGTCATCAAATCAGAGTGAGGCTACGATGCAGCACGAGGCAATGGCCGGCGACTCTTCAAAGAGGATCTCTTTTACCTTGAACTGCTCCTGCGCCAGGTTCTGCCTTACCGTTTCGCAGATCCGTTTCATTCCTCCCGTGGAGGGAGGCTGGTAAAACAGATATAACGTGCCTTTGCGTGCGAGATGCTGCCGGATAATGGCAAGCTCTTTGGCCGCGCTGGTGGTCCAGAATACGTTTACATTGAACGCAAAGATCTTGTTATAACCCTGCGGTCCGGGCTTGAGCGCCAGCAGCGCCCGTTTCAGCACCTGCGCTTTTTTTGTCTTGATGAACGCGCGGTTGCGTTCCATGGCCTTTTGCACCATGGAGTCAGACTTGTCGATGGCCGTGATGGTTCCCTTTTCCAGCAACGGCGCGATCAGGCTCACGGCAAAGCCGACGCCACAACCCAGCTCAAGCACGTTGTCTGATGGGGCAATGTCCAGAACGGATACCGCCCAGTTGAAACGTTGGTTGGTCTTCATATTTTTTTAATCCAACCCCAGTAGACCGTCATTCTGAACGCAGCATGTGTGCAGGCGCGCGGGAGTGAAGAATCCCCTTTTAGCGAAGTACACATCGAAAGACTTGCTCTCGAATTAAGTACGCAGTAAGTTTCCGGGGGATCCTTCGCTCACACTGGCCACCCCGCCTGGGTCACCGCTCTGGATGACGGTCTTCGAGGGGAGGATGTCGACTATTTCAATTGCTTCCTTCGCCCACCGGATTGCCCTGGTTGTCGAGCACGATCACCTTGCCTTTGAGCTGCGTTACTTCCTTCAGCTGGCTGGCCTTGTCACCCACGATCAGGTAGATCATGTCAGGCTCGCTCATGTACTGGCCGATCACCGATTTGAAATCGGCGAGCGTCATCTTCACCAGCGCCTGCTGACTTTCTTCGATGAATTTTTTCGACCGGTTGTATTTGCTGATCTCGCGCAGTGCGCCTAGCTTCGAGCCCAGGCTTTCATAACTCAGTGTACTGGCTTTCAGTACCTTGTTTTTGGTCACCTCCACGTCCTGCGCGCTGAAATTTTTACCGTAGTCAGCCAGGATCGATTGGATGATCTGCAGCGACGGTAACGTGGCATTGCTTCGAACACTGGTGCTCACCATGAACGGTGCCGGTGCCTTGGTAGCGTTAACGAATGAGTAGGCGCCATACGTGTAACCTTTCTCCACCCGCAAGGTCTGAAAGAGTTTTCCGCTCGATCCGCCACCCAGGATCTCGTTGGCAAAGTTAAGCTTGTCGCTGTTGGGATCTGTGGCAGAGAGGGCAATCCTTCCCGCCAGGATCACAGATTGTTTGGCATCGGGGAAGTCAACAAAGTATACGTTGCCCGCGGGCGCTGGCTGTGGTGCCACGCTCGCAGCGCTCTTCACAGGTTTTGCCGGCCACTGTTTTTCAAGCGATGTAATCGTTTTGACCACGCGTGACTTGTCAACGGCTCCGGCAATATGGAAGGCCGCTCCAGTAGGGGAAAAGTTGCTCGCATAATAACTTTTGAGATCGTCAAGGGTGATGTTGGCCGTGGTTTGCAAGGTGCCCATCACAGGAAGGCTGAAGATATGGTTGGGGCCATAGATCAGTTTTATGAACACACGATTGGCAATGGCCGTGGCGTTGGCTTCGTTGCCTTTGAGGCTGGTCTCCAAAGCTTTCTTCAGGCGCTCATACTCCGCTACATCCCAGCGTGGTTCCAGCAGCATCTCCTGCGCCAAAGCGAAAGTGGCTTCAAAGTTCCGCGCAAGACAACCTCCTGTGATCCTGATCTCTTCGTTTGCGCACTGGATCGTAATGGAAGAGCCGAGCAACCCGATCGCCTCTTCCAGCTCCGCGGGAGTACGTTTGGCGGTTCCCTGCATCATGAGCTGCGCCATCAGGTTTGCCACCCCGGCTTTGTCAGCAGGATTCAGGGCGTGGCCACCGGGAATGGTGATATCGAAAGTAACGAGTGGTATCTCGCTGTTCTCCGTGCCGATGATGGAAAGTCCGTTGTTCAGTTTGGCGTCCCAGATCGGTTGCATTTTAAAGAGTGGCAGCTCACCGAATGCCGGCTCCGAGCGGTCATATTTGGTTTTTGTTTTTAGAGTGTCTGCCTCGCCACCCCGCGTCACGTTCTCGTTCTGTACGCCGGCCACGATCTGTTCCTGCCAGACGGTAGCGGGTGTTGCGCCTTTCACAACGAGGTTGGTCTGGCCTTTCGGCACCACGCTGGTCATCAGGTAAGGCTTACCTTTGATGTACTGGTTGTAGACCCGCATGATATCTTCGCGCGTTACGGCCTGGGTCATGGCTGCCGACTTGATGATATACGCCGGGTCACCGATAAATTCATTCGCGTTTGCCAGGGTAAAAGCTTTGCTGAGCACCGTACCGATACCGTTGTAGAGGGATGTCTCCTGCTCGGCTTTCACACGTTGCAGGTCGTTGTCTGTAAAACCTTCCTTTTCAAAAAGTGCCAGTCCTTCTTCGATGGAGGCCTTCACGTCGTCGAGGCTTGTGCCGGCATTGGCCCTTACCCGGAAAACGAATTCGCCGGCAAGCTCCTCGCCGTCCTGAGAGCTGTTCACACCCGGAGCCTGTTTTTTCTGCTCTACAATGATCCTGTACAACGGCGATTTACGGCTTCCGCTCAGCAGCTCGCTCAGGATGTCAAGCGCATACACGTCGCGGTGGTAGTTCTCTACTGTAGGGAACACCAGGCGAAGCTCCGGCAGCCGCGCGAAGTTGTCTTCGAAATAAAATGATTTGACCTGGTCGAGTTTCACCGGCATGGGCTTCATGGGCTTTACTTCCGGTCCCTTCCTGATCTCCCCGAACCAGCGTTGTACTTTGTCTTTGGTTTCTTTGATATCGATGTCGCCGGCGATCACCAGCGTGGCATTGTTGGCGCCGTAGTACATTTCGTAGAACTCCTTTACATCGTCAAGGGTTGCGGCCTGGAGGTCGGGCAGCGAGCCGATCACAGTCCAGTGATAGGGATGATCTGCGGGGTAAAGATTGGTGCGGATGATCTCGTCGGTATAGCCATAAGGTACGTTGTCCACGTTCTCGCGTTTTTCATTTTTCACCACCTGCTTCTCGGCCTCGAGCGCTTCTTTGGTCACGGTGTTGATCATGTAGCCCAGCCTGTCTGAGTCGATCCACAGGATCTTGTCGAAGGCGTCTTTGGGCACTACTTCATAGTAGATGGTGCCATCAGACCAGGTGCCGCCATTCCGCCGGCCACCCCATTCGGGGATCAGCTTGCGGTTAGCGCCTTGTGGGGCATTCTCTGAGTCGTTGAACGACATGTGCTCGAAAAAATGTGCGAATCCTGTTTTACCGGGTTTCTCACGACTCGAGCCCACATGCATGAGCGTAGCCACGGCGATAATAGGGTCGGAATGATCTTCGTGCAGCACCACCTCCAGGCCATTGGCCAGCGTAAATTTTTCATAGGGAAGCGCAAATGAAGCTTTGCCTTTCTGTGGAGATTGCGCCGTAACGGCTCCCCCAAACATGGTGAGCAGTGTGACTATGCGTAAAACGTGTTTCATGGGTTAAGGGGTTAATGAGTCAATGTTAGGTTAACTCAAAGTTATCATTCTGCGGATGGATACTTCCAACAATGTGATAAGCGGGCGGTGGGTAGAAAAAAAATATCCGGCCAGGGACGCAGGCCGGATATCAAAATCCTCATTCAATTTTATCCATGAAACTAAAAAATTGCACGAGGTACAACAACTTTACCCTAACATCACCTACCCGGTGAATTTAATAGTTCATGTTGTTTCGATAAAATTTGCGTGGGACTAGACATGGTACCTCCTTTCTTTTAGTTGAACATCAGCAGCAGGCAGCGTTCAACTAACTTATGAACCATGGCTGCTACCGGCAACGACCGCTGCCGATCTCTTAACGCAGGCATTTCTAAAAACGTTTGTCGCGCCCGAAATAATTTCGGACTGTCGGTCGCCGGCAACCGGAGTGTCTGAATATCGAATATCGAACAAAGAACGCCGAATTTCGAAGGAGTCACCACTTCGAAATTCTATATTCGATATCCCTTGGTTCGATATTCAAAAATGACAAGACACTGGTCTTAATCCGATAACTTCTCAGCGAGCTTTCCGGCTTGAATGGGTTTGTTGCTTGTGCGGGCATATTCATGGGTGAACGCCGCCCCGAAATACAGGATGAATGAGCTGTAAAAGATGAAAAGCAATACCAGTGCGATGGAGGCCGAGGCGCCGAAGATGGATGCCATTTTACCGTGGATCAGAAATTTGCCCATCACAAATTTTCCCAGGCTGAACAGCACGCCGGTGAACAATCCGCCGGTAAAGGCAACTTTCCATTGAACACGGGCTTCGGGCAGAAGTTTGAAGACCATGGTGAACCACAACGTGATCACAACAATAGAGAAAAAGATATTCACCACCCGGATCAGGGCAGTATGCACCTGTGGTATCAGCTCGTGGAGGTAGTCGCGGAAGATAGAGACCGATGTATCCAGAAAGAGCGCAAACAGGAACAGCGCGCCGGTTAATAATATAACGCCGGTCTCGATCGCTCTTTCCTTGACGCCGTAACCCAGCTCTTTTCCTGATTTTTGCCGGATATTCCAGATCTTGTGAATGGCACGCCTGACCACGCTCAGCAAGGTAGTGGCCACAAAAACGAAGAACAACGAGCCTCCGAGGGTCACCCAGATGTTGCTTTCCAATGTCCTGAAATTGTTAACGATCAGTTCGATGTCCATCGCCGTCTCCTGCCCGAAAATGGAGGCGATCTTGCTGAAGAGCTGCGGACGGATGCTCTCCCGGTTGAAGTACAGGGTGAGCACATTTACCAGGATGATGATGATCGGCGATATGGCGAAGGTGGTGAAAAAAGCCGTGGCAGCGGATAATGTCAGCGGATCGTTCTTCCGCAGCAGCCTGTAAGCGCTTCTCAGGAGTTGTAATGGCTTGCGTCGGTTACCCTTCATTTGCTAAAAATGCAAAAATGATCATGAAAGACATAATGCGCGGCAAAATACAACGCATTATTCCAGCAACCCATCCACACGCGAAAATGAATACCCTTCTTTCTTCAGGTACACGATAAGCTCCTCCAGCCTCGAATAGAATTTATCTGTGCGCGCTGGTGCCGTGCCGATGTGAACAAGCAGGATAAAACCGTTCATTCCGTTTTGTTTCTCGTAGGCAGTGATGGACTGGTAGATCGTTTCGCTGCTCCTGTAATTACGAAGGTCTGGCGTGGTATAGTCCGCATGGCTGATCGTGCCGGGAGAGAAGTTGATAAGCTGCAGCCCTTCCTGCCGCGTCCAGGCAGAAATGGTGTCGTTGTACCACTCGAAAGGAGGCAGAAAATAGGGGGCGTCCGACTTACGGATACCGAATTTTTCCATCTCGCTATAATTCGCCCGGAGGTCGTCCAGGAATTGTGTGCGGGTGACCAGGAGGCTGTCGCGCACCGACCAGTCACAATATAGCAGGTGCTTGTCACTGTGCGCGCCCAGATAATGCCCATCACGCCTGAGGTCCCGGATGAGACCCCGGAAGGAGGGATTCCTGTAAAAGTTCCCGGTGAAGAAAAACGAAGACTTTACTTGCTGGCGTTTGAGCGTTTTTGTGATCAGGGAGCCGCCGTCTGCAAACTCATCGCCAGTAAAGACCAGGGCAATTTCTTTCCTGGCCTTGTCGCCACGGATGATCGCTCCCCGGCTAACGGTCAGGGCTTTTTTTTTAAACCCGGGTTTTCATTTTCCTTCGCGGCAAGCAGGTAGATCATACTGGCGGTTCCATCCATCGTTGGTTCGTTGGTGGCGTAGTCGGCATAGTCATCGTGGTACACCACAAGGTCGCTCTGAAATTCGGCATACTCGTCACCCCGCACAATGCGTACACCGCGTTGTTGTTTGAAGATGCTGCCGTATACAGGACCATCCACCAGGCTGCCCAGGGTCTGATAACCGTGCAGGAAGTTGAGGGAAGAGTGTGGATCATCAGGATAATCTCCATTGGCAGGAAGGCCTATCACCATGCTGGTCCCCCAGGGATTGCAGCCCAGGAGCCAATCGAACGTTGCCTGCTCTAACGCCTCGTAGGTGTTGTCGCCGGAGAGCTCGCGGTACCAGTAACATTGAATGGCAAACGATGCCTGCAGGTTGTTGCTGCACCAGATGAAGGGCACACCCCGGAAGAACGCGTTGTGCTTTGCTTTCTTCCAGACACTTTCAATGCCGTCGCGATAGAATTTGATCACCTGCTTCCGGACCTTCTCGTCGGCTACTTTTGCAAGCTCATAATGGCCAACGTTAATGAATGGATACCACTGATAATGATTGGCGGTATCTTTGCCGAGCCAGGGTGTTTGCTTTTCCTGTTCAGCATAACGGAAAGAAGCCTCCAGGTATTTTTTGTCTTTTGACATGGCGTAGACCTGTGCCGCGGCGAGCTCCATGTCGTCAACCCAGTTGTCTTCTTCATAGAAATACGGTGACAAATAACATGCGGTCTGGGTATTGCCGGGTTTTCGCAGGCCGAAAGCGTAGGCGGAGAATGCGCGTTGCTTCAGCAGGTTGGCGTATGACTTGTCTTGTTGCTCGAACAGCTGGAAGCCCAACGCAAAGGCACTCGAGAATTTTCCGGCGGTGGAGGAAGTGCCCGTGGTCCGGTTCCGGTATTTGCTGAGTCCCTGCGGTTCGCCGGTGACAAAGTAGATAGGGCGTTCTTTTCCCTTGCCATAATTGGCCTTATCGTTCGTGGGCAGCCTGAAGCCGATATGGTCGCGGTCGTCCGCAAGCTGGTTGAAAAGCCAGTCGGGCTGGGGGTGCATCTTCAGCAGCCAGTCGAGGCCCCATCTTGCCTCGTCGAAAACGTCCGGGATGTTGTTGCTTCCAGGCATACCGTTGGCGAGGTGAAGGTCGCCGAACACAGCAGGGAAATCGCGGTAAGCTGCCAGCAGATGGTAAGTGGCGTTGGCCGAGGTCATGGAGTACTGCAGGTAGTCGGTAGCATCATGCCAGCCTCCGCTTACGTCAAGGTGTGTGCTGTCGGGCATGGGGCCATACATGGTATAGCCGTCATCCGTATGGCAGGAGTCTTTCAGGAATGGATTGTAGCCACTGCGCTGCTGCCGCATGTATTGAAGGCCGAAGTCTGCGCTGTTTTTATATACATCGTCACCGATGGTAAACACTGGTGATTCTGCGCTGCCTGCCCGAAGCTTATAGTTGCCAGGTTTGGTGAAGGCAGAGAAGTCAAGCCGGTACGATTGTTTGAAAGGTCCATAGGCGCCGTAAGCCTTGCCGCTCTTGCCTTCGAACACCACAGCGCTGCTTTGATTATCGATCAGCTGAAAGCCCGAGAGCTGCCCATCCTGTTTGCTGCACCACACCGCTACTTTGACTCCTCCGGGTTTGTATCCCAGCAAGTTGATGCGGATCCATCCTGAAGGTGGTTCCTGCTGAAAGGAGAGTAGGAGCAGCGAAAACAAAAACAACCAGCGGTACTTTAACATATCCAATAGTTAAGGTTGGCAATATGAACAAGCCGGTGAAAGAAAGCAACCACTGTTTTCAGGGATAAATTGAAAGGGGGTAAGGAGCCGGGAGTAAGTAGCTTCTTACTCCTTACTCCTTCTCAAAACGTGGCATGGGTATTTTTGGAACTTCGATAAACCAAAAAACGCTTATGAAAACTTTACTGTATACTTTATTTATTGTTGCCTGCTGCGCGTTGGTGAACTGCGGGCCTAAAGCCACTGCTAATCGCAATAGCAATATGGAAGGCTGGCATTTCCATGTATGTTCCAACGAGACCAAGGCTACCCGTATCTGGTTCGAGCTGAGCGGCAAAACGAAAAAAGAGAAATATCAAAGCAGGGAGCTGAAGTGGACTTCCGGTAAAGGAACGTTTGTCACGGTGCCCGAGGATATGCGTTATATCGACGGGCTCAACCTCTCCATCAGGACCAGCGGCAAAAGGAAAGCCAAAGTATGTGTGCTCTATGGCGATTATGTGGTTGATTCCCTCGACGTTTCCGGCACAGAGAACCAGAAGCTGAGCAAAGAGAACCGGGATGACTGCCCATGTTAAAAAGAGTAGCATAAGGTACGAGATACGAAGTACGGGCGCCACGTACCTCGTATTTCGTACCTCGTACTTTTCAATAGCCGGTTTTCCGAATTCTGCTGAATTATCATATCTTGTCAGGTATGAAGTCGGAGCTTTTTTCAATTGCAATATCAGATAGCATCGGATCTGTTTCGGCAGAGCTGATGGAACCACCGAAGATGAAGGCCGTGATGGCACTGGCCCATGGCGCAGGCGCAGGCATGAGTCATCCTTTCATGAAGTCATTGTCGAAAACACTCGCTGACCACGGCATCGGTACCATCCGTTACAACTTCGCCTACATGGAGAAAAAGAAGAAGATGCCCGACCCTCCGGCGATCGCAGAGAAAACAGTCAATATGGTGCTGGAGAAAACACATGAGATGTTCCCGGCGATCCCTGTGCTGGCGGGTGGAAAATCTTTCGGTGGCCGCATGACATCACAGCTGGCATCGCGACAGGCTCCTGCGTTCCTGAAGGGAATTGTCTTCTATGGTTTTCCGCTTCACGCGATGGGCAAACCTTCCACCGACCGTGCTGCACATCTTGCCAAGGTGCCTGTTCCCATGCTCTTCCTTCAGGGTACAAAAGATACCCTCGCTAATATCGAGCTCATTCAACAAGTAGTCTCTACACTGCCGGCCGCACGTATCGAGATCTTCGATGGTGCAGATCATTCATTCAAGTCCAGCGGCAAAAAAGACCTCATTCCAGACCTTTCGTCGAAGACATCTGCATGGTTTGAATCATTATAATGTGCCGCTTGTTAGTGTTGTACAAGCAGCATTGATGAATTTCAAAGCGGCCGTTTGTCGGATAAGCGTACACATTCTTCGTTGAACCAAGTCAACATCAAGTGAAGTGACTGTTTAAGATTGTCTACACAATCGTCCGGCAATTGCGGGGCACGGTATTTTTTATCAAGCTGGCGGGAAATTAATGGAGTGAAGTGATGGAACGAGAAGGAGCGGAGGAGAAAAAGAAAACTTCCAATCGTGGATTTGCATCCATGAGTCCCGAGCAACAACGGGCGATCGCGAGAAAAGGAGGCGAAGCCGTGAGCAGGAACCGCGAGCATATGGCTTCCATTGGATCCAGAGGCGGTGAAGCTGTTAGTAGAAATCGCGAGCACATGTCCGAAATCGGTAGAAAGGGAGGAGAGGCCGTGAGCCAGGACCGTGAGCATATGAAGCGCATCGGTCGAAAAGGTGGCGAACGCGGTCGTGGCAGTCAGGCCAAGCGCAAGAAAGATCAGGATGAGGAACTGAACGCAAACAAAGAGTGAGGATCATTTTTAAATACTTATACAAACAAAAAAAATGAATCATGGAAGGAAGAGGAGAGAATACAATGAAGAGGACTGCTAACCGTGGATTCGCGTCTATGGATCGTGAGCAGCAACGCGCCATTGCGCGTAAGGGGGGACTAGCTGTCAGTCAGAATCGTCAGCACATGGCAGAGATAGGTCGCAAAGGCGGCGAAAGCAGCGGAGAGAGCAGGGGCCGAAAGAATACCCCCGAGAATCAACCACAACAGCAACAACAGGAACAAGGTGAAAATGTGGAATAGTCAAATGAAAATTTGACTCTCCAATAACCCGGAAGAGGTTGTATCAAAATTAGCATCCGTAGCCTGGTCATCGCCAGGAATGCCGGTGAGGCTGCGGTGAATCCCGGTAAACCACAGGATTCGGCTAGGTTGATATGACCTCTTTTTTTGTTACCGAGACTAGTTGCCAGTTACCGGTTGCCAGTTGCCGGTTTCGCGTAGTGTACGTGTTTAAGAATTCTGCTTCGATTACAGGGTTGAGGCCGAAGCGTGAGATATACCTGAATTGGAACACCACACTTAAAAAGAGAACTCAGTCTGAACTGGCTATCCGGCAACTGGCAACCGGCGACCGTCTCACTTCTCAAACGCTTCCATCAGCTCCTTCTTCCGGTTAGGAGAAACTTCAAGCTCTTTATTATTCTTCATCGTGATGTACCCTCCTTTGCCTTTGGAGTAGCGGATCACATATTCAGGATTGATGAGGTAAGAGCGATGGATCCGTACGAACCGGTACGGCCGTAGCAGATCTTCAAAATGTTTCAGGGTGCGGCAGATCAGCTGGGGTGGTCCGCTTTCGAAGTGAAAACGGGTAAAGTTGTCCTCCGCTTCACAGTACATGATGTTGCGGATGCTTACGATCTCAAAACCTTCCAGCGTGGGCAGCATCACTTTCTGATGTTGTTCGGGACCTGCCCGTAGATTGTCAAGCAGGATCCGGGCGTGTTGTGTGTAATGGTCTTCGCTGCGTTCTTTCCTGATCTTCTCCACCGCTTTGATCAGCTCATCGATGTCGATCGGCTTCAGCAGATAATACGCTGCGCTCTGGTTCAGGGCCTGCATGGCGTAGTGGTCGAACGCCGTCACAAACACGGTCTCAAAGCTGATCTCCGGGGCCCGGTCAAGAAGGTCGAAGCCATTCCCGTAAGGCATTTCGATGTCCAGGAAAACAATGTCGGGCTGATGTTCTGCGATGGCTGCCAGTCCTGTATCCACCGATTCACCAAAACCGCTTACCGTTACGCCGGGGCAATATTTGGCAATGTAGTTGGCCAGTATCTCGCGGCTGTCCTTTTCGTCGTCGATGATCACTGCTTTCATGCGTTGCTGTTTTGGTTTTGCGCCGGAACATGCACCAGCACCGAGGTTCCGGTTCCGGATGCCGCATCCAGGTCGCGGATCTCGATGTGGTAGTTCGACCTGTACACTTTGTTGATGATGGTAAGTCGCTCCTCGATATTCTTCAGGGCAGTGGAAGCCTGTTTCTTCTGGTTGTTGGTCTTGAGCGCTGCCGATCGTTTCCGCCCGATGCCATCGTCCGTGATCTCCACTTCAAGACCGTGACCGTTCCTGCGCATATGCAGCGAAAGGTGTCCTTTGGTTTCCTTGTACCGCAGGCCGTGCCACACTGCATTTTCGATGTAGGGCTGCAGCAGCATGGGTGGGATCTCGATCGCCTCGGTATTGATATCGTCATCAACCTTCATCTCGTAATCGAACTTGTCGCGGAAGCGATAATGCTCCAGCTTCAGGTAAAGTGAGATGATCTCCTGTTCCTTGTACAGGGGAATAAAATCTTCCTGAGAATTTTCAAGCACCAGCCGCATGAGTCGCGAGAACTCGGAGAGGAACTTGTTGGCCGTTCTTTCATCGTTCTGGGCTATGAAATGATTGACAGAGTTGAGCGCATTGAAGATGAAATGCGGGTTCATCTGGCTGCGCAACGACTTCAATGCCAGCAGCTGGTTGGCAATTTTGCTCGCCTGCGCATTTTTGTAAATGAAATAAGAGGTCACACCAATGATGGCGATGATGAGCAACAGGCCATAGATGATCAGCCGCTGCCGGAACACAGTGCCCCTGGCGATGGTCTCTTCACGCTGGCCGATGGCGACGTCTTTCGTAAGTGACTCGATGTCTTTCTGTTTTTTGATCAGCTCTGCTTTTTCCGTGAGCCTCACTTCGTTCTGCGCGTCTGCTTTCTTTACGGCTTCACTGTATCGGCGGTAGGCAGACAACGCCTGTGTGCTGCGCCCATTCTTCTCGTAGATCCCCGCAAGGGCAAGGAATGCTTTAGCCTGGTCTTTGGGACTGTTAATGGTGTCGGCCATCAATGCGGCTTCCTCCAGCTCGCGGATGGCCTCGGAGGTCTCGCCTTTGGCCTCCAGCGCCTTGCTGATGCCTACTTTGTCTTTGGCCACCTCCGGAAGGTTCTTCGACTCGAGGTTGTATTCGATAGCTTTGTTTCGCAGATCGATCTCTTCATCGTAACGCTGCTGCTCGTGCAGCGCTCCGGTCACTTCCTCCTTCGCCTCGTTCAGCCCTTCGTCCTGCTTTTGTGGTACCGAAGCTTTTTGCTGCGGGGCGGCGGCGCGGTTGGAACGCAGCGTGTTCTGAGAATATTCCAGTGCGTCTTTTGCTTTGTCCACATCGTTTGTGCGGGCGTAGATCCTGGCGCGCTGGTTCTGAATGCTCACCTTCAGTGTTTCATCGTAGATCTTCGAGCTCGGCATGGAGATGTTGTCAACCGTACGCAAGGCTTCCTCATAATTGCCCATCTGGTAATAGACCTCCGAGATGCCCAGCTGTGCATAGGCGCGCTCGGATGAGCTTAGCCGCAGTGAGAGCATCTCCTGATAGCGCTGCAGGGCACGGGCATGGTCACCGAGCCGGAGACTGGTCTCGGCCAGTCCGCGCAGGGCCGTCCTGAACTCGGGACTGTTCGTGTACTTGTCCCTGAGCTTTTCGTATCCGCTGTTATAGTTGTCCAGTGCCAGCTTCCACTCTTCGATGCGCTCGTTGATCTGCCCCAGCATCACATAACATTTGCCTTCGTCCAGCGCATTCTTTTGAGCGAGGCTGACGCCCAGCGCTTCCTCCACCTTATTGAGCGCTTCGCGTGGATTATTGTCTTTGAGGGTCAGGGCTTCGTCCAGCAGATCGTCAGCGCTCAGCTCCGCCGATCGCTCCTTGAGGCTTTTATAACGGTCTGCCTTCTTCTTCTCCTGTGCCATCGCCGGCAGGCAGAGCCAGGGGCCCGAAAGCATCAGAATGATCGCGAAAAAGCCTTGTAAACGCATAACGGCACCAATTTACCTATTTTATTCATTCACGCTGGCGCAGTCACCCGTCTGAAAGCAGGGTTCCCTCATTGGCAGGCTTGCTTTACCCGGCCGGCATCCCCCTTCACTAAGTGTAGCGATCATTTGCCGTTTTTTAACGTGAATTTTATCAAAAACAAATTCAACATGAAAACGATACGCACCTTCAGCCAGCGCTTTGCAAAGGCCATCATCCCCATGCTTACCATGGTCTTACTGTTCAGCGGGTCCAGGCGGGCATGGGCAGGAGAACCGCAGCCCGGCAAGACACCTGGTAAAGACCAGACCATCATGCTGGCCCTGCTGCTCGATACCAGTAACAGCATGGATGGACTGATCGACCAGGCCAAGTCACAGCTTTGGAAGATCGTGAATGAGCTTGCCGCGGCGAAATGTTCGGATGGCGCCCGTCCCGGCATCCGCATCGCGCTCTATGAATATGGCAACGACGGCCTTCCTTCGTCCGAGGGGTATGTGCGACTGGTGAGTCCGTTGACAAGCGATCTGGACGTGATCTCCGAAAAGCTCTTTTCCCTGACCACCAACGGCGGCAACGAGTATTGTGGTTATGTGATCAACAAGTCGCTGAAGCAGCTGGAGTGGTCCGCCTCGAATGCCGACCTCAAGATGATCTTCATCGCCGGCAACGAGCCGTTCACACAAGGACCCATTCCGTACCACATGGCCTGCAACCTGGCCAAGGAGAAAGATGTGGTGGTGAATTCAATTTTCTGCGGACCGTTCAGCGAAGGTGTGGAAACATCATGGAAGCGTGGCGCAGAGCTTACCGGTGGAACTTACATGAGCATCGAGCAGGATCGTAAGACAGTTTATATCCCTTCACCATACGATGAAAAGATCGACGCCCTGAACGACAGGCTCAACGACACCTACATCTATTACGGACAGTCCGGCGCCTACAAAAAGGAACAGCAGAAGGTACAGGACAGCAATGCCGAAAGCTATGGCCAGGCCAACAAGGTGGAACGCGCCATCTCCAAAAGCTCTCATGCCTACAAGAATTCTACGTGGGACCTGGTGGACGCCGCCAAAGACGATGAAAAAGTGATCGCCGAGACCAAAGAAGAGCAGCTGCCAAAAGAAATGAAGGGCATGAGCACCGAGCAACGGAAAGCCTACGTGAACAAAAAATCCGCCGAGCGCGCCCAGATCCAGAAGGAGATCCAGCAGCTGAACGAAAAACGCCGTGTCTACATCGCCCAGCAATCGGCCGGAAACGCTGCCGCTGCCACCCTCGACGCCTCCATGCTCACCGCAGTAAGGGCGAAAGCCAAAACGAAGGATCTGAGGTGGGAGAAGTGAGAGAAGAAGTCAGGAGCCAGGAGTCGGAAGTCAGAAGAGGAGCGTTCAGCAATGGGGCAGGGAGTAAGGAGTAAGGAGTAAGGAGTAAGGAGTAAGGAGTAAGGAGTAAGGA
>NZ_JAHESF010000072.1 GCF_018598225.1 Chryseosolibacter histidinae | reverse complement strand
TAGCCGTCGTCTGCCGACATAATGCCTGCTACGGGGAGGGGCAGGATCAGGGAGTTATGCTGATCTGTAGCTGCAATACCTCCTTTCTCTGCCATGATGAGGTTCACTGCCCGGGCAATGGAATCGTCGTCGGTGCCCACAGCGATAATGTTATGTGAATCATGCGCTACAGATGATGCGATCGCGCCTCTTTTCAGGTTGAAGTTCTTAATGAATGCCACTGCCGGCGCAGCTTCCGCATAACGGTTCACCACGGCGATCTTGAGGATGTCACGATCAACATCGGCCACGGCGTTTCCGCCTTCAACCCTGGGCTTGTCAATAAGTACGTTGGTGATCAGCTGTCCGTCGAGCGCTTCGATCACCCGCATGGAGCTGCCCGTGGCTTTGATGACGAAGTCTTCACTTTTCCGGTAACTCTTTTTGAAGTTATTCACGGTGCCACCGGCCACCCGTGCGATCTTGCTCACGCCGTTCTCTGCCACCATCACGCCGTTGATGAATGTATTGCGCACGGTGAATGCGGTGAGGTTGTCCACGACGATGAAATCAGCCGAATCTCCCGGCCGCAGCCTGCCAACCTGCATCCGGTAGTGGTCGATGGGATTGATGCACGCAGCCTTCAGCACCTTGAACAGGTCGATACCTTTGGCCAGCGCCCGTTTCACCAGTACGTTGATATGGCCTTCTTCGAGGCTGTCGGGATGTTTATCGTCGGAGCAGAACATCATCTGGCCTGCATGATCGTGCAGCAAGTTGACAAGGGCCTCAAAATTTTTGGCGGCACTCCCCTCCCTGATAATGATCTTCATACCGTATTTCAGCTTGTCGAGCGCTTCTTCGGCTGTGAAGCACTCATGGTCGGTGCTGATGCCCGCGGTAGCGTATTGCTTCGCCTGATCGCCCGTGAGACCGGGTGCGTGGCCATCCACGACCTTGTTGTATTTCCGCGCCAGCGATAACTTCTCTTTCACTACAGGATCGTTGTAGAGCACGCCGGGCCAGTTCATCATTTCCGCCAGGTAGTTCACCGCCGGATCTTTGAGCAGCACCTCAACATCTTTCACATCAATGGCCGCACCTGCCGTTTCAAAACTTGTGGCCGGAACACAACTGGGCGCGCCAAAGTAAAATTTGAAAGGTACCTGGCTGCCATTGGCGATCATGTATCTGACACCCTCCACGCCCAGCACATTGCCGATCTCGTGCGGATCAGAGACGGTGGCCACGGTACCATGCGCAACGGCCAGTCTTGCAAACTCTGAGGGCACGATCATGGAGCTTTCGATGTGGACGTGCGCGTCTATGAAGCCAGGCAAAATATATTGATCGGCAACCTCCGCCTTTTCGGTAATGCGTGCAATCTTTCCATTGCTGACCTCTACTTCGCCGTTATAGATCCTTTCGTTCTCAATGTCGATAATGTGGCCGGTGATCTTCACGAATGGGTTGGGTTTAGACTCAAAAATACAATTTCCCGCAGATTACGCGGATTTTCGCAGATTCTTCCATTAAAAAAATCTGCGCTCATCTGCGCAATCTGCGGGAAAACTTTCGAAGCTCTACTTGATACTGATGATCCTGAATTCGACCCGGCGGTTCAACGCCCGGTTTGCATCGTTGGTGTTCTGTGCCACGGGATTGACCTCACCATATCCCTTCGAAAGCAGCTGCTGCGGCTTCGCTCCCTTTTCGATCAGATACTGTTTCACCGCCAGCGCCCGTTTTTCTGAAAGGGTTTTGTTGTAGTCGTTGCTTCCGACGTCATCGGTATAGGCGCCAATTTCGATAACAATACCCGGCTGCTGCTCCAGCACGTGGGTGAGCTCGGCCAGCATGAGCTTGGCAAAATCGGTGAGGGTGGCTTCGTTCTGGTTGAAATAGATGTTGTTGAGGGCGATCTTGTTGCCTGCCTTCAGCCGCACCAGGCCGATCTTCTTTTCCCGTACGCGGCCATCGAAAACACGGGCAAAATCGATGGTATCCTTATAGGAGAAATACCCGGGACATCTTACCTGCAGCACATGTACCTTATCATACTCGAGGTCAATCGTGTAGGGCGACACTTCCACTTCTTCGCTAAAAACAATGGAAGATTCATCCATGGTAAAAAGATCGATCGCTGACCGCAGGGTCTCGCCCGTCTCCTGGCTGAGAATTGAAATGTGCAGCTGGGGAATGCCGGGCTGAAGCTGAACTTCCACATCAGGAGCCGACTTTACGGTCTCATAGTCGAGCCGGAGCTGGCTGTCGAAGTACCCGTCCCTGGAGAGGGTCACGACTTCTTCCCTGCCGGGATCCACTGTGACCGCATATTTGCCGGCAGCAACTTTCTTCACGGCGCTGGCCTGAAGTCCTTCCAGCGCAACATCGAGCGGCGTGCCATTGATCTGATTTTTCACCTGGAGGTTTACGAGTACCGGCTGTGACCAGCCCGTTTGTATTGCACCAATCAGCAGGATTGAGAGTAAGGTTTTCATAAAGAGGTGGTTTTTACGAAGCTACGAAATAGATTTGAAAAACGAGGACGCAGTCGGGACCGCCCCCCTCCTGACTCCTTACTCCTGGCTCCTTTTAACCTGCTGTGATCACCCGCTTCGATTTCTTATAGGCACTCAGCTGCTGGAGCTCTTCCTTGATCTTTGTCCGCCACATTTCCTGTTTTTTATCGAGGGCGCCGTGAAGGGTTTCCATATCGTATTGCCTGTCTGCTTCGTTGCTTTCTTCGAGCAGGGCCTGGATGGCTTTGTTATAGGCTTTGACCTCGTTCACGTTCTGCTCTTCAAGCTCCTGGATCTTTTTGCGGATGCGGCGTGCGAAGACCTCGGCGAGATCGAAGTGGAGCTGTTCGTGTGCCAGCAGTTGCGGCGATTGATCACGTGACCATGACTTCTCCTTGTTGAACAACACGTGCACATCATACTGCACTTTCTTTCCCACCATATAAGGTTTGGCTTGAATGGCAACGGAAGTTCCAGCATCGCCGGCAGCATCTTCTCCGGGTTTGCCCTGGAAGTCGTCCCACTTCAAACTGTAAAAAGGATTCCATTCGATAAAGGCTTTTGTATTCACTACCTGGGCCTGGGCGCTGGCTGCTGTTGTCATAAGCGTCAGCAGGAAAATATAGAAGATCTTATTCATGGGGAAGCATTCAAATCTCGATCACGCCACTCAAAACGAGTGCCAATGATGACTTTGTATCAAAAGAACAAAAATTCCTGCAATAGGTTGCCTCCGCATTCGATGAAGTAAGATTTTCAACGCATTGATAATATTAATTTAAAACCAAAACTGCGTTCCTGCCGTTAGTTTATGTAATTTGCGCAATCGATTACACAAATATGGCCTTAATCGCCTTTTTCGCACTTATAACCAGTTCATTTATAACCGGTTAGCGAAGATCATTAAAAACCCCGCCGATGAAAAAGGATAAATTTACCATTCATGATATCGCCCGAGAGCTGAACATCACGGCCTCTACGGTCTCGCGTGCGCTGAACGACAATCCACGCATCAGCGCAGAGACCAAGCAGTCGGTATTGCAAATGGCAAAACGCCTGAACTATCAGCCGAACAACATTGCCGCCGCGCTGCGTAACGGAAAGAGCAGGATCCTGGGGGTGATCGTTCCACGCATCGACCGGAGCTTCTTCTCATCGGCTGTGCGTGGCATTGAAGAGATCGCCAACACCGCCGGCTATAATGTAATGATCTGCCAGACGCACGAGAATTTCGAGAAGGAGGTAACCACGGTTGAAGCACTGCTCAACGCCCAGGTTGACGGCATCATCGCCTCTTACAGCAAAGGCACTTCAAACTTCGAACATTTTGAAAAGATCAAGGAGAAAGGAATCCCCCTGGTACTGTTCGACCGCACCAGCGACGACCTCGGTGTGAGCCAGGTAGCGATCGACGATTTTCTCGGTGCCTACTACGCCACCGCGCACCTCATCGCGCAAGGCTACCGGCGCATCGCCCACTATACCAATATCCGCAAGATCAGCATCTTCAAGGAACGTTTGAAAGGTTACCGCGAGGCACTGACGGAACACGGACTGCCGTTCGATGAGTCGCTGGTGCAAGAGAGCAACCTGCAGTTTGAAGACGGCCGCCAATGCATGCAGAAGCTGATGGCGTTGCCGGAGCCGCCTGACGCTGTGTTCTCGGCCAGTGCGCTGAGCGCCATGGGTGCCATCCAGATGGTGAAGCAGATGGGAAAGCGGGTACCGGAAGATATCGGCATCGTTGGCTTCAGCGACGAATCGTTTGCTTCGCTATCAGATCCACAGCTCACCACAGTTGACCAGCACAGCATCCACCTGGGCAACAAAGCGGCTGAGATCTTCCTGCAGGAATTATCAAAAGGATCGAAAGACTTCCCCCGTAAAGTGGTATTGAAACCTGATCTCATCATCAGGCAATCTTCCTTACGAAAAGGTAAACCATGAACTCATTCACATGATCAAATAAAGACCTCACTATGGAAAAGATAGAAATGTTGGGCTCCCCGCAAAAAAGAGGGCCGCTCATCCACCGGAAAGAATACGAAAAGATCACCGAGTACATTCTCGCGCAGATCAAAAAAAATGGAGAAAGCATCTCCCTCAACGAGCTCCTGGATAATGCCACGAACGATCTCGGCGATATCGCCCTGGTAGTGCTGCAGGTAAAACGCGACCTCGAGGCACGGGGTGTCATTGAAACGGCGCTGAATAATAAACGCGAACAGTTTCTCCTGATAAAGAAGAGACAAAAGAAGCGGAGTACCGTAAGACGGATGGACTATTAAGAGTCCACAGTCGACGGTCCACAGACCACAGACGATCAGTGTCAGAAAGTCAAACGGGTTCTGTATTATCAGTGAAGTCAATAGGAGATCCTTCGCTCCCACCTGCCATCACGCAAAGCACCGTTCTGGATAACGGCCTTCGAAAGGGAACATGCCGTGGACTGTCGTCCGTGGGCCGTGGGCTCCTATCTATTTCTGCTATAAGAGTTCAGCGACAGTTCCTGCGGGGTCATGCCCTGCCCCACCTCATTGCGCAGCATGGTTCGTAAAGTATCGTCGAGCTGCATGAAGGTGCTGGCCTGCGCCGGTGAAAGTGCTTTTCTGAATTTTTTGAAGTACATCCTCCTTACCCTGGCCATCTGCACGTCGTTCTTCAGCATCTGCTTTTGCAGGTCTTCGAGCTTTTCACCGTTGTTACTGTTCTTCCGGTAACTGGCCAGCAGAAAGATATATTCCATTTCCATGTACTGGGTAGCTGAATAATAGCTGTCATACACGGGCCAGAATGCGGCCTTCTCGGCCTCCGTAAGATCGAAATACTGCACCACCAGGGCTTTCTTCTTCATGGCCCAGATGCGGTCGGCACACCGAAGCGAGTCCGTGATAGACTGAGCGAACATAACAGGGCTCAGCAACGTGCAAAACAAAATGATGAATAAGCTGCGTTTCATAATGGAAGTCCCCCGCGCGGAAGCACACATATTGGTTGTTGGTTGAAAACGATACAGTGGCCGCCCACACTTTGGGCTTTCACTTCACAGGGGCATAAAATATCTATGCCCGGTTCATCGATCGGATAACGTTGGGCTATTGAAACAACACTTTTTCAGGTACGAAGTACGATTTGCGAGGTACGGTATGAGGTACGAATTACGAAGTACGATTGGGTCGGGTGTGGGAAATCGTCTACGGTTAACCCTTCAAGAGTTCTTCATGGTGGTGCTTTACTTTTGCCAGCGTGCCCCGTGAATAGCTCTTGAAGGGTCCGGCAAGCGCTACAGCAGTGGTCTGACGACTTACCGGCAACGGTTGCATGCGCCGCTCAAATAAACATCAACGGGTTTTCAGGAATACGGGAAACATTGATTAATTTAAGCATATCATCCCGCTGGCAACTGACATTTAATCACCCGATGTTATGTTGAAGTATCTTATCGTCATCTTCATTTTTTCATTCACGGCCTGCGGCGCTTCATCCCTGCTGATTCCCATGGATGGCAGCCAGAAGGACCACCTGAAAGCTTATGGCATCGCCTATTACATACTCAAGAAAGGCCTCGAGGTAGATTGGCTGCTGAACTATCGCGGGGGAAGCTTTATGATCACCTGGAACAAGGAGATCGAAGACGAATGTGTGGTGCGGGGCGTTACCTTCGAGCGGGTTTCTGAAGCCAATGCCAACACCATCCTGAAAGAGATCTCCAGCCCCTCCGTGAATATGAATGTAGTGCGGCTGGAGCGCGCCCCACGCATCGCCGTATATTCTCCGAAGAACGAGCTGATCCTCGATGAGACCGATGCCGTGATCCTGGTATTGGAATACGCCGAGATCCCCTACAATATCATTTATGACGAAGAAGTACTGAAAGACGAGCTGGCCAAATACGACTGGCTTCACCTTCACCACGAAGACTTTACGGGACAGTATGGTCGTTTTCTGCGGCGGGAGTCGTCCAAGATCGAGGCCGACATTCAGCAGGCCACAGCCCACCGCCTGGGCTACACGAAAGTGTCGGCCATGAAGCTCGATGTGGCCAAAAGGATCAAAGCTTTCTGCAGCGGTGGCGGATACCTCTTCGCCATGTGCTCCGGCGCCGAGACCTTCGACATCGCCCTGGCTGCCGATGGCGTGGATATCAATGAGAGCATTTATGACGGCGACGAGCCTGACCCTGAAGCGCAGCAGAAGCTCGACTTCACCAAGACCTTCGCTTTCGAGAACTTCACCCTCGAGCCTGGCTACAGCCGCAGGTTCTCCGACATAAACACCGGCCGCCCTGACTTCTTCGACCGCAACACGGGATTCTTCGATGTGTTCCAGTTTTCCGCCAAATGGGATATCATCCCTTCCATCCTCACCCAGAACCATGAGCACGTGATCCGGGAGTTCCATGGCCAGACCACTGCCTTCAGCAAATATGTGGTGAAGCCTACGGTGCTGATCCTCGGTGAAAACCGCAACCGCGATAACGTCAGGTATATCTATGGCGAGCAGGGCCGCGGCCACTGGACATTTTACAGCGGACACGACCCCGAAGGCTCGCCCTCAAGATGGAGAGAGGGTACCGACCTGAGCCAGCATCCCAACTCTCCCGGCTATCGCCTCATCCTCAACAACGTGCTCTTTCCTTCGGCCAAGAGGAAGAAGATGAAGACCTGAGGAAGTACGAGGTACGAAATACGAGGTACGATGAATGCAGTTCGGGCTATCGTACTTCGTATTTCGTACCTCGTACCTTTCTTCTTCTCATTCAAAAATGAAAGTGTAGTTACCAGTCACCGATCGTTCCCTGCCGGGACCAAACGCGTTCTTGCTCCATTGCAGGGTGAGTGTCAGCGATGATGCCGTGAGGGCGGCGATCTCTACCTGAACATTGTCGCCACGTTTGATGGATACGGCTTCGTCGTTGACAAATGACCACACATCCGTAGCAGGCCACATGGTTGATCCGTTGCTTACCGTAAAAGTGGTTTCGGTGAATGTGATGCTCATGCCTGCGAACTTCGAGGTCACGTCTGCACCATCGGCCGTCACCGACTTGATCTTCCACGTTTTTGCCGTCAGCTTTTCAAGGGCGCTCTGCCGGGCCGTTTTAGGCTCCCCATCTCCATCACAGGCGGAGTAAAGGAAACTTTCCATCAGTAAGAGCACGGCTAACAATACCGGAGACAAAGACTTATATGTTTTCATGATGTTTTGCTTGTCGTTTTGGGTTCCTTATTTTTTTACAAAGCTCACCTGGCGCGCTCCCTGGGCTCCTGAAAATTTCACAACGTAGATACCGGCGGCCAATGTGCGGACATCGATCACCAGGTTTCCTTCTTCGAATGTGTAGGGAAGCGATTGACCGGCACCCGTGATGGCTGACACGGCATGCGCGGCCTTACTGCTCACACCACTGATGCGCACAAAATCTGTAGATGGATTGGGATACACTGACACGGGCTCAACGTTGTTATGCTCGACACCTGTTACTATCAGCACATAATCGTTTGAAAATTCGCTGAAGCAGTCGTCGGCCTTGGTCTGTACCTTGTATGTGCCTGCCTGCGATGCCGTGAGCGTGGCGTTGGTAGCATTGCTGATCTGGGTGTTGTTCAGGTACCACTGGTTGCCGGCGTTGTTGCTCGACGTGAGCACCGGCGCTTCGGGATTGGTGAACGACGCCGTGATCAAAGGTTTGGAAGGATCGATGCAGAAGCTCACCTCTGCCGTGGCTGCGTTGTAATTTTTATTGCCCGTCTGTGTAGCCTTGATGCTCACCCTGCCTGCTTTGGCCACGGTAACCTGCGCACCGTTCAGCGAAACCTTGTCTGATGACGTTGTATAGACCACAGGCAATGATGATGATGCTGTAGCCGAAAGGTTGAAGGCGGCGCTGCTCAACGTTTTAGAAGGCACGGCAGGGAACGTGATCACCTGGTCGGCCTTGTTGATGGTAAGTGTTCCTTTCACATAGGCGAACGTATAGTTGTTGTCGGCACCTCCGGAAGGTACGATGTCATAGTCGCCGGCATCAGATGCAGTTGTGGCCTGCGTGACTGCGGTTGGAGCGGTATTGATCACGGCGCCGGTCTCATTGTTTTTGAAGCCCTGATAAGCGATGGTGAACGCAGGATTCGTTTGCCCATAGGCGCGGCTCTTGTTGTTGGCGGTAGCTGTGAGCACGGCCTTGTTCACCACCAGTGCCGCCGATGTGCTGGCGGGAACGTAGCTCTCATCACCGGCCTGCGTTGCTGTGATTGTGGCATTACCTGCTCCGAGAATGGTGACCATGTTGCCTGATACGCTGGCAACAGAAAGATCGCTGCTGCTGTAGGTGACGGGAAGTCCGCTGCTGGCGATAGCCTCAAGCGTTATCGGTGCGTCACCGTAAGTTCTTTCAAGTGCGGGAAGGGCAGAGATATTCTGTACATCCTTGTTGTTGATGTCCAGCACGAGGAAGTCTCCCTTATAATTTGAGCCCACCAGGTATAGCTCGCCCTGGTACAGTCTGAACGCCTGAGGGTTTGAGCCTGCATAAATAGCCTTGCCGCCGGTACCGAACGTTGCACTCAATGTGCCATCCTGCTTGATCTTCGCGATGCCCATTTCGGTACCGTTGATGCTGTTGAATTCGAAGGCCATGTAAATATTCCCGCCTTCTACCAGAAGCTCACGACCATAATCATTGGAGTTCGGCAGCGACACGATCTGCTTGCCGTCGCCGCTGAAGCTGTTATCAAGTGAACCATCCGGCTTTAACTTCACGAGCGACAGATCGGCTTCACCTCCCGGCACGTACGAATAACCTCCTATGTAGATACTGCCATTGGCATCAATATCGATTGCCTGCGCTATGTCATTGCTGACTCCCACCGGAATCACCTGCTTTCCGTCATCACTGAAGGTATTATCCAGGGTGCCGTCAGGTTTCACTTTTATAACAGCGTAATCGCCATTGCCTCCCTCAAATTGCCCTGTAACGTAAATATTGCCATCACTATCCAGGGCTGCGTCGTTGGCGAAATCGTTGGTAGATCCTATGGATACAAACAGCTTGCCATTGCCGTTGAAGGTGGCGTCAAGTGTACCATCTGCCTTGAGCCGGATAATGGTGAAATCATAGTAGTTGCCGTTGGCTGCCTGACCGATCAAATAGATACGACCGTTTTTGTCCAGCAGCAGGTCTGTAACATATTCACTGAATCCAAAATCGAGCAATAGCCTGCCGTCTCCATTAAAAGAGGGATCAGGGCTTCCGCTGGGCTTCAGCTTGAGCACAGCAAAGTCATGGTTGGTTCCGTTGAAAGCGAACCCAGCCATAAAAATATTTCCCGCGGCATCCACCGCTACATCGGATGGCTGATCATTGTAACCTTGCACGCCCATCGGCATAATTACCTTACCATCGCCACCGCCAAAATTATTGTCTATAGCACCATCGGGTTTCAGCTTCACCAAGGCAAAATCACCATCGGTGCCATCGCCCACGGTACCGGCCACGTAGAGGCTACCATTGCTGTCGAAAACCATGTCTTCAGCCACATCAATTGTAGGGCCTGCGCTGAACAAAACTCTTCCCTGATTGCCGAATGTAACATCAAGGGCACCACCTGGAAAACTCTTTAATAAGGCGATGCGTGCGCTGTTGAAGTCCGGATTCCATGCAAAGCCAGAAATAAAGATATTACCATTGACGTCCAGTAACACAGCATTGCCGATGTCTGTTACATCGCCGACAGAAAAGGTTGCGGCCCCGTTGCCACCGAAATCAAGATCGATATCACCGTTCGGCTTCACTTTGGTCAGCGCAAAATCCATCTCGCTACCTGTTCCAGCGTACCCTCCCAGGATCAGGTTGCCCGCGGCGTCCAGCACCATATTGCCGCCATAGAAATTATTGGCGCCAAACGGTTCGGGTAAGATCTTTCCGTTTACGCCGTACCCGTAATCCAGGCTGCCGTTGTGCTTGAGCTTCACCACCTGCGTTTTATGATACGGTGAAGTAAAAACAGTACCTGCCAGGTAAAGGTCACCATTGTTATCGATGACCACCTCCGTTGCGTAGCTGGTCAAACCAAAGTAGGGTATTATCAGTTTTCCGTCGCTGTCAAACGACTCATCAAAACTGCCATCGGGTTTTACCCTGGTCACTGCAAATCCCTGGGTACCTTCATCGTTCATTGCTGCGCCCACCAGCACCAGGTTGTGATCGCTGTCAAACGCCATGGCGTTGATGTTATCATGTTCGCTTGACATCGAATATACGAGCTTGCCGTCTCCGCTGAAAGTGTTATCGAAGGCACCGTTCGGTTTGATCTTGTACACCGCACAATCGTTGTATTGTGAGGGGGATTCCACAGACCCGCCCACAAAGATGTCGCCATCGCCGTTGATCACAATGCTATAGGCGTAATCTGACAGATCGTTACCAAGACCGGGAATCAGCAATGCACCATTTGTACCAAAGCTGTTATCACGTGTACCATCGGGTTTCAGCTTCAATAAGGCGAAATCATCATCGAGGCCATTATTGGCATATCCGGCCAAGTAGATATTTCCATTGGCATCCAGGGCCAAAGCACGCGCCGCGTCATATTCCGGACTAAGCGCCGCGATCACAAAACCGCCCTCACCAAAAGTGTTATCAGGCGTGCCATTAGCTTTCAATTTCAGCACTGCGAAATCATCGCCGCCATTGCCGGCCAGGAAAAAATTTCCGGAACCGTCTCTTACTATGGCAAAGGATTTAGCGTCGGCAGCGGTGTTATTGTTGCCAAAATTGATCTCCTTCCGGCCCGTTCCATTGAAGGTGAGATCAAGGGATCCGGGCTGCGCCATAAGCCAGGCCGGCCCCCATAAGATCGTACAAAACAGTAAAACTGACTTTTTCATATCACTTGCTTGCGTTGTTATTGGATTTTAAAAACGCAGCAATGTAGGGCGGGACCCGCGGTCTCTTAAGGCATAATGCGTGTACCACGGTTCGCATTGTTTGAAATCCGGGTTTGAATTAGTCGTCGGACCACTGCGCACAGGCCGGCGCACGGTCAGTGGTCTGACGACTATTTCGAAGGGAAGATGCTGTGGACTGTCGACCGTGGACTGTGGACTCTTAAATAATCTTCAGCTGACGTTCAAGGGCGGGTCTCATCTGGGAGCCTACGGGCAGCGTGGTGCCATCCGTTAAAATGAGGCTGCCCGACTCTCCTTTATGATAGGAAGCGATGTGCCTGAGGCTGATGATGTGCGATTTGTGGATCCTGCAAAAATGATAGGGAGACAGTATGGCTTCGAACTCTTTCAAGGTTCGACTGACCACCATCTTGTTGCCTTCTGTAAAATAGACCATGGTGTAGTTGCTGGAAGCCTCACACCGGATGATCTTGTCCACTTCCACGAAAGTGACACCCGAGAGGGTTGGAATGCCGATGCGCTTCACCTCGTTGGCTTTCTTCACCTGCTCCAGCAGCAGATCGTGGGTCTGACTGTTTCGCTTATGCGCGATGCGTTCGAGGGTTTTGGTCACCGTTTTAACCAAAGCTTCAGGAACCACGGGCTTCAGCAAATACCCCGAGGCGTTCACGTTGAAGGCGTCGACCGCATAATGGCTGTGCGCGGTGGTAAAGATGGTCTCGAACGTAACACCCTTGTTGTTGCCGCCGAACAATTCAAAACCCGACGCTCCTGGCATTTCAACATCGAGAAAGACCAGGTCAGGACCATGCTGCTCGATGATGGGAACAGCCTCCGCTACAGAAGAACAATCGGCCACAACACGCACGGCAGGACAGTACAATCCAAGCAAATGGGTGAGCAGCTCCCTGCCTTTGCGTTCGTCGTCAACAATTACAGCGTTAATGTGCATGGGGTCTGAAGCAGGCAGTTATGATCAAGTTACGTTCACGCATTTGAGGTGATACACAGCAATCTACTATTTCTGATTTAATTGCCCAACTTTCGAGGTACGAGATGCGAGGTACGAGATACAAGGTACGAGGTTACGAAGTACGATCCGCTCGTCACAGCATGGATGAAAATGAGCGGTACATTCATTAAGTTTGTATGTAATGAAATTCGTCAAGCCATCCCAAAGACCCGATTCAGCACTTTCCCTTCCCGGTTCAGTCAGTCTCTCTTTGTCCCGGAGCGGCTTACTGCACACTTTTACCCCAGATATGCGTATTATGGTGAAAGATAGCAAGGAGATGAGTTCAATATACAGATGGATCGTGGTGATCGTAGGGATCGCAATTGCCGTGCTGGCATTTGCGGTGGAAACAAAAGCACAATCGCCGGAAGGATTTATTTACGGTAAGGTACATACCAACGGCACTACCTATACAGGCCTGCTGCGATGGGGAACGGAAGAGGCGTTGTGGACCGATCTTTTCAATGCTTCCAAAACCAAAGACCAGTACAAGAAGCTGGTGCCGCAGCAGAAAGACGAAGGCGATACCTGGTTCAACATCGATTGGAGCTTCGGCAGCATCTGGGAAGACAAGATCATTGCGCACCAGTTCACGGTCCAGTTCGGGAACCTGAGTGAGATCATCATCATGAACAATGACGACGTGAAAGTGAAGCTCAAGAACGGCAAGGAGTTCGAGATCGACGGTGAAGGATACAATGACGTAGGTGCAAAGATCCAGGTGCTCGACCCCGAGCTGGGTATCGTCAGCGTGAGCTGGAGCAAGATCTCCCGGATCGAGTTCATGCCTGCGCCGGCCCGCCTGGAGTCCATCTTCGGTACACCCCTGTATGGAACTGTGGAGGGCACGCGCCGCGAAAAGTTCACTGGTTTTATCGTGTGGGACAATGATGAGCGCCTCAGCACAGACCGCCTCGATGGCGATGCTGACGACGACGATGTAGCCATCAAGTTCGGCGAGATCAGCACCATCGAAAAACAAGGACGCGGAAGCCGGGTCACCCTGCGCTCGGGCCGCACGTTCTACCTCACCGGCTCCAACGACGTGAACGATGAGAACCGCGGCATCCTCGTGGTGACTCCCGGCATCGGCATCGTAAAAGTGAACTGGGAAGCGTTCAGAAATATTACGTTCGCCACACCCGACAACACCGGCATGTCTTACGCACAGTTCACACCGCCCGCGCTGCTGCAGGGCACCGTATCTCAGCTCGATGGCGACGATCTCACGGGCCGGATCATCTTCGATATCGACGAGATGCTCGACATCGAGATCCTGGAAGGAAAAGACAACGACATCGAGTACAGTGTGCTGTTTAAGAACATCAAAAAGATCACACCCAAGAATTCGGATTATTCTTCCATTACCCTGAGAAACGGTGAAACCCTACTGCTGGGCGACACGCAGGATGTTTCGGCACGAAACGGCGGTGTTCTTGTTTTCGTAAAAGGAAAAAAAGAACCCCAGTACGTAAGCTGGAGGAAAATAAACGAAATCACATTTCATTGATACTGACGAGTACCTTGAGAACACGTCGTTTCTATTACCTGTTGATGACCGCGCTGGCCGCCGGTGGCATCGCAGCCTGGGCGTGGTACACAGAACCTTCCACGGTGTTTTATCTCACCACCGGATGGCTGATCATTGTAGCCGTGCTGCTCTGGTGGGGAAACCGGCAGCTCACACTCCGCTTCGACAAGCTGATGCCCTGGAACCGCTGGGGCAACCTTCGTTTCTTTGTTCACCTCGCACTGGGGCTCATTTACCTGCTGGTGCTCATGAACCTCTCCTACCTTGCGCTGAAGCTGATGCTCACCACAGCACCGCCTACCGTTGACCAGGTTCTCGCCACCAACGTATGGGGTGCCATGATCTTTATACCGGTGTTCTCCATCTATTTCAGCCTTCATTTCCTGAAACACTGGCGCAGGTCAGAGCTTGCCGCCGAAAAGATCCAGAAGGAGAACATGCGATCGCAGCTCAATTCTCTGAAGAGCCAGCTCGACCCGCACTTTCTTTTCAACAACCTCAACATCCTCTCGGCGCTGATCGACACCGATCCGCTGCGGTCGAAAAAATTCGTGGACAAGTTTGCCGAAGTTTACCGCGCGCTGCTGCAAAGCAAGGCTACGGACGACCTCATCCTGCTGTCGGAAGAGCTGGCGTTTATCGACGCCTACATGTATCTGATCCGCACCAGGTTCGACAACAACATCCAGTTCACCCGCAACCTCAAGGCCGGCTATCAGGCGCGTATGATCCCGCCCCTGACGTTGCAGCTGCTGATCGAGAACGCCATCAAACATAACGTGATCCATGACGGAAGTCCGCTCACCATCCACCTGCTGCAGCTTGAAGACGATTACCTGATGGTGAGCAACACGCTCAACGAAAAAAATCACAAGGATGGGCGCCGGGGAAGCGGGCTGCTGAACATTCAAAACCGGTATGCCTACTTTACAGACAAACCCGTGCGCATCCTGAAAACCGAAACCCATTTCGAAGTACATATCCCACTGCTTGAAATTGAACAGGCATGAACATACTGATCCTGGAAGACGAAAAGCTCGCCTCTGAAAAACTGGAAAGATCACTGCTCGAGGTCGAGCCTCAAGCCCACATCGTGGCGAGGTTACAGACCGTAGCCTCCGCCGTGGAGTGGTTGCGCAGCCACCCGCACCCTGACCTCATCGTCACTGACATCCGATTGCTCGACGGCCTCTGCTTCGAGATCTTCGAGCAGGTGAAAGTAGAGAAACCCGTGATCTTCACCACCGCCTACGACCAGTATGCCATCAAAGCTTTTGAAGTGAACAGCATCGACTACCTGCTGAAGCCCGTGCAGCAGGAGAAACTGAAGGCAAGCCTCGGCAAGCTGAAGAACCTGGCGCCCAAACCTGCCGCCATCGACTACCAGGAAATGCTCAGGCTGCTCAAGGCCGCACCGGCGGAATACAAGTCGCGTTTCATGGTGCGCCTGGGCCAGAAGATCATCGCGCTCTCAGCCGATAAGATCGCCTATTTCTTCAGTGAGAATAAGCTCACGTACATTGTCGCCAAAGACGGGAAACGTTATCCCATGGACCAGCCCCTGGAAGAGCTCATGGATGTGCTCGATCCCCGGGTCTTTTTCAGGATCAACAGGCAATTCATCATCACCTTCGATTCCATCGCCGAGATCCACCCCTACTTCAAAGGTCGCATCAAGCTCTTGCTAAACCCCAAGACGGAGGAGGAAGTAGTCATCAGTTCCGAAAGGACCCCTGAGTTTAAGAAGTGGATTGATCAATAGAAAAGGAGTAAGAATTAAGGAGTAAGGAGTAAGGACTAGGAGCCAGAAGTCAGGAGCCAGAAGAGCGTAGTGCTGAATCACGGCAAGGTTCCGATGGCGGAAACCCTTCATTATAGAAACTGTATCTGATTTCCCAACACCGTACCTTATTTCTTACTACTTAATTCTTACTCCTTACTCCTTTTCCTTCATTCCAAGGCCAAACTTCGAATCAGTTCGGGTAGTGTTTTCTCCCGATTCAGTCAATCAAGCGGCCGGTCCATCCCCTTCTCCATAGAAAGAGGGCAACTTCAGGGCATTTTAGCAGTATAATCCAGCAAAGAACACAAAAATGGTAAACAAACACCCCCTTATGAAAGCATCCATTCGCCGGTCCCTCCCGCTTGTCACAGCTTTGATGGTATTTGTCAGTGTCCGTGCCCAGGATACAGGTTTTATCTATGGCAAGGTTTATACGGAAGACAACCGCACTTATGAAGGGCCCATCCGCTGGGGAAAGGAAGAGATCTACTGGAACGATATCTTCAATGCCACCAAAGAAAGGAACGAGCACCTGCGGCATTTGTCGGACCGCGAACGGGACCTGCTGGACGACAGGAACTACGACTGGTTCAACTGGGACAACAACCTCACCCGCTGGCTGGGAAGCAGTCACTGGCACAGCGATGGCGGCGACTACATCCATCAGTTTGCCTGCCAGTTCGGGGAGATCAAAAGCCTGCGCCCGGCCGGGAAAAAATATGTTGAGCTGGAACTGCGCAATGGCCAGAAATTTGAGGTAGGTGGCGAAGGATATAACGATGTGGGCCTCGACATCAGGATCACCGACAAAGAGATCGGCGATGTAGAGGTGTACTGGGGCAGGATCGAAAAGGTCGAATTTATGGACACACCCTCGAAGCTTGAACAAAAATTCGGACAGCCGCTGTACGGCACTGTGGAAGCTTATGGCGAGAAATTTGCAGGCTACATCCAGTGGGATCATGACGAACGCATCAGCACCGACAAGCTCGACGGCGACTCGGATGACGGTGACGTGGCCATCGAGTTCAGCAAGATCCGGTCCATCACCAGGCACGGCAGCAGAAGCCTCGTGGTGCTCAAGTCAGGACGTGAGCTGTGGCTGGATGGCAGCAACGATGTGAGCTCAGGCCACCGCGGGGTGATCGTGATGAGCAAAGAGTTCACAGCAGTAGACATCCCGTGGCGGGAGTTCGAAAAAGTAGTATTCGAAGACAAGACACCGGAACCGATATGTACATACAAAGATTTTGCCGCGCAGCGCGAGCTCAGCGGAAAGGTAACCACGCATGATGGAAAATCTTTTTCAGGCAGGATCATCTATGACCTCGATGAATCACACGAATACGAATTGCTGCAGGGAAAGAATGGCGAGTTTGAATACATCACTGCCTTTCGTAACATAAAAAAGATCACAACCAAGGGAGAACACCGCGCTACGATCGAATTGAAAACCGGTAAAAAAATAACGTTGGAGGAAGCGCAGGATGTTAATGAACGTAACCAGGGACTTCTTATATTCGCGCCGGGAAAATCAGACCCCGCTTATGTGCCCTGGAATGAAGTGACAGAAATTGAATTCAAATAAAATTTACACGTTCGGTACAATAGACTGAGCGTTGGAAGAAAAACTACACGTTAGTAGGTGTAGGTTTAGGTTGAAAACCGGTTGGCAGATGGCCGATCGGTTTTCTAGTTTTAGACCAGGATTGATAGGATTTAAGGATTGACAGGATTGATTGCCTACCAGGATTTATAGGATTTAAAGATTAACAGGATTGATTGCAAGGATTCCTTGTAACCGATCTTTAGAATGTGAATCCTGTGATACCGGATTGTTGCGTGAATATTAATTTCGCTAACTTAAAATTCAGTGCGCAGAAATTTTCAGGTCTGCTGGCATCCGATCTATCTGAGTGATCGCGATATTTCTGTAAAACACTTCGGCGCCTTCGCTTTGGATCTGGATCTTGCCTTTGGTGAGGGGAGTTTCCGTTCCGTTGTCAGTTTGTCTTGACTTGTAGAGCACCATCACCACTTTGCCATTCATCACATGAATTGCCGTGTCTGCATAACAATATATTTCAAGCGTGTTCCATTCACCTGAGGGTTTTTCATTATCGGGGTCTTTCACACAATGTCTTCCCTGCTCGCCTTTATCGCGGAATGTGAGCAACGGCGCCGATGCATCATAGACGGCATCGCCGGAAGTTTTCCTGGCAGGGATATCGAACACAGCGCCGGCAACGCCCCAATAATCACCGCAGTCGCCCTCCTGCACCTGGAACTCCTGAGAGCGCATCCATGATCCGCCATCCTTGCCGTGCGGCCCCACAGCATGATAGAGCACACCGCTGTCTCGTTTTTGGTTCCTGCGCGGGGGCCATTTTTGTTTGCCCCACTTGAACTCCAGCTTCAGGTGATAATTTTCGAATTCGCGGAGTGTGGAAATACCCCCGAAGTGTTGCCCGGAGATGCGGATGGCGGGCGCTCCGTCTTCGCGCACCACAGAGAACACGCCGTCAGGGTCACGGTTCAATCCGATCGGCTCACCGGTGCGTTTGCTGATGAGCGTATCGTACATCCGCCCGATGTAGGTGTCCCACCCCGTAAGGTCACGGCCGTTAAAAAGTTGGTGCCACGCGCCTTTCTTCAGCGGCTGGGCCTGTGCTGCAACAGTCAGCAAAAGCAGGGTGATCAGGAATGTTGTTCTCATACCGGGTAGACGTAAAATTTCATGAGCTATCCTGACGCAGAGGCATCGGGATTGGGCATTAAGGCATTAGGTGCTGGTGGTTGTTGGCTCGTTTTTTTTCAAAGGAGGTCATCAGCGTCCCCTTCAGGAGACACTGATGGGACACACTAAATCAACCGTTTATGACTTATCAAATTGAAGGGAACACGCTGCTTTTTGCCATCGATCGCCGGCAGATCGTGGATATCGCCGTGAATGATACTATTCAGGTGAAAGGTTTTCCGGGGGCCAGTCATGTGTGGACAGGCCACGACATGGAGTTCGTTGAAAACAACCCCGATGACGAGATCTTCCTGGAGGTAGAAAGGGTTGGCGACAATCAATATAAGGCAGCGGGAATCTTGCTGCAGTAACAACACCTAATTCACCACATTCTGCGGTTTACCTCCTAACGCAGCTTTTACATTCCCGAGGGTGATCTGTAAGATCCGTTGGCGGGCTTCGAAGCTGAGCCAGGCGTTGTGCGGGGTGATGAGGCAGTTGGAAAGGCCGAGCAGTGGATGATCGGGTGGCGGCGGTTCCTTGCTCAGCACATCGAGGGCGGCGCCGGCAAGCACACCACGCTTCAGGGCTTCGGCAAGATCAGGCTCATGGATCAGCTGGCCCCGCGAAGTATTGATCAGGTATGCCGAAGGTTTCATATGCGACAGCAACGCCTTGTTCACAAACTCTTGGTTCTCCGGTTTCAGGGGACAATGCAACGACACAAAATCACTGGTGGAAAACAGCGCCTCCAAACCGACAGCCGCAGCCTGCGCTTTTTCCGCGCGGCCACGGTGATAAATAACATTCATACCGAAAGCTCGTGCAATGGCCGCAGCCTGGTTACCAATCCTGCCGAGACCTACGATGCCGAGCGTTTTGTCCCTCAGTTCAATGATGGGTGCCCTGGCATAGCTCCAGTCGATGGCACGAACCCACTCTCCTTCCCTGACACTTTGCGCATGCCTGCCCACGTGGTTGGTGAGCTCCAGCAGCAAAGCAAAAGTATGCTGGGCCACCGAATGGGTTCCGTATTCGGGTACGTTGCATACGGATATACCGTGTTTCCTGGCAGCCGCAGTATCCACCACGTTGTAGCCCGTGGCTGTTACCGCGATCAGCTTCAGGCCAGGTGCCGTCAGCATGACCGGCTCCTGGATGGGAGTCTTGTTGGTGACGATGATGTTGGCTTCGCGGCAACGCGCAACGAGCTCTTCCGGCTTTGTGCGATCGTAGTAAGTTACTTCACCTAATTCGTGAAAAGGTTGCCAGCTGAGGTCGCCAGGGTTCAGCGTATAGCCATCGGTGATAACGATCTTCATCGATTTATTTGCTGATCCAGAATTTTCCTGATTCGGTGATACCCTTCCAGGTGTCTGTTCTGAAAGGCACCGCCGGAAAACCTTCTTTGTTGTAGAGGTTGTTGTCGGATGCCTCGTCGGCCCAGCCGAAGCGCACCGCTACCGGAGCCTTCACGGCTTCGTGGTAAACCACAACCGTGTTTCCATCAACGTATGCTTTTGCGTACTGAAACTTCTGATCGTCTCCGGCAATTTCAAATCCTTTCAGGTATCCGTACCGGTCTTTGGCAACAAGGCCTCCGCCCGTATTGCTGAAGGTAACAATGACCTTGTCGCCTTTCACTTCCATCGATTTGTATACAGGGCCACTGTCCACGCCGCTCTTTCCGTAGGTTCGCGCAAGCGCCAATGCTGCAAGGCGTTTACCTACATCCTGTTTGTTACGGGGGTGGATGTCATTGGCATCGCCGATGTCGGTGGTCACGGCCATACCGGTGTTGGGCAAAGACAACGTCATGGTCTGTGCTTCACGAAGCTCTGCCCATGTGCTTCCGGTGGCGCTGGTGCCATGGCTGGCGTTGAAGCTTGCAAGCTGTACAAAGTAGAACGGGAAATCACCCTGTGCCCAGCGTTTTCTCCAGTCGGTGATCATGAGCGGAAACGCCTTGCGATACTGGTAAGCGCGGCCGGCGTTCGACTCGCCCTGGTACCAGAGGGCACCTTTGATACCCAACAGCAACAGCGGGTTGATCATGGCATTGAACAGCAGCGTAGGGTAACTGTTGGGTCCCACAGTAGCAGCGCGTTTGGAGATAGTCTCCACCCTGAATGACCAGTCTCCTGCCAGGGGCTGCGATGTGCTGCCCGTGACAATTCTCACCTGCGATTCATCCCCGTAAATACCTCCGCCGCCACCGGTGTCCTCAACCCGCACAGCCACCACGTTGTTTCCCTCTTTCAGAATGCCCGCCGGGATCCGGTAAATTCTTTTTTCACTGTATCCCCGCGTGCTCCCGGCCCTGACACCGTTCACGTAGGTCTCGTCCGAGTCGTCGATCATGGCGAGCTCCAGGGTTGCCTCCTTACCGGCATCGGCAGCAGACCCCGTGAAGGTCCGTCCTGGGGGTTGTCGGCCACGCCGCGCC
>NZ_JAHESF010000071.1 GCF_018598225.1 Chryseosolibacter histidinae | reverse complement strand
CTGGTGAGCAGGGCGCTGAGCTCCGTTTTTTTCTTGTCGAGCGGGTCGATCTCTTCCTGCAGCTTTTCGTATTCCTGTTTTTCCTTAAAGCTGGCTTTCCGTTTCTCACCCGAGGCAGGCTTCTGTTCTTTGACGGCTTCGGGCTGCGGCTGCGATTTTGAATCTTTCCGTGCCTCCTCTTCTTCTACCCAATCTCGGTAGTCAGTATAGTTGCCGTTGAACTGCCTGACCTGACCATCACCCTCGAATATAAAAAGCTGGTCTACGAGGTGATCCATAAAATAACGATCGTGCGATACGAGCAGCAGGCAACCCGAGAATTTTTCAAGGAAGTCTTCCAGCACGTTCAGTGTATCGATATCGAAGTCGTTGGTGGGCTCATCGAGGATGAGGAAGTTGGGATTGGTCACCAGCAGCTTGAGCAGCTGAAGCCGTTTCTTCTCACCACCACTCAGCTTGTTCACATAATTGTATTGTTTCTCCGGCGGAAACAGGAAGGTATCCAGGAACTTGGAAGCAGAGACCTGCGAGCCGTCTGACAAAGTGATGAACTCCGCGATGGACTTCACTTCTTCGATAAGCCTGTTGTTGGGATTCAGGCTGATGGCTTCCTGTGTGAAGTATCCGAACTTTGTGGTCACGCCCGGCATCACCTCTCCCCTGTCGGGTTTGATCTTGAGCGTGAGCATATCCAAAAAAGTGGATTTGCCGATACCATTCTTGCCCACAACACCAATGCGGTCGTTCTTCTTGAAGACGTAGGAAAAATTATCCACGATCTTCTGATCGCCGTATGACTTGGAGATCTTTTCCACCTCGAGGATCTTGCCTCCCTGGCGGGCCTCCTTGATATCGAGCTCGAGCTTTTCTTTTCTGAGGTCCTGCGACGCTTTCTCTTTCAGCTCGTAAAATGCCTCGATGCGATACTTGGCTTTGGTGCCCCTTGCCCTGGGTTGCTTGCGCATCCACTCCAGCTCTTTCCGGAGCAGGTTGCGGGCTTTGGTCACTTCGGTGCGCAGCATCTCCTCACGTTCGCTTTTCTTTTCCAGGAAGTAGGCGTAGTTGCCTTTATAACGGAACAGCTGGCCGCGATCGAGCTCGATGATCTCACTGGCAACGTTGTCGAGGAAGTAACGGTCGTGCGTGACCATGATCAGCGTGATGTTCTGTCCTGAGAGGTAGTTCTCCAGCCACTCGATGGCCGAGAGATCGAGGTGGTTGGTGGGCTCATCCATGATGATGAGGTCCGCTTCCTGCAGCAGCAGCTGGGCCAGGAAGATGCGTTTCTTCTGTCCGCCCGAAAGCTCGCCGAATTTTTTATCCATGTCGGGCACGCCGAGCTTGCCGATCACTTCCTGCACTTTGGCTTCGTAGTCCCACGCCTTGAGCTCTTCCATTTTCTCCAGCACGGCCTGCATACGTTCTGCCGGCGTATCGGGATGGTGAAGGCAATCTTCGTATTCTTTAACCACCCGGGCGATCTCGTTGTCGTCGTTGAACAGCACATCCTTCACAGAAAGTGCCGGGTCTACAGCGGGCTGCTGGGTCAGGTAGCCCATGCGCAAGCCCTGGCGCACACTCACTTTACCGTTGTCTGGCTGGATCTCGCCGGTCAGGATCCTTAACAATGTTGATTTTCCTACCCCGTTATTGCCTACGAGGGCGAATTTTTCACCCTGGGAGATGCCCAACGAGATATCTTTAAAGAGCCAGCGGTCATTAAACGTTTTCGAGATCGATTCTGCAGACAGGTAATTCAATTTTTCGAGATTTAGCGGGCAAATGTAGGGAATAGTAGGCAGTAGGCAAAAAACAGTAGGCAGCAGGAAAATCCCGCTCACAAGCGATCGGGGCAGTAGGCAAGATGATCATAGCTCAACGTTTGCATTTGCAATACGGGAGCCTTCGCTCACACATGCCTTCCCACAACTACACCGGTCAGGATATCGGTTTCAGGTGATGGCTTTTTGTCTACCGAACTTGCCTACTGCTCATGCCTACCGCCTACTTTTCAATCATGACCCATCAACACCACAATTGCCCTGGGCACGGTTTTATTTCTCCCGTTTTCATGGACAAAATCAAAAACGGAGATCCCGTCATCTATAAGGAACAACAGGGGACCATCTATGGTAAACCCCGTGAGAGCAAGTACCGCGGCACGTTGTACACCGTAAAGGTAGGAGACGATTACTTCAAAGCGACACCCAGCGAGTTGAAAACGTTAAAAGTTTGAAGTTTCAAGTTAGACGTTGCAAGTTTCAGGTTGGGTAAAAAAGAAAGGCTGTCCTTCGACAGCCATTCCTAAACTTTAAACTTTAAACCTTAAACTTTAAACTTTAAACCTTAAACTTTAAACTTTAAACCTTAAACTATTCCGACCTCAGAACTTTTGCGGGGTTGCTGTTGGCACCTTTCAGGATCTGCAGGCTCACCGTGCAGAGTGCGATCAGGGCCAGCGCGAGGGCGGGTACAACGAACAGGTCCCATCCCACGCCGATCCTGAATGCAAAGCTATCCAGCCATGAGTCGATGCCGAACCAGATCAGTGGAATCGAGATAATGCTGGCAATGAGCACAAGCTTCAGGAACTGCGCCGAGAGCAGCGACATGATGCTGGTGGTAGAAGCACCCAGCACCTTGCGGATGCTGATCTCTTTAAGCTTCTGCGTGGTGGTGAAAGAGGCCAGTCCCCACAAACCGAGGCACGCTATGATAATGGCCAGCACTGCAAACATGCCGAAGATCCGGGCAAACTGCTGATCGTCTTTGTACTGACGATCGAAGAAGTCGTCGAGGAAGAAATAATCGAAGGGATTGTTGGGGAACGTCTCCTTGAACAACGCTTCAACTTTCTTTACCGACTCCTGCAGGCTCGAAGAGGTGCCACTGAGGTGGATCGAAAAATGCCTGCGCGATGCCGTCGATGCCGCCAGCAGGATCGGAGAATGGGCCACCTTTAACGAGTTCCAGTTATAGTTCTTCAAAACGCCCAGGATCGCCACGGTATCATTTCCAAGCAGCATACGTTTCTCCAACGCTTCCTCCGGTGTGCCTAACCCAAACGTTGTAAGCGCCGCCTCGTTCACGATCATCGACTTCATATCGGAAGCCACATCGGGGTTCCATTTTTTTCCAGCCACCAGCTCCATGCCGTAAGTGTCGAGAAAATCTGTATCGACCCAGGTGACATTGCCGCTTTTCTCCGTCTCCACGGGGTCGCCCTCCTTGCGCATGGTAGTGCCCCAGTTGAAACCTCCGCCGGGGATCGTGGCAGAGCTGGCCACATTCTCGACAGCGGGGATCTTTTTAAGCTCGTTCTTGAAACTGATGAGCCTTTCCGTAAGTCCCTCTCGCTCAAATACGGTTGGTCCGTTCACCACCAGCATCTGCTCCATGGTAAATCCTTTATCCTGGCTGCGCATGAACAGGATCTGGCGGTAGATGGCGAACGTTCCGGCGATCAGCACGAGGGATGACACGAACTGGAACACCACCAGCGCCTTGCGAAGCGAAAACCTCTCCCCGCCCTTCTCCACGCTTCCCTTCAGTACAACGGAGGTCCTGAACGACGAAAGCACGAACGCCGGATACGCACCGGACACAACGGATCCGAACAGGAACAGTCCGAAAAGCACCATCCACAGGCGCGGATCGGTGAAGTCGAACACAAAGTTCTTCTCAACGATGCCACCCAGCACCGGCAGCAAAACCACCGCTATCACCAATGCCAGCACAACAGCAATAAAATTCACCACCACCGACTCGAAAATGAACTGTGTGATCAGCTGACTCCTGAATGCACCCACAGCTTTCTTGATACCCACTTCACGCGCCCGCTCCATGGCCCTGGCCGTAGAGAGGTTGATGTAGTTCACCCAGGCAATGGCCAGGATGAAAACAGAGATCACAATAAAGAAATAGATGGTGTTCACACTCATGGTCTCGCTCGATTCAAGCTCGAGACCGGGGCTGAGGTGAATATCTTTGATGGGCTGAAATTTCTGAACGACCTTCACACCTGCCCTCGCATGGGCTTCGCCGCGGTGCTTTTTAATGAAGGCTACGGCTTTGTCTTCAACCGTTTTAACGCTCGTGTTGGGATACAACTCAACGTAGGTGACAAAGTTCTGCCAGCCCCATCCATCGTCCTGCTTGTACTGCTGGCCTTCAAGGAGCTTGTGGATCGGCACCAGGAAGTCGAATGTTAAATGTGAATTGCCGGGCACGTCTTCAAGCACGGCGGTCACCTGGAAATCGCCACTCACCCAACCTCCGGAGATCTGCAGTGTTTTGCCTAACGGATCGCCATCCTTACCAAAATATTTTTTGGCCATGGACCTGGTGATCACGATGGCATCGGGCTTGTCGAGCGCGGTGGCGATATCACCTTCCACGCCTTTAAATGTGAACACATCGAGAAAGGTAGAGTCGACAAATGTGATCCGCTCTTCGCGGAACCTCAGGGGCTCGCCTTGCACATCGCTGTTGCTGATCACGGCGCCGCCATACATGGGATGCGTGCGGATATAAGTTTTTACTTCGGGGATGTCAGCCTGCATGGCAGGGCCTTGCGCATAACCCGAAAGCACACCGGTGCCGGTGAACTCGCCATTGCGGTAGCCGTCCGAGATGGTTCGGTAAATGCGGTCGCCGTTCTCATGAAAATTGTCATAGCTCAGCTGGAAATCCACATATTTCAGGATCACAAGACAAACCGCCACACCGGTGGCCAGTCCGAAGATGTTGATGAAAGAGTAAAGCTTTCGCTTGAAGAGGTTGCGGAAAGCAAGAACGAGGTAGTTTTTAAACATGGCGATAAAGGTTTAAGGTATCTCTCAATAGGACGTATACGGCAACAATAAAGTTTTAAAAAGCATTACCCCATTTCGTGGCATGAATTGATCTTTTTTGTACTTCAGTTGCATTATGATTGTAGTGGAATATGAAACATGTACTGGTGGAACTCGAAAAGGTTACAGGAAGAGTCCACGGTAGACAGTCCACGGTCCACAGCAAAACGCTTCGAAGCCGAAGGGGAACCCCTTTGAGGGTTATTCAGGTGTTGGTTTGTCCCGTCATTCAGAGCGAGGACTGCGGGCAGCATGTGCGGAGCGAGGAATCCCCTTGAAACGAAGTGCGGTTCAAAAGACATGCCTTCGAATTAAGTACGCAGTAATTATCAGGGGATCCTTCGCTCCCGCAATCCACCACTCAACCACCGCTCTGGATGACGGTCTCGGAAGGAAGGGCTAACCATCGAACTATCAACTGGTAAAAAGCGCTACCGGAAAATGTCTGAAGCACTCCGAAAGCCGGAGCCTTCCTTCCGCTTGCATTGTCTCGCCTGTAAATACATTCCTCCAGCTTGAGGGGGCATGTTCCGGGAGGATCAGGTCATCGTCGCCATAAGCGGGTTCCTCTGCGCCTAGCGGGGCCGCGACTACTACCCATCGGCCTTCGTGATGGCGGGCGTAGGCGATCATGGTCGTTTCTTTAGCGGTCGCCTGGAGCGGGATGTAAGTACCGTTTTCAAAGACAATCGGATGGTGCTTCCGGAAATTAAGGGACTTCCAGATCACAAAAAATTTTTCGAGCCCCTCAGCGCTATGATCTTTCAAAAAACCAAACAAGGCATCACTTCCCTCCTGCTCCTTGCTGATAAGCGCGTCGAGGTATTGCTTTCTGCGGGTGTAATCCACGGGGCGACGGTTATCGGGATCGACAAAGCTCAGATCCCAGAGCTCGCATCCCTGGTAGGTATCGGGAATGCCGGGCGCGGTGATCCTGACCAGCGCCTGCACCAACGCCAGCCGGTTGGCACGTCGATTCACTTTTTTCATGAAGGGTATCAGGCTTGTGAGAAAGGCGCTGCCAGGACTCAATATGTTCCTGATGAACGCACCACATGCCGCTTCATATTCTTCATCAGGTTCTCCCCAGTCGCTGTAAACCTTGGCCTCCCGCACCACTTTTACCTGGTAAGCCTGGAGGCGTTCCAGCCATTCCTGAGTCACTTCAAGGTCTTCAGGGAATCCACCGATGATGGCCTGGTAAATATAATACTCGTCGTTTTTGGAAGGCGTGAGATTACCTTTTGTTGTGCGATGGTGAAAGGGCCTGTTCATGTCTAACCATTGAAGCACGAGCTGCTGCCACTGGTCGGGGAATTCACAGAGCACATTGAGCCGCAGCCGCGCATCTTCTCCCCGTTTGGTGTCGTGGGTTGCCGTGGCGTTGAGCGAGAATGGTGTTGCACGCTGACGTTCGGCCATCTTCGCATGAAAGTTGGTAACGCTGATGCCCAGGGTCGAAGGAGCATCGCCCACTTCATCGTGTGAGATCAATGCATTATAAACGTAGAAGGTAGTATCCTCAACGCCTTTGGCCGTGAGCGGTCCCGTGAACTGCATGAGCCGCTTCAAAAAGTCGAGCGCCCGATCGCTCAAGGCAGCATCGTCTAAAGGCTGAGTAAAAATTCGCTGAAGGTATTCCAGCTCGGCCCTGTATGTTTTTCCGTTGGCAAGCGCCTTGTGAAAAGCTTCGTTCATCACCACCACATCATTTCCTTTTAACGGCAACTGCTCGGGGTAGATGCGATATACGGGCAGCGATACCATGAGCAGGCCCAGCGCCGCCCTGATGCGCTCGAACTGACAATTATCAAACAAACCTGCTACCATAAAAAAGCGCACAAGGTTCTCCCACTCGCCCGCCATGTACTGTTCCAGGATGAGCCGTTTGTTGGCCAAAACCAATTCGTGGTAAGCCGGCAGTGATGGCACCAGCTCCCGATAGAAAGTTGCCAGTTGCTTTGCGCCTTTCCGGTTGGTGATGAGCTGGCTTACATGCGAAAGGAACTCGTAACCACTGGTACCTTCCAGGGGCCAATGTGCCGGCATATTCTCTTTGGCCTCGAGGATCTTTTCGGCAATGATGTAGCAGTCTTCACCAAACCGTTTACGCAGGCGCCGGATGTAACCGGACGGATCTTTCAGCCCATCGATATGGTCGATCCTGAATCCCTGCACGATCTCTTTCTCATACAACTGCCCAAGAACCTTGTGGTATTCTTCGAACACGGCATCGTCTTCCATGCGCAGGCAGATGAGCTCGTTCACGGTAAAGAACCTCCGGTAACCAATCATATTCTCCGTGTGCTTCCAGAAAGTGAGTGTGTAATGTTGACTCTCCAGCAAGCGCTGAAGCTTCTGCGGATCACTGTTGACTGTTTCAAGCAGCTCGAGCACGGCAAAATGAGCGGCTTCGTCATTCGAGATCGCCTTGACAAAATCCATCTTGTGTCTATGCCACAGCTCCCGATCGCGCAAAGCTTCCGCTTTCTTCAAAAATTCCTGCCAGCCTTTTACCTTTTGGGAATGAGCAGCGAACAGCACCGGATAAGCGCTCAGCGACAACGGGTATCTTGTCTGAAAATAATCTACCGTGAATCCGGCGTCCGAAAAAGACACTTTGATCTCCCCGTCCGCGATGCATGACTCAAGCTCCTTACCCAGGAACGGAACCTGCAGCTTGCCATTCAGGTGCGCCGAAGGATGATGCCAGTCTATATCGAAATAACGATGGTACGGCGACGCGCTGTGGCGTTCCATCACATCCATCAGGCGCCAGTTCAGCGGGTGGAACGCCATGTGATTGGGCACAATATCCTGCAGCCACGACATATTTTTTTCCTTCAACCTGGCAGATATACGCATCAGCTGTTCCAGCGTGCCGATCTCAGGATTGATCACATGGGGATCGGTAACATCATACCCATGCATGCTGCCGGGAACGGCCGTAACAATGGGGGCCGCATAGATGGTGGTGACCCCTAAATCATGAAGGTAGTCGATGATATTCTCCAGGTCTGAAAGCGTAAAATCTTTATGAAGCTGAACGCGGTATGTGGAAGTGGGTATATGCATAGATCAAAACTCGAATATGACGGCGGATTGTGCTTGAATGGTGAAGGGCTTGCCTTTGTCTGTTCCGGATGACTCTTCAGACGTGCCATTCCATTGCCGGGAAGCCGAGTCGAAGATCCTGCGGACAGCACGCTCGACCGGGTTGATGAGTGTAACGTTTTGTTTGTTGAAGTTGAAAACGATCAGCAGGCGGTCTGAGCCACAGCGCTTCTCGAACCAGATCACTTTTTCATCGGCCGCGGGCAAAACGATCACAGAGCTCCGCTCCATCGCCTTCATGGCTTTCCTTGTTTTTCTGAAATCGATCAGGAACTGGTAATACGCCAGCATCAAGGCAGCGTCACGGTCATGTTCATGGTTCCACGACAGCACACATTTCCGGAAGGTTTCTTCTGCCTGCGGATCGGGTGCTTCGCCTTCGAGGTTGAAATACGCAAATTCTTTTTTGCGTCCCGCGCGAACCTGTTCTACAAGCTCCTTGTCTGTGTGACTGATAAAATACTGGAACGGGTTCTTCTCACCATACTCCTCTCCCATGAACAGCAAAGGCACATGTGGTGATAAAAGGCACACGGCGGCCACCAGCTTCAACGCTTCGAAAGAGAGTTGTGCCGTGAGCCGATCGCCCAGGAACCTGTTGCCGACCTGGTCATGGTTCTGTGCAAAAACAACGAACTGGCTATAAGCAGTATCCAGCGGCACCACGCCGAAATTGCGTTTCCGGTGCACGGAATACTGCCCTGTATAAACGTATGAGTTGCGTAATGAGCAGGCAAGGTGCGAGGCTTCACCGAAGTCTTCGTAGTAGCCGTTGGTCTCGCCCGTTACCAGGGCATGAAGCGCATGGTGATATTCATCGATCCATTGACCGTCGAGGCCGTAACCTCCTTTGGACGGCGGCCTGATATATCTTGGATTGTTGAGATCGAATTCTGCGATGAGCACCTTTTTTCTTCCTGTGTGCGTTTCGAGGGCGCGAACTTTGGCGTTCAGCTCTTCTATAAAATGACGGGCGCTGAAATCCCAGATAGCGTGCACCGCATCAAGGCGAAGGCCGTCGATGTGAAAGTCGTTGAGCCACATGAGGGCATTCTGAAAGTAATACTGACGCACGCCATCGCACCAGGCATCGTCGTAATTGATGGCGCTTCCCCAGAAGGTTTTGTACTTGTCTGTGAAATAAGGTCCGTATTCCGCAAAGTAATTTCCCTCGGGACCAAGATGATTGTATACCACATCCAGGATGATGGCGATGCCCTGCTTGTGTGCTTCATCCACAAGCCGCTTCAGTCCCGTAACACCACCATAAGAATGCTGCACAGCAAAGGGATACACACCGTCGTATCCCCAGTTGCGGGTACCTGGAAACTGCGCTACGGGCATAAGCTCGATGGCATTCACACCCAATGCCTGAAGGTAAGGCAGCTTTTCGACCACACCTTCGAAGGTGCCTTTCGCGGTAAAAGTGCCCACGTGCAGCTCGTAGATCACCATGTCGCCAAGCGCGATGCCTTTCCATGACAGGTCGGTCCAGCGAAAAGAACGGTCGGTTACAACGGAGGGGCCATGCACACCTTGTGGTTGACTCATCGAAGCGGGATCAGGAAGCGTTTTCTCTTTATCGACACGAAACAGGTAAGGCGTGCCTGCCGGTACATCGTTCAGCCGTTTCCGCCAGTAGCCACGATGGTCTTTCTCCATCGGAAATAATTTATCGCCCAGCACCACATCCATGTGCTTGCGTTCGGGGGCCCATACAATAAAGGATGCAGCGTTGTTGCTTTCACAGAATGCACCAACATCGGGGTACTGATAGTTCATGGGTAATTTTTTCGCAGGCCTTGTTGCCTGCCCGTCAGAGGTTTCTATTGCCGGTGAACGAGGTTAAAAAAATGTGCCGCAAAAGTGGTTGCCGGTTGCCAGTTACCGGTTGCCGGTTTCATGTAGGTACACTTCACTGCTGTCTTTCAATTCACTGAATAAACATCCGAATGGTATGTTAACACTAACTAAACCGGCAACCGGCGACCGGCAACTGGTAACAAGTTTAATAACTGAAACAGACTCACCCGGGTACAACTTTTATTGTGAGAACATAACAACTCCATTCACTATTATGAACACCACAGAACAACCCATTGAGAACCGGCACCTGGTGCTATGCTTTCAAGTGCATCAGCCCAGGCGACTTAAGAAGTTAACAGCCGCTGATCCGGCGATAGAGACCTCATGGATCGACGAGAAACTGGACCAGTCCATTATGGAGCGGGTGGCGAGGGAGTGTTACATCCCGGCCAATAAGCTTCTGCTCAAGCTCATCGAACAGCATCCGCAGATCAGGATCGCATTTTCAATTTCAGGTACCGCCATCGAACAGATGGAAGCGTATGCGCCTGAAGCGCTGGCAAGCTTCCGTGCACTGGCGGAGACGGGATCTGTGGATTTTTTATCGGAGACCTATCATCATTCGCTGGCATTTCTGATGGACAGTGAAGAATTCGAGATCCAGATCCTGGAGCACGCCGAAAAAATGGTCGAACATTTTGGTGTCCGTCCAAGCGTTTTCCGCAACACCAACCTCGTCTACAATGATGACATTGGCAGACGTATCGCGATGATGGGATTCCGCGGTGTGCTGACGGAAGGGAACGTGGCTTCGCTCAGAACGTGTCCGCATCATTTGTATGAGCACCGCGATCACAATGGACTGAAGATCCTCATGCGCAACCAAAGCCTGAGCGACGATATCGCTTTCAGGGTGGCGCTGAGCGGATGGAATCTCACCGCGGAGAAATACATGTCGTGGCTTGAAGCGATGCCCGAAGACGAGAAGCTGGTGACGATCGCCATCGACTATGAGACGTTCGGCGAGCACCACAAGGCAGACACCCGGATCTTCCATTTCCTGGAGCACCTGATGTTGTTGATCGCCATCGAGAACAGCTATGAGATGTCTACGCCTGCAGAAGTGATCCAGTACAAGCCTACGCGCGCACTTTCCATTCCCGACTATGTGGCGGTGGCAGGTTGTGATCTTTCCGATTGGGTTGGCAACGAAAGGCAACGCGAGGCGCTGGCGGCATTGATCGCGCTTGAAGCCGGGGTGAAAGGGAAGAACGACCCTGCCCTGCTCAGGTTGTGGCGATGCCTTCAGGCCAGCGATCATTTTTATTATATGTCAGAAAAGGCAGACCACGCCATTCATCTTTCTCCCTATGCGTCGTCGCAGGATGCATACGATCAGTACATGACCGTGATCCACAGCCTGCAGCGCAGCATTCATGCCGGCGAGCACGCGCCAACCGATGCAGAGAAGATCAATGAAGCCGTAGAAGCCGAACGAAGAAGCATCAATGCACCACTCTGGGCGCTGAACATCGACTCCCGGAATGGTTATACCAGTTAACATTATTCACGATCTAATTTTTTAACACTGCTTGAACACAAAAACATATCCCGGCAGCCCGTATCCGCTGGGAGCCACCTGGAACGAAGAAGGAGTGAACTTTGCACTTTTTGCCGACAACGCAACAGGCGTTGATCTCTGTCTTTTCAACACTCCGCAAGACACCAAAGAATCTGTTACCATCAAGATCAAGGAACGCTCACACCACGTGTGGCATGTTTTCCTTCCCGATGCAAAACCCGGGCAGCTGTACGGGTACCGGGTCCATGGACCTTATACACCGGAAGAAGGACACCGCTACAATCCCAGCAAGCTGCTGATCGATCCCTATGCGAAGGCCATCGCCGGAACCATCGCCTGGAACGACGCGCTTTTTGGTTACGAGATCGGAAACCCCGATGAAGACCTGAGTCAGAGCACCCTGGACAGTGCCCCATTTCTTCCCAAATGTGTAGTAATTAATGACCAATTTGACTGGGAAGGAGACAAACCTCCCAAGATCCCCTATCACCGATCCGTGATCTATGAGGCGCATGTAAAAGGTTTTACGATGATGCATCCTGATATTCCCGAAAACATCAGGGGAACGTATGCTGGCCTCTCCCATCCTGTCACCATCAACTACCTGAAATCGCTCGGCATCACGGCCATCGAACTGATGCCTGTTCACCATTTCGTGTCTGACCGGCACCTGCGCGAAAAAGGATTGTCCAATTATTGGGGATACAACACCATCGGCTTCTTTGCCCCCGACGCGCGCTACGCCAGCAGCGGTGTAACAGGAGAGCAGGTGACGGAGTTCAAGAACATGGTCAAGGAGATGCACAAGGCAGGCATCGAAGTGATCCTCGATGTGGTCTACAATCATACAGCCGAAGGCAACCACATGGGCCCTACGCTCTCCTTCAGGGGCATCGACAATGCCGCCTACTACCGGCTGATGGAAGACAAACGATACTATAACGATTACACCGGCACCGGCAACACCCTGAACGCCAACCTTCCGAACGTATTGCGCCTGATGATGGACAGCTTGCGATATTGGATCCTGAACATGCACGTGGATGGATTTCGCTTCGACCTTGCGGCAACCCTTGCACGCGAGCTTCATGAGGTAGACAGGCTGAGCGCTTTCTTCGACATTATTCACCAGGACCCGGTGATCTCGCAGGTCAAGCTCATTGCAGAACCGTGGGACATCGGCGAAGGCGGATACCAGGTAGGAAAGTTTCCGCCGGGCTGGGCGGAATGGAACGGCAAGTACCGCGACTGCATGCGCGATTTCTGGCGCGGTGCCGAAAGCATGCTCGGCGAGTTCGGGCTTCGTATTACGGGAAGCCCCGACCTCTATGCCGGCGACTATCGCAGGCCCACCGCCAGCATCAATTTCATCACGGCTCATGATGGTTTCACCCTCCACGACCTGGTCTCCTATAATGAAAAACATAACGAGGCCAACGGCGAAGACAATAAAGACGGAGAAAGCCATAACCGCTCGTGGAACTGTGGCGTGGAAGGTGATACCGACGATGCTGCCATACTGGCCTTGCGCAAGCAACAGAAAAAGAACCTGCTCACGACACTTTTTCTCTCGCAGGGCGTGCCCATGCTTCTGGCCGGCGATGAGATGGGTCGCACGCAGAAAGGGAACAACAACGCTTACTGCCAGGACAATGAGATCTCGTGGATCAACTGGGCGCAGACCGATGAAGAACTATTGACCTTCACCCGCAAGCTCATCGAGCTTCGCAGAAGTCACCCGGTATTTTGCCGCCGCCGTTGGTTCCAGGGACAACGCATCAAGGGCACGGGTGTTGAAGATATCACATGGTTTCTGCCCGATGCCTCCGAGATGACAGAAGAGCACTGGAACAACGACTTCGCAAAGTCACTGGGCATCTTTCTCAGCGGCCTTGGCATTCATTGGGTTGGTCCCAAAGGCGAACGGATCACCGATGATAACTTTTACGTCATCTTCAATGCACATCACGAGCCGCTTGAATATAAGCTGCCACCTGCCAAGTACAGCAAGTGCTGGACGGTCATCCTCGATACCAGCAACGGCGTGGAAGAATCGAACGAGCAGCTCGAAGCCGGCAGTACTGTTACCGCCAAAGGTCGGTCAGTAATAGTACTGCATTGCCCGGTTGCCGCTAAACCTCATTAACGCATGCCTCACGGAAAACGCACTGCCGGAATATTGCTCCATATCAGCTCGCTGCCTTCATCATTCGGCATTGGAGACCTTGGACCCGAAGCCCTGACCTTCGCCGAGTTCCTCTACAGGAGCCGGCAACACTACTGGCAGATACTACCGCTTACACCCGTGCACCGGCAGCAGGGATTTTCGCCCTACAGCTCCGTCTCAGGCATAGCCGGCAATACGCTGCTGATCAGTCCCGAGCTGCTGGTAGCGGAAGGATTGCTGACAGCCGAAGAGCTGCTTCCGTTCCGGCTTCCGGTAACCGACCAGGTATCGTATGAAGAAGCCTGCGAAGTGAAGCAGAAGCTGTTCGATAAAGCCTATCAGCGTTTCACTTCAAAACCGCAGGAAGCATTCGACCAGTTTTGCAACCGTGAAGCATGGTGGCTGGACGACTTTGCCCTGTATGTGGCGCTGAAGTCCCGCTTCAACGACGATCCCTGGTATTCATGGCCCGATGAATTCAAACACCGGCAGCTCAAAAGCCTGATGAGCTTTACCCTTGAGAACAGGGATGCGCTGATGAAAACGAAATGGCTGCAGTTCGTTTTTTTCAAACAATGGAAGGCCCTCAAAGATTACTGTAACCGGCTCCACATTAACATTCTCGGCGATCTTCCATTTTACATGAGCCACGATTCCGCGGATGTGTGGTCGCAGCCCGGCATCTTCAAGCTGAAGAAGAACGGCTCGATGAATGGCGTGGCCGGGGTACCTCCTGATTACTTTAATGAGAACGGCCAGCGCTGGGGAATGCCTGTTTACCGGTGGGATGTGCTGCAGGAACAACGGTATGACTGGTGGATAAAACGGGTCCGCAAAAACCTGGAGCTGGTAGACCTGCTGCGACTCGATCACTTCCGCGCATTTGTGGAGTACTGGGAAGTACCTGCCGGCGAGGAAACTGCTATCAAAGGTAAATGGCGTCCCGGCCCCGGAGCCAATTTTTTCGAAGTGTTGCAACGGGAGCTGGGTGAGCTTCCCCTGGTAGCGGAAGACCTCGGTGACATTGGCGAGAACGTGTATCAGCTCCGCGACCGGTTTGGCTTACCCGGCATGAAAGTGCTGCAATTCGCATTCGGGAAGGACATGCCTCAATCGGATCACATTCCCCACAACTTTACAGAGAACTTCATTGCTTACACCGGCACACACGACAATAACACCACACGCGGGTGGTTCCAGCAGGAGCTGAAACAGGAATGGCGCCGGCAGATCGAGCTTTATACGGGGTTGCCTGTGACAGAAAAGAATGTCAGTCGTTTGATGGCAAGGATCGTATATGCATCGGTTGCCGGCACCGCGATCATCCCTTTACAGGATCTGCTGGGGCTGGATGAGGCAGCGCGTATGAACACACCGGCATCTACCTCCGGTAATTGGGGATGGCGTTTGGTACCGGATGAGCTCACCCAGCGTGAGGAGGAGCTGCTGAAGACATGGACGATACTCTATAACAGGACTGAGCCGGAAGCCGTGAGTCGTGAGCAGGTTATTTGATCATAGAGCGTGGTTACGACCCAAAGATTGCATCCCCCGATCTAGATTACCTATGGCACGTGGAAATACAAAATACAAAATAGCCATGGGTTGAAACCCATGGCTATTGATATTAAGGCCCTCAGGCCTTTGTTCGCTTCTTCCAAGAAGTGTAATCATAATGCTATCGGTTTCCGATCGGTCTCTATAGACTTACTAAAAGCCTCTGCGGCCCGCAGCATCTTCTCCGCATTCTCCGCGGTTCAAAAAAACTTTGTGGTCTTTTCGTCTCCTTTGCGCGCTTTGCGTGAACCTGCATTCAATTATTCTGCAAATTCAGCGTAAACACAGGCCTTCCTTCTTCCTTGATGAGGCGGTTGGAGAAGCGATTGGAGAAGATGCGGAAAATTCCGTCGGGCACGCTCTTGAGCACGGCGATGAGGCCGGCGTGGATGCTTTCGGCATAGGACACTACTCCTTCTGAGGGGTCATCGGCATCGAGGATGACCACGGAGAATTTCTGCAGGCCCGCAATGGTGGCCATCTTCGTAAAGTACTCGTTCAGGATGAGGTTGGCATCTTTCACGCGGTCGCGCACGTGAACGAGGTGGATATGCGAGTCGAAGCACTCGGCAATGGTCTTCAGTTGGGCCAACCCATGGGCCACCTGATTATCGGTGATCACTTCAACGGCGGCAACGATGTTGGCAAAATCGTCGATCGAGAAACCATCCCGTACAGACAACACGGGGCACGGGGAGATCCTGATCACCTGTTGGGTATGATTGCCAATAAAGGCTTCCTTCACGGTCTCTTCGCCCGAGGTGCCCATTACCACCAGGTCTATGTTCTCCTGACTCAGGTAGGCATCGAGCCCCGTTCTGAACTTGTCGTCGATCACGGCAAATTCGATCGGAACATTGGCACTTGCGTACTTGACGGCGAGCCCTTCCAGGTGTTCTTTTTTGGATTGAAGCAATTCAAGGGTAAAGATATTCTCCTCTTCATCGGCGCTCAGGTCCACCTCCCCTGTTGAGGTGAAGGTCTTGCCGAGCGGATGCCGTGTAAAGTTAATGAGGCTGATCGATGCATCGCACCGTTTTGCAATTTCTACCGCCAACTTCAAACCGAGTTCGGCGATATCAGTAAGGTCAGTGGGTACCAGTATCTTTTTCATAATTTGTATGTCACCGGTATCTCCATAAAACTCACGCCCCCTAAAAGTGATGGTGAAGCAGGCTGATTTGAGGCGGCGATTCTACAAACGAACGGGTGACATTGGCGGGATAAGGCCGCCGGGAGGAAATAAAAAAAGCCCCTGAAGATCTTCAGGGGCTTGTACCGAAAGTGATGATCTATTACTTCGCTAACCTTACGTTAACGGCATTTAAACCTTTCTTTCCTTCTTTCAGTTCAAAAGTTACCTCATCCTTTTCCTGGATGGTGTCAACCAGAAGTCCTGATACATGGACGAAATACTCTTGTCCTGTTGCTGTCTCCTTCACAAAACCGAATCCTTTGGTTTCGTTGAAGAATTTTACTGTTCCTACTTTCATTTGTTGTAATTAAATAATTTTCAAAGATACGGCTATTAACTGCCTAAACAAATACCCCCCGGTAAAAATCATTCCATATGGCCGGCAACCTTACCCCTACCCCTATCCTTTTAAAGGAGAGGGGCGGGTGAGGGGAAATTCGTATCTTCGGCCTCATTCAAACCTAAAATCACAACAGAATATGAAAAGAAAAGCAACGGCCGTCTGGAAAGGCTCAGGCAAAGAAGGCAATGGCGTACTCAGCACACAAAGCACCGTATTGAACAAAACCCAATATTCGTTCAATTCCCGTTTTGCCGAAGGGGTCGGCACTAATCCCGAAGAACTGGTTGCCGCGGCGCATGCGGGCTGCTTTGCCATGAAACTGAGCTTTGTGCTGGGCGAGGCTGGCTTTAAACCCGATGAGCTTAATGTAGATTGTACCATAACCCTCGATCCCGCGGCCGGTGCCATTAGCCAGTCCCAGCTTGTGCTCACTGCCAAGGTTCCGGGCATCACCCCTGAAAAGTTCCAGGCCTGTGCCGATGACGCTAAAAAGAACTGCCCCATCTCCAAACTGCTGAACACGAACATTACGCTCGAAGCGCAACTCGGTTAGAGCCAGTAGGCAGTAGGCAATCCCGATAGCCATCGGGACCGATCGCAGGCGATCGGGGCAGTAGGCAAAAGTACTCTTCCGATCAGAAGGAACATCTTGGACATCCTTGACTCACTTTGCCTATTGCCCATTTGTCTACTGCCTACTTTTCCGACTGTCTACTATTTTTCCCCTCGTCTGCTCAAAACATCCCCTGCATTTTCGTATCTTCATCATCCTTTATAAAAAGTAACTGCGCTGTAGATGCGATTCTACATTTCCGCCTGTTCTACATCCGGGATTCCACCGTATCTGCAGGCTTATAGCGTTACAACACTTTGTTGTTTGGTTTTATTGCGATAACAGGTGTTGTTAAACTGAAAGAGCCCTCTGCTCGTAGCCACCTCGAGGTGGATTCCTGTTCTTAAATGATGATAAGCTTTTGGTAACGTTGCTGTGCACCGGCACGGCACGGAATTTTTATCATTCGTAAGCTCAACGGTATTCAAAGCGGCTGTAATGATGAAAGCAGTGATGCATTCATTTCAATGATAAATAAATACCATGTTAAAACTTATACCCGACACTAACCTGTTTGTTGCATGAAAGTACTGATGTTTGGATGGGAGTTCCCGCCCCATATTTCCGGAGGACTAGGTACAGCATGCCATGGGCTAACGAACTCTCTCAGTAAAGAAAATATTGATGTACTTTTTGTCGTCCCCAAACTTCACGGGGGCGAATCAGCAGACCGCACAGACTTTATCAGCGCCAGCCGCGTACCCATTTCTGTCTCTGGCAGCGTTGAACAATATATCTCCGCCGGCAGGGTAAACCCCGATGTGCGCACGCCACTCTATCAGGTAATCCGCCAGCAAACCGGTGTTGAGCAGATCGAAGTACCTTCTTCACTTTCTGCCTACCGCGCGCCCTCATTTGAAGAAACATCTTCCACGGTGTCGCACTGGAACTATCAGTTCGCCGATACCGAAGTAGAAGTTGCAACACGCCGCGAGCCGCAGAGCAGTACCAACCCCGTTGAAGAACGACAAATAACAGAACAGGAGCTTCCATCGCACGCCGCGTATCAGTTCTCAGGATCATACGGCACAAACCTGCTGGAAGAAGTCAGGCGTTATGCACAAGTGGGTGCCGAGATCGCAAGCAAATTCGACTTCGATGTGATCCACGCGCACGACTGGATGACCTACCTTGCCGGGATCGCCGCCAAAAAAGTAAGTGGCAAACCTTTGTTCGTGCATGTTCATGCTACCGAGTACGACCGCTCCGGAGAGCAGGTGGATCAGCGGGTACATGCCATCGAGCACCAGGGCATGGCGGAAGCAGACTGTGTGATCGCCGTCAGCAACTGGACCAAAGAGATCGTGGTGTCGCGTTACCGTCAGCCTGCTGAAAAGGTGAAGGTTGTTCACAATGGCATCATCCCCAAGGCCGCAACTGAAAAGATGTTCACACCTCCCCCGGTGGGCTCGCACATTGTGACATTCCTGGGAAGGATCACCCATCAGAAAGGTCCGCTGTATTTTGTAGAGGCCGCCAGAAGGGTGTTGGAAAGAATACCCGATGCTCATTTTGTGATCGCGGGATCGGGCGACCAGATGCCGCTCATGATCGAACGCATCGCCCAGCTGAGAATGTCATCGCATTTTCACTTCACCGGTTTCCTCAAAGGAAAGGACATCGAACGGGTGTGGGCCATGTCGAACGTCTATGTGATGCCCTCCGTATCAGAACCTTTCGGCATCGCACCACTGGAAGCGATCCAGGCCGGCGTGCCCGTGATCATTTCCAAACAATCAGGCGTTGCAGAAGTTATGCCACACGCCATCAAGGTCGATTTCTGGAACAGCCAGGAACTGGCCGCTGCCATCTGCAGCATGCTGAAATATAAAAGTCTTTCAAAAACCCTTACCAGGAACAGCGCCGAAGAGATCGCTGACATCACCTGGGACAGAGCCGCTAAGAAATTAACCCAGCTATATTATGAACTCACTTCCCAACACTGCGCCTAGAAGGAACCTTGTGCTGTATTTTCAAGTGCATCAGCCCCAAAGGCTGAGCAACATGCGCTTTTTCGACATCGGGTCAGGCAACACCTGCTTCGATGAAGAAGGAAACCGGAATATCGTACAACGTATAGCCCGAGAATGTTATCTGCCTGCTAACGACATACTCCTGAAGATGATCCGGAAACATCCCAACATCCGGGTTGCATTTTCACTGTCAGGTGTGATCATCGATCAGTTCGATGATTATGCACCCGAAGTGCTCGACAGCTTCAGGGCGCTGGCAGCCACCGGGGCAGTAGAGTTCCTCTCGGAGACCTGCTATCATTCGCTGGCCTGCATGATGCCGGGTAAAGAGTTCGAAGAGCAAGTGCTCAGTCACGCCGAAAAAGTATATGAGCACTTCGGCGTACGTCCCACCGTTTTCAGAAACACCGAGCTCATCTACAACGACGAGATCGGGCGTAGGGTAAGCAGGCTGGGCTTCCTGGGAATCATGGCCGATGGCGTTGAAAAAGTGCTGGGTGACAGAAGCCCGAACCATGTATTCCATCATCCCGACCAGGAACTGAAGATATTGTTAAGGAACTACCGCCTGAGCGACGACATCGCCTTCCGGTTCATGGAAGGCGGCAAACCCCTCACCGCCGAGAAATATGTTTCGTGGCTCAACGCGCTTCCGCACGAAGACCAGGTGGTGAACCTTGCCATGGACTACGAGACCTTCGGCGAGCACCACAAGAAGGAAACGGGCATCTTCAAATTCATGGAAGACCTGCTTTCACGCCTGGCGAAGTCACGGTCATTCGAGATGACAACACCATCGCAGGTGATCCGCGTTACAGAATCACATAGCGTTCTCAACGTTCCGCACCTGATCTCGTGGGCAGACCAGGAACGCGATCTCTCGGCATGGCTGGGCAACGACATGCAGCGCGATGCCTTCGACACCCTGGCAGGTCTTGAATGCGACATCAAGAATATCGACGATAACGAGACGATCGCACAATGGAGGAACCTCCAAACCAGCGATCATTTCTATTATATGTCAACCAAAAAAGGCAGCGATGGCATGGTTCACTCGTACTTCAGCCCTTACGCCTCGCCCTATGAAGCATTCATCAACTACATGAATGTGCTGACGGATTTTTCGATGCGCGTGCAGATCCTCAAGGCCGGCAAGATCGACCACAGCGTGTCTGTGAAAATGGCGATCGACCAATGGCCCCAATCGATGGGATCGAGGATGACAATGATGGCGACACATTAGCGAGCTTCGGTTTTTTAGCTGCGAGCTGCGAGACGGTAGCGCCTCTCGAAGCTCGTAGCTCACAGCTTATGGCTTTCCTGGTACGCTGCTCAATGTCCGGATCTCTTTCAGCAGTGGCACGAATGCACTGTGGGGGTTTTCGTCATCATAGCCGTGGGTCACAGAAGTGCCATCGGCCAGGTGGATGGTGATGGTTGAATGCATGGCGGCGTCATGAGCGCGTTTCATGGTAGGTGATGGCAGATCGTGCAATTCCTTAACAGGACGGATCCTGATAATTTCAACAAGCCGGGTCCACTCCTTCTCTGACATTTTCTTTGAAAAATCCTTTACGGCCTTCTCTCCCATTCTATTCTCGGTAAAAACATGCAAGCTGTCTGGCGTGATCCGGATGTGTTCCTCATATCCCCGCGATACCTTGCTCAGCTCAACCTCGCGGACCTCCGCGGCAGATTGTGCGAATACGAGGCAAGGGATTATTAATAAAATGATGATGATGTATTTCATGCCCTTCTTCGAAACAAATACAATACCATGATTATGAAGCGTGCGTTACGTGCCAAAACATGCATCACGATCAAAATTTCCTCTGGCACGTTGAAATGCCGCAAAACACAATAACCCCGGGATAAATCCCGGGGCCATCGATATTAAGGCCTTTCAGGCCTTTAGATACCAGCGCCAATGAATGCCGGAGCCCCCCTCAATTCAACATGCGCAAACATTCGACACCTGGTCCCCCTCCTTACTCCTTACTCCTTACTTCTTACTCCTTACTCCTTACTCCTTTTTCTCATACCCATCTGCCCCAGCCGACGCCGTGGGCTGGGTACTGCG
>NZ_JAHESF010000070.1 GCF_018598225.1 Chryseosolibacter histidinae | reverse complement strand
GCTTTTCCATGGGGCGCACACTACCTTCCGCTGCCGGGAACAAATGACGCTGAGCTCACGGCATTTCTGACGGAGGCTGGCGTGATCACCGGTGTTACGAACGGCCTGCCCGTTTTTAATGAATATTATCTCTGTCACGATCCGAAAGAAAGACTCTACATTCACCATCATTGGCAGGAAGGCATCATTCCCCACGAAGGTGTGCCGCCAAAAGACCGCGAGGAGATAGAACGGTTCCTGGCGATGATGCATGGCTACAAAGAACTGAAGGGCAGCGATGGCCGCGAGGCATTTGCGATCCCTGTGAGTTTCAGCTCGGCCGACGAGAAGATTCTTGCGCTGGATGCTATCACCGCTGAACAATTTCTGGCTGATAACAATTTTACGTCAACCTATCTCAGGTGGTATGTGAACTATTGCTGTGCCGACGATTACGGAACGTCTGTCGCACAAACCTCTGCCTGGGCCATGGTTCATTATTTCGCTTCGCGGAAAGGTAAGGCTTTGAACGCTGCTTCAGACTCCGTGCTCACATGGCCGGAAGGGAACTACTGGTTGATCAAACAGCTACGGAAGAACTTACAAACCAACATTCAACCGCAGAGTCTCGCTTACAGTGTGAATCTCAAAGGCAATGGCGTGGAAGTGCTTTACTTTGATGCCACCCGCAACATGTCAAAAAAGATCGAGGCCAACGCCGTGATCATGGCCACGCCGCAGTTCATCAACCAGCGCCTGCTGGCCGGCACGCAACGCAACCTCGATTACCAAACATTTGAATATGCGCCCTGGATGGTGGCAAACATTACCACAGACCTCCCGCTGAACGAAAGGCGGGGCGAGCAGCTCTGCTGGGACAACGTGATCTATGGAAGTGAAGCGTTGGGATACGTCAATGCCTTGCATCAGCAGGTAGGCATCTATCAGCACGAAAAAGTGATCACGTATTATAAACCTTTGCTGGGAAGCGACCCGCGTGCAGCACGGCAACAGGCCTACACCCACACTTTTGACGATTGGAAAGCTGCGATACTTGCAGACCTGCAAAAGCCACATCCTGGTATGGAAAAGAATATTCAGGAGATGAACGTCTGGCTTTGGGGACATGGCATGATCAAACCTTCGCCCGGATTCATCTGGAGCGCGAACAGGAAAAATGCCGCAACACCGCTGAACGATCGCATCCACTTCGCACACGCCGACCTTAGCGGGATCTCCATCTTTGAAGAAGCATTTTATAACGGACATCAAAGCGCGCGAGCGGTTTTAAAACATGACGCATAACACCCGACAACCCTGGCTCGCCAATCCCTGGCAGGAATCTGTTTTTATTCTTGCCCCGGCGCTGTTACCCGTTGCGTTGGTTTTTGCTTTCCAGGATTATTTTACCACACACGAGGTGTCAACTTTCTGGTGGGTGCTGCTGGTACTATGCATCGACGTGAGCCATGTATACAGTACGTTGTTCAGGTTGTACTGGGACCGGCAGACCTTCAATACTTACAGGAGGCTGCTGATCGTGATCCCGGTTACAGCGTTCGCGGTGGGACTTCTGCTTCACTATTATGATGCTATGCTTTTCTGGCGGATCCTGGCCTACGTTGCCGTGTACCACTTTGTGCGGCAGCAGTATGGGTTCATGCGCCTGTATGCGAGAAAGGAACCTGCCTCGAAGTTCAACCGCATCATCGATGCATTGGCTATTTACAACGCCACCGTATATCCGTTGCTGTACTGGCATCTTCATGCCACCGATAAGCTGGCCTGGTTTGTAAAAGGTGATTTTATCACGCTCGGGCTGCAGAACTACGACAACGTGCTGATCTTCATTTACACAGCGATCATTGTTCTGTATGGTGTGAAGGAGATCCGGAACAGCTACCGGCAGGGCATGGTGAATATTCCCAAGAACCTGATCGTGCTGGGTACTTATGCATCGTGGTATGTGGGCATCGTTTCTTTTCAGGGCGATCTGATCTTTACACTGCTGAACGTGGTAGCGCATGGCATACCTTACATGGCGCTGATCTGGATCCACGGCGAAAAGAAAACCACACTGAACTTTTCATTCAACCTGAAAGGCGTGACTGTGTTTGCGGGTGTGCTGTTGTTGCTGGCTTACGTGGAGGAAAACCTTTGGGATAGCATGGTCTGGAAAGATCACCCGGAAATATTTCCATTGCTGGCAGGGTTGCCATCGCTTGAAAGTCCGTTGCTGCTTTCGGCGATCGTTGCATTGCTGGTGCTTCCACAGGTAACGCATTACGTGCTCGACGGTTTTATCTGGCGGTTTTCGAAAGATAGTCAGTCTCGTTTATGACCGGGAAGGTTGCCAGTTGCCGGTTTCCGGTTGCCAGGTTAGGGGAAGCTTAAAGTTAAGGTTTAAAGTTTAAGGTTTGAAGTTGCGCTGTAATAAGAGGGAGTGCTACGATGCTGCATCGCGATGTTATGCATGCAGAATGCGCGGTAACCATGAAAACCTTTTTCGTATCTTTGATGATCTTGGTTGATGATCATGATGAATAACTCACTGAGTTGAGAACTAATAGAACTACTAGCAAAAACCAAATAAACTATGAATCAAAAACCATCAAGTGCATTTGTCGGTGCGTCATGGGTTGCCCTGGGCGCGGGAATGATCGGGTACCTGGTAGGTCTCTGGCGGTCTGACATGCAGCTGAATGAAAAAGGTTACTATTTCACGGTGCTGATGTACGGACTTTTTTCTGTAGTGTCACTTCAGAAAAGTGTGAGAGACAGGCTGGAAGGTCTTCCGGTAACAGACATCTATTATGGACTGAGCTGGTTCTCCACCATCCTGTGCATTATTCTTTTAGCGGTGGGTCTGTGGAACGCAACGTTGCTCCCCAGCGAAAAGGGATTTTACGCCTTTGCATTCCTGCTCGCATTGTTTGCTGCCATCGCCGTGCAGAAGAATACAAGGGATAGTCAGAGCGCTGGCCAACAACAGCAACCCTGATAAATAGTAGGCAGTAGGCAATTAGCCAGTAGGCAATTGACAATAGGCAGTAGGCAACGTCCGGGCGTTGAAGAACAAGACTGTGCTACGTTCGGCGACCAATACATACGAAGCTTATGCGAATTGGCTGTAACTTGTCCTTTGCCTACTGTCCCGATCTTGATCGGGATTTGCCTACTGCCTACTTTTTTCCTACTGTCTACTTCAATGATCTCCGATGTCTGAAGAACATCTGCGAGATGGGGATCAGCATGAGGCCGGCGATGGCGAAAGCGATGAACGAGATCCTCAGATTAAAAGCATGGGCGATGTAGCCGATCATGGGCGGGCCCACCAGCATGCCTGCAATGCTGTAAGTTGCAATGAGCGAAATGGCCATGCCCGTTGAATATTTTTTAGAGCCACCCGCCAATAGAAACGTCATGGGAATGATGGAAGCGGTGCCGAAGCCCACAAAGCAGAAGCCAATGAGCGAAGGCCAGAAGTAAGGCATTGTGGTAGCAAGCGCAATGCCGACGGTGACCAATGACGCGCTGAGGATGTACGTCTTCGCCATGCCTATTCTTTCAACGATCCAGTCGGAAGCAAATCGCGAGAGCGCCATAAAGATCATGAACGTAAGATAACCCAGTGTAAAGAGCTCCACTTTCACCACCTCCTTGAAATAGATGCCACTCCAGTCGAACATGCCGCCTTCGCAAATGGCCGAAAAGAAAGCGAGCAGTCCCAGGTAAACGATGTATGGGTCTGGTTTGCCGATCACGAGCTTGTTGCCGGAAGCAGCACGATCGTCACGCATCAGGAAGCGGTATGAGAACAGCGAGACAACCAGTGCCAGCACCGATACCGAGAGCAGGTGTATGCCCATGCTCACATCCATGGCCACCAGCAGCGTTGAGATGCCTACACCCACGATCCCGCCAGTGCTCCAGAGGCCGTGAAATGATCCGTTGATGGTGCGGTCGAATTTCTTCTGCAACGTGATGGCCTGTGTGTTCATGGAAATGTTGAGGATCCGCAGGGCGAACGAGAACAGCGAGATGGATGCCACGAGCATAAAGGTGTTGCTGGCAAAACCGATGAGGCACAGCGCGACCGAGATCAGAATGAAGGCTGCCAGCAGGGGCACACGACTGTCGTAGCGCGATACCAACCATCCGGAAACCGGCAACCCCGCGAGCGAGCTGATGGGCATGGCCAGCAAAATGGTACCCAGCTCCGCTTCGTTATAACCAAAGGTGGTCTTGATGGTAGGGATCCTTGAGGCCCAGGTGGAAAAACAGATGCCGGAAATGAAAAAATAAGTGCTTAGAAAAAGCCTTTGTTTGATTTTTAATTCCATGACAGCACGAGGCAATGTGCAAATGATCAATGTGCCAATATGCCGATCGATCACTCACCTCATTCCGGTGCGAATATCCACCCTTAGCGTTGAATAAATGAAATTCCCGCTGTTTTTTATTTCTGGTTCCGTTTACTCCATACCCGAATCAACCCACATTTGATCCATTGCCAGACCTTCTACATTACACTACCCCTCCTTACTCCTTACTCCTGGCTCCTGGCTTCTTTTTTACTAGTACCCGATCGTATTCGCCAGCTCCGTTCCTTTTTTCTCGAGATCCACCAAAAACCCATTCACCACGGCAATAACAGGTGTACCGTTCTTGGTCAGCAGGAAATTGGCATGCTGGCCGGGCGCCGGTATTTTTGTGGGGATTTCTTCGTTGTTCGTAAGATTCAGCAGGTGTTTTTCCACCAGCCCTGACGGCGATTTTTCATCCGTCCATTTTACGAACAGGAACCCTTGTTTGATCAAACCTATTTCGTCATCCGGTTTCAGTGCTTCCCATTCTTTTTTGGTCATCAGCTTTACCTTGGCGGGTGTAAAAGATAACGACCGGACGTCACGGTCTTCATACCCGAACTGGCGGTCCATGTCGCCGATCTCGTCGATGCTTCCGCGGAAGTATACGCTGCGGAGATCCGCCTTTTTGATCTGGGCCCGGTTGATGCCAAGGTTGCTCACATAGGTTTGCCCGGCGCGTTCCATGCTCACGTTGCGCAGCACCAGGTCGTACAGGAACCGGCTGTTCTCGGGGATGGCTTCGTAGGTGGACAGGTTTTCTACAGCATAACTTTTTTTGGCGATCGCTTCGAGGGCAGTGACCAGCGCGAGGAAGTTCAGCTTGCGGATATATTGTTTTTCAGGGTCACCACCGTAGCCACCCGACTCGATCAGGATGGTAGACGTGCCCCAGCCCTGGAAGTTGTCGCCAAAGCAACGCGGATCATGCTCGTCGTCATACTTGGCTACGTTACCGGGTGCTTTTTGCTGCAAGGCTCGGTTGAGGGTGAGGATGAGCTGCGTTGCTCTTGTCCGCACATCATTCATGTCTTTTTCGTAATTGTAGGCAGGGGCCAGGAACGATATCGTTGCCGGATGTTGCGTGGATCCCGCGGTATAGTACACACTCTGGTCGTGCAGGTTGAAGCCGAAGTCAGGTTTCAGCTTTTTGCCGATGGCTGTCAGGATACGTCCCTCAGGGGTGGCGAGATTCCGGGCATCGCGGTTGATGTCGATGTCTAAAGCGTTGCGGCGTTGCCATACTTCGGCGCCGTCAGGGTTCAGCATGGGCACAAAATGCAGCTCGAGGTTGTCGAGCATAAGCTTGCGAAGCGGATCGAACTGGTCTTTGGCAGCAAAGAAATTGAACAGGTCGAATAGTGCCATCGTGGCGGTAGATTCATCGCCGTGCATTTGCGACCACAACAGCACTTTTGTTTTTCCGTTGCCCATTGTCAGGTGATGAATGGATCGACCCTGCGTTGACGTTCCCAGCACTTCTTCCCTGAACAGGCCAGCTGCCGCGTGCTTCTTCATGAGCGGCACAATGTCGCTATGCTTGAAAAACCGATTGACGATCACCGGCTCGCGGTAATGGTCATAGCTCTCCCATACTGCCGATGCGGTGGAAATGGATGTTAACTTACTATTGGTCTGGCCCACAACGGAGATCACCGATGCCAGGCTCAGAAAAAAGCAGAGAAGTGTTTTAGCGCTCATGTAGAAGTATTTTACAAAGAGCGAAGATAAGCAGCTCGTTCAAATTTTTCCCAGATTTGGGATCAGTGGTGAAATAGTAGCCCGTGATCGGCAATTGGTGAATAGTTACCAGTTGCCAGTTGCCGGGTGGCCAGTTTCGTTAGTTGAAAGTTTAAAATTTGAGGTTTAAAGTTTGTCATGATAATTGATCTGTTTCGTTTCAACTTGAGCCGAAATCAAAACGTGAAAATTTACCCTCCCACAACCGGCAACAGGCAACCGGTAACCAGCAACTTTAAACCTTAAACTTTAAACTTTTGACTCTTTGACTTGACACCGGACGAGACAAAAAATTCCCCCTCTGGCATTTAAAGTGTCCGGCATCAAGATCAAAGATCAAAAACTGCTTCTGCCTTGTACTAACCTATCTAAACCCTAACCCGACAGAAAACAGTTGTTATTTTTACGGCATCGGGCCGTTAGTTGCTTCTGTTATTTTTCTCGTATTGCATGCGCGCTACACCTTTCGAGATCACCCATGAAGGCATACGCCCTGTTCTGACGTAAGTGGTTCGCGGTTCATCTTTTTTGCTGATGCGGTGAACGCCTTTGCTGCTCACCGCTGCCACATCGCCGGTGGTGATCTGCGCCGGCTTGTACCACTCGTCTTTTATCTGCAGCCGCTGCACATCTTTGGAGAGAGCGGGATATGGACGATCATTTGCCTGCTGGCCGAAAGAAACTATACTCACACCCGTCATAACACATAAACCTAATACTAGCTTTTTCATAAGTTTGCAGATCATTGCTTTTGTCTTTAAAAACGTCGCAAGAAAACTGCTCGTTATTAGGATATGCTTATAATGGGGTTAGAAAAAGATTAGAGGTAATGTTTACATTCAGGATGTAAAAAAAAACTGGTCAATTTGCGATCCTATGAAAATACTGGTGGTAGAAGATGAGCAAAAGGTTGCCGAGGTCCTCAAGCGGGGACTGTCGGAAGCCGGGTATGAGGTTGAGCTTGCCTTTGACGGTCAGGCAGGACTGCGCATGGCCACTGCGGAGCCTTATGATCTTGTGCTGCTGGATATCAACCTGCCGGGCATGAATGGCCTTGAGCTGTGCAAGCGTCTTCGCGAGACCGACGAGATCACACCTGTGCTGATGCTGACGGCGTTGAGCATGAGCGATGATATCGTTGCCGGTTTTGAGGCCGGTGCCGATGATTATCTTCCGAAACCTTTTCGCTTCAACGAGCTGTATGCCCGTGTCAAGGCGCTGACCAAACGTAAGAAGATCATCTTTGACCTGGCTGCCCGCGAAGTGAACAAGAATGCCTCCGACATCTTCAGGCTTGCAGACCTTCAGATCGATTTTGATGCGCGCGAAGTGAAACGCGGAGGCAAAACCATACAGCTCACGGCAAAAGAATACGCGTTGCTGGAATACCTCGCCCGCAATACAGGCAAGGTGAGGTCACGGCTCGAGATCGCGGAAGCCGTCTGGGGCCTCGATTTTGAAACAGGTACAAACTTCATCGATGTGTACATCAGTTACCTGCGAAACAAGATCGACAAGCCTTTTAACGTCAAGCTCATCCAGACCATCACAGGTTTTGGTTATGTTTTAAAACTCCCTGAATCGTGAAGATCAGACAACGTTTGGCCCTTCGCTTCACGCTGGTAAGTGCGTTGCTTACCGGTGCCATTCTTATTCTCATCTATGTGCTCACGCGGGGTTTTGTTCACGCCGATTTTGTTGAACGCCTGACGCGGCAATCGAGCCTCGAGGCGCTGCATTATGCCACACCCCACGTGCGCGAGGTGCTGCCCCCGGAGTCATTCCTGCTGGTGAATCCTGTTACCGCCATTTATTCCGAAGACGGAACATTGCTGCACGCGCAGGGCGATTACCAGATTCCGCAGCCCTGGATCCTTCACCTGAAAGAATATGCCGTGTTCAATGCCGAGCGTGGCGAATACACAACCGTAGGAAGACGTTATGACATCAACGGCGAGCGCTACCTGGTGTTTGTCTCCGATAAGGACCTGCCAGGCCAGCACGAGCTCGACATTCTGATCAAATCCGTAGCGCTGGGATGGCTGGTGAGCCTGGTGCTTTCTTATCTCGCGGGATTGTATTTCTCCGGTAACGCCATGCAGCCTGTGAATCACGTGGTGAAGGAAGTGAACCAGATCACCAAAGACAACCTGGGCTACCGGCTCAGGGTGAACAAGGACCCCGGCAAGCTCGATGAGATCGACGAGCTTGTGATCACCTTCAATGCACTGCTCAACCGCATCGAAAGTGCTTTTGTGGCCCAGAAGCGTTTTGTTCAGAACGCATCGCATGAGCTGAAGACTCCACTAACAGCCATCATGGCCGAAACAGAGCTTGCCCTGGCAAAAAGCCGGCCTGTGGAAGAATATGAGCGCACGTTGAAAGTGATCGCCCAGGAAACGGAACGGCTGGAGCGTATAACGCAGGGGTTGCTTACCCTGGCCAGGATGGAGGAGGGTGCTTTCAAACCCGAGCTCGACGAAGTGAACATCTGCAGTTTGCTCGATCAGACCCTGACCACGTTCAGGCTGCACCACCCTGACCGCGAGGTGGTGAGGGAGGGAAAGCCCGCCAGCACCACGATCAGGGGAAATGTGCAGCTGCTGCAGATCGCCATACTCAACATTCTCGACAATGCCGTGAAATATTCTGACGGCAAGATCATCGTACACATCAACACGCAGGCGCACGAGCTCATGCTGGCTGTACAGGACTCCGGCATCGGTATTCCCGCGGCCGAGCTGGGCAGGATCCGCTCTCCACTCTTCAGGGCCTCCAACGCGGGTGTGGTTCCGGGTGCAGGCCTCGGATTATCCCTGGCCGACCGCATCGTGAAAGTACATTCAGGTCATCTCAACATCACCGCCATAGAAGGTAAGGGAACCACCTGCACCATCACCTTACCCCTGGCAACACCTGAACCGTGATGCGTTGCCAATGCGCAGACCCCGCACCATGGTCTGACTACTTTTCTTATATTGAGCATGGATTTATTGAAAAAATTTGGCGACAAAGGAATGAATGTAACTTTTATCGGATCGGGCAACCTTGCCTGGCACCTGGCTCCCGCCTTTGACAATACAGACTTTGCCGTAAGGGAGGTGTTCAGCCTGCACAAGAAGAATGCAGCGGCACTGGCAGACAGGCTTTACCAGGCAGAGGTGAAAACCTCGCTCGATTTTTCAGACAGCTCTTCACGCATCTTTATCATCGCGGTGGCGGATGATGCCATTCCAGAGGTAGCGCACCAGATCGTTTTGCCGGCCAATGCCATTCTTGTACATACTTCCGGCAGCCAGCCGCTGAGTGTGCTTGGTTATGCAGCCACCCTGAACACGGGTGTGTTGTATCCTTTGCAGACATTCAGCAAAGGCAAAAAGATCGATTTTAAAGAAGTTCCTTTTTTCGTTGAAAGCGAAAATACCGAGACGGAAAGAATGCTGATGGCCATGGCCAAGGCTATCAGTAAAAAAGTATACAGGAGCACGTCGCAACATCGCAAGGCATTGCATGTTGCCGCCGTGTTTGCCTCTAACTTCACCAATCACATGCTCACCATATCACAGGAGATCCTGGAGAAGCACGGCCTGAAACTCGAGCTATTGAAGCCACTCATCGCAGAAACCATCAACAAAAGCCTTTCCATCGGCCCCGAAAATGCGCAGACCGGGCCAGCCAGCCGCGGCGACCTCGAGATCCTGGATAAGCACATGGAGTTTCTTGCCGATGATGACTCAGTGTCGGAGATCTATAAAGCCATCAGCCAGCATATCGTGGACAAATACCACGAAGATCACTGATCAAACCATTTGTTTTCCCTCAGCCACCCCGTGATCTTGTCGGTATACCCGGTAACATCGCGCGGTGTGTTGCAAAGGATCACAAAGAAAATTTCCTTTTCAGGGATGGTCACGTAATTACAAAGAAAACCACCCTGGCTTCCGGTATGGCCCACAGTCTCAAGGCTGTCTGTGGTCTGTCCGATGAACCATGACCAGCCTATGCCGGGCTTCTCGGCTGAAGACCAGTTATCAAAAGTTTTAACAGTGCGCGCATCAGCAATGGTGGCGCTGCTCAGGAAAGTTGCCTTCCGCAGCGCCTGCTCGTATTGCGCCAGCTCTTCAACAGAGCTCCATACACCGCCGTTGCCTGATGCGGGGAAAGTAGGTTCTTCGCCATAATCGTCTTCCGCCCACTGATTGTGATTTCTCACATAACCGTGCGATACCCCACTTTCGGGATGAGGACCGTCAGTGATGGTGCTCGTAGCCATGCCCGAAGGTCTCATGATGTTCTGCTCGATGAAGGCCTGCCATTTCATACCGCTTACCTTCTCAACGATGAGGGCCAGCGCATTGAAAGCCGGGTTGGAATACTGGAACCGTGAGCCGGGTTCAAAAACGAATTGCGATGTCTGCGTTACGGGATACCAGTTCTCGGCATCTTTGGCTGTGAGATAAAACACAGTGTCTTTGCTCACCTGCCGGTTATCGGGCAGACCTGAAGTGTGCGTGAGCAGGTGTTTGATCTTTACCTTTCCGGCGATAGACTTGTCTTTGAAATCGGGGAAATACTGGATGAGGCTGTCTTCAACCGATAGCTTGTGTTGCTCCTGCAGCAGGAGGATGGCGTTGGCTACGAAGGTTTTGGAGATCGATCCGAGGTTGAACAGTGTTTTTGTGGTGATGGGTTCTTTGGTGCCGGTGTCGGCGATGCCATAACCTTTGGCAAAGATCACGCTGTCTTTTTTCAGTATCAGGATGGCGCCACCGGGTTCGTCTGCGGGCATCTGTGAGCTGAACCAGGCATCGAGATCTTCAATTTTTTTGCCGGCCTGTTCTTTTGGCGAGCACGTGATCAATACGAGCAGCAGGGTAGCGCCGGTCAGCATCTGAATGGCCCGGCGGGATGGTTGTTGAATTGGCATATCGATGAGTTGTAACCTGTTATTCTCCGCCTTTGGGCCCCCAGAAAACGGCCCACAGCGTGAGGTCTTCCGAAAAATCTTCAAAATGATGATCCTCGCCCGCCGCAACAAACAACGCGTCGCCGGTTTCAAAGGTGTAGCGCCTTCCTTCCCTGACCAGGGTTCCCGATCCCTTCATTACAAAATAAAGCTCATCCTGGTCGTGCACGGTCTGGTAGTCCTTTCCGTGGGGTGCAAACACGATCAGCGACATGCTTCCGTGTCTGAATCCCTCCAGGTCCCATACGCCTTCGGGCCACTTAGCCGTAGCGGGAAGGGGTAACTTCTTAAGGAGATCGGCCAGCGCGATTTTCATAACCCTAATATTATTAATTTTTTTGGTTTCCGTGATACACTACCTTTGTAACCGAACCCCCTTCAACGATGAGCCACAAAAAATACCGCGAAGAGACCAATTGCCTGAACTGCGGCGCCACAGTAGACCACAAGTATTGTCCCGAGTGCGGGCAAGAGAACGTAGAGATCCGGGATAGTTTCTTTCATATGGTAGGTCACTTCATAGCCGACTACCTTCACTACGATTCCAAATTTTTTCAAAGCCTGAGGCTTCTCTTCACACGGCCGGGTTTCCTCACCCAACAATATCTCGAAGGGAAACGTGTGCGTTTTATTCATCCACTGCGCTTGTTCTTTTTTGTGACCATCATCATGGTGCTGCTGGCCAGTCTGTATTACAAGAAATACGAGCACCAGATCAAGAATGAGAATATCGAGGTGGTTACAACAACTGACAGCACCAGCACGAAGCAAAAGCTCTCCGATGTGGATATGAACAAGCTGAATGACAACGCAGGGGCACAGAACCTCGTCCACATAGCTCAAGGTTTCGACAACATCACCCACAACCTCAAGTATATTTCATTCTTCCTGCTTCCCGTGTACGCGCTGGCCTTCAGCATCCTGTATTCGCGGAGAAATTATTACTATGTCGATCACCTGGTGCATACCATCCATCTGCAATCCTTTGCATACATTGTGCTGAGTGTGCTGCTGCTGATACCTTTATACCTGCTGCCTTCCTCGCGCGACTGGTTTGTGAAAGTGCTTATTGTCATCACTGTCATTTACATGGCACTGTCGCTTAAATACCTGCACCGGCAGTCGTGGGGTAAAACCATTGTGAAAGCGCTGTTGGCGGCCCTGTTCATGTTTTTGGTTACAGTGCTTGTCGTGTCAGGTGTTATGATCATGTCGTTTATTTTCTAATGACTCAATCTTAAAATTTATGCACGGGCATGCGCCGTTTGTTGTTATTTTTGCGGCGCCGTTAAGGGGTGGCGAGTAGTTATAAATCTAAAACTCAGGAAAAAATTGATACTGAATACCAGACGACCGAGAAGGAACAGAAAAAGTGAGGCCATTCGCGCCATGGTTGAAGAAACACGCGTTACCACAGACGACCTGATCTTCCCGCTTTTCCTGATCGATGGCAATAATAAAAAAGTGGAAGTGGCCAGCATGCCGGGCATCTTCAGGCTTACGGCAGACCTGATGCTGAAAGAAATTGAAGAATGCCTGAAGCTCGGCATCCGGGCATTTGATGTTTTCCCCGCGGTGGAAGATCACCATAAGGATAAAACAGCTACCAAAAGTTACGACCAGAATTTCTTTTATCTGCGCGCCCTGCGTGAGATCAAAAAACAATTTCCCGAAGCGTGTATCATGACCGATGTGGCGATGGATCCTTACAGCTCAGACGGGCACGACGGCTTTGTGAAAGACGGCAAGATCCTGAACGATGAAACGCTGGAGATCCTTGGCAAAATGGCCCTTGCACAGGCTGCCACGGGTATCGATATTCTCGGCCCCTCTGATATGATGGACGGACGTGTGGGCTACCTGCGCAACATCCTTGACGAGAATGGATTCACGGAAGTATCGATCATGAGCTATACGGCAAAATATGCCAGCGGCTTTTACAATCCCTTCCGCGATGCGCTCGATTCGGCTCCGAAATTCGGTGATAAAAAGACGTACCAGATGAATCCCGCCAACCGCAGCGAAGCGTTGATCGAAGCAGAGCTCGATACACAGGAGGGCGCGGACTTCCTGATGGTGAAACCTGCGCTGGCATACCTTGACGTGATCCGCCTTTTGAAAGATAATTCATCCCTGCCGATCGCCGCCTACAACGTGAGCGGAGAATACTCCATGATCAAAGCCGCGGCCCAGAAAGGCTGGCTCGACGGCGACCGTGTCATGAAAGAGACCTTGCTCAGCATCAAACGCGCCGGCGCCGATGTGATCCTCACTTATTTTGCGAAGGAGTTTGCGAAGGGCAGCCGTTAATAAATACAGGTTCCCGCAGATTTCGCAGATAAACGCAGATAAATGCCAGGGTATTATCTGCGAAAATCAGCGTGATCTGCGGGAAATTTTTTTTACCGCGACGAAGCCTCGTTGATCATTGGCCCGTAGAAGATCGCGTTCATCAGCATCCTGTTGGTTCCGAACCAGAACGCCCTGAAGGCAAGATTTTCTGTAAAGCCGATCACACGTCCTCTTCCCATCGCTGAAACACCCGCTGCCGAAGCATCTTTTATTTTAGCATAGTTCTGCTTCGAGATGTAACCGCTGATCAGGGGTGACGACGTGTACACCACGGGGTTGCTATAGGCGCCTTTGGCCTTCTCCATAAACAGGTTGTTGCTTTTGAAGAGCGGCATGCGCCCGTTGTAATATCCGTATAGTAGCGGATGGGTGAGGTCAACAACACTTTCAAAGATAGCGCCGTCGGTCTGCTGCGCGCCCTGGTATTCTTCGATGTCGGCATACGCCCTTGGTTTTGCAGGATCTTTCTTCTCCTCCTCTTTCTTCATGTCGAATTTGCCCAGCCCGGCCGTGGTAAGCCAGCTCAGGGAGTTTTCAAGTCCGATCACTACGCCGCCGGCTTGCGTCCAGCTTTTGAGCTTTTCTTTGGCGCTTTCGCTGATGGCATTGTAAGCACCCGGAGGGAAGATGATGGTATTGTAGCGGTTGATGCTCGCCGTGTTAAAAACGTTGAGGGGGATCATCGTTACCGGCATGTTGAAACGTGTATCCAGCAGGTGCCACATTTCTCCCGCATCGTTGGCTGTTACACCACCTTCTACAAGCATGGCGATCTCGGGTTTGCGGATGGACTGGAACGATCCGCTGCCCAGGCTCACACCTTTGTAGTCGAGCCCGGTGTTGAAGGTGTAAACATCGATGCCGTCTTGCGCAACGATCTCGCGGATCACAAAATCGATCATCTCCTGTGATTTTTCCTGTCCGGAGATCGGCACCAGCAGCGAGCCGCGGTCAAACTTTCTGCCTGACGGATGATAGAATGGATCGGTAGCCACTTTTACGCGGATACCTTTTTCCAGCAGCCGGTAGAGGGCCCGTGGTGTATAATAGGCATAGGGCTCGAACACATAAGCATATTCAGTCTTATCGCCGATCAGTTTGCCCGCCGGCATTTTGGCTTCGGTTACTCTTTCTCCCAGCGAAGGCATCGTTTTCAGCTCTTCATGATCCACACCCGTGGCCAGCGTGAGTGTCCAGCTCGAAATGTCGTAGAAGAGACTGTCGGTGAATTGAGTTCTTTTTTCAAACATACCCTTGATCAGCCGGTATTGTGCCTGGTTCATGGGAATGATATAGCTCGATTCGGGTTCAAAGGTTTTGCCGCCGATGGTTTGCGCGGAAGCAGGTTTGTAGATCTCGATCTGCTGGCGTGCAACGATCTCGGCGAGGTGAAAGGCCCGCGCCTTGTCTTTGGAAGATCCGAAGATCAGGGCCTTCACAGGATCTTTGGCTCCTTCCGCGGCAGCGTCTTTGAAGAACTGGCGTTGATAGTTGAGCAGGTCTTCGCGCAGGGCATTCACAGCCTGAAGTGTGCTGAGCGCTGCGGTAAACTGGTTCCTGATGGCGAAGGGAAAGCGCAGAATGCCATTGGTGCTTTCCTGTGCGTGACCGCGTGAGCTTGCCTGCTCGAACAAAATACCGATGGCGCCCTGAATGTCAGGGAAGGTAGATCCCTTGCCATAATAAAAATCATCGTAACCTTCCTGTGTGTAGTAATAAGACCCGATCGCATCCAGGGCTTTGGCGTGGAACTCGCCGATCTTTTTTGTCAGCTCCAGGTTCCTGGCTGGCGTGAGCGGGTGCATGCGTGAAGGTACGCCGGGTTGGAAAAAGAACGTGGCGTTGGTTCCCATCTCGTGATGGTCGGTGAGCACGTTGGGCTTCCATTGATGGAATTTTTTGATGCGGGCCTGCGATTCAGGCTGCTGTGCCACGAGCCAGTCGCGGTTCAGGTCAAACCAGTAGTGATTGGTTCTTCCGCCGGGCCACGCTTCGTTATGCTCCATATCGTAAGCATCGGTGGCGATGGATTTGCTTTTGCGTGAGTTCACCCAGGCGGCAAAACGTTGCATGCCATCGGGGTTGAAGCTGGGGTCGAAAAGGATCACGGTATTTTCCAGCGCTTTTTCTATATCCGGTCCCTGGGCGGCGGCCAGGTGGTAGGCCATCAGCAGGCCTGCGTTGGTTCCGCTGGGCTCATTGCCATGAATGCTGCAGCCGAGGTAGAAGACCACCGGCATATTCTGCGTGTTGAGGCTGCCCGATTTTGAAGGGTCTGTGAGCTGCACATGCTGGGTACGGATGGATTCGATATTCTGGTGGTTCTTAGGGGAAGTGATGGTGAGCAGGAGCAAAGGCCTGGCTTCGTGGGTGTATCCTGTCACCTCGAGGGAGACACGGTCAGAAGCTTTATCGATTGCATACATGTAATTAACAAGTTTGTCGTGCGTGACGTGAAACTCGCCCACCTCATGGCCGATAACAGATTTGGGTGTTGGAATATCAGGGTTGTAGGAAACACCGTCAGGCAGGTAATAAGTGAGGTCTGCCTGGGCGAATACACCCACGAATGACGATGTAAGAATAAGGACCAGTAACAGGGATTTCTTCATGGTTAAGGTTCAGGTTTAAGTTTTCCAATTGAAAAAATAAAGCCGTCTTTATCAAACAATTAGCCCGCTTTTATATGAGTGGCACATGAAAGATTGTTAACTTATTGTAAACAAAATGTTCATAGATTTAAAGGTGCAGTAAAGGTAATATGTGGGCAAAGGAATAATTTTACGCCGCTCTATTTAAACCCAATAACTTAATCAAACTATGAGGAAACTTTTACTGATGACCCTACGGTGCATACTGCTTTTGACCCTGGTCACAACGTATGCATTTGCGCAGACCGGTTCCATCAAGGGAACTGTGATTGACGATGGCAACAGCGAACCCGTTGTCGGGGCCAGCGTGCTATTGAAAGGCACCTCCACAGGTGTTGTAACGGATGTTAACGGAGTTTTTCAACTCGATGGCGTGGCATCCGGAAGCCAGACTGTAGTTATTTCATATATCGGGTATCCGTCAACTGAATTGGCCGTACGCGTGCCCTCTGGTGGTACCGCGGAATTGGGAAGCGTGAAGCTGATCAGCCAGGCGATCGGTCTGGATGAAGTGAGCATCATCGCTTCTGTGGCCATCGACCGCAAAACGCCCGTGGCTGTATCTACGGTGAAAGGCGCTACCATCGAAGCCAAGATCGGCAACCAGGAATTCCCCGAAGTGCTCCGCAGCACACCTTCTGTTTATGTAACCAAACAAGGTGGTGGATTCGGCGATGCCCGTGTCAACATCAGGGGCTTCGATACCCGCAACATCGCTATCATGATCAATGGTATTCCTGTGAACGACATGGAGAATGGCTGGGTATACTGGTCTAACTGGGCTGGTCTGAGCGATGTAACTAACTCCATGCAGGTTCAGCGTGGCCTCGGTGCTTCGAAGCTCGCAGTTTCTTCAGTAGGTGGTTCGATCAACATTGTGACCAACGCTGCCGAAATGAAGAAAGGCGGGAACGTACAGCTGTCATATGGCAATAACAATTACATGAAGTTCGGTGCCACCTATTCAACAGGTCTCAACGCCAAAGGATGGGCCTTCACAGTACAGGGTACGCATACCCGCGGTGAAGGGTATGTAGATGGAACCGAGTTCCAGGCATATTCCTATTTTGCTTCCGTAGCCAAGAAGATCAACGCAAACCACTCTTTGTTGCTGACCGCTGTTGGCGCACCGCAGTGGCATCACCAGAGAAGTTTTGCCAGCACAATCATCGACTATAAGCTCAATGGTGGCGACAGGTACTACAAGTATAACAGCTCGTGGGGCTACCTGGATGGCGAAGAGTTCACCATGGCGAAGAACTTCTATCACAAACCCAAAGTGTTCCTCAACCACTTCTGGACCATCAGTGACAAGACTGAGCTGGCAACTTCTGTGTACGCTTCATACGGAAGAGGTGGTGGAACCGGTGATGCCGGAAGGATCAACGGCTCGAATGTTTTTAGCAACGACTTCAAGGATGCTTATGGCATTATCCGTTTCGATGATATCAAGACCTGGAACCAGGGCGGTGCTGTTGCCAATGGCTCAAGATTCACCCCTCAGAATACACCCTATCCTACAGGTCCTTTTGCAGGTCAGTACGTAGGCCAGTCAGCCTCCAACGGCATTATCAGACGCTCATCCATGAACGAGCATAACTGGTACGGCATCCTTTCTAACCTCACCCATCATTTCAATGAAGACTTCACTTTCTCCGGTGGTATCGATGCCCGTTATTACAAAGGACTGCACTACAGAAGGGTAGAAGACCTGCTGGGCCTGGCTGCTTATCGCGATGTGACCAATGTGAATGATCCTGATCGCTTCATTTCAAGCGAAGGCCGCGCTGATGGCAACGAGATAGCGTACAACAATGATGGTCTTTCAAACTGGATCGGTCTGTTCGGTCAGCTGGAATATTCTCATAACAACCTCTCTGTTTTTGCTTCAGGATCTTACTCCAACCAGGGATTCAAACGTGTTGACTACTTTCTGTACACCCCTGACGCCACCAATCCTCCGCAGGAAACCGAATGGCAGAATTTCGCTGGCGGCACAGTGAAGATCGGTGCTAACTACAACATCAATGCTTACCACAACGTATTTGTGAATGGTGGTTATTTCTCACAACAGCCCCTGTTCAACGCCGTTTTTGTTAATAACACGAACGTTGTCAGCCCTACTGTTGAAAATCAGGACATCACCTCGATCGAAGCAGGATACGGTTTCCGCAGCACGCGCTTCAATGCCAATGTCAACGTGTACAACACTGTATGGGGTAACAGGCAATTCTCCAGAACCTATACTGACGCCAATGGAACCGGTAGCGCCTTGTTCACCGATGTTGCGCAGCTGCACCGTGGTTTGGAGATCGACTTCCGTTACAGCCCCATTACGCCGCTGAGCATCACAGGTTCGGCCTCGTTCGGCAACTGGCGCTATACCGATGATTTCTCCGGCAATCGTTATGATGCAGACAACAACTACATCGATACTAAAATGATCTACGCCAAGGATGCAAAAGTGGGCGATGCAGCCCAAACAACGATCAGCCTCGGCGCAGAATACGACATCCTCAGAAACCTGAGTGTATATGCTTCTTATTATTATGCCGATAAATTATACGCAGCATTCAACGTTGCCAGCGGTGGCGCATTCGACAATGCACCGGCACCTGGTGAAGGAGCGAATCAGGCATGGCAGCTGCCGTCGTATAGCCTGGTCGATGGCGGTGTTTCTTATCGCTTCAAATTGGGTGGTACGAACCTTACCTGGAGATTCAATATGAATAACATCCTGGATGAGATCTATATTTCAGAATCTACTACCAATATCCTCTATGATCCCGCCAACACTACCGATGCTGCTAATGGCTCTGTGGGCACTAAAGGCTCTAAGAGAAACCAGGTTTATTATGGCATGGGCCGCACCTGGAACACAAGCCTGAAGATCAGCTTCTAACGAAGAAAAAAAATAAAAATTTTTCTAATAAAAAAGGCCTCCAAAAGAGGCCTTTTTTATTACCCATTCCCACTTTTCATCTCCTGCCCTGTGCAGTAGGGTAGGCCGGGAGGGGCTCGGTTGGCACAAACATTGACAGTATAGCGTTATAGGAACCATGGGAAGACGTATGGCCCTGTTACAGTTTTTTTTATTTATCGCCGGAATACCTAATTTCAACCCCTTATGTCGGCCTTAATCCGTGTTTTTTCGGTCGTTTTGATCGTTTTTGCGGTTTGTGTGTCCTGCAACAAGGCACCGCAAATGAAATTTGCACCCGCCCCGACGGTCCAAATTGATCTTGAACAGATCCAGAAACGGGGCTATATCACCGCACTCGTAGATAATAACTCCATCAGTTATTTTATTTATAAAGGCCAGCCCATGGGCTATGAGTACGAATTACTCAACCTGCTGGCCAGTCAGCTCAATGTAGACCTGAAAATAAAGGTCACCTCGGGGGTTGAACGCGCCATCGATCTGCTCAATACCGGACAAGGTGACATTCTGGCATTTCCGCTTACCATCACCAAAGACAGGACCAGCTACGTATCTTTCAGCAGACCACACTTCAACACCTATCAGGTGCTGGTGCAGCGCAAGCCCGAGAACTGGCGACGCATGGGCATCGACGATATCAACGACAGGCTTATACGCAATCCTGTGGAGCTTGTAGGCAAGGAAGTGTACGTGCTCCCTGCTACCAGCTTCGAGCTTCGCCTGAAAAATTTGTCAGAAGAGATCGGAGGCGATATCCTTATCCGTCGTGATACCACCTCGGCGGAAAGCGAGTCGCTCATCCGCAAAGTGGCGCTGGGCGACGTTCCCTACACCGTGGCCGACCATATGATGGCCAACGTAAATGCATCGTACTATCCAAACCTCGATGTGAACACACCGGTGAGCGTGATGCAGCAGGTGGCCTGGGCTACACGTATGAATTCTCCGAAGCTGCTTGAATCCGTCAACGCATGGCTTTCACAGATAAAGCGTGAAGCAACTTTTATGGTGATCTACAACCGCTATTTCAAAAGCCCGAGAACGTCGCTCATCAGAATGAAAAGCGATTACTCTTCGCTGGGCGGAAATAAACTGTCTCCTTTTGACGATCTCATCAAAAAAGGTGCTACCGAACTGGGATGGGATTGGCGCTTGCTGGCTTCACTCGTGTATCAGGAATCTCATTTTTTACCGAAAGGTGAATCATGGGCAGGCGCAAGAGGCCTCATGCAGTTGATGCCGGGCACTGCCAAACGTTTCGGCGCCACCAACCTCGACGATCCGCGCCAAAGCATCAAAGCCGGCGTAGGTTATCTGAAATACCTCGATAAGTTTTGGGCGAATCGGGTAGCCGATCCTGATGAACGACTGAAATTCATTCTCGCTTCTTATAACGCTGGTTTGTCTCACATCACCGATGCCCGCAAGCTGGCGCAGAAACACGGCAAGAATCCCAACGTGTGGGACGAGAACGTGGAATATTTCCTGACAAAAAAATCAGATCCGGCATTCTATCGCGATCCCGTGGTAATGGCCGGATACTGCAAATGTGAAGAGCCGGTCAATTACGTGAAAGATGTTCTCGACCGCTTCGACGAATACAAAATCCACATCGCCTCCTAGAGGTACGAAGTACGATTTACGAGGTACGATTGGTACTGCGCTGCTGTGGACTGTGGACCATGGACCGTGGACTGATTTTATTAACTATCTCCTCGAAGTTCAGCTGCTGCCAGTTTTCAACAATGCCTTCGCGTTTCATTACCTCGTCCATGATCTTTCGTTGCCGCTGTCCTGTTTCATATGCTTCCGAATAGCGGATATCGTCGTGAAATGTGACCATGGAATACAGTGGGATCCAACGGTCGGGGTAAAGCTCGTGCAGCTTTGCTTCGATCTTTTTTCTTACCAGGAAGTCGGCATCGGCAACAAGGTCACGCATCTCCACAAAGTTATCGAAGGCGAGCTGGGCGATGGCATCTGTGTCGGGCTTGCGCAGCTGCTGGAATGTGGTAAGGGCTGTTTCCCAGTCACCGTTATGTTTGTCGAGTAGCTGGTTCAATACCCTGCAGTCTTCGAATCCTGCGTTCATTCCCTGCCCGTAGAAGGGAACAATGCCATGGGCCGCATCGCCGATCAGCAATGTTTTATTTTTCACCCATGGGTAGCACTTCACGGTGACCAGCGAGCCGGTGGGGTTCGTGTGAAAATTGCCAGCCAGGTCTGGGATTAGACTCACGGCATCCGGAAATACTTTTTGAAAAAAAGCTTCGATGTCTTTTTTCTCTTTCAGTGATGCGAACGAAGGGTTGCCTTCGAAAGGGAAGAAGAGTGTGCAGGTGAAACTTCCATCGGGATTGGGAAGCGCGATCATCATATAACTTTCACGCGGCCAGATGTGAAGCGCATTTTTTTCGATCTGGAATGCGCCCTGTTTGCCGGCGGGAATGTGCAGCTCTTTGTAACCGTGGTCGATATAGTGTTGCGAAAAATTGAACCTGTCGGTGATCTGCATAGCCCAGCGCACAGCAGAGAACGCGCCGTCGGCTCCTGCGATGAAGTCGAAAGCGTGTGTGTGGTTTTGCTGGCCACTGCTGATGGTCAGACTGGTCTCATCCAGGTTTACGCCGGTGCAGCGTTGTTCGAAAAGGAACGTGACACCTTGTTTTTCCGCTTCGTTCATGAGCACAATGTTCAGGCCGCTGCGCGAAATGGAGTTGATGAATTGTCCCTCTTTCCCGTAAGGCTGAAAGGTGAGCTTGCCCTGAATGTCATGCATCATTCTGCCATGCATGGGGATGGCAACTTTCCTGAGCTCGTCTGCAAGACCAACTTCTTCCAGCGCCCTGATGCCACGGGTGCTCAGCGCAAGGTTGATGGAA